>ONLW01000003.1 GCA_900318835.1 uncultured Bacteroidales bacterium
AGAATTGCTTGTTTTTACCTTTTGACTCGTCTTCGTGTCCTCTACATATCTACATATGCAGATTGACACACGCTATCTCTATCTTCTCATCCGTTTCAAACAACTTTCGCTTTCTCTCTAGTTATCAACATCTTTTTCAACATGTTGTTTCCTGTCGAAAGCGGATGCAAAAGTACAACCTTTTTTCAAACTACCAAAATATTTTTTCAAAAAAAATTCATCATTAAATATAAAACAATGGAAAACAGAGATATCCAAAATAAAAAAAAATTCATATCAGACAAAAATTCCAATGCAAAATGCTCTCAAGAAAGCAAAAATCATCCATTTTTTAGGACAAAACGGCTCAAAAAATCTACAAAAAGGCGATTATAAAATATATTACTGAAAATCAACAATATAACATATCACACAAAGACAATGGCAAGTAGCACCTAACTACCTATAAACCACCTATCAACGCCTTACCAACTCCTACCATAGTGGGAGATGATAGGGTGACGGTAGGTGGAGGGTACAAAAAAAAGGAACTTCAAGTGTAAGGGTGATGAGCGGAAAACCAAACATAAATAATTTTTAAAGAATAATATAATATAATAAAGAAAAATAAGTATATTTGCAGACTGGATTCCTTAGGGGAAGAACTACTCATTTATCTAATCTACTATAGATTACATAAAAATTAAGGTTTTCTTCCTAAAGATAATCCACATAAAAGCACTCTTTTTTAACAGAAAAAAGGAAAATGGAAACGGCGTCATCGAAGTGACCAGATAACAACCAAAAGAAAAGTATAAATAATGAAACTATACACCACAATAAAGATATTCATCCTCATCGGCATCCTGCTGGCCGGAAACGCAGTAACAGCGCAAATCTGCATCATGCAGAACGGCCAAACAATCGAGATTGACGCCTGCGAGAATCCCTCGGGCATTATCTATGACAATGGTGGCCCGAATACAGACTACGCGAACAACTTTGACGGGTATGTAATCATCCACGCATCGGCTGGGCTGACCATCAGTCTGACTGGAATCTACTCCACCGAACCCGGCCGCGACAAACTGACCATTCAAGATGGTACTACCACCCTTCTCAACGAAGCCTCAGGCTCTGATTCCGTCAATGTCAGCTCCACTACAGGGCAAATCATCATACGGTTTCATACCGACGGTTCGGTTGTCTGCTCTGGCTTCGAACTTGAATGGAACGTCAGCGGTATCGGAGACCTTTGCGCCAACCCTGTCAGCGCCCTCGACACCACCACCGTTTCTCCAACCGCCATCGCCCTTTCATGGTCCGCGCCAAACACCGCCGGACCCTTCACTGTCGTCTGCGGTGACCAAACCTTCCGTAATATCACCACCAACAGCTACACCATCTCTAACCTCAATCCAAGCACCACCTACAATATCGCCGTTGTAGCCTCCGCCTCAGAGAGCAACCGCTGCTGTGCCGACCGCATGATAGTACGAACAGCATGTGGAAATGCTTCGTTGCCGTTTGGCGAAGGATTCGAGGGAATGGCAGAAGGCTGCTTCCCCTCATGCTGGCTACAGGTGGTCAACTTTGACGACGAAGACTATCTCCCTCAAGTCGTCACCACACAACACAATAGCGGGACACGCTCCCTATTGCTCAGTTGTGGCAACTCGGAAAGCTCCGGTCACTTCGGAATCGTAGCGACACCCCCTTTGGAAGGGGTGGGGTCTCATACCGTACGCCTCATGCTACGTGCCAGCCACTCTGGCGTCTACGTCGAGTTCGGCACCTGCGATAGTGCCGGAACAGACTACAACCAATATGGTTTCACTGTTTCGCAAGGGCGGTATATCTACAACACCTCAGAGTGGCAAGAATACCGCATCACATGGAACTCTCTCTCCAACGGGCGACGTCTTGCCCTCCGCATGCAACAATCACAACAGGGCAACATAGGGAGCCGTCTTTACATTGACGACATGGGAATAGAAAACTGCGGAGTCGACTCTGTCCGCACCATGCATGTGGAATATGACCAGCTGGACCTCCTTTGGAGCACCTATGGGAACCCCACCTGCAACATAGGAGTGCGCCGGGAAGGAGCTGTAGCCGACACGCTCAACATAACTAATGCCACCTCGCCGCTCCACATCTCGGGTTTGTCAGCCGACACGCGCTACACATTCACCGTCTATCCATCGTGCAGTGGATCACTTAACATCAGCCGCAGCATCACAGCCCGTACTGCCGTCATGCCGACAGCGGCCGACGGCTATTGTTCCAACTTCAGCCAAAGTGCGGATCTATCTAGTGAATGGACATACACTGTGATACAGCATGCCTGCGGTGTTAGATTTACAAAAGGTAACCGTTGCGTAAGTGTACATGATGGCTGTAGCGGTGCCGACGCTATCATGGCCAGTGAGCGCCTGATAGGGTTGGCGGGCAAACAGGTGGCAGTCACTTTCAGTGGATACAACAATGGGGCTATGATTATTCTGGGCACCATGATGCACCCAGACGATCCGACAACCTTCGTACCACTAGACACCGCTTATGCCGATGGCAGTCGTCATACGATGACAGCCACGGTACCCGCAGCATCGACCGGTCGACATATTGCCTTGCGATTCAAGAATCCTGGGTGGTATATTGAATTCAATATTCACTCGGTGAGTTGCTCCAACTGCGCATTGGAGGAGGATGTGGTTCTGCACCGCCGTGGAACGACAATGGAAATCTCTTGGGCTCAAACCTATAGTTCTGTACTTGTCCAGTATGGGCCACGCGACTTTGCACTTGGCACAGGTATCATCGACACTTTCTACAACACTTCCCGCGGCACCATTCGCAACCTCACACCCAACACAGAATATGACCTCTTCATCTACCGCCCCTGCCAGACTCCCTGCGAGGATATGCGTTATACGCGCAGAACAGCCATGCAAGACTACCCTCTTCCATACTGTGAGAACTTCAACCTACTGAATAACAACGCATGGTATGAGGGGTCGGGAGACTGGAGACGTCTACGGGAGCTAAACGGACGGCCTGAGTTCAATGGACACCCCTTTTACGGAGACGCCGGGCAAACAATGAACATGTCTTCGTGGGGATTCAATTGGGACTACTACTCTATGGCCATGTTGCCGGACGTGGAGGTTGATAGCAACACAGTGCTCAGTTTTTACATCTTTGATCAAGCCCCCCAGTCAACCATCATTGTCGGTGTTGTTCCCGAAAACAACGAATGGCAGTATGAGCACTTCCAAGTGCTTGACACTATCCATATCAACGCCTACAACCAACGTCGTCATTACAACTACCTGTTACGTCCAAGCGACACACTTTTCAACCAACGCCTAGTACTAGCCTATCAGCACCCTTACGAATATTCTTACTACAACTGCTATATTGACGAGCTCCAACTACAGCACCATTATTACAGCACGTTGCAGAACACCTACGCCAGCTTCGACACATTGGGTTTCAACTTAACATCCCTAGATGGTGATGCCGACAGTGTGGTAATCACACTACTTGGCGGCGGGCAAACCCTTATCGACACACTATCACTGTCTAACATACACAATTTCGGTTTCGGCAACCTCGATACCGGCGCGTTGTACCATTGCTACGTACGTCCGTTGGCCGAGGGATGCAACTCGTATGCAGGCTATTTCATCACCAGCAGCTATGGCAGTGGTGCTTACGGCAGTTGCTTCCCCTTCAGCTACGAACTAAGTTATGAACTGCCTTACCACTGGGCGGCAGACAGCACGACGCTCATCACCACTGGTGACTACCTGCAACTGCAACCCGGAGGGTCTGTTGCTATGCATCCAATAGAGAATGTGGCTAATCAAAGTTTTTCATTCCGTGCCCGTAGCAGTATCGTCGGCGACACCTTATTATTGGGCAGCATCCCTGCTGACAGCATTTCAACCGACTCAACCCACTTTGGTCCACAAATTGCCTACTTCACACCCATTGACACCTTCGTTCTCAACACTGACTGGCAGACCTACATGCTGAGACTGCCTACAACCGCCACCGATTCGATTCGACTCACCTTCCGTACTGATGTTGGAATAACTGATCTCGACGAGATAGAAATCACAGGGTGTCCTATTGTACATTTCACTGTTGACGGCAACAGTATAGTTTGTACCCTTGACGACGATCAGGTTACGAATTATTACCTAACCTTGACCGATAGTGCAGAGACAGACCAGCGTGTCATATACGTGGAAAGTAACCCTTACCGAATCAACGGACTGCACATGGACGCGCGGTACGACCTTTCATGGCATTGTCTCTATGGGCAGACAGAGTGCCGTCCCACCGTTAGTGTGCGCACCGGCGGACTCATTCCCCTTCCCTACTGTGAGGATTTCAATGTTGGTATGGGAGGAAGCCTCAGCGTGCCGCCAACGTGGACCTTTATCAAGAATAATGCCAACGACCAAGTGAGACTTGACACCTGGGGTCCATCTCTCCAAATGCAGCCCTACTACAACCGCTGGATGTATGCCGTGCTGCCTCAGTTGGACGTCGACTCAGTCCTTTCACTACATGGATACCTCTACACCTGGACTCCCGGAGCAGTGCAAATCGGTGTAATGAACAATGCCACCGACACGGCATCGTTCATCCCGCTATGGACATCAAGCAATAACGACTGGCAACGGCCAGAGGTAGAATTGTCGGGCTATACCGACAAACGTGTAGCCATCCGCACACGTGCCGACATGCGACTTTGGAATTTGCACCTATACGACTATCCCCTAGCCAAAGTGTCACTGATTGCCCATCGTCATTTCAAGATAACCACTGATTATCCAAGCCCCTATTGGCTGCACTACCGCAGCACATGGGGAACCGGAGACACCCTGTTCCATGTCGACACCTCTGCGTTCTACATCCATGACACCAACATCACCAACGACAACTATGCCTATATCTATCAAACCGACTCGGCTGGCCATACCTGTGAGAACGACAAGCAATACTATCTTGCCAGTTACCATACCCTTCCTTATTGCGGTAATGGAACCAACCGGGCATTTTCATACCAAGCTTATGGGCATTCCGGCGTTGATAATCGCCATAGCTACTATAATGATTATCATGCAACGCTAAATGGAGATTATTCCCGATTCTATGGACAGTCCTCCAGTTGGTCTGTGCTGCACGAACCCAATATTGATTCTTTGAAGAATCTTGGTATGAAACTACACTACGATGCAGGTTCACCACTCGACTCGATGGTAGTCGGTGTGATGGTCGATGCATACGATACTTCAACCTTCACACCACTAGACACACTGGTGTACACCTTGGGCGATGACAGCCTTCAATCAAGTTTTGTGGATTTCACCTCCTATGAGGGAGATGGCCGCTGGGTGGCATTTCACCACCTTTACAACCCCAACAGCCAGTGGTTCGACATCCATGACGTATACCTCGAGAGTTGTCCCGGTGCGATGAGCGCCACAGCCTCTTTAAGCCGATGGAACAGAGTAAAGATCAATGGAAAGAAGGTGCCATTCTATATGGAATACGGCTATGCCGACCAAGGACAGGGACACCCCGGCAACACCATCCTGCGAGTGGACTCAGTGCCAATTATCCTCACCCTTGACCCCGAGACGCGCTACGATTTCTATTTCCGCTGCGACAGTTTGAGCAACACCTGCATGCCGAAACAACAAGTGACCACACTGGCGGCACCGATGGAGCTTCCCACATGCACCGACTTCGACACCATAGCCCCCACCCAGATTCCCCGTAACTGGCAACGGCGCAACATAGACATCGGCGTTTCGAGCGACATGCCTCATTCGGGAAGCAACAGCGTCGTTATGCCCATCGCATCCAATTCCTACCTCATCACACCCGACATCAATGTAGACTCCATTGAGAAAGTAGCGCTCAGTCTATGGTACCGTGTAGAGGATCTTTCCGACCGCCTGGTGGTAGGTGTGATGAGTGACCCATCAGACATGTCAACGTTCTACCCTGTCCGCACTCTGGCCCCCATGGAAACCGGGGTGTGGCAGCACGGAATGGTGGAATTCAGCCTTGCTCCGACAGAGTCCCATTTCATTGCCTTGCGTGCACGCAGCAACCGTCAGGCCGGTGGGCGCAACATCTATGTCGATGACATCTATGTCACCGACTGCGCTGCCTTCGACTTCACCGTTCTGCGCCTCACCAACAGCAGCATAGACCTCACTTGGAACCACCGTGGAACACCCAACGTCACCATTACGATGGAGGACGACGGCTTAGTGACCAATACCTATACGGGTGTTATTCCTCCTCTGCATATTGAACCACTCAACATGTTGCACTACTATACCTTCCGGTTCAACAGTGTTTGCGGAAGTTCCGATACAGGATATTGCTCAACCAACTATACCGACAGCCTTTCGGTAGTGACTCCTGCCCCTGGCACCGGTTGCGTCAATCCCACCGACTTGGCTTCGCCTCAAGCCGTCTTCTACTACGGCAGCTATCGTAACCCATATTCACATGTCGGTGCCATCAACTATGGTTCCCTGCATCCCGATAGCCGCCACACCGTATGCTACGACACAGCTCAGCGCGACCCCCGCACCGGCAACCAGCTGCGCACCATCCCCGAAGGCTACACTTCCAGTGTACGCCTAGGCAACTGGAGCTCAAATTATTACACTCCCGAAGCAGAGGGTGTAATTTATAGTCTCTTCGTTGACACCAACACCTTCGAGTTGCTGCTGCTGCGATACGCCGCTGTCCTCCAAGACCCCCAGCATGCCGCTGAAGACCAACCCCGTTTCCGCATGGAACTCCTCGACACCAACTATAATATCATAGATTCCGCCTGCACCTCCGCCGACTTCATCGCCGACCAGAATCTCGGCTGGCATTCGGCCGACGACGGAGTATTGTGGAAAGACTGGACGGCTGTCGGGGTCGACCTCAGCAACCACCACGGCCAGCAGGTCTACTTCCGACTGACAACCTACGACTGCAATGAGGGTTCCCATTATGGCTACGCCTACTTCACCCTCGAGTGCATGTGCAAAAACATGAACACAATCTCGTGTGGCGATGTCGACAGCAATACTCTCAGTGCTCCCGAAGGATTCCACTACCGCTGGTACACCTCGCAGTCTCCCGCCACCATCAGCACCTCGCAAAGCATCACCATCCCCAGTCAGGATCTTACCTATTACTGCGACGTATCCAAACTAGACAACCCCAATTGCCACTTCCTCATCAGCGCCTATGGCGGCACCCGCTACCCCATGGCCTCTTTCGACACATCGATGGTCATCGACAGCTGCGTGTTCTACGTCACCTTCACCAACACCAGCGGCATCTCCAACGATGGCATCACTCCCTTGGCTGGCGAAATCTGCGAAACCTCCTATTGGGACTTCGGCAACGGAACCACCTCAACCAGCCACCACGGCTATGCCGTCTACTACCTCCCCGGTACATACAACGTACGTCTCATCTCCGGTATCGCCTACGACGCCTGTCAAGATACTACCACCATGAAACTTGTCCTCGACCTGCCACCGGGAATGGCACCTTCCGACACCACTCAGGCTTCAATATGCGACAATCAGTCGTTTACATATTACACAAACACCTATACCGACCCCGGCACCTACTACCACGCCGTCCCCATTCCGGCAAGCACCTGTGACAGCATCAATGTATTGTATCTGGAGGTACGTTCCACCTCTATCGAAGACACTGTCGCCACCGTGTGTGACAGCATTCAATGGCATGGCAACTCCTACTTCGCCACTGCCGACAGCCTCACGGCTCTCGTCGGGCTCAACAGCGCCCTCTGTGACAGCACCTTGCGGCTATCGCTTACGGTGAACTACTCCTACGAAACCAACGACAGCATTATTGTCTGTCCCCGCCAACCCTATCTCTACGAAGGTGTCGACTATGGCGGGCCCATTGCATTCCCCAGCCCTCATCTCACCATCCACAACTGCGACTCCCTCGTTCACGTAACACTCTATCCCTCCAACCCGCTCTTCCCCGCCCCTCCTATCATCAGCACCGACTCATCTCTCTGGTTCTCAGTCGACACTCTACTCCTCGGCTGCAACCCACAACCCCTCTGGCTCCACGACACATCCATCGCTATCTCCTCCTCTTGGACCGTCTGGAATATCGACGACTCCAGCCACACTTTCTCCTCCAGCCAACAATTCTTCCACCCTCTCCTCGACACTACCGGAATCTTTGCCCTCCAACTCATTACCACCAGCGACGAAGGATGCGTCGACACTCTCCAGCGCGACTCCGTCCTCTGGATCTTCCCATCCCCCACCGCCAACTTCTTCTGGTCGCCATCACGTCTCTCCATCCACAACCCGGAAGCTCAATTCTATAATAGTACTTCCCCCGACACCTGCTCCTACCTCTGGCTCTTCCCACTCGACCCCAACGCCAACTCCTTCGACACCTCCTTCACCGTCGACCCATTTTACTCCTGGGAGGTGAACTCCGACACTGGCGGCTACCCCGTGGAACTCATTGCCTACCAGACTCATCTCATTCCTCGAGACCCCAAGTTCACCATCATTGACACACTCGTCTGCACCGATACAACCACCATCCCCGTCACCATCGTCAACACCTACCTACAGTTCCCCAACTCCGTCACTCCCAATGGCGACGGCAACAACGACATCTGGAAGGTTGTCAACCTCCTGGAGATGGGCGAATACTCAATGAACGAACTCTGGATCTACGACCGCTGGGGAGCCCCGGTCTACCATGTCAAAAACATCTCAAAAGAATCCGACTTCTGGGACCCCAATGACACCCACTCACCCGACGGCACCTACTACTTCCGATTCCTCGCCAAGAACACCTTTGGCGTGGTGAAACGCAACGGCGTCATCGAGGTGATAAGGTAACACCCCCTAAAGACTTTTACCTTACCAACACCCTATCAAGTCCTAACCAACTCCTACCATGGTAGGAGTTGGTTAGGACTTGATAGGTGATTGATAGGCATTTAGCACCTACCGTATAGAAGGGGTTATTTTATGATAATTTCGTCCGTAAAGAGGTAGCTCGGCTGGTCCGGGGCTGGGTGCCACGAGGGCAGTGGACCGGGATTAGGCACCACCACACGGAGGTAGCGACGCGTAACCATAGCACTCAGATCAAATGCACAATACCTTTCTTCCTCTGTCAGATCATGCCTTTCAAGGTCAATGGCATAGTTTCTCAAGCGCATACCCGTCTCGCGAGGATCCATGTCAAACTCCTGTCGCTTGACGAGCGTCCACTCCAGCCCGTCGGCAGAGGTGTAAACCCGTATCTCCTTGGGAGCAAGAATCCAGTCGAATGTATTCTGCATAAAGCGCATAGAAATATTGTGGAGGAATTTGATCTTTCCAAAGTCAATGACTACATCGATGCTGTCGCCCCAATAGCCCTGCCAGTGGCCGTCGGCATAGGTGGTGTTGCTGCCCAGCTGGCCGTCGACGAGGGCGTCCTCTCTCCCACCGCTGTAGATGGCCTTGTCGGTGGAGTATGGAGTGTTGAGGGTTATCTTGGCTCCCATGGCGAGGTGGCTCAACAGGTATTGCTCGGAGATAACGCCCTCGCCATATTCATTATAGGTAATGGCGCGGATGGTAGCGGAGTGCTCAAGGGGGAAAGGTCCTTCATATTTTGTCGAGGAGGCGGTGGGCTCGGAGCCGTCGAGGGTGTAGTAGATGGGGCGGTCGTCATAGAGGGTTTTCAGTTTCACCATCGGAGTTTTCGGATTACTCTGAGTACTCGGAGGGAGAACCTCCATGAAGACATGGCGGTCGAGTTCAATCACCTCCCTCGCCAACTCGTCATACCTGTTGCACACGATATACCGCTCATACTCGCCGTTCTCCTGGTCCCAGAGGCGGAGGTACTCGCGCTTGAGGTTAAAGAGTGTCCGTAGATAATCTTCACTTCTAAACCTTATTTCCCAAATCAATCTTTCATCAAAATCAATACATTGCTGAAAAATTAATTTACGTAATACCGCCTTTGTACCGGTGGCAATCATTCGAGATACTGCATAATGTGCGTGAGGGTTAGCAGCGGAGTCAATATTCAGTGAATCTGTCAGATACCAATACAACGAACCACTATGTAAATAAATATCGTCAGATGTGTTTTCTGGGTTGAAGTTGAGGAGGGGCTCGAGGAGGGCGGCGGAGGTGTACCAGTCGCCGACGACGGGATTGTACATCAGGGCGCCGACGGCATAGAGGTCGCTGGTCTTGCTGGCGACCGAATCGCCAGCCACACTGTGGCCATAGAACAGGCGCTCGAAGTTCTCATTAAATTGGGCTTCGCGCTGGCGCAGCTCTTCGGGGTCGTCGGTCTTGAGGGGGTTCCAGGCCATCTCGGCGGCCCAGTACTGGGCATGCCAAGAGTTGTCGAAGAGAGCCTCACCATTGTCGTCCCAGCAGGTGAGCATGGCGCCTTCGGCACCGTCGCGGTAGCCGTCACGGAAGAGGTTGGCAATATTCTTGATGTAGCGCTGCGGCGTGGAGGTCATGGTGGCGCTGTGTCCCGTCGAGGCGGCGACCCAGAATGGGTTGCCCTGATCCTTGAAGGGTTTTATCAGGTGGTCGTAGCTGTCGAGCGGCTCATAGGCCCACATGATGTAGGTCATATCCTTCGGCAGTTGCTTCATCATC
Organism: uncultured Bacteroidales bacterium; assembly: GCA_900318835.1. Classification (GTDB taxonomy): domain Bacteria; phylum Bacteroidota; class Bacteroidia; order Bacteroidales; family P3; genus Colimorpha. Next base: position 10,704 of record ONLW01000003.1, read on the forward strand.
GCAGGGTTCTTGGCGACGATGTCACCCCACATGACTGGCCTCACCCACAGTCCCTCTCCTGTGAGGAGAGGGGTGTTGTTTGACGCACGCTCCCCCTCTCTTTCTAGGAGAGGGGGCTGGGGGGTGAGGCTTTTAATAATATCGTAGCAGCGGTTGATATGGTTCACATACACTTGGTCAGCGCCGAGGCTATCAACAAGACGTTTGGCTCGGCCAGTGCCCAGCTGCTCCGTCTCGTCGCAGTTAATGATAAAGAAGGGTGAGTTGGGGATGCGCTCGAAAGCCCCAGCGATGCGCTTGCGCAGGAAGTCATAAGTAGCCTCATCGTCAGGGTTGAAGTTGGCCTTGCTGTCCATCAGGTACTGATAGAACGGCACCCGCAGCGTCTTCTCGGCATGGGCGAAGAGCTGCAGGTTTATCACCTCATCGGGGAGCGGCCTGCAGTCGGCGGCGTAAGCGGGTGCGAGGTCGGGGAATTCCTTCTGGTAGAGGGTGTGCTCGGTGTAGTAGTTGCTGAAATTGTACTTCAGCGCATGCAACACCTCGTACTGCTTCTGGCGGTAGGCCGCGTGGGGTACAGGTCCGCGGCTGATGTCGTCCATCCAACCGCGGTACTTATACACCGGCCAGTCGGTGATGGTGCAGCAGGGAATTGTGTCGTGCAGCAATTTCAGCTGCTCCAATGTAAGGTAAGCATACTGTCGGCCTTCTTCCCCTTCATACAATATGGTTATCTTACGAGGTGCAATGTCCAGTTGGTACATCTGCTTTTTATCAATTTGCATTATCCAACTGCCACCACCAAACTGAATCTTTTCTTCCTTTATTTTCGCTTTAGCGAGCACACAGACCTTGCCATCTTTGGCTAACTCCACCTTCTGCGGCGTGGGTATCAGGCCGAGATTAATTTGTTCCTGTGCCGCAGCGGTCATGCCGACAGCCAGCAGCAACACTATGACAATCCGTTTCATTTCAAACAATCCAAATAACGATGGATGGTCTCCTCAATGCCGAGGTATAGGGCGTCGGAGATGAGGGCATGACCGATGCTCACCTCGTCGCACCAGGGAATCTGCTGGTGGAAATAGGTGAGGTTTTCCAGACTGAGGTCGTGACCGGCGTTGAGGCCGAGGCCGCAGTCGCGAGCCACCATGGCAGCCTCGACGAAAGGCTTTATTGCCTCTTCACGACCCTTGGCATATCGACTGGCGTAGCTCTCAGTATAGAGTTCCACGCGGTCGGTACCGGTCTTCGCGGCCATCTCAATCATCTGCGGATTGGCGTCGATAAAGATGCTGACGCGGATGCCACAAGCCTTGAACTCCTTAACGACATCCTTCAGATAATCCTGATTCTTGACAGTGTCCCAACCAGCGTTGGAGGTCAGCACACCTTCGGCATCCGGCACCAGTGTCACCTGGGCAGGCCTGATTTCCTTCACCAAGTCAATAAAACCATAAGGCTTGCTTTTGGATATTCCTTTCGGGTTACCCTCTATATTATACTCCACGCCTATCAATGGCTTGATGGCCAATGCATCGGCGTAACGGATATGACGTTCGTCGGGTCTCGGATGTACGGTGATACCCTGGGCTCCAAAACGCTCGCAGTCCACAGCAAACTTTAACACATCGGGGGTGTTGCCACCACGTGCGTTACGGATGGTAGCCACCTTGTTGATATTGACACTAAGTTTAGTCATAGTTATTTCAGTTTGAATTCACGTTTGATGGCGTCTACCATGTCCAGTTTTTCCCAACCAAAGAACTGGACTTTTTTGGTACGCTTACGACCAGCAGCATCATAGAATACCACAGTCTCCTCCTTAGGGTCGCGGCCCATGTGGCCGTAGGCAGCGGTGCGACGGTAGATGGGGTTCTTCAGTCCGAAACGCTGCGTGATGGCATAGGGCCGCAGGTCGAAGAGTTTTCCCACTCGCTTGGCTATCTCGCCATCGGTCATCTTCACCTTAGCGGTACCATAAGTATTGATATAGAAGCCTACAGGCTCGGCCACACCGATGGCGTAGGCCACCTGCACCAGCACTTCGTCGCAGAGTCCCGCGGCCACCATATTCTTTGCGATATGGCGGGTGGCGTAGGCTGCCGAGCGGTCAACCTTCGAGGGGTCTTTGCCGCTGAAGGCGCCGCCGCCGTGGGCACCGCGGCCACCGTAGGTGTCGACGATAATCTTGCGGCCTGTGAGACCGGTGTCGCCGTGGGGACCGCCGATGACAAACTTGCCCGTGGGATTGACATACAGCTTATAGTCCTTCTTGGCAAAAAGGGCACGGTTCTTGGCGTTGATGCGCTTGAGCACACGCGGTATCAGTATCTCGCGCACATCCTTCTCAATCTGCTTGAGCATCTTGCGCTCACTATCGAACTCGTCGTGTTGGGTGGAGAGGACGATGGTGTCGACACGCAAAGGCTTGTTATCGTCGCTATATTCGATGGTGATCTGACTCTTGGCGTCGGGGCGCAGGTAGGTCATCACCTTGCCCTCCTTGCGTATCTTGGTCAGCTCCTGCAGGAGGATATGAGCCAGCGTGATGGGCAGCGGCATGTATTCGCGCGTCTCGTTGCAGGCATAGCCGAACATCATGCCCTGGTCGCCGGCACCCTGCTCCTCCTCTTTCTTGCGACTGACACCTTGATTGATGTCACCACTCTGGCCGTGGATGGTGGAGAGCACGGCGCACGACTCGGATTCGAACTTGTATTCGCCCTTGGTGTAGCCTATCTCTTTGATGACGTCGCGCACGGTCTCTTGGATATCGACCCATCCATTGCAGGTCACCTCGCCGCTCACCACGGCCAGACCCGTAGTCACCAACGTTTCGCAGGCCACATGGCTCTCGGAGTCGCGGCGGAGGAATTCGTCGAGCAGCGCATCGCTGATCTGGTCAGCCACCTTGTCGGGATGGCCCTCGGAAACACTTTCGGAAGTGAAGAAATAACTCATAATTACACTACTTTTAACTGTTAATACTTGGGTTTTAACAGTGAAAAGATTGTACTGAAGTCGCCATGAATTAACGCTTTAGCATTTTTTCAAGTGGTTGCAATCATTACAAATCTATCCACATTTGCAGGTGCAAAGATACGACTTTTTCTCAAATTCCAAATTTTTATTCAAAAAAAAGTATATTTTTGCACCGAAATTTAAATTGGGAAACACCATGTTAGAAGATGATCTTGAAAAGCTGAACAATCTTGTTTCAAGAAAGAAGAATTATGAATCATGTATCAAGTGCCTAACCCATAGCGAAGGCCCTCTTGTTGTCACCAACAGAGAAACCGGTCATACTGACTTCATAAATGGGAGACGTTTTGCAATGATTAGCAGAACGGAAACCAACTCCACGGGTTTCATTGATGAGAAGGCAGAGCCTCTTATGCGAGCCATCTTTGAGCAGTTGCTTGCTGACGTTCAGAAAGAAATCGATGCTGTAGAATTAGGTGGCAAACCAGGCAAAGAGTCGGAATACAAAAGTTTCTACACAGAAGTGGTCAATCCCAGCCCTGAAAAAATCAAAAAAGAAAGCGACGAGCCATCAACAACGATGAAATGGGTGATTGCTATTGTAATAGGATTTCTGCTGTTATTATTTATGAACTTTATGCTTTAATCCTGTCCCCACACTTTAATACCACATTCTTTATACCTTGCAAAAGGATCGTCTCCCCATTGCCAACCATCGGGCATCTTCTCCTTCAGTTTCTTTTCATTCAACTCATCATCCTCTTCCTTAAGAATAAAGCACACACTTACATCTTTGAGCATTGATTTAAACACCTCTAAATCAAACTGGTCATTCTTATATAACTCAAAAATCCTCTTATAACAGAACGCAGTCGGGATAACATGCTCATAACGAAGAGCCATCTCGCTTTTATTCTCTTTCTCTTTACTTCTTTTTTTTATTTCTCTATTCCATAAACGTCTAAAGGAATTACATAGACCAAGGCCTTCACAATCAAATGTATCATCATTATTCAGAATTTGATAACACTTCATCTCTCCTAAAACCCTATTAAATAAAGCATTCACACATTCCCGTTTATTCAATCCCCATTTCCTTACATATTCTATAAGTGAACTAGAAAAAAACACAGAACCGACAAAAGCTTCTTTTAATAAAAAATCCAAGTCTTCATAGTCATATAATCCATCATCCTCGACACATAATATCTCGTCTTTTTCATCATCCTCTAACTTGTCCTTTGAATAATATTCAAGTATCTTCGTCACATATTTATATCGTGATTCAATATCCTTATTGTACCATCGATTGGGATCTGTGTATTTGTGTTCGTTAAACCCAGGCATGGTGATTATTTTTTGTTCGCTTATAATGGCATATGAGCAGATTGCCGTTGTCGTCGTAGAGGTGGAGGCCGGAGCCTTCACAGTAGCGCCAGACCTTGCAGTCTTTGCACTGGCCTTTCCTGGCCCAAGAGCGGTCGCGCATCACCTGGAAGCGGTTCTGCCAGACATCCCAGAAGTCGTCGCGGTAGATGTTGCCCTGGTCCATGTGGCTGCGCACAGAGGTGCAGCCGCTGATAGCGCCGTCACAACGAATTGAGGCCACTTCGACACCGCTGCGGCAGAAGAAGAAATGGTCGCGGACGCGCTGCTCGTAAGGGCCGAGGAAGCCCTCGCAGGCATAACTAACGTTGATTGCGGACGCGGCGTGCCGCGTCCCTACAATGAAATCAAGTATGCCTCGGAATTGCTCGTCGCTCAGTTGCAAGTCGGGGTCGTGGGCGGCGCGGCCCATGGGGAAGATGCTGAAGAGACGCCAGGCGGGGACACCAAGCGAAATCAGGAACTCTTTGAACTCCTCCAGATGGGGATAATTCTGTGGGTTGACACAAGTGACTACATCCCACAAAATATCCTTTTGCTTAGCAAGCAACTTGATGGCAGCAACGGCCTTCTCGAAAGACTGCGGGTGACAGCGAATCCAGTTGTGCTGCTCCTCGAAGCCGTCGAGGCTGACAGTTATACTATGCATACCGCTGGTCATCAAGCCTTCCAGCCGCTTCTCGTCGAGCAGAAAGCCGTTGGTAACGAGACCCCAGGGGTACTCACGACGGTAAAGTTCGAGACCCACCTCTTCGAGGTCGTCGCGCAACAGGGCCTCGCCGCCGGTGAAAATAACAAACACCTTATGCATGTCCACATGAGGTGTGATAGAATCAATAACCTTCAAAAAATCCGCCGCCGGCATATCCTTCACGGCAGGCTGCACCTTGCAATCGCTCCCACAATGCCGACAACTCATGTTACACCGCAGCGTGCACTCCCAGAAGAGCGTCCGCAACGGATGCAATTGCTCGTTGGTGTGCCGCAGACTCTTCTGCAGCTCAAGACCTAGACGTTGTTTGAGGGAAAGAGGCAAGTTTATTTATTCTCCAGCTTTATTTCCACCTCTTTTTTGAAGGTGCCCTGATTCCAGCCGCCAGCGCCGGTGCGGTCCACGTCGGCCTGATTCACCTTCATCTCCAGCACCTGGTTCTTGTACTCGCCGTTCTCCTGTCCGTCGACGTCGCGCACCATCAGCTTCACCTTCTCCTGCGGGATGCCGCTGTTGCTGATGACGAAATTGCCGTTCTTATCGGTCTTCACAGCGCTCTGCTCAAGCCATTCCTTCACCCGTTCGGGGTCTCCCTGCAACTCGCCATTCTTCACCTCCATGCCGCGCTCCAGCATATTGACGCGGATATCCTTCACGGGACGTCCGTCGGCATCCTTCACCTGTCCACGAATCATGAAATTCATTGTCGGCACACCATACATCAAGCGTATTTCTTCACGAGGCTTCATCTCCGGAGCCTCTCCGGGTTCAATCTTCGTCGCTTCCTTGTGGCAATGGCAGGCCGACAATCCCAAAGCGCCCATCACGGAGACGAGCAGCCAGTTCTTCAGTTTGAGATATTTTACTTTCATGTAAAAATAACGCTGCCATGTCAAAAAAATTGTGTATCTTTGCAAAATCATTTTATGAACAGAAACAATAATCCCTACCTTATCGCTGGCCCCTGCAGCGTGGAGAGCCGCGAACAACTACAGCAGGTTACACAAGCCCTTTGCGTCCTTCCGCAGGTGCGCCTCATCCGCGGTGGCGTATGGAAACCGCGCACCCGTCCCGGTGGATTCGAAGGCCTAGGCGAACCCGCTCTGAAGTGGATGAAAGAACTTCAAGAAGGCCCCTTACGAATGGCCGACGGCAACCCCTTGCGATTCTGCACCGAGGTGGCGAGTCCCGAACATGTGGAGCTCTGCCTCCGATATGACATCAACGCCTTCTGGCTTGGTGCCAGAACCACCTCCAACCCTTTCATGGTTGAGGAAATAGGGGAAGCTCTGCGCGGGACCAATTGCCAGCTTCTGGTAAAAAATCCCCTCAGCCCCGACCTGCGCCTATGGCTTGGCGCCATCGAACGTCTCACGCAGGTGGGTATCAAACGCTTGGCCGCCGTACACCGCGGATTCAGCATGTACAATAATCACGGCTACCGCAATGCTCCTCTTTGGGAGCTGCCCCTCCATCTACGCCGCGCGCAACCCGACCTACCCCTCATCTGCGACCCCAGCCACATCGGTGGCAACAGGCAACTCATTGAATCACTGTCCTTGTCGGCCCTGCAACTGGAGTTCGACGGTCTCATGGTAGAGGTTCACCCCCACCCGGCCAATGCCCTTACCGATGCCCCTCAGCAACTCACTCCCGACGATTTCACTACCCTCGTCAAAAAACTAACCAATTTTCAGACACAACGGCCCGCATCCCCAGATGCACGACTCTCCCCTCTGCGCCAACAAATCGACGACATCGACCACGAGCTCCTGCGCCTGCTGTCACAACGCATGGAACTCTCCCGGCAGATAGCCGCTGTCAAGCATGAGAGCCAGATGACTGTCTATCAAACCCAGCGCTGGCATGCCGTCATGGACGATCGCTTACAGTTGGCCTCCGAGCTGAACCTCAATGCCGAATTTGTGAAAGAACTCCTTGAGACCATCCACCACGAAAGCCTTAAAGTCCAACTAGACTAAAAAAGAAGACCCTACTCAATGAGCGGGGTCTTCTTTCATTATGAAAAAAATCTTTTTACTTGATCTTATTCGACAGGAACCACTGACACGAAGGAGCGATCCTCGCGGCCTTTGTGGAACTTCACCACACCGTCGATGAGGGCATACAACGTATGATCTCTGCCCATTCCGACATTCTGGCCGGGGTTGTGGGCGGTACCGCGCTGACGGACAATGATATTGCCGGCGACGCACTTCTGACCACCAAAAATCTTAACACCTAAGCGTTTGCTTTCGGATTCGCGACCATTACTGGAACTACCAACACCTTTTTTATGAGCCATAATATACTGTTTTTAAAAGGTTAGACACTTGGATTAATTGATGCTATCGATCTTGATCTGGGTCAGATAGTCACGGTGGCCGTTCATCTTTTGATAGCCTTTGCGACGGATCTTCTTAAACACCAGAACTTTATCGCCCTTAAGGTGGCGGAGGACGGTGGCCTTTACATTAGCACCAGCAATGTAAGGTTTGCCAACCTCGACGTTGCCATCATTGTCTTTAAGCATCACGGTGTCAAAAGACACTTCGCTACCCTCGTCGTTCTTCAGACGGTTGACGAAAATCTTCTGATCTTGGGCGACCTTGAATTGCTTGCCTGCGATTTCTACGATTGCGTACATTTTTTAACTGTTTGTTTTTAAATTACTTTCACTCATTTCGAGGGCATTCTACCCCCTTATTTCGGACTGCAAAGATACGAACATTTTCGGAACTGGCAAAAAAAATTTCATTTTAACAACCTATCTCCACCCTATCATCTCCTACTATGGTAGGAGTTGATTAGGAGTTGGTAGGTAGTTGATAGGTAGTTATCAGCTAGTTAGACTCAAGTGGTTTTTTGTCTGTCTCGACGCTTGTTTTAACGGTTTTTAAGTTAATTTACCGATGGAGGATTCGATGCAGGTCGTCAAGTTCGGCGGGAGGGATTTTGTTCGTCGGGAAAGGTGGCAGGGTGTCAGGCCAGAAAGTGACCTCGCTCTTGGCCGAGCCTGCGAAAACACCCAAAGCACCCTCTACATTGCCACGCACAGCTCCCTGTTCGGTGAAGAAACTAGTGCTGCCGCCTCCTTGTCGCGCCACATCAATCAAGTACCGCAGACGCGCAAAGGTGATGGACTCCAGAGTCACGGTGTACTCATGCTTGAAGGGGGCCACCTCGTTGGTGTCGATGAGGTGGAGAATGCTGACCTCAGTATGATAGTTTTGTCCATCAATCTCACTATCGTTAAAGAAGTTGCGTGTGTACAAATATCCCAGCATCGGCAGACTATAGGAGGCCTCGCCACAGATTTCGGGGTTGCTTCGCAGCATGAAATAGGTGGAATGGACAGTGTCAACGGTGTCGTATTGCTGTGTCCATTCGTTGAAGCGCATGCCACTGTCGCGCACCGTGACTCTCAGGTTGTAGTATTCGTCAATACCCGCATGGTCCTGGAAATCAAGCTGAGCCTCATAATAGCGCATCGTGCGGCCGAATGCCTGGTCGTAGAGCCTGACATTGGAGAAAGTGGGAATGAGGGGCACGTAGGTCCGCGCATAGGCATGGCGGTCGCCAGCACTGGCATTGATCCTCAAGCTGTCACCTTCGACATAGGTATAAGGAAAGAAATACTTGCAATTGCTCACAGAATCAGGAGTATAAGGCATGCCGTTGACATAGAGGGTCACGCTGGCGTCATTGAGAGGCTGGTCGTTGGAAGGGTCGAGGAAGAATCGGCTGTGGGCGAAATAGACGAAGGCGCGCTTGCCGACCTGCGGCACCGCATTGACCACCAGTTGCGCTGTTGACTCGTCATAGTCAATATCCAGCACCTTCTCACAACCCGAGAGGGCTCCCGCCATCATCAAGAGAAATATGAGTTTTGTTTTCATGAGTCTTTGTTTTCTGTATTTCTAGTATCACTAGTCATACTAGTTATACTAGCCATACCATTCATACTATCTAAAAATATAAAGTATACCCCACACTCGGCAGTATCGGGAAAATGCTCAGCTGCACCAGCGCCATGGGGTAGTTCTTGTAGGAGTCTGTACGCGAGCGGTAAAGCATGTAGGGATTCTGACGGTTATATACATTATATATACTGACGCTGATGGTGCGGCGGGCACGCTTGAACTTTCGGTGGAAATTAGCGCCAAGGTCAAGGCGGTGGTAGCTAGGCATGCGGTAGTTGTTGCGTCCCTCGATGACATTGACACTACCGGTGGGATTCACGGCACCTTCGTCGTAGTCGTCGGGATCCTCGGCGGCTACAGGATAGGTCTGTGTAGCCAACGAGGCGGCGTTACCCGTGGAAAAGACCCATGTGGCACTGAGATCGATGCGTTCGTTGAGGCGATAGTTGAGCACGATGCTCAGGTCGTGCCGACGATCGTACTTGGCTGGGAATGCCCTGCCGCCATTGAGCACCTGTCCATCACGGTCGAACTGACGCATCGAGCGGCTCCAGGTGTAGCCTATCCAACCGGTAAGGTCACCGAATTCGCGCTGGATGAGGAACTCCACGCCATAGCTCCATCCACGTCCACTATAGACAAGATTTTCCCAGTGCTCGCTGCTGCCAAAGAAAGTGGCGCCGTCTTTGTACTCGATGATATTGTCCATCCGCTTGTAGTAGGCTTCGATGCTGAAGTCGGCGATGCCACTGCGGCTGTAGCTGACACCTGCAGCCAACTGGTCGCTGGTCATGGGCTCCACCTTGTCGGTGACAGGCACCCACAGGTCGGTAGGCAACGTGACACTGGTGGTGGAGAGCAGATGCACATACTGCGTCATGCGTGCATAGCCCACCTTGACGGAGAGGTCGTCGCTGAGCATCACACGCCCCGAGAGGCGCGGCTGGATAGATTTATAGAATTTGCCACTGACGTTGAAGGCGCTAAGATGAAAGCCATAGTTGAGTTTCACGGTCTCGGTGATACTCCAGTCGTCCTCACCGTAGAGCACAAACTCGTTGGCGGGCACCGTGCCGCTGAAGATATTCGAGTCGACATGCAGAGGCTTGTTCATCTGGATGGAGTCGAAGTAGTCGATGCTGGCGCTAGCCACTTCGGGGGTGAACCAGTGGCGCGTGACGGCGGCACCGAATTTCACCATGTGTTCGGGACTAGGCGTGAGGTCGAAATCGGCCTTCAAGGTAGCTTCCTTGATGCCCGAGTTGTAGTCTCCCTCCATGGTCGAGGCATTGGCATCGTTGGGGGTGGCCAGTTTCTCCACCGAGCCGATGATGCTATTCTGGTATTGTGTGTAGTGGGCGGAAAGGTTCATGAAAAGTTTGGGACTCAGCTCATAGTTCCACCTCAGGGCGCCCACCAAGTTACCCCACTTGTTGGAGAATCCCAGGTAGATGTCTTCATCAAGGGAAGTGACGGTGTGCACCTTGCCGTGGATTTTGTCGTCGCCGATGAAGAAGAAGGCATAGAGACGGCTCTTGTCGCTGAACTTGTGCGTCAACTTGGTATTGATATCGTAGAACCAGTAGCCGGCGTCGAACTTGGCGTTCTGTGCCACAGCTGGTCCTTTGGACTCCTCTTCCGTGGTGAGGTCATTGAGCCACATGATGGCGGGGATGATGAAAAGCTCGGCGTAGGTGCGCCGCATGGAAAAGCTGAAAGTGGTCTTCTCTTTGACAATGGGGCCTTCGAGGTTGAACTTGGCCGAGATGAGGCCCACAGAGAAGTTGCCGTGGAGTTCCTTGTCGTTGCCGTTGTTCTGCGTAACGTCGAGCACGGCACTCAGGCGGCCGCCAAATCTTGCGGGGAACGAACCCTTATAGAGCGTCACGTTTTTCACAGCGTCGGTGTTGAAGGCCGAGAAGAAGCCACCCATGTGGCTGACGTTATAGAGTGGAACGCCGTCGAGGAGGAAGAGGTTTTCATCGGGGCCGCCACCGCGGACATACATGCCGCTGTTGCCCTCGCTACCGCTCTGCACACCAGGCATGAGTTGCAGGGCCTTGATGAGGTCGGCCTCGCCAAACATCACGGGCACAGACTTGATCTTCTCCACTGTCATCACGTTGGCGCTCATTTGCGACGACTTCACGTCGCCCACCCTTTCAGCCGTGATGGTTACCTCCTCAAGGGTGACACTGGAGGAGAGTTTGACATTAAGTTCTTTGTTTTTGTCAAGCCTGAGGTTGAAAAACTGTGGCTCATAGCCCACATAGGAGACCTTAAGATTCACGGAGTCGCGCTTGAGAGTGAGGGAATAATGTCCGTAGACATTGGTGACGGTACCCTTGCCGCTCCGTGTGTCCACCACAGTGGCTCCAATGAGCGTCTCCCCCGTCCGCCCGTCGGTGATGGTTCCACTGACGGTGGCGTTCTGCGCCACCACCGCGAGGGGGAAGAGGAGGAATGTTAGTAATAGCAGTTTATATTTCATGTAATAGTTGAATAATGGATTTTCCCAATACAGGGTGGCGGTAGTCAGGGATGATTTCCGCCAAAGGTTCGAGCACAAACCGACGCAGGTGCATGCGCGGGTGCGGCAGCGTGAGCTCGGAGGTGTCGACGATGAGGTTGTCGTAGAAGATGAGGTCGATGTCCATAGTGCGGGAGCAGTAGATTCTGGTACTACTAGCACTACTAGCATCACCCAGTCTTCTTCGGCCAAGGGTAGCCTCGATGGCGAGGGCGGTGCGGAGTACCTGCCAGGGGGAGAGGGTAGTCTCCACCAGCATTCCCCTATTGAGGAACCACGGAACAGCTACCCCACCCCGTCCTTCGGGCATCTCGAAATCGCCCCACGGCTCCGTCTCATACACCCGCGACAAAGCAACGACAGAGCCGATACGCTCGCGTATCTGCTCTGTCGCTTGTTCCATCAGCGCCATCCGGTCACCCTGGTTGCCGCCAATCAATAAAACCACTTGGTTCATCAACCACAATGGATAAACGTCTCGACGAGTTCCAGTGTCTTCTGGGCGTCTTTTCCGATGTCGGCACGGAGGGTGCGATCGTTGAAGGCGCGGAGTTGCTTGAGGATGCCGTCGATGAGCTTGGGGGCGAAGATGCCGTCCTGCTCGTAGAGGGCACGGTCGCGCTCCAGCAGGTCGGCACTGGCGGCGCAACTGTCGGGCAGCACGTCGAGCTTGGCCAGCACATCCTCGTGTTCGAATATATTAACGCTCACATAGCGGTCTTTGGCATACTGCACGGCGTCCTTCATCTCGAAGCCGTGGCGTGCGGCAACGGTCATGCCGGCCAGCAGCAGATAGACGTTGGCCGAGCCGTCGGGCGTGCGCAGCTCGATAGTCTGCTTGCGGGTAAAATCGACCTTGTCGGCTTTTTCAAGAGGATTGGCATGGGCCATCATGTTGCCGCAATCCTTGCTCCATCCCAGCGGCACGCGCACCATGGCCGAGCGGTTACGGTCGCCCCAGCAGATGTTCGTGGGAGCCTCCTGGTGAGGCACTAGACGAAAATAGGAGGTAGGATTGGTGTTGCCGAAAGCAGTGAGGGAACCGGCAAGACTCAGGATGCCGGCCATGGTCTTCATGGCCACCTCGCTCAGACCGTTCTCGCCGACGTACATATTCTTTCCATCGAGGCTCACGCGGGTGTGCACATGCATGCCGCTGCCAGCCTTGCCGACGGTAATCTTGGGAGCGAAGGTGATGGTGATGCCGTATTTGTAGCCCAGCTCACGCATCATCCATTTGGCGATGACCAGCTGGTCGGCGGCAGCCTCAAGGTTGGTAGGCAGGAACTCTATCTCGTTCTGCTCGTACATCAGGTCGCCATTGGTGAAGTTGCCCACCTCGCTGTGGCCGTACTTGATCTCGCCACCGGCGGAGGCAATCATGCGCATGGCTTCGGTGCGGAACTCCTCGAACTTGCAGTAGGGCATCGACACATGGTATCCATGCTGATCTTCGGGCATATACTCATCCTGTCGCGGGGCGATGGCATAGTATTCCAGCTCGCCCATCACCTCAAACTCCATGCCGCCCGTGGCCTCGCGGAAGGCGCGGCCGGCTTTCTGCAGGGTGTACTCGGGAGCCATCTCAAAAGGCTCTCCGTCCTTGGTGTAGAAGGAACAAAGGAGGTCGAGGGTCGGAACCTCGGTGAAGGGGTCGAGGAAGGCCGTGCGGAAGCGCGGAATAACATAGAGGTCCGAATTGCCGGCCTCGATGTAGGGGAAGAGGCTGGAGCCGTCGACGCGCTCGCCGCTGGTCAGCACCTCGTCGACATGCTCTAAGCTCTGGATGACGAAATTCAGCGTATGCAGCTTGCCGTCATCCGCCATGTAGCGGAAGTTGATCATCTCGATTTGGAACTCCTCGATGACCTTGAGGATATCGGCCTTGGTGAACTCCTTCATAGGTTTCTGCAGGAAGGTCACCAGCGGGTTGGGGTTAAATTTGAGTTTTTCTTGTGTCATGATATATATATTGATTTTAAAATTGGGTTTATATATAACGACAAAAACATATATATATTGTGTTACAACGTATATTATTTAAGCAGTTAAGACATCGACGCCGTGGGTATTTTCTTTCAACATGGATTGACCATTGTCCGTTGTTCGGCATTTTTTCGGTAGTTGTTCGGCGGATCACCGAACAACTACCGAAAAATGCCACACTTCAACCGTACAACGGTCACACCAGAGGACAATAAAAAAGGGTTCCCTCATGGGAGCCCTTTTTGCATTGTAGCGTTATGCGAGGTTAACGAACCACGACGACGCGCTTGGCAGGAGCCATGCCGACCTTGACCAGATAGACACCAGCGCTCTGCATGGTGAACTCGATGGTCTCGGAAGCATTGGACTGCTTGCTCACGCAGCGTCCGTTGACATCGTAGACATAGACATTCATATTTTCAGCGCCCTTGACAATGATGCGGTTGTCATTGCTGTAGATCTGGGCGTCGATACCCTCGACATTGTCGATGCCGCTGGGATCGCGCTTGAAGTTGGCGGTGAGGACAACATCCTCGTTCACAGTGATGGTGCGCTCAGCAGCGGTCTCGCCATCACTCCAGCCGTCGAAGACATAGCTCGGATTGGCAACAGCGCGGAGGGTCACCTGGGTGCCTTCGGCAACAGCGCCAGCGGGAACACCCTCGACATGGCCCATGGTGGCATCGTTCACGTTGACGGTGACGCTGTAGGTGATAACGGCATCGGCCTCGAAGTTGGCGGTGATGATGGCGCCATCGAGGAACACGCTGACGGTGTCGGGGTGCGACATGGTGGATTCAGCGTCAACGGTGGTGTCAACATCACGCATCGGGATTACCAGGTGCCAAGAGGCGAGGTGGTAGCCCTCGTTGGGGGTGGCGGTGATGGTGACGGTCTCGCCAATAGCTAACACCTGAACACCGTTCGGGCTGATGCTACCCATAGTGGCATCGTTCACGGCAAAGGTCATAGTGATGCTGTCGGGAACAGGAGCCCACATCGGGGTGATGGCCATGGGATAGACGTAGCTGTCCATCCAGTAGCCCCAATCATAGTAACTGTTGGTCCAGACACCAGCTACAGGCTGAGCCCACTTGGCAAAGTCGCCGTTGGCAAGGGCCTGGCTGAGGCCAGAGCCGTATGCATTGTTGACCTTGCTCTCCCACCAACTGAAGGCATCGCCGCGGAGGGTGTCGCCGTCCTCGGCGAAGGTAATGTCAGCGAGGTAGTAACCGTTGAGAGTGTAGTTGAAGCGACTGTCGTAGGCGATGATAGTATCCATAGCGGCCTGGACAGTGATGGAACCGTTGAACTTGACGGCCCAGGCGAAGGCGGTGTCGGCCCAGTTGATGGCGACGACGGCCTCGTTGCTACCGGTACCCACCTTGTAGGCGATATCGCTAGCGGCGATGGTGGCCTCGACGGGAAGCGGGGCATCCTTGGCGAAGATGGCATTAATGACGACACCATCCCATTCAGCCTCGACAGTGTCGGTGTAGCTGAGCTGGATATCTTCGGTGATGATGGTGTCAAGTTCACCAAGAACCATGTGCCAGGCCTCCAGATGGTAGCCCTCAAGAGGAGTGGCAGTGACGGTAATCTCGGTACCCTCAACGAGGCGCTGCATACCGGCGGGAGTGATAGTACCCACCATGGAGTAGTAGTTCACACCGAAGGTGACAGAGACAGAGTCGTTGCCAGCGAAGATGGCGGTGACTGTAGCATTGTCCCACATGTAGTCGACGGTGTCGGTGTAGGTCAGATCGATATCCTCGGTGAAGATAGCGTCCTCACCATCGATGGTCAGCATCCAGCCAGCCAGATGGAAGCCCATGTTGGGAGTGGCGGTGATGGTGACCTCATCGTTCATCTCGAACTCCTGAACACCGGCGGGGGTAATGGTACCCATGGTGGTGTCGTTCACAGCGAAGGTGACGTGGAAGATGTCGGAGGCGAAGTTGGCCATAACAGCCATGTTGCTGTCAACAGAGATCTCGAGGGTGTCTTCGGTACCAAGGACGGTCTCGCCCATGGTCCAGTTGACGAAGTGGTAGCCGGGGTTGGCAACGGCCACGAGGATGGTGTCGGTGCCTTCAAAGACCTGGGTCAGACTTTCAGCCTCACCCATCTCCCCGTCGTTGACGGCAACGGTGACATCATAGTAGTAGTCGACATGAGGAGTCTCGAAAGTCCAGTCAGTCCAGTTGCCGGTCTCGGTGTCAGAGCAGACGGGACGGATGTAGAATGTATAGCTAGTGTCGCGCACCAGGCCGGTAAGGGTGATATTGTTGGTCTGCAAGGGCTGAGCGGCAGCCTCGAGCTCGGCGACGGTCATGCTGTCGCTGGTGCTGAAGACATACAGCCAAGCGGTCTCCTCGTTGCCGGGATACCACGTCATGTCAGCGATAGCGTCGGTAACCTCCATAGCATAAACGTAGTTCACAGGCAAACAGGTATTCTCGCCTACATAGTCGAACATCACCTTGGGCAGGAAGTCGGCAACTGTACCGGCAGCAGTGCTCAAATTAGTGCTGTGCACATAGCGACTGGCGTTCTGGGCGGTGATGCCATAGAAATTCAGGTCCTTATAACCACTGTTATCTACAGGCATGTTGTAGCTCACCAGCAAGTTGCCGCCAGTGTAGGTGAAGGGCTGAGCGAAGGTAACAACCATCATGCCTCCTTCGTCAACCGAAACATCGCCGGTGTAGACCACGGTAGCGCCAGTGGTATCGGCCCAAGCAGTGGCCAGGTCGGCCTGCTCGGTAATCTTCAAACTGACAGTGAAGGGCTTGTCGGCCCACTGGTTCACACTGCCGTCGAAACTGCTGCCTGTAGCATAGTAGCGCATGGCAGTGATGCTCTTGCCCTGAAGGGCAGTGAGCATTTCGGCAGGATAGATGCTCTGGCTGCGCTGCGGGTCGTCAAGCCAGTTACCCCAAACGGGCACATTGGCATTGGTGGCAGTGCCGTCAGCCACGACGATGCCGTTGCCGGGGAACTTGGCGGTACGGACGCTGTCGATAATCACGGTGTCACTGGTGGCGCCAGTTTCCGCGTCGTAGGCGGCGACATAGATGTCGTAAGCAGTATCGGTAATCAAATTCAAGAAAAGATTATAGCCCCAAAAGCCATACTCATCAGCGAAAGAGGAGGTAACAGTCTGCCACTCGGCGGGAGTGGTGCCGTGCAGGGCAATAGCGACACGCCAGGCGGTCTCGTCGGCGAAGTTGTCATCATCGCGCATCCAAGAAGCAATCATGGCGTTGTGGGCGATATTGTAAACTCCCTGATTGAGGACGGCAGGCATGGCCACAGGCATGGTCACACTGTCGGGTTCGCTCCAAGGCGACACCTCGTTGCCCAGCACATTGCGGAAGTAGAAATAATATTTGGTGTCGCTGTTCAGGTTATCGATGTTGACAAGCATGGTGTCGATACCGGTGGCAGTGGGGGTGGCAGAGGCCAAGGCGACAGCATCAAGCAGCGTGGTGCTGACGATGTAGTCGTAGTTGGTAGGCTGGCCAAGAGCCACAAGGCCCATGTTGACAACAACCATCTGGGCGGTGTGCTTGCCACTCACGCGGGTAGCAAGAATCCTCGGGGTGCGGACAGCGGGCTCGGTGCGGAACTCGTAGGCGGCCCAGCCAGAAACGCCTTCGTTGTGAGCCTCACCATTGCAAAGGGCCTTGATGTAGACGTAATAGTCGTGGTCGGGGGTAAGGCCGGTAGCGTCATAGCTCGTGGCGTTGGCAGCGAGGGTGACGGCGCCGGTAGCGTTGGCCAGGGCGGTCGAGTCGAGCTCGGTGGCGCTGACGATAATCTGGTTACCCACGCAGTAGTCGGCATCCGAAGCGGTCCACTCGATGCGGGCAAAGTCGTGGCTCAGGCTGTCGACAGCGATGTTGGTCACATCGGGGCAGGGGTTGGGGGCCAGGCAGTAGCCCAAGCTCATCACAACCCGGCTCGTTGCATAGTCCTTGTTGCCAGAGAAGGAAGTGCTGGTGGGATCGGGATTATAGCTATCGGAATACCAATACAGGGTCTTGTAGCCCGTGCAGGTGGAAGTACGGAACTTCGAAGAATTAGAGCCATCGGAACCACTGTTGTCGTCGACGATAATCATCAGGTTGCTGAGGCCGTCATACTCATAGGGAGTAGCGAGGGTGAGCTCGTTCCAACCCTGGGTGAAGTTGGCGAAGCTGCCAGAGTACACCTGGACAGCGGTCTCGCTGTTGAGAAGCTCGATGTCGCTATTCGAAGCAAAGACGCTCTTCTGGGTGGGCTGGATGTAAATGGTGACATCGGTCTTGGTAGACGGAGCCGTGGTGGTGTGGAAGTAGTATTTAATGGTGGTGAAAGTCTTGGCACCGCCAAGTTCTTCAGCATCGATGATGGTCTCGGAGAGGGAGTTTCCAAAGTAGGGATTGACCGGGTAGTAATAACCACTGCTGGTACTATTCTCGTTACCAATAACGATATCCTCGCAGGCACCGAGGTCTTTGGTGGTGACGCTGTCCTCAAGCCAAGTGGTGTCGCAAGCGGACTTCACGTAGGCGAAGTACGTGGTGGCACGATTCAGGCCCTCGACGGTGTACTCATGGGCATTGTTGACAATGACATAGTTGACACCTTCCAGCTGATCCGCGGTGAGACGGGTGGTGCTGTTGACGAAGTAGTGGGTGGTCACCAGGGTGTCGGGGTTGTTCCAAGTGGCGGTGTAGCGGATACGCTCGGACGTAAGAGCCAGGTTGCGGTCCTTGACGCAATCCTCGGCAGCGAGGGTGATGGTGTAGTCGGCATAGAAGGTAGGATCCTCGGCCTTGACGCGGACGGTCAGGGGGGTGCGCATCTTGAGGTAGTTCTTAATGGTGGTGGTGGTCACCTTGCAGGTGTAGCTACCGTCGTTGGCGGTGTCGACATACATGCCGTCGGCATGGTCGGAAAGGGTCCAGCTCATGGAGAAACCGGCGGTGAGGCTGTTGGTGTACCACACGGGGACGGTGATGGCGTGGCCGAGGGTGTCAAACACGATGTCACCGCGCTTAGTGGCGCCACTGATGGCAAAAGCGTCGATGGAGGCGACATTGTTCAGCGTGCGGACAGTGTAGTTGGCAGCACGCGAGCTGTCGGTGTCAGAGCAGCGGGAGACGAAAGCAAAGGTGTAGGAAGTGTTAGGTTGGAGGTTGGAGAAGGTGTAGGTGCTGTCGCCAGCAGCGGTGAGGAACCAAGCGGTCTCTTCACCGGCGGTGCGCATAATGCTGTAGGGGACATTGGCGTTGTTGGTATCCATCCAGTTAAGAGTCACACTGTTGACAGTCGTCAGGCTGTCGACAGCGGTGATACCGCGCACAGGGTAGCAAGTGATTTCATCAGGCACGTAGGTAAAAGTAGTCTTGGGGATGAAGTTACGTTGGGTGCCAGTAACATTGTTCAGGCTGGAACCATTGTAGCCGCTCCACGAAGCTCCGTTGACGGTCTCGCCATAAAAATAGATGTGCTTCCATCCAGCATCGGTAGTATTCTCGATACCAACCAGCAGGTTGCCACCATTATAGGAGAAGGGTGAGGTCAGAGTGATGGTCATCTCACCACCATTGCTGGCAGTGACGATGTTGAGCGTGCCAGTGTATACCAGTTCGGCACCGGTGTTAGACTCGAGGGTCGTCATGGTGGTGTAGTCCACCTCCTTCATGTACACATTCACGGTGCTGAGCGTGGTGTACGGCACTTCAGCGGAAGTGGTGTAGAATTTGATTTCGCTGATAGTGCCACCAGCCATGTCCACTAAATCGGCGGCGGGGTAGACAACCTGACTCCGAGTGAAATCATCGAAGTAGTAGATGTATGCGGGAACATAGTCGTTCGTCGCGGTTCCCTCATGCACCGTCAGTGTTGTCTGCGCCTGCGATGCGAACGGCAGCATGAGTGCCGCAAGCATCAAAATTCGTAGAAACTTTTGCATAATGTTTTTAATTTGGTTAATAAATAATATTGTTTAAAAGTTGATTGTTTTCTACTAATAATATGTTTTTATTCTTTCACCATCTCGGTGATGGTGTCTAACATCTCTCTGGCGACATGCACTTCTACCTCAGACACATCATAAAACCATTCATACTCACCTTGCCCCCTAATAACCTCCATCTTACCTTGCCCAAACTCATATCAAAACAACTTTATCTTCTTCAACATTCTCATTAATCGGGGCGGATTTTTCTCTGTCTTTCACTCCACAATACAATCACCGGTAGCAATGGCGAATTCACCCTTCATGCTGAGACAAAACCTCTTACACCATTTTCGCCTTTCCGTCCGCGTACCATATATTTGTGCAAAAATACATTTTTTTTCTCATCCGCCAAAAATATTTTTCAACAGACTGTAGGAGATCGGGAATTAAAAGATTGGCCACTTTTTTACTCCGTAGAGGTTTTCTTTTAGTAGCAGGTAGTTTTTTATACCTCCCTTCCCCCTACCAACACCCTACCAACTCCTACCACGGTAGGAGTTGGTTAGGAGTTGATAGGGAGTTGATAGGTGGTTGTCAGCTAGTTAGCATTTTGTACAATAAAACCCTTTTTCCCTCGTTATTAAGGAGTATTTTTTCGGAAAAAATAACAAAAAAACATATCACCATGTTCAAGAAAGAGACATATATCGCCCGCCGCGAGCAACTGCGCAAGGACGTAGGCCACGGCATCATCATCCTTCCAGGCAACCACGAGGCCCCGTGCAACTACAAAGACAACACCTACTGGTTCCGCCAGGACAGCACGTTCCTCTATTTCTTCGGCCTGCAGAGGGAAGACCTTGTGGGCGTACTCGACTGTGAGACGGGCAAGGACTACCTCTTCGCCAACGACTACGACATCGATGACATCATTTGGACCGGTCCGCTGCCCAGCGTTAAAGAGCTGGCCGAGAGCGTGGGAGTGGAGAACAGCGGCTCGATGAAGGACCTGAGGAAATACCTCGACGGCAAACGTCCCACCTCTGCCCTTCCCCACTATCTGCCACCCTACCGCGCCGATATCCGTGCCGACCTCAGTGAGTGGCTGGGTCTGGTGCTGGGCTCGGTGAACCGCCACGCCTCGATGGAGCTTATCCTGGCCTGCGTGAAGCAGCGCAGCATCAAGAGCGCCGAGGAGATCGAAGAGATTGAGAAAGCCATCGCCACGGCCTACAACATGCACGTGGGCGCCATGAAGTTGGCCATGCCGGGCCGCTACGAATACGAACTGGCGGGCTTCATGGAGGGCGAAGCCTGGAAAGGCAACGGCCCCGTAAGCTTCCCCGTCATCATGACGGTGCACGGCGAGACACTCCACAACCACGGCCACAACAACCGCCTAGAGGTAGGCCGCATGCTGGTGATGGACGCCGGCTGCGAGACGTCGATGAACTACTGCTCCGATATCACGCGCACCGTTCCCGTGGGCGGCAAGTTCAACGAGCGCCAGAAGACCATCTACGAGATAGTGCTGAACGCCAACCTCGAGGCCGCACGCGTCACCCGTCCCGGCATCACCTACAAGGAGGTGCACACCGCCGCGAGCCGCGTGCTGGCACAGGGATACAAGAACCTCGGCATCCTGAAGGGCTCGGTGGACGACATCGTGGCCAACGGCGCCCACAGCCTGCTGATGCCCCACGGCCTGGGACACATGATGGGCCTCGACGTGCACGACATGGAGAACTACGGCCAAATCAACGTAGGCTACGACAACGAGACACGTCCCAGTGAGCAGTTCGGTCTGGGGAGCCTGCGCTGCGGCCGGAGGCTACAGCCCGGTTTCGTCATCACCGACGAACCCGGATGCTACTTCATCCCCGCGCTGATAGACAAATGGCGCGCCGAGGGCACCAACAAAGACTTTGTGAACTTCGACGAACTGGAGAAATGGAAAGACTTCGGCGGCATCCGCATCGAGGACGACATCCTGGTGACGGAGACCGGCTGCCGCGTTCTCGGCAAGCCCATCCCGAAGACTGTAAAGGAGATTGAGGAGACGATGGCTTCTTAAGTAGTTACGTAGACTGTAGCTAAGGCAATACCTATTATGACAGCACGGTTTGAGGATGTTATTGCATGGCAAAAAGCACGCATCTTTATCAACCATGTATACCGCATCACAAAAAGATTTCCTTCCGACGAAAGTTTCGGTTTGACTTCTCAATTTCAACGTGCTGCCGTTTCTATAGCCGCAAATATTGCCGAAGGTTATAAACGAATAGGGAAAGACGATAAACTACGATTCTACAACTACTCACAGGGAAGTTTGGAAGAGTGTCGATGCTATATCTATTTATCAAACGATTTCAACTACATATCCTATGATGAGGCGCAAGCCATGCTTGTCGAAATAGAAGAGACAAGTAAAATCCTAAATAGTTATATTATTTCAATAAAAATAGACAAAGTTGGGATGAGTAAGCCAAGGCAAAACATTTGCCTTAACTACTTAACTACTTATCTTCTTAACCACTAGAAAAAATATGAATCAAGTGGAAATTGTGCTGGTGAATACCGGCAAGAGAATGACTGTTGAGCAAGGGACAACCCTAGCTCAGCTGGCGGAAGAATATGTGAAGCAGAAGACCTTGGCCGACGGCAAGGCGCCGTGGCCGGTCCTCGGTGCCTTGGTGAACAACACCGTGAAGCCCCTGCAATACCGCATCTACAATCCCAAGACCATCCAACTGCTCGACATCACGAGTCGCCAAGGATTCCGCATGTACCGCAACGCACTGCAGATGATGCTCTACAAGGCTGTGCACGACTGCTACCCCCAGGCCCGGCTGAGCATCGATCACTCGCTGCAGAACGGATTCTACTGCCGCATCACCACGGCACCTGAAAGCATGCCGCTGCCACCCAACGACGAGGTCTGCCGCGCAGTGCGCGACCGCATGATTGAGTTGCAAGAGGCCGACTTGCCTTTCACCGCCAAGACCATGCTCATGACAGACGCCAAAGAGCTCATCCGCCCGCTCAACATGCCGAAGACGTTCTATATCCTGGAACACCTCAAACAGCTCTACATCGAAATGAGCTTCTTGGGCGACACCATCCATAAAATCAACGGCAAGCTGGCACCCAGCACAGGATGCCTGACGACCTGGGACTTCCGCCAGTATGGCGAAGACGGCTACATGTTACAGTGCGCCGACCCCGAACACCCCGACAAACTGTCGCTCTACACCGAGACACCCAAACTCTTCGCCATCTTCCGCGAACACTACCGCTGGACCGAACTAATGCACATGGAGACCATCTCGGACTACAACCGCATCGTCTTCAACGGCGGTGGCCAGAATCTCATCCTGCTGGCTGAGGCACTGCATGAGAAGAAGTATGCCGAAATTGCCGACCAAGTGCGCCAGAGCGGCGCCAAAATGGTGCTGTTAGCCGGACCGTCGAGCAGCGGCAAGACAACCTCGTGCCGCCGCCTCAGTGTGCAATTGAGCGTACTGGGATACGACGTCAATCAGCTGTCGCTCGACGACTACTTCCTCGGACGCGACCGCACGCCCAAGCTACCCAACGGCGAGTACGACTTCGAGAGCGTCGACGCCCTCGACATCCCGATGCTCAACGACCACCTCAATCGCCTTTTCCGTGGCGAAGAGGTGAAAACACCCACCTTCGACTTCAAGAAAGGTGAACCCTACTTCAGCGGCAAGACGCTGAAACTTGGGCCGCGGAGCATTCTCGTCGTGGAGGGCATCCACGCCTTGAACCCCAAACTCACGGCAGATATTAACGATGGACTAAAGTTCAAGGTCTATGTCAGCGCCCTCACGCAGCTCTCCATCGACGACCAGAACATCATCCACGGCACCGACAACCGGCTAGTGCGCCGCATCGTAAGGGACAACAACTACCGTGGTTGGAACGCCTATGAAACCCTGCGGCGATGGCCCGAGGTGGTGCGTGGCGAGAGGAAGCACATCTTCCCCTATCAGGAGAATGCCAACGTAATGTTCAACTCGGCCCTGCTCTACGAGTTGGGTGTGCTGAAGCGCTATGCCGAGCCGTTGCTGAAGCAGGTGCCCGAAGATTGCGAAGAGTACTCCATCGCCCGCCAACTGCTCGACTTCTCTGAACTGCTGCTACCGATAGACGACAAGTTCATCCCCTACAACTCGATTATGCGCGAGTTTCTGGGAGGGAGTGCGTTTGAGTACTAGTAGGGCTAGCATTACATTATTAGTTAGAATAATTGCGGATTAACACCATCAAGGATAATGGGGGCCCGTAGATAGAAGGGCTCCCTTTCTTTTAGCTGGGAAGACATCTTTTGGCGGAGGGCGTCGGGAGAGAGACCGCGCATGAGAGGCCGTGGGTTACGGCTGCGGAGGGCGCGCTCCATTAGGGCGTCGACGGTCATCTGGAGGTAGATGGCAGTGCCGTTTTCAAGGATAAAATCCATATTGCCGGAGTGACAAGGGGTGCCACCGCCGGTAGCGATGACAATGTTGTCAAGGTCGGCCGTGTTGCGCAACATCTGGGACTCAAGTTTGCGGAAAGCCTCCTCGCCGAAGACAGAGAAGAATCGTGGCACAGTATAGTGGTAGCGTGCCTCAAAGGCTCGGTCGAGGTCGAGGTAATCCATACCACGAGCCTCGGCCAGCTTGCGGCCAAAAGTGGTCTTGCCACAATACATATATCCAACGAGGTAATATTTCATCCAATCAGCATTTAAGCCATTAATTCCTTGGCAGTTTGTAGGGCGGCGGAGGTTGGAGGATCGGAGGAGAGCATCGTGGCAACCTCGATGACGCGTTCCTCGGAAGAGAGTTCGCGGAGGCGCGAGATAGTGCGGTCAGCGTCGTTCTCCTTGTAGACCTTAAGATGCTGGCTGGCACAGGCGGCAATCTGCGGTAGGTGGGTAATAGCGATGACCTGCGCGTGCCCAGCCATACGCTGCATAAGCGTACCCACAGCCACCGAGATGTCACCGGAGACACCCGAATCAATTTCGTCGAAGATGAGTGTCTGCGAAGAGGTGCCTACGGCCTTGATGGCAAGCATAAGACGAGAGAGCTCGCCGCCGGAAGCCACTTTGGCGAGGTCGCGAAGGTCGCCGCCACGGTTAGCATTGAAGAGGAAGGCAACCACATCGTGTCCCCGAGGCCCATAGTCGGCAGCAGGACTGAGGTATACCTCGAAGCGAGCCTCAGGCATTCCTAAGTCTTTCAGGATAGGGAGGATAGTCTTGGCGAGGCTGTCGCCTGCCTTCCGGCGGGCAGAGGTAAGGGCCTCGGCAGCCTGTTGGAGAGTGCCAAAAGCCTTATCAACCTGCTCCATGAGGGCCTGAATACGGTCATCAAGGGTAGCAATATTCTGAAGACGGCCATCGAGGTCGTTGCGCAAAGCGATGAGTTCAGCTACCGTCTCCACACCATGTTTCTTCTGCAGGCGATAGAGAAGGGCCAGACGTTCATCGACCTCCTGCTGACGCTCAGGACTGTAACTAATAGTATCAGCCAACGAGGAGAGGGTGTTATTGATGTCATCGAGCTCAATGAGGGATGAGTCAATGCGCGCAAGGAGATTTTCCGCCTCGGAATGGAAAGCAGCGATATGGGAGAGGCTGCCCTTAGCCTGACGCAAACGAGCGAGAACGGACTGCCCGGAATCGTCGTCAAGAAGCGTGGCAGTGGTGGCTAATGCTTCGCGTACACTCTCAGCATGGGCGAGGAGCTGAGCCTCCTGCTCTAGGGGTTCCTGCTCGCCCGCCACAAGGTGCGCAGCAGCAAGCTCATCATATTGAAACTGCAGATAATCTTGCTCTTTACGATTTTGGGTCTCCTCAGAGGTGAGGGTCTCAAGCTCGTGCTTGAGGGCAGTATATTCTCGATAGGATGCAGTATAGGATGCCGTGATTCCGTTGTCACGTGATTTCGTAATAATCGAGTCCAATAGAGCGAAGCGGAAGGCACTGTCGGCAAGGGTGAGTGTCTGGTGTTGAGAGTGAATATCGAGAATATGCGGAGCAAGAACTTTCAAAAAGGGGAGTTGCACGGGGGTATCGTTGACGAAGGCACGGCTCTTGCCCGAGGAGGTGATTTCACGTCGCAAGATAAGTATATCATCGTAGTCGACATCGGCCTCGGTGAAGAGAGCCTTAAGGTCGAGGCCTCTGACATCAAACTGTGCTTCGACAACACACTTACGATCCTTGTCAGCCAGCACCGCGCTGTCGGCCCGTTGCCCCAACAGTAATCCCAACGCCCCAAGCATAATGCTTTTGCCAGCCCCCGTCTCACCTGTAATGGCCACGAATCCAGGCCCGAAGACGATGTCCGTCTCCCGAATAAGAGCATAGTTCTCAATATGTAATGTCTGTAACATTATTGTAACATTGGTATTATTCGTTGCATGGCACCGAAAAGACGGTCAACTTCTTCGTGGGTGTTGTAGACGGCAAAGGAGGCTCGCACAGTACCAGGAATACCGTAACGGTCCATGATGGGCTGCGTGCAGTGATGACCTGTACGGACGGCGATGCCGAACTGATCGAGGAGGGTGCCCACATCATAGGGGTGTGCGTCGCCGATGAGGAAAGAGAGCACGGAGGTTTTTTCTGGGGCGGTACCATAGATGCAGAGGCCTGGCAACTGGGAAAGCATAGAGGTTGCATACCTCAGGAGCTCGTCCTCATGAGAAGCAATGGTCTCTACACCCACTTCCTGCATGAAGTTGATAGCTTCACCGAGGCCTATGACATCACCCACGGAGGGCGTGCCAGCCTCGAACTTGAAGGGCAAAGCATTGTAGGTAGTACGCTCGAAAGAAACATTTTCAATCATTTCTCCCCCCCCCTGATAAGGCGGCATCTCATTGAGAAGTTCCTCTCGGCCATACATGACGCCGACACCCATAGGACCGTACATCTTGTGTCCTGAGAAGCAGTAGAAGTCACAACCCAGAGCCTGCACGTCGACCTTGAGGTGAGAAATGGCCTGGGCTCCATCAATAAGCACAGGCACGTTGTGTGCATGGGCAATATCGATAATGCGTTTGATGGGATTGATGGTGCCAAGGGTATTGGAGACGTGGTTGACAGCCACAATGCGGGTCTTGAGGGTGAAAAGTTTTTCATACGCCTCAAGGTCGAGAACGCCCTCATCGCTGAATGGGATGGGACGCAGCGTGGCCCCGGCCAGTTGCCAAGGGACAATATCGGAGTGGTGCTCCATGCCCGAGACAATAACCTCATCGTCACCAGTAAAATAACGGTGGCTGAAGGAAGAGGCCACAAGGTTGATACTCTCGGTGGTGCCACGAGTGAAGACAATCTCATGGTGGTAACGGGCGTTTATGAAGGACTGTACCTGACGACGTACCATTTCATATCGCTCCGTAGCCTCAGTGGCAAGGTGATGAGCTCCACGATGGATATTACTGTTGAGGGTACGATAGTAGCCATCCAAAGCCGCAATAACACGCAAGGGTTTCTGCGTGGTAGCGGCATTGTCGAGATACACCAACTGACGGCCATGAACCGTTACATCAAGAATAGGAAATTGGTCTCGGAGGTTCATTTCTCTCTCTTTTTAACGAAATAACGAATAGTGAAGAATGCAACCACGGCAACAAAAATGCCGATGATAACATAACTAAGAAGGCTACTATATCGCTCAATAACACCGGGATCTGCAGCCTGATAGGCAAGCCAACCAAGAAGAGCCAACACACAATTCCAAACAAGGGCTCCAAGTGTAGTATAAAAAGAGAATGACAAGATATTCATCTTACTGAGACCTGCAGGAATGGAGATAAGCTGACGAATGACGGGAATGAGGCGCCCGATGAAGGTTGACATCACGCCGTGGTCGTTAAAATATTTCTCGGCACGTTCCATTTTCTCACCCGAAAGATTCAGCAGGTGTCCCCACTTGCTATCGACAAATGCATAAATAATGGGGCGTCCCAGCCAACGCGAGAGAAAATAATTTATAAGGGCGCCAAAGAGCGCGCCCAAAGTACCGAAAAGCACCACAAGCCATATCTTCATACCACTCTTTCCTTCTGGATTGGCTGCCACATAGACTGCCGGCGGAATAACCACCTCTGAGGGGAAAGGCACAAAAGAACTCTCGACAGCCATAAGACCACCAACAGCCCAATAGTTCATGTGGGAGTCGTACCAATGGAGTGCGGTCGCCACAAAGCCCGACGAGGCAGTATCACCACGGACAGCCTCAGCCACACCCACGCCTTCTTGAGAACGGACAGGGACGGCGATAAACAACGTCGCCAAGAGCATCATTATTTGTAAGCATCGTTTCATATCATTACTTTTTTTGTTCAAGGGATTTATTATAAGGATCCGTTGGCACCAATGGTCCCAGTAGGGGATGCATAATTAGTTCGGGACAAATCTCGGCCAGCAAGGCAGGCGACACATAAGGCAGCATCTTGCGGGCTTTGTTGTAACGATTGGTATAGAAATAGGAAGCAGCAAGATAGGTACAATAGAAGGAGCTATGTGGGTAAACCTCAAGGGATTCCTCGCCAAATTGGATAACAATGTCATAAACCTTGTGATTGAAAAGGAACTGAGTATAAAGCTGACACTGATGTTCGTCATAGATCCCCGTGGCAATCATCTGCTCAAAGTATTCGGATGCCTTGTAGAACTCGCCAATGGCGTCGTAGATCATGGCAGCAGCACAAAGTACATTGGGATTGCCTGGTGCATCGTGTTTGGGATCTCGTCCATCGTTAGAATCCATTGGTGTAGCCTCATCAAACATAAGCGCCCGATTGACTTTGGAGACCGCCGTACAGGTGTCGCCAAGTTCAAGATAACAGAGCGCCAAGGATGCATACGCTTCGGCATCGGCAGGATTTTCCTCAACAGCCTTCTTAAAGTAAGCCATGGCAGTATCGTAGTTAGCCTCTCGGGCATATAGAGAGCCGATAGTTCGGTAAACATGGGCGCGGTCGTCGCAGTAGTCGAGGACACGCAACATGGTTGTCACAGCCTCGGCAGTGTTACCCATGAAATCCTGAGTCTGAGAGAGTGCGATATAAGCTTCAGTATAGCCCTTGTCGATGGCTATGGCATATTCAAAAGCATCAACAGCCTTCTCATAAAGCGTAAGGTCGCGATAAGCGCAACCAAGACAATACCAACTCTCACGACTGTAGGGGTTCTTCTTGACATATTCGCTGAGGTAGTCCACGGCTTGCTCAATGCGGCCAGCCTCAAAGCAAACATCATAGTAATTGTAGATGGCGATATCATCGCAGGAGTCGCTCTCCATGGCCTTTCGGTAGCAGTTAATGGCGGCATCGTAATCCTTGAGTTTATAATATTCCTCCGCCATGTTTGAATAGACCCGGCCAAGCATCCAGCCGTCAGTGGCAGCTTCCTTGAAATATGCTATAGCCTTCCGAGAGTCTCCCACAGCGCCGTTGGCCACACCAAGGGAATAAGCCACGTCGGTATTCTGGGGCTCGGCCTCGCGCATCTGGTTGAGGACCTTGAGGGCCTGAGAATATTGTTCATGCGACATCATGAGATGGGCTCGACGAAGACGGATGGTTGTACTATTGGGATAGAGCTTCTCGGCATACTCCACAGCAGCTTCTAACGGATGCTTGTCACCCACCTCGAAGTAATAGTCGATAATTACCTCCAACTCGTCGACATCAAAAAACCGCGCCTGGCCCTTGAGAACAGTATTCTCAAAGTCGAGCACCAATTCGCGCACTTCGTCGTCAAAATTATTAAACCTGTCTTTTTTCATCTAAAAGGAAAATCTAATGGTTAAACCGCCTTTGGTCGTCGAATTAGGATAGGCATTGGAGATGTAAGGCGTGTTGATATTGGTCTGGAAAAATGCTTTTACCGTAAGGGACGTAGTGAGAGCGTATTCTCCACTCAGTTCCGCCATCCAGACAGAACTACCAGAAGAAATCTGGCTCAAATTCTGGTTTATTTTGCGTATATTGGTCATGTTCGAGTTGTAAGTAAGGTTAAGCTGTACCAGAATGTCACTCTTGAGTTTATGGGTCTTGTCGGCAAACCGGACATTGAAAGAGACATCCTTGAAGCGATAACCGGCCCCAATGGTGAAGCCCTTACGGGTGGTCTCGGTGAGCTGATTATTGGAAAAGGAAAGCATCAATGTGCGGTTACGCTGAAGCGAGAAGTTGAACTGGAAGCTGTTGACCATATTGACCGAAATGCGGATGAGAGGATTAAACTGCTCGGTAATCTGCACACCTTCCATGGAGACTGGAGGCACATAGTCACCCGTGCTGTTGAGTACTGTCTCATTGCCATAGTCATAGTCACTGAGGCCCGAAATTGTAGCATCGGTATAGAAATTGCCCATACTATAGGTCGATGCGTAACGATGCGAGAGAGTAATGTTGGTAAACCACTTCTTTAAGAACTGGATTTTATTGAGGCCATTGTAGTTGATATTCCAGTTCGGCAATGGGAACCGCTGGAAGGGGGAAAATCCCATACTTTTGGCATCTCTTCCTGTGTAGGTAGCCAGAAAAGCTGTAAGCAATACTGTTTGCGAGTTAGCGCTGTAACCCGCAGGATAATAGTTGCCGTTCATCGAATCAAGGACCATCTGGTCGGTATAAGGATCCGGGTTGGCTGCTGCCAAACGCTCAGCAACAACAGAACGATTTTCAAGGAACTGGGCAAAGAGGTCGTCGGCATTGCTAAAAGCCGTAAGGAAACTCCATGTGGTAGTGGTGTAGGAACCAGTCGTACGCTCCGATAAAGGTCCTACGACACCTCCACGTTCAGAAAGATACTTGTAGTAGTACTCCTCACGGCTGTTATAATTTTGTGTGGCCGTCACCGCAATCTTGAGATCGCGGACAGGCTCCACATTGGCCTGTAACGACAAAGTACGGTTGGATGTCATCTCGTGGGGGGAGTTGAAAAGAGTGTCTCTTGACAGAAGGTCGTTGCGGAGCAGGTCTTCTGCAACATCCATATCATAACCCAACACGTAACCCAGACCAGGACTCCATTGGTTTCTCGGATCGAGCCCCACATACTTGGGTTCACCCATATATCCCGGGATACGCGATCCATTGGTGATGCCGTACTGAATATTCACATCCTTCACACAAGTCACCAACCGCAGGCCCCAATAGCCAATATTTCTCATAATCTCCTTAAAGTGCTCACGTCGCAGACTATCAGCCATGGCCGTAGAATCCTGAAGACTCATCTTGGGCTGGTTCTTTTCGTTCTTCACCTGTGGTTTCTTGGAAGCAGGCTTCTGCGCGTTAGCATCCTTCAACAATTTGAACTTGTTGTAAAAATTTTGGAAATTGGCATTCGCAGTAAGCTGTATTGTCGATGATCCCTGTAGCGTGGAACCAAGAGATTGCAATGCTTGGGTAGTACCTTGGTAAACATAATTAGTACGATAGCTGATTGGGGCACGGAGAAAGTCGAGGTAAGGCAACTTATTGATGGGCAAATCATAGGTAACATTGATGGTCTGCTGGAAGTTTTGCATCGTGCCTCCATGAAGGAACGATTGCCAAATAGAATCACTGGCAGACGAGGTCATCCTTCCCACAGGTTCCTCAATACGGGCATTGGCATTGGCCGAATACTGGATGCGCAACGTGCGCATCAGGTCGTACTGTAATCCATAAGTACGTTGCCACGTAAACTGCTTAAAATATGTAGGCTTGATAATCACAAGCGCCGCGCTTTTGTTACGTAACAACGACTCCTCATAGTCACGATATATCTCGGTAGAGAAACTCAAGCTCTTCGGCAGATAATAAAAATTGAACTCCTTCAGTATTTTCCACGCCTTACTTCGGAAAAGTTTCACCTTATCAAAGGGTTTCACCGGCTCAGGTTGTAGACTATAAGAGTAGGTAAATCCTCCTCGATGCTGATCTTTGTTATAGTATTCAATATTTTCGTCGCTCGACCGCTCCCCACTATAAGCGTAGGAAAATGCAAAGTTCTCAATATCGTAGATATGCTGCTTTAAATTGTCCTTCCCCACCCTGTCTTTCCTGACATTAGCCAGAGTGATATTGGTAGTACTCTTCCTACGTTGCGTCATCTGTTTCACACTATCCTTCTCAGCCCTCGTGGCATAGGTGGACAAGTCGTCACTCAGAAGCACATCAGGATTATAGGGATTGTATTCCGGACTGCCTATCTCACGGCTATAATCTATATAAAACGGTATATGCAGTCCCCATTCCTCAGGAAGGAACTTTGCCAACTCAATGTCAAAAGTAGTCTGGAAGGTGAGCGTATTCACCAGTTCTTCTTTAACCAAAGGGTCTTCCAAGTTACCAAAATGAGCCGTGGTGTAACTTCCATAGAGAGACAGATTACCCACATCAGCCAGGTTGGTACGAGCCAATGCCATCGCAGCCCAGCCGCCTTTGTTGATATAATCAGTCAGGCGCAACTCATTAATCCACACTGTAGCCGACTTCGGCAACATATTGTTACCATCAGTCAGACTCTCTTTCTTGGGATTACGCACTCCAATCATAATAACCTTAACCTTACCCAAGTTAGGCGTACCCAGGACTGTATATTTCCTTCCATCAACCATCTCGCTATAGAGTAATGTCGGTGCGTAGCCCGACTCTCCGTGACGAATCTTCTTATTGCGGTTGGTCTTTATTTCCGTGAGTTTCTGCAAATCAATGTCCACCTGATTAGCGCGCGGCCAAATAGCATCAGGATCATCGCTAGTGGTATACCACGGCGTCAGTTTCAATGGCAGCTCATATTCGTAATAGTTGCCTGTATAGTCAGTACCCAGTCGTACAAAGAGCACCAAGTCATCATCCTGCATCTGGTCGGAGGCGTACATCTGCTCAGCATGGACAAACATCTTCAGATGACCATACTGGCGCAAATCATAGGCAGTAGAGCGGTAAACTGCACGGGCATCGCCACTGGACAACTTGTCAACATCCAATTCCAAAGACTGTTCATTGAGTTGTGTGTAACTGTTGCCACTCGAATACCACTCCTCGCGCTCAATTCCCGGAGGCAACACGTATGGCACTGGCTGGCGACTTCCATTCTCCTCAATACTCACTGTCGAAATATTGAAACTGGTTTCCGAACCGGTGCCTGTAGTATAGTCACCGGGCTGCAACAGGTCTTCGCTATATTTACGCCATGTGGAATAGACAAGGTCAAGGGTAGCGAAACGCAGGATGACGGGTTCGTCGAACTGATTGAGGAACATTCTCATGAATCGGATGGACTGAAATCCGTTGATGTTGCCCACCTTCGAGTCCGGCTCACGGATAGGAATGCGGAACTGGTACCACCTGCAGTTTGTCGTCTCTCCATTAGCCAACTGGATGTTTCGGGCCTCCTGAATGTCAACAATGTGATTCTGTCCAATAACCATCTGGTCTGGACTAAGGTCGATGACATACTGGTAATAGTTTTCGGCCTCACTGAGAGTGTTGTCCTTGTTGATATCCTCCACATTAGGGTAGGCGCTGGCGCTAGTCATGTATTCCTCATCGCTGTCCTCATCCACCGGCGAGTTGCCCTCTGGGTTGTTGTATAACTTATAGCGGTCATTGACCTTCACGTCGTTGTCGTCGTAATACGAACTACGGAAGTATCGGAAATCATCGCTCGACGGGTCGGCGACAGCTTTCTGATAAGCCTCCGATGTTGTGCCATAGCGGTCGGCGATGGCGTCAAGATACCACTGGAAGAATGACTGCTCGTCTTGCAAACCATGAGTCGAACCCAATCCGTCATATCCCACATCCTGATACATGCGACTATCGGCATTGTTGTCGAAAGCGTTGACAATAGGCTGTGTGGTAGGCACACGACCCCAGATGGTGGTGTCGACATTTTCCACCGTGGTACTCGTCGGTAGACCATTCTCAAATGCCTTCCGCCCATCACGCAGGATATCCTCACTCACATCGCCAAGGTTGATATAAAGTTTTCCTCCATGATGGTTAGGATTGTCAATGAAAGGATCCATCAACCAGAACTCGATGGTTTCGATGTTTTGGGTCTCAAAATCAGTGTAATCAAGTTTACGCATGATACCGCCCCATCGGCTCGCGGGGTTCACCAGCATACCGCTGTCTGTGATACCTGCACTGAAAGCCGTGGGTGCCACATCATAGTTGTATGGGCCTTTTTCCTCTGGATAGTATGCCAGGTTAAGTTCGTAAAGATACGTCGGCTGGCCGGCCACACGGTCTTTGTTGGGGAACACCTCCTGCTCATAAATGCGACGGGCGTAGGGTTTCGACAGGTCGTCGAGCGAGATATTGCCGGGACGCGTGCTTGTCTGGTAGAAATCATTGCTAATACGGTACCATGCCAACTTGGCACGGTTCTTGCCGTAGTCGAGTCCGCTGCCGGGAGCCGTTTCGGGGAACATGGACATCGACATACGGTAATCTTGCGGCGTACTAGCCAAAACCCATGAGTTTACCGTCGTCAGATTGATATTGCTTTCGGCACCCTCGAAGTCATCGACATAGCTCACACTGCCTTCCTCACTGCCGGTGCTGCTCATACCGGGGATGAAATGGGCAAACTCGGCCGTGAGGCTGAGGTTCGACGGGGCTTTGGTATCGATGCCAGGGAGCAGGTCAATCAACTTGGTGATGAACGGAACCTCGCTGCGATAATTCACATCCAGACCCCAGATACTGTTGCTCGTCGGCTCGTCACCGAAATTATTCTTCTGTGTCATCGGCTTCTCATGCAGGTTCATCGCCGTGGCACCAATGTTAAAGTCGGGCTGGATTTCATAGTTCAGATGCAGGCCCAGCAAACGCTTTGTCGTCATGCTGAACGAGTTATTCTCCGAACTTACGCTGATAGGCGTACCCGAAGAGAGGATACTCTCGTTGATGATACGCACAGTGCCCATGGTATAATCCACCGTGTAGTCCACGTTCTCTATCAGTGGCATGCCGCCGGCAGTCACAGTGACGCTTCCCTGCGTCACACTATAGCCCAAGCTTATTTCACCGCTCACCGTGCTGGTATAGTAACCCTCCAGATAGAATCGGTTGCGCTCGGCATACTGCCGAGCCAATGCCTGCGTCATCGTGTAGAGGGAGTCGTAGCAATAACGGTTGGCCATAGTCTCATCTCCAAGTATTGCCCTCAAGTCTTTACCAAAAGGCTCCACATAGGGGAAAAACACACGACCTGTCGAAGCCTGGATCAAGCCTCCCCTAAAGGCTGCCGAGTCAAACCAGTCGAACACGCCATCGGCATAATAATAGCTCTGGCTGGCATCCATGCGGTCCATGCCGAAGAGTTCAATGAGCGGTATGCCCTGCTTCGGGCCCTCGGTGAAAAATCCCACACCGACTCCGCCATCCTGACTCTCATAGAGCACATTCAGGCGGAAGTTTTCACGGCTCAACTGGCTACTCTTCAGGAAATAGACATTCTTCATCATCAGTTTCCACAACGGGCCATGGGTATTTACGGCGGTACTCTTCAGCAATTTCACAATGAGGGTATTGGGGTCATTCACACCATCGGTAGTCAACTCACCCACCTGGTAGACATTGGTGTCGCCCACCACCTGATATTGGAAGGCCACCGCCAACACCTGATCATTGCTCAACGGCTGGTTGAGAGTAATAAAGCCCAACTCCCGGTTGAAGGTATACTCGTTGGAGGGCAGCAAGCGTGCACTCTCCACTTTTTCATAATCGACGCCTCCCGTCATGCCAAGACCCTGCATATAGCTTGTAACAGAGTTGACGCTGCGCACGCTGGATGGGTTCACCAAAGACAGCAGGTCGTTGGCATTGTTGCTCGGCTTCTGGGGGCCACTGCCATGCACACGGGAGTTCGACGGATTTCCCTCGCCAAGGTCGGTGAGGGCAAGGATATTGCGGTTCTGTGTCACCGCAGCACCTACATTCGTCCTCCACACCTCAATACGGAGAATCTTGATATTCGAGTTCACCACGGGCAGTGTACTCATGGCTTTGTTGTAGTTGTCGTAGAAATATTGCGCAATGAAGTAGTGACGGTTCTCTTCATATTCGTCGGCACGAATCTCGAACTCATGGCTGCTGGCGCCACCTTTCACCTGCATATTTTCCGTACTCGTCTCCTTCTCACTCACCACAGCATCGATGGTCAATTTACCGAACTTGAGCTTGGTATGGAAACCAAAAAGCTGCTGACTGCCCTTGATAAGGGTAGTATTCAGCGGGAACGAGATGTCCGCAGCTTCAAAGAGTTGCAAGATATCATCCTCCTTGCCTTCGTATTTCAACTTCAGCTGGTTCTCGAAGTCGAAGGTGGCATTGGTGTTGTGGTTAATATCGAAACTGATGAGGTCGCCAATCTTGGCGTTGAGGTTAATCTGCAGATTCTCGTCGAAGTCGAAAGTCGTCACACTGCGTTCACTGGCATCGCGCTGCGGGTCGTCACGGTAGTTGTTCACTATCTGGAACGTCAGTTCAGCGCTACCGCTGGGGGTAATCTTAATCTCGGGTTTGCCCATCAGGGCTTCGAGCTTCTGGCTAATCTGATTGAAGCCGGGAATCTTGCTCAACAGGCCACCCGAACTGTTGTCGAGCACCGTGCCGCCACGCTTCTCATCCCAGTAGTCGCGCATCAGCTGCTCCATCTTCCAGTCCTCATAGTCCTCAAAAGTCATATACTCGCGACTGATTTCCACATCGCCCACTTTCCTCACCTTCACATAGTCGCCATGCTCGGCATCATAGACCACCGTATCCCTTACGCCACTGGGCATGTAGCCACTGCCCATCGGACGGAAATCCACGGAATCACTCTGTCCCCACACACTCGTGTGTACGCACAGTATCAGCGCAATAAGGAGTATATATCGAGTTACGTACTTCAATCTAGAGTCTTCTACTTTTCAGCTTTAACCCTACATAAACGCAACTTAACAAAAAATATTGCACGCGAAAATAAAATAAATATAAAAAGGGGAAATCAGAGCCTCTTCAGGCCTTCCTTGATAATCTCCTCGACAGTCATGGGGGTTCCGTCGGCATTCTTCCAGTCGGTGCCCATGAGGAGTTTCTCCACGGCAGGCTTGGCGAAACCAAGCATAATGAGAGCCGTCATAGCCTCGTCGCGCGCCTGCGTGTTCGCCTCCGAACTCCGAACTCCGAACTCCGAACTCACTACACCCACCTTGTCTACCAGTTCCAGTACAATGCGCTGGGCAGTCTTCGCCCCGATACCTTTCACACGCTGCACTTTCTTCACATCCTGCGTCTGGATGGCATTGCGCAGTTCGTCGACCGTCAAGCTCGACAGCATGACACGTGCCGTCTGGTTGCCCACACCATTCACACTCACCAGAATGCGGAACATCTCGCGCTCTGCCATATCATAGAAGCCATAGAGTTGCTGTACATCCTCGCGGACAACGAGGTGGGCATAGAGCTTCACCCGCACCTCTCCTATCCTGCGCAAAGCCTCATACGTATTCAGTGTAATCTCCAGCAGATATCCCACGCCGCCACAGTCAATCACGGCCTGCGTAGGCTCCAGGGACGCCAATTTTCCTTCAAAATATTCGTACATAAATCCACTAATTTTCAAATTGATAACCTATTCCTTGCGCCGGAGAGTTCTCCTGCAGCGTGTAGTCATCCTCATAGGGGTCGGTGAAGAGGGGATCCTCACTCCATGTACCGCCTTTGACAATGCTATGGAGGTCGAAATTATAATTCATCTCATAACCCTCCAACTCACTCAACAGCACCTCCTTCCGGTATGTACCCCAGATGATGCAGTCGCGGAAGTCAGCCTTCAGCAGGTTGCCACCGACAGTGACAATCTGGTTGTCGACCACGACATTCATATTGTTGCTCAACACAACGTTCTCTATCTTGCGCGCCGTGTAGCTCCAGTAGTTGGCAAAAGTGCATCCTCGGAAATCGTAGCTACCGCCCATCAAGGCCGTGAAACCGGCCAGACAGTCATAGACCAGCAGGTTGCGTCCCGTGATGGAGGCGCCCTGCCCCACGATGCCACAGTCACTCATGTTGCGAACCACGGTATTCGTCACCATGAGCTGTGCTCCCGGATAGCAACGGATACCTCCCACCGCATTCTCAATCACCGCATGGTCGATAAGGTTACCGATGCTATAGTTGTAGAGCCAAAGGGTCTGCCACTGACCCGGCAAGAAATCGTACCATCCATCGTGACGCAGCGAGGTGAACAGCACAGGCGTTTCGGCAGTCCCCTGTGCCCGCAGGTGGGCATTGGAGTCGATGATAAGCATGGTCCCGTCACCGAAGTAAAGTTCGTCGCCGTCGCGCAACGTCAGCGTGTGGCCATCGAGCACCGCCGCCGGGTCGATAAAGACATGCGGACGCGTGTGGTCCCAGTTCTCGCAGTCGATAATCGCGAACCATGTGCTGTCGGAAGGCAACAATCTGTGATACACGGCATTCCTTCCCCATGCCGTCAGCACCAGACGCTGCCCGTTGCTGAAAACGATGGCATCCTCCACTAGGAAAGGGGTTGTGACATCGCTGGGGTTGATGTTGGCTTGCACAAAAATAAAGATACTGTCGCCAGCCTCAATCTCTATGTCACGCGCCACAAGCGACGTGTCGCCGTCAACATTCATGCGGAACCTGCTTGCCGATCCACCGGCAAGGGTTACCGTACTGAGTTTCAGATTGTCTTTCGTGTGGTTACGCACCGTCACCATGCGCGTCGCAGTGCCGATGGTGGTAAAAACAGTGTCAAACGATAGCGTGTCTGATGAAAACTCCAGCTTCACGCCTCCATCATCCACCGCGAAACCCTCCTTCTCGCACCCTGTCAGCCCCATCAGGGCCATTAGCCCCATTAGGCCCATCAGACCAATCAATATCCTTTTCATCTTGTATACATTTTAATCACCTCCGTCAGCCGTTTGCTGCAGACGGGGCAGAAGGGTGCGTAATCGTGCATCATGCAGTGCATTACAGGGCGATAGACACCCTTACTGGCATAACCCGCGCCCTCATAGACACCCAGTGGGCCATTCTCGCCACGCGGAACGTCACAATCGGGCGTGGGAATGGGAGTGTCCTCTGGCAACAGCGACTTCCACTTGCTATCAAAGTCCTTAAGGTTCGTAATGTTAGGTTCCAACGGTTCATAGTCATTGACATGCAGGTTGCCATACGAAAGATCCTCGTCCACATACTCGTCGGCCAAACCGCCGATGCCATGACCCAGCTCATGCGTCAGCACCATCTCGGCCATATCGTGCAACGAACTGACCGAGTAGAAGTTGTATATTGCACCACCTCCATATTTCCTGTTGTTGATGACGATGATGATATGGTCGCAGGGCGTGTCGCCCAACACATCGTGCAACTGCCACAGGTTGAAGGTCATCGCATAGCGGTCGGACCCCAGAGTGTTGTACTCCACTCCCACCTCGCCGCGAACGAAATAGAGGTTGAAGTCGTTGCGATGGCTGCGGAACGGCTCGTTGAGGAAAAAGCCCTCAGCCATGCGGCGGCAGACACTGTTGTAATAGGCAGTATCCTCGTCAAATCCCTGCATCACAAAGGCCAAATCAAGCTTCTTCGAGGGGCTGCCGTTGATTTCATAGGGCACTACCAGCAAAGGGACCCCAACGACAGACAATTCCTGCTCATCCGGGTCAAATGTCACTACCGTCTGATCATAAAGCTTCTTGGTTACATTGTCTCGTTTCTGCAAAGAAATCAACACCTTAACCTTCGGCATAGGCATCAGCAACACCTCCTGGAAACGTTTGACGGTGGTCTTGCCCTCCGGAGTATCCTTATACTCGCGGAAGAGGTTGCTGTAGCCGCGGGAATAAAGGTCGTGTCCGGTAGCGGCATCGCGCATCACCACACGGTAGTCGCCGTTGTCAAATAGGTCAAGCAACTGAGTGCGAGAGCCATGCCACTCCGACTGGCGGTCAATCCAGTGTTCCACCCACACAGTATCGCCCTGAGCCGACCCCTCACGCAGGCAGTCAATACGCAACGTACCGCCCGTGAAGTACTTATCAAACTCCACCTGCTGAGCTCCGGCCTCCGCCGTCCCCAGCATCAGTAGCGCCGCCAGCACCGCTATCTCAAATTTAAAAAAAATCAATCTCATGTTTTAAATTAACGTGAGAAGAATTTTATTATTGTATCACCCCCCTACCATCCACCTATCATCACCTACCATGGTAGGAGTTGGTTAGGAGTTGGTAGGGAGTTGATAAGTGGTTATCAGCTACTTAGACTCAAGACATTTTTTTACCGTTCCGAGGTTGTTTTTAACGGTTTTTAACTTAAAATCAACCTCTTTTTTTGGACGAAAAGACATCAAATCATTTTTTCCTTTGTGCAAAATATTTTTTTTGTACTTTTGCATTTTGTTTCTTGAAGAAAAATTATGATAATAAAACTATACAACGGGAATCCCAACGTGCGGGAAGTGAGAAAGATAGCCGATACGCTGCGTGATGGTGGCATCGCGATTCTGCCCACAGACACCCTCTATTGTTTTGCCTGCAGCATGGAGCACAAGAAGGCAGCCGAGACCATCGCTCACCTGAAAGGGTTCAATCTGAAACAAGCCAAATACTCAATGCTCTGCGCCTCACTGAGTCAAGCATCAGAGTATGTACGCGCCATGGACAAGGACACCTTCGCCCTGCTCAAAAGCTGCCTCCCCGGCCCCTACACTTTCATCATGGAAGCCAGCGGCAGCGTGCCACGCAACTATCAGAATGCCAACAAGACCATCGGCATCCGCGTGCCGGAGAACGACATCACGCGCGCCATCATCGAGGAAGTAGGCAACCCGCTCATCTGCACCTCGGTACGTCCCCTGGGCGAGGAGGACGAGCCAGAAAACTATTGTGACCCCGAACTCATCCACGACCGCTTCGGCGAACGGGTTGACATGGTAGTCGACGGTGGAATAGCTGACACTGAAGCCTCTACGGTGGTTGACTGCTCGGACGACATCGAGGTCATCCGTCAAGGTAAGGGAGAATTAAATCTATGAGAATCACCATCAACAATGGGGGAACGTTCTACAACGGGCAGGCGGGTTGCTTCACACGCCTGATGCTGCTGATGATTGCCGTGATGGTGGGTGCCTGGATTCTGCCGGGAGTCGATGTAACCTCTTGGGGATCAGTACTGCTCACCGCCATCGTCATTTCCCTGCTCAACAACATCATCCGTCCCATACTCATTGTCGTCACCCTGCCGGTGACGGCTATCACGCTGGGACTCTTCCTCTTCGTCATCAACGCCATCATCATCATCATGGCTTCCGAACTGGTGAAAGGATTCGAAGTAGAGAACTTCGGATCGGCACTGCTCTTCAGCCTTATTCTCATGGCTGTCAACTACCTGCTTGAATTACCCAACAAGTACCTCAACCGACAGACACTCAATCAATCAAACAATCAAGCATTCAGACAATCGGATGATGACTCCGACGACGAAGGGTTCACCCCTTATGAAGAAATAAAAAAATGAATTAATGAAGCGTCGACATCCTGTCGGAAAAAAAAACAATATATGGAACAGATTACCAAAGCCGCCGACCTAGAGTTGGCCGTGAAAGAAGCTAAAAGTCAAAACCTTGAGATAGGCCTTGTGCCCACCATGGGAGCCCTTCACGAGGGTCACCTCTCGCTCATTGAGCGCGCCCTAAAGGAAAACGACTTCGTCGTGGTCTCCCTCTTCGTCAACCCCATCCAGTTCAACAACAAAGAGGATCTGGAGAAATACCCCCGCACCATCGATGCCGACCTTAATCTCATTTCCTCACTTATCGAGCGCATGGAAGGTCGCCGTGCCAAAGAACTGCTGGCCTTCACGCCTACGGTGGACGAAATGTATCCACAGGGAGAACCCAAGGAGGTCTACCACTTCGGACCCGTGGAGGAGGTGATGGAAGGACCACGCCGTCCCGGCCACTTCAGCGGTGTTGCCGTGGTGGTACGCCGTTTGTTCGATTTGGCACAGCCCCGTCGCGCCTACTTCGGTGAAAAGGACTACCAGCAGATTGCCATCATCCGCGCTCTGCTTGAGCAGATCAAGTATCCCATCGAGCTGGTTCCTTGCCCCATCGTGCGCGCTGACGACGGCCTGGCCCTCAGCAGCCGCAACATGCGCCTCTCACCCGAAGCCCGCGCCATTGCCTCCACCATCAACGCCACCCTCGAACAAGCCGCCGAGATGGCCGAATATGAGGATGTTGACGACGTGAAAGAGTGGGTACTCGACACACTCAGCACCTTCCACGAGGTCAATCCCACGCTCTGTCCCAACGACCTGAAGTTCGAACCCGAATACTTCGAGATTGTCGACGCCCGCACCCTCCAACCAATCGAGAACTGGGACAACGCCGGCGACCTCGGCGCCGTGGGTTGCATTGCCGTCTGGCTCGACGGTGTGCGCCTCATCGACATCGTGAAATTCTAAAATTAAAATATTGCCCCCAAAATCGTCATACCGAGGGAAAAGCATCTGTCGGCAACTCAAGGCTGTGCGTCGGCACATTGCCGAGGAGAACGGCATACCGCTGGAGCAGCATGAATGCACCTACGAAGGTCCCTGCCGCGGCACCTGTCCGCACTGCGAGGCCGAGGTGCAATATCTGGAGCGCGCTTTGGCCAGCCACATCAAGCTGGGCAAAGCCGCCACGGTGGCAGGCCTCAGCCTCTCACTGGCAGCCTGTGGCAACGGCAGCACTACATCGCACGACACACTTCTGACCATCGAAGACAGCACTTTCACCGAGATAGACGACCGACAGGCCGACGACACCCTCAGCGAGAACCCTCCAATGGAGTATTACGACTGGATGGGGGAGGTAATAGAAGAAGACTCCTCAATACCACTTCCGCCACCGCCTGAAGACGAGGACTGCGTCATCAACGTCATCGT
This sequence comes from uncultured Bacteroidales bacterium, assembly GCA_900318835.1. GTDB lineage: Bacteria > Bacteroidota > Bacteroidia > Bacteroidales > P3 > Colimorpha. The sequence goes on from ONLW01000003.1 coordinate 53,162, forward strand.
CAATGATGATGAAGAAGATTTAGAAAGGGAAATAACTGTATTCACCGTCGTGGAAAACGACCCCGAGTTCCCCGGCGGGAGGGAGTCACTCAACGCTTTCCTGAAAGAGAACATCCGCTACCCCGAAGCCGCCCGCAAGGAACGCCTCGAGGGCACCGTCTACGTCACTTTCACCGTCGAACCCGACGGCACCATTTCCGACCCCCGCATCCTCCGCGACATCGGCCTCGGATGCAGCGACGAAGCCATCCGCATCGTCAAGTCCATGCCCCGCTGGAAACCCGGCAGGCAGCGCGGCAAACCCGTGCGCGTACAGTTCAACCTCCCGGTAAAATTCAAACTCAACTGAATCATGGAACAAGGCAAACACATCTGCAACCAGCTCAAAGCCCTGCGGCACCACATCGCCGAAGAGAACCATATACCGCTCCAGCAGCGGGAATGTTCCTACCAAGGGCCCTGCCGCGGTACCTGCCCACGCTGCGAGGCCGAAATCCAGTACCTCGAGCGCGCCCTCGCCCACCGACTCAAGCTCGGCAAAGCCGCCACCGTCGCCGGACTCTCCCTCTCCCTGGCCGCCTGCTCCAACTCCCAACCCCGCCCACTGCTCCAGGCCGACTCCCTCCCCGACACCCTCTCCGAAGAAGTGCTGGCGGTCGACTCCCTCATCCCGCCGCCACCGCCCGCCTTCATCCCTCCCGAAATCACCACCTTGGGCTGCATCGTGATGGACGACGACCTCCACTTCCCCGAGGAATACCCCCTGCCCCAAAAAGGCGAGGAGGACACCTTCTACGACAACTACTACACCACCCCTCCCATCCAAGCCATGTTCCCGGGCGGACCCGAAGCAATGAGGCAATGGATCAACAGCCGCATACAAATCCCGCCCCAGTTCCTCAAAAGCGGCATCGCCAGCGAAGTGGTGGCCCGCCTGCGCATCGAGAGCGACGGAACGGTCTCGGGCTACCGCATCCTCAAACCCCTCGACGGCTGCACCTCCGAGGCTGAACGCCTCATCCGCACCATGCCGAAATGGAACCCCGCCGCCATACCCGACAAGGGCCCCGTGCCGTCAATCGTAACAATAACAATCCCATTCATATTGCTGTCAGGCGGCTTGGATTTAATCGTGGGCGAACTGCCTGGCAGCGAGGACGACGACGACATATTCACCGTCGTGGAAGAAGAACCGCAGTTCCCCGGCGGAATGGATTCCCTTCTCAGATGGCTCGGTGAGCACATCCAATACCCCCAGCGGGCACTGGAAAACAACATCCACGGCACCGTCTACGTCACCTTCACCGTTGAACGCGACGGCACCATCACCCGACCCCTCATCCTCCGCGACATCGGCGGCGGTTGCGGCAAAGAGGTCCAGCGCGTAGTCTCCCTCATGCCTCGCTGGATTCCCGGAAAACTCCACGGCGAAACCGTGCGCGTCCAGTTCACCCTCCCCGTCAAGTTCACCCTCCCCGTCGACACACCCTGAAACTAGCCACATCACCCCGGAACCACCCCCGTTTTTCGCCACGCAAACCGTCCTCGGAAACAAAAATTTAATAGGAATAATCATTTGTAACCTTGCACTTTAACAACCAAATCCCACCCTTCACCGAAAAAAAATTTTGCCAGTTCCGAAATTGTTTGTACTTTTGCACCCGCTTTCAGAGAAAAAGAACACTCACAAAGCGAGTGAACTTATCTCAAGGAAAGAGAGAAAAATACCGATTGTCCTATGGTGTAACGGTAGCACATCTGACTCTGGATCAGCTTGTCTTGGTTCGAATCCAGGTAGGACAACAAAGAGCGCTAAATCAAGGCGCTCTATTTTTTTACCCCCCTTACCATAATTAACGTCCAAAGCATGGAGCTTTAAGAGGATTTGTTAGATTAAAATCTGCTGTTTTAACGTTTTTCAGGAGAGTTTGAACCGTATATTGGATTTTTTTTGTATCTTTGCACTTTAATTAGAATACATATTAATATGAAAAAAACAATCGTATTGTTCACGCTAATAGCGGTTACGGCCACGATTGCCACCGCTCAGCAAATGGTGAAGCCCAGCAAATACATGGGCAGCAACACCGTCACACTCTTCGACTCAACAGGAGTCTACATGGAGGAGAGTGGCCTGAGCCATGTGATGAACCACAAGTGTATAGAGATGTTCTCACTTGCGGGTTGCGGCGAGTACAGCACCTACAAGATTGACTACGACCCGCTGTCGGCCTACTGCGACATCGAGCGCGTGCTGGTGCACCGCGTCGAGGGCAGGACGGACACCCTGCTGTGGCCCGGCCGCAACGGTGGCCTCAAGGTCTACGACTATGTGGCACCCGCCCGCATGATTTACTGGGGCGCCAGCCAGAAGATGGTCCAAGTGGGACGTCTCCATCCGGGCGACCGCCTCGAGGTTTGGACCTACAAGAAAGGCTACACTTACGCCCTGCTAGCCGATGGTCAGAATGGAGTTAGCGGACTGAATGGGGTGTTTGCTGGCCTGCCAGACAGTGATGACCGCTATGTGCCACCGATGCGCGGGCACTTCTATGACATTGTACCTTTCTGGAGCGACCAGCCCGTGAAAAGCAAGGTTTACATGCTAAACATCCTCGACATCAAGAGCCTGCAATACAAAGTCTACAACGGAGAGCTGAATATCAAACGTGAGGCAGCCGACGAGGAGGGACGCACACTCTACACCTTCAGCAACAAAGAAGACATCATGCCGCTCAAGCGCGAACCCCGCGCCCTAGCCAACAACGACATACAGTGCAAACTTTTGCTCTCCACCAGTCCCGACTGGCAGGCCAAAAGCCGCTGGTTCTTCGGTGTCAACGAAGACTACGGCAGCTTCAACGCAACTCCCGAGGTGCAGCAGAAAGTCAATGAGTTGCTACGTGGCGCCAAGGACGAGATGGACAGCATCGGACGCCTCACCCACTGGGTGGCCGACAACATCCGCTATGCCGGCATTTCGATGGGCCCCGGCGAAGGTTTCACACTTCACAATCAAGAGATGAATTACACAGACCGTTGTGGTGTCTGCAAGGACAAAGCATCGACGCTCATCGGCTTCCTGCGTGCCGCAGGCTTCAAAGCCTATGCAGCCATGACCATGGCTGGCGAACGCATCGACCGCATCCCCGCCGACCAGTTCAACCACTCGGTCTGCGCCGTACAACTGCGCAACGGCAAATTCGTCATGCTCGACCCCACATGGGTACCCAATGTGCGTGAGCTCTGGAGTTCAGCCGAGCAGCAGCAAGGCTATCTCATCGGCACTGCCGAGGGTTGCGACCTCATGGAAACCCCCATCTCACCTGCCGAAAACCATTACTTCCGCATCCTTGCCGAGAGCTCCATTGACATGGATGGTACCCTGACCGGTACCCTCACCGTCACCGCCGAAGGACAGAGCGACGCCGCCGTTCGTGGAGTCTTCAGCGCCCCGATGAGCCAATGGCGCAGCAACCTTGAGCGCGAGTTGTTGAGTGTAGCTCCCACCGCCGAGATTCTCGACATCCAACACACCGACCCCGACCGCTACCTCGAGCATCCTGTGAGCATCACCTACCGCTACCGTATTCCCCACTACGCCACCGTCGACAAAGAGGTCATCTCATTCATCCCCCTGAGCGCCCGCAACCTCTTTGCCCGCGCCATGAGCCACCTCTTCTTCAACTTCAGCGCCGAGACACGCACACAACCCTTCGCCGACCGTTGCTCGCGTCTGGTGGATATACGTGAGACCATCACCCTACCCTATACCCCCAAACAATTCCACTACCCGATGGTGGACGGCATCGCCGACCATGCCGCAAGTTTCGGCTGCGGCTTCCAGATGGAAGGTAACAAACTGAGTTTCGGAGAGCAGGCGGTCTTCGGCAAACGCGTCTACGAGGCCACCGATTGGCCCGCTTTCCGCGCCTGCGCAAAGGCACAGCTGAAGGTCGCACAAACGCCGGTGATACTAACCAAGTAAAGGTTAAAGGTTAACGTTTAAAGATTAAAGACAATGAAAAAGATACTTTTTATAGCAGCAATCCTTCTTCCACTTTGCGGCCTCAGCGCCCAACAGCCCGACGCAGTGTACAAACTACTGCGGTATGAGTGGACCATCAATGCCGATGGCACCAGCGACTATCACTACCGTCACGAAGTGCAAATTCTCCGAAACCGCGCCCTCACAGCCTATGCCGACAAGGGCGAGACTTTCGTGATCTACAACCCCGATTTCGAAGAACTGACCGTCAACGAGGTATACACCCTTCAGGCTGACGGAAAGCGCATCGACATGCCGCAGAACGCTTTCGTCTACCAACTACCCGAAGAATGCGCCGACTGCGGCCGCTTTAACCACATGCGCGAACTGGCCATGGTACATACCGGCATGGAGCTGGGGTGCGTCATCGTGGTCGACTACACCATCCACCGCCAATACAACCTCCTCTACGAGAGCCTGCCTCTGATGCGCGAGTGCCCGGTGGAGAAGATGGAGGTGGCTGTAACCTACCCCAACAATATGGATGTACAACATGACATTACCAGCAGCCAGTACCAGTTGGGAGGTAGCATCAAATCGTCCCTCTCCACCAACACAGCTGACGATACCCGAAAATTCGAATATACGGTGATGAATATGCCACAGGCACCGCGCGAGCCTTATATGCCTGCCGACATCATTCCCACCTTACGCATCTTCAACGGCACTCCCGAACACACCCCCGCCTTCAACCAAGACATTGTTTTCAACGAGGCGTCCGACGATATGGGTCGACTGATTGCCAGCCCAAACCCCAAGGAGAACATCGCCGCCATTCGCGACTATGTGGTCGACAACATCCACCTCAACGACATCCATCCTTCACATCTCGGCTATGTCCACTCCACCCCCTTCGAAGTGTGGGCAACGGGCTGTGGCACGGCCACCGACAAAGCCGTCTTCCTAGCCGCCGTACTCAACCGAGAGGGCTTCTCCGCACGTGTCATGGGTGAGAACTACGACCAAGTGGGCGTGATGATTGACACTGTAGAATACTTGCTTGATGTGCGCTGCAAAGGGCCCATCGAGGTCAATGGCGAGGCCAAAGATGAGATAACCATTCTCAATGCCAATGGTACCTTTGAAGCCTCTCTCGACACCCTTGAGGACGGATTCTTTGCCTTGCAGGCTTTCACACCCCTGCCTGGAGAGCCCATGGTGCAAACCAGCTATCTTACCTTGACCCGCACCACCCCACTGGTAGGATCGGCCTGTAACCTCAAGAGCGATGTCACCTACACCCTGCCCAAAGGGCTCAAAATGGTGGGTGGCAAAATTGAGCAATCGATCGACTTCCCCGGCATCGGAAGCATGAAAATTAGTGCCAAGCAAAGCGGAAAGAAAATCAAGGTAATCCGAAGCCTTAAAATTGAGAAACGAATCATCAGCCCTGAGGAGTACAACAACTACCGCCAGTTACTTGCAACCTGGCAATCGTTCGAAGAGCGGAGCATATTGCTTAGAGCCAAATAAAAAAAAGCCGTCGCAATAGCGACGGCTTTTTTTGCAATTATCTTAGCCTCTTATTTATCACCCCACTGAAGGTCACAAGCGTCTCATCCATGGTACAGGAGAAACTAAGCACTCCCACAGCAATGGAGCCTTGCAACTTACGGACGATGTATTCCGGATAGGCCTCATTCTTGAAAGTCGGCACGATGTTGTAGCACCAAAGCACTTGACGCTGCGGCTGCTCGTCGACATGGATATCGGGGATGGTGATATCTATCTTATAGTGACCTAGACGATCCATAAAAACGTTATGCACAAAGATGGTGGCGGTGTCGCCGGTAACAGTCAACTTGACATAGACGTCCTTGTGGGTCTCTTTACCCACTTTCATGGTGCCAATATAGGTCTGGGCCGAAGCCATGAGGCCGACCAGCATCAGTAGAGAAAGGAATAATGCACGTTTCATATTATTATTGTATTATTTCTATTTAATGAGGTTACCGAGAATATCGCGGGTCAACTCGCGAGTGACGGTACGTGTGGCGGCCGAGGTAGCGTTCTTCACCATCTTCTGGGTGGTGGAGGTACGACTCTTGGTCTTCTTGCCAGTCACCTTGCCACTGACTGCAGTGCCCAAGGCGGTGGCAGCAGTGGCGGTAACAGCAGAGAGGACAGCTTTCATCACTTTAGAAAAGATGCCGGGTTTCCTGCTGGTTTCTCTAGTAGAACTAGTATTCATAGTATCTCTAGTACTACTAGTCTTGCTAGTGATACTATTTTCAGCCTCTTCCGTCTCGTTTAACAGCATCTCAAAAGCACTCTCGCGGTCGACCATCTTATCGTATTTACCTGCGATGCGGCTGGAGCGGATAATATCATTGCGCTGCACCTGACTGATGGCGCCGACATGGCTCTGCGGGAAGAGAACCTTGGCGCGCTGAACAATGCTTGGGGCACCCTTCTCGTCAAGAAACGAGATGAGGGCCTCACCTGTTTCAAGGTTGGTGATGACCTCATCGGTTTTGAACTTTGGGTTGGGACGAAAGGTATCCGCAGCGGTCTTCACGGCCTTCTGGTCCTTGGGCGTATAGGCGCGCAGCGCATGTTGCACACGGTTACCCAACTGTCCAAGAATGCTTTCGGGGATATCAGTGGGATTCTGGGTGACGAAATAGATGCCAACACCTTTGGAGCGGATGAGACGTATAACCTGCTCTATCTTGTCCACTAAGGCCTTCGAGGTGTCGTCGAAGAGCATATGGGCCTCATCGAAGAAGAAAACCAATCTCGGCAACTCCTGATCGCCCACTTCGGGCAGCGTGGAGTAAAGCTCGCTCATCAGCCACAGCAGGAAGGTACTATAGAGCTTGGGCTGCAGCATCAGCTTGTCGGCCGCAAGTACACTCATCACCCCCTTTCCACTTTCGGTCTGCAGCAGGTCGAAGATATCAAAAGAAGGTTCACCAAAAAACTTATCAGCACCTTGGTTCTCGAGCTGCAACAGCGAACGTTGAATGGCACCAACAGTGGCGGTCGAGATGTTGCCGTATCTCGTAGTATACTCTTTGGCATGACGACTGACATAGTCGAGCATCGACCGCAGGTCCTTTATGTCGAGCAGCAACAGACCACGCTCGTCGGCGATGCGGAAGACAATGTTGAGCACCCCGTCCTGTGTAGCGTTAAGGCCCAGCAGGCGCGAGAGCAGTTGTGGCCCCATCTGGCTCACAGTGGCACGGACGGGATGACCCTGCTCACCAAAGACATCAAAGAAACGGACAGGACAAGCCTCGCCCTTGCCAGGTTGGCTGATGCCGCTAAGGTCGCCCTTCATATCTGCCATGAAACAGGGCACGCCAGCTTGGGAGAAAGTCTCAGCCATCGTCTGCAGGGTTACAGTCTTGCCCGTACCCGTAGCACCAGCTATGAGACCGTGACGGGTAGCCATACGTCCACAAACAGAAAGCGCACCATCGTCACAGTGCGCTATATAAAGTCCATGTTCCTTGCTGCACATGGCAATATGGGGTTAGAAAGTCCAGTTGAAGCCCAGTTTGAGCAGGGTGTTCTCCCAACGGAGGACGTCGGTGAACGAATTGAGCCCGGCGTAGAACATCTGGGTAGTGTGCTTCACAGGGTCAATACCGCTAACCTTCGGATCGTAGGTTTCGGTCTCCGAAATATAGCCCACCGACAGCAGGTCGAGCATCAACTCGGCACTGAGGTGCTCGGAGAACTCATAGATGAGCGTGGGGCGAACACTCACACCCCAAGTTATATCGCTGCGATGGTCGTCGTAGGGTTCAACTTCGAGGTACTCGTTGGGATTGGGATAAGTAGTAGCGATGTAGCTCTCGGTATAACTGTTGGGACCCAGCATGCGTAAGGAGCCCTGAAGCATGAGGTTGAAGTGCATGTTACCGAAACGGAGGAATTCCCATTTCACCTGCGGAGCCACAAACCAGCCCTCGCGCAGTAAGTGTTTCTTATGGTCGGTGACATTGATATTCATACCCACCGGAGTGTAGTAGTATACGTCATTGGCTGCCAAAGTGTCGAAAGCGCAGTTTACATAGCCGCCCATCACACCCACATAAAGATTGGGCATCACCTTGTAACCCACTTGAAGAGCACCCACCATGTAGGACGACGAAGTTTTGTCGGGAGTCATTGAGTTGCTGTTCTGCTGCCAATAATAGCCGCCCTGGAAGCCGACCATAAACTGTGCCTGCGACACCGTAGCAAATGCCACAGCAACAAATAGTAAAGCGATTTTCTTCATATATATATTCTCTTTTTTTGCAAACAATTTCAAGGTGCAAAGATACAAAGAATATTTGAACTGGCAAAAAAAAATACAGAAAATAAAAAAAAGTTTGCCACTTCATTTTTATTTTGTATTTTTGTCGCAATAAACCAACGTCTAATCCAAAAGCCTAACACCTGATGGAGAAGAGAATAGGAACAATAACCATACTCATTCGCAACCGCGAAGTGTCGCCTTCCGTCAACCAGATTCTTTCTGAGCATGCCGACATCATATTGTGTCGGCAGGGTTTGCCATTCCACGACCGTCCCGTAGCAGTGATATCCCTGATTGTCGAGGGCACAAGCAACGCAATCAACGCCCTCACCGGCCCCCTTGGCCGCCTGCCGGGAGTGACAAGCAAAGCCGTACTGGCCTCCTAGGAAAACTTGGAGGGAAACAGGACTTCCCGAAGAATAAAGAAATATTAATCCATAAAACAATAAAACATCATGAGAAACCAGAATTTCATCGACCGCGACAAGCTCTACGGCATGCTGGAAAACAACGCCCCCACCGAGAGCCAATTGAACGATATCCTCAACAAAGCCCGCAAGTTGAAGGGCTTGAACCTCGAGGATGTAGCCAAACTCCTCAGCGTCGAGGACGAGGCTGGCATCCAGAAAATCCTCGACACCGCCGAGTACTGCAAGGACGAGATCTACGGCCGCCGCCTAGTGCTCTTCGCCCCTATCTACACCGGCAACGCCTGCGTCAACAACTGCGTCTACTGCGGTTTCCGCAAAGACAACAAGGCACTGAAGCGCAAAGTGCTCACCCTCGACGAGATTGAGGCCGAGACCCTCCAGCTGCTGCGCATGGGCCACAAGCGCGCCCTGCTTATCTGTGGCGAAAGTCCCCGCAACGACGCCAACTATATGGTGGAAGCCATCCGCCGCACCTACGCTGCCAAAGACGAGAAGGGCAGCACCATTCGCCGTATCAACGTTGAGCTGGCACCCATGAGCGTCGAAGACTATGCCAAGTTGAAAGCCGAAAAGATTGGTACATACGTATGCTTCCAAGAGACCTACGACCCCATCGAGTACGCCAAGTTCCACCCCGCTGGCACCCCCAAGGCCGACTACCTCTGGCGTCTCACCTGCATGGACCGTGCCCAGGAAGGCGGCATCAACGACGTGGGCATCGGCGTGCTGTTCGGCCTGGTCGACTACCGTTTCGAGATTCTCGCCATGATGGAGCATGCCCGCCACCTCGAAGAAGATTACGGCTGCGGTCCTCACACTGTGAGCTTCCCCCGCATCGAGCCCGCCGAAGGCACTCCCTTCAGCCTGCCCGAGAACATCCCCCACCCCGTCTCCGACAAAGACTTCATGAAGATTATCGCCATCATCCGCATCGCCATGCCCTATACGGGTATCATTATTAGTACACGTGAGCGTCCCGAGATGCGCGACAAACTGGTCAAATATGGTGTCAGCCAAATAAGTGCCGCCTCCGAGACCAATCCGGGCGGCTACGACGAAGGCAGCGACAACACCGCTGCCAAACCCTATGAGAAGACCGGCGACACCGGTGCCCAGTTCACCCTCGGCGACCACCGCTCGCTCGACGAGGTCATCAGCATGATGATTGATGGCGGCTACATCCCCTCGTTCTGCACCGGCTGCTACCGCAAAGGCCGCGTGGGTGCCGACTTCATGGACCTCGCCAAGCCCGGCCTCATCAAAGAGTACTGCAAACCCAACGCCATGTTCACATTTAGAGAATACCTCGAAGACTATGCCAGCCCCGCCACCAAGGAAAAAGGCCTGCGTCTGCTCAAGGAACTGACCCAAACCTTCTCCAAAGAGGAGCTCAAGCGCCGCGTTGAGGGCAATCTCTGCAAAATCGGCGACGGCGAACGCGACCTCTACTTCTAAATCAATAAACACCACTATTTCAACACTTTAAGTTGGGACCCAGTATGTATACTGGGTCCCAACTTGTTTATTTTCAGCATCAACGGCAGAAAAAAAATTATGTTAAAATTTAAAAAAAATTTGGTCAGTATTAAAAAAGGGTGTATCTTTGCATCATAAAATTTAAGAAAATTTAATTTAAAACCAAATAACATATTGTTTAACAAAAACCCTAAAAAAATGAAAAAAATTCTTTTAACCCTTGCTCTCGCAGCATTCGCAATGACCGCTAATGCTCAGTTGGTTATCGGTGGCAACATCAATGCTAATCACGACAACAGGCATACGAAAGACTATGCCAGCGGTACCACCACCAACAGCTTCACCATCATGCCCAAAGTTGGCTACCAGTTGAACGAAAACATGCAGGTTGGTGCACAGTTCGGCTGGCAGTATGACTACACCAGAAACTATACTGGCGATGCCGACACCTACACCTCCACCTCCCAAACCGGTACTTCCGGCCAGCCCACCATCTGGTTCAACCCCTACTTCCGCTACAATGTTGCCAACTGGAAAAACTTCACCGTTTTTGCTGAGGCACAGCTGAGACTTGGTCTCCACCTCGAGAGCTCCAACTACACCAGCGCTACCTCCACCACTGTCAACAATGGCGACAACTACACCAGCTTCGGCCTCACCCTTGTTCCTGGTCTGAACTACTCCCTCAGCGAGCACTGCTCGTTGGACCTCTATGTCAACATCTTCCGCTGCTATGCCGAGTTCGCAACCTCCGACGCTGGTGGCAGCCACGAGTTCAGCCTCGGTGCCAACATGAACAATCGCAGCATCAGTACTCACCTGAATGTCTTCAGCATTGGTTTCAACTACGCTTTCTAAATCATAGTTGACAACTCTACCCCAAAGAAGGCCTTCCTGTGGGAAGGCCTTCTTTTTTTCCATATCTTTCCTTTACCCTACCTTACACATCACCTACTAAAAAAAAAAGATGATAAAGGGATGAGTAAGAGAAGAGTAAGAGATGGTGGCTATTAAACACTGATTTACAGGTCGTTAAACGACACATTTAACACAAAATACAATTGATTAATATTCAACTATTTATCCATTTCCAATCAAAAAGGTATTTAATTATTAAAAGAAAACCCCTACGGAATAATCCGTAGGGGAATATCCTGTAGGGTTTTTCTTTTAATAGATTTTATGCGTCGGCGAAGACCTTACCGTCTTTCAATGTCACCTGCAGCTTGGTGTACTCGCAGTGGAAGTCGTTCTTCAGGCGGTCGAGGTAGCGGCGGCTCTCCCAGTGGCACATGGGGAGGTCGTGCAGCAGACAGTTACCGCAGGTCTCGGGCGTGGTGGCGGGCACCTCAGTCTGAGTAAGTATCCACTCGAGGCATTCGATGGTGAGAAGGCGCATGTCCTCGACTGTGTAGCTGCCGGTCATGATGACATACATGCCGGTGAGGCAGCCCATGGGCCCCACGTAGACGACATCCTCCTTGGCCTCGGAGTTGCGGAACCAAGTAGCCATGAGGTGCTCGAGGCTGTGCATAGCCGCAGGTGCCACGGCAGGCTCGCGGTTAGGCTCGGTGATGCGGAGGTCGAAAGTGGTAAAACCCTTGTCGACACGCGACACATAGATGCCGGGCTTCAAGTGGGTATGGTCGATGGTAAAACTCTGTATTACTTCCATGGTTTCTTCTTTTTTTTTCAGTATCCCTAGTATAACTTAGTATTATACTAGTATTACTAGAGATGCCAGCTATTCTAGCGTTTCCAAATATTTCTTTACGAAGCGGAAGGACTCATCGCACATCGAGGCGAGGAAGTCCTCCCACTGCTGCTGGTGGTTGTCGGTGCGACCGGGGGTATCGCTGATGACACGCAGACTCATAAACGGCACCTTCATCAGGTAGCAGGTCTGTGCGATGGCGGCGCTCTCCATGTCGCAGGCCAGACCATCAGGGAAGTGGCGCTTGATGTCGTTCTGCCGCTCGCGGTCGGTGATAAACTGGTCGCCGGTGCAAATGAGGCCGGTCATCAACCGCTCGGTCGAACCGAGCGGCACAGTGAGAGTGTGGTCCAACAGTTTTTTGTCGGCGTCGTAACGGGCGGGGAGACCCTGTACCTGGCCGCAGACGGAGCCGAGGCCGCCGCAATCCACGTCGTGGTAGACGGCCTGCGTGGCGGCCAGTACGTCCATCAGCTGCATCTGAGGGTCGATGCCTCCGGCAAGTCCGGTACTGATGATGGCGTCGGGGTGGTGCTCGTGGATGAGACGCATGGTCCCCACAGCGGCATTCACCTTGCCAATGCCGCACTGCCAAAGCACTATCTCATTGTTTCCCAGGCGGCCGATATCGCCGCCAAGAGCATCGCGCATTTGGCGATACTCTATATCCATGGCTATGATAACTCCTATCTTCATGATGGTTTAAGGTTTACGGTTTAAAGTATAGGGGTTAAAGTTTAAAGTTTGTCTTGTTGGACTGCGAAGCCCCTTAAATCTTAACCCCTAAACCTTAAACCTTGTATTTCAAAGCCGCCTCAACAAACGCCACAAAGAGCGGGTGCGGATGCATGGCGGTAGATTTGTACTCAGGATGGAACTGTGAGCCAACGAAGTAAGGATGCGATGGCACCTCAACAATCTCCACAAGCCCGCTATCGGGGTTGAGACCTGCGGGCACCATGCCAGCGGCCTTGAACTCCTCGAGGTAGGCATTGTTGAACTCGTAGCGGTGGCGGTGACGCTCACTGATGTCCTCCTTGCCGTAAATATCGTAGACCTTTGAGCCCTTGACAATCTTGCAGGGGTAGGCGCCGAGGCGCATGGTGCCACCCATATTGGAGATATTCTTTTGCTCCTCCATCATATCGATGACGGGATGGCTGGTACCAGGAGCAATCTCAACGGAATGGGCATCGCTGTAGCCCAACACATTGCGGGCGAATTCAATGACGGCGCACTGCATACCGAGACAGATGCCGAAGAAAGGAATCTTGTTCTCGCGAGCATACTGCACGGCAAGAATCTTGCCTTCGATGCCGCGAGTGCCAAATCCAGGAGCCACTAGGATACCACTCTGGCCAGCAAGGTACTCAGCAATATTCTCAGAGGTGAGTTCCTCGGAATTGACATATTTCACCTTCACCTTGCAGCGCAACTCAGCACCAGCATGGATAAAAGCCTCAGTGATGGATTTATAGGCATCTTGGAGCTGAACATATTTGCCCACCAACGCCACATTAACCTCACGCTCAGGATTATGGAGTTTGTAAAGGAAAGCCTCCCAATTATGAAGATCAAGTTCCTTTTTTACAGGCACATCCAGCTTTTTAAGCACTTGCACGTCGAGTTTCTCGTCGCGCATCTTGATGGGCACGTCATAGATGCTGGCCACGTCGCCGTCCTCGATAACGCTGTCACCGTCGATGTTGCAGAAGAGACCGATCTTATCCTTCACACTGCGGGTAAGGGGCTTCTCTGTGCGGCAGACGATAATGTCAGGCTGGACCCCCTGCTGCTGGAGAGCCTTGACACTGTGCTGTGTAGGTTTGGTCTTCAACTCACCGGCAGCGGCGATGTAAGGTATATATGTGAGGTGGATGACGATGCACGAACGACCGAGGGTCCATTTCAACTGACGTACAGCCTCAACGAAGGGATAACTCTCAATGTCGCCTACGGTGCCGCCAATCTCGGTGATGACAAACTCGTAGTTACCTGTGTTGCCAAGGGCCGTGATGCGCTCCTTGATTTCGTTGGTGATGTGGGGAATGACCTGAACTGTCTTTCCCAGAAAATCGCCACGACGTTCTTTCTCAATCACATTCTTATAAATACGTCCAGTGGTAACGTTGTTGGCATGCGAAGTAGGAACTCCGGTGAAACGCTCGTAGTGGCCAAGGTCAAGGTCAGTCTCGGCACCATCCTCGGTGACGTAGCATTCGCCATGCTCATAGGGATTCAGTGTGCCCGGATCAATGTTAATATACGGGTCAAGTTTCTGGTTTGTAACAGAATAGCCACGGGCTTTCAACAGTCGGGCCAATGATGCGGCGATGATTCCTTTGCCCAGTGAGGATGCGACACCGCCGGTGACAAATATATACTTTGTGTTCATAATATAAAAATATGTTTTTTGCAAAAGTACTAAAAAATTGCGAATTCTCGCCCCTACGGAAAATATTTTTTTTCAACATGCGTTATATCATTAAAAACTAACCACTAACACACAGCAAGGATAAGTCATGAAACGCTGGATTCGCATCTTTACAATATCTGTTTTCGCCATTGCAGCCGTAAGTTTGGTCGTCATCCAATTCTACCAAACCCGCCGGACCTTCTCCATCAACGACAACATGTTCAACATCGGCGTGGGCAACGCCATGGACGAGGTGATCAAACAACTCGAAGGCGATGTCAAAGGAGATGATAGGCAGACGGGCACAGCCTTCAGCTATCAAGGTCTCGACTCTCTGATCACCGAGCAACTACTGCTCAACGGCATTGACATACATCCCGAAGTAGGCCTCTACAACAGCAGTGAACGCTCGTTTCTCTACAGCTCGGATCCCAAGCACGAAAAACAGCTGGAGGAGTCGCCCTACCGCTACAATTTCCATCCAGCCGGAGTTGTCTCCAGCAACCAGCTATTTATCAACCTTGCCTTCCCAAGCGCCCAGCTGTTCCTTCAACGCAACTCCAATCTCTTCGTCTACATGACATTCTTTCTCGTGCTGATTATCGCCACCATGTTCATCATCTCGCTGCGCACACTGGCCAACCAGCGCAAACTCGACCAAATGAAATCGGAGTTCATCAACAACATGACCCATGAAATCAAGACCCCTCTGGCCACCATCGGGCTGGCCTGCGAGATGTTGCGCGACGAAACCATTTCGCAAGACATTGATTCGCGACAGAACTTCATAGGTATCATCAACGACGAGAACCAGCGCATGCGCGTCCTTGTGGAGACCATCCTTCAGAGTGCCAAGATGTCGAATAAGAACTTCCGCATCAGTCCCAAAGAGGTTGATGTGCACCAAATCATCGGCAAAGTGGCACAAAGCTTCACCCTGACACTCAGCAATCGTGGCGGACATCTGGAAACACATCTCGGTGCTGATCCTTCGGTCATTGTGGCTGATGAACTGCACCTCACCAACCTTGTCTACAACCTCATCGACAACGGCATCAAATACTCTACCAATGCCCCTGAGATTACAGTATCGACCGCCATCGTAGACGGCAAACTTGAGTTGCGGGTCAGCGACCACGGAATCGGCATCTCAAAGGAGGATCAGAAGCATGTCTTCGAAAAATTCTACCGCGTTTCCACGGGCAATGTGCACAACGTGAAAGGTTTCGGCATAGGATTAAACTATGTGGCCCAGGTGGTAAAACTCCACCAGGGCCACATTGCGATTGAAAGTACTCTCGGTCAGGGCTCCACTTTCATCATCACCCTGCCACTTCAGTAACTTTTATTGTACCATAAACTTGCCTGACTGGCTATTCAGTCTGTAGATATAGACTCCTGCGGGCATCGCGTCGACACGCACCTGCAACTCGCCTTCTCCAGCCGGCACAGGCCGAGTATACACCAAACGACCCTCGATATTGTAAATCATGATATCGCCAGCATTTTCCGTACTATACGGTAACATGACGGTCTGTACGGCGGGATTGGGATAGGGAGTCCCAAACTGGGTATTATCAACATCATTAACACCTGCGCCTCCAGGAGGAACCATTCCAATGATACAAGCCTGATTCACATTAAAATTATAGCCACCGGCATTCATTCTATTGGTCCTCAAGTTGAAGAAACTATTGTTTCCGCCGTCCCATCCCCAATTCATAAAGTATCTGTTGGTGTCGGTCTCCATATATCCGCCACACACCCAAGCATGTCCTGCTGCATCACGACCAGTACCCGACGATGAACGACCACTCATATACACCACATCCTGATTCAGCAATTGCTCACGGATGGTATTGACAAACATATTGCTATTGTTATCATTACGATAGAGCATGCGACCTGTTTCGTATTTGAAATATCTAGAGGCAGCTGCAGGAACATCCGCACTCTGAGCGCCACTGCCATCGGGAGTATAACCCATCTTGACTGCAACACCTGCGGAATACATCAAGCGAGCAATTTCATGCATCTGTTCATCAGTACAGGAAGCCACTTGCCGACCTTGACTATTGGTGGGAGCATTGGGCATCATGTCGTAGTTGAAGTCAGCCGAATCATCGAAATTATACTCCTGATTACCTACCGGCATGGTGATAGCAGAATCCGAGCCACTCAATTGTCTTCTCAGATTATACGAAGCACGTCCTGTTCCTCTTCTAGGATACCTGTAGTAATGCATAATCTGGGAAAATGCTGTGGCCACACAACCAGCAATAGCATAACGGCCGCTGGTGATGGTTTGGGGGCAATAGTAATTATAGGTAGGTGCCAGATCATCCCCTTGTCCCCATTTTTCACTCATCAGAATGTGCTGTGCATCCTTGGTGTCGCCCTTATAACTCTTGGTCGACAAAGCCGTCCACATGGGATCGTCAGGATAGTTGTTCTCGGCGTCATCCACCTGAACACCGCTTATCATTTCGGCATAGCTTTCCAAGAACCATCTCATGTTGGCAGGAAAGCAGCTAGGATCTAACGAACCCTCGATGGAGTAGCCGATAAGTGGGTCGATAACGGTAGTTGCGGCCATGATAACCCAACCCTCGTCAGAGCAATTGAAGAAATAGGAGGCGGGGATGCCTAGTTTCTCATTGTTGATCTGATAGACAAGCTCAAGGTCATTGGCCGTCCATTTCTCGACTTTGTTATAATAGTTCATAAAATAGGCAGCAGCCTCTCTGGCCTCTTCCATGCTGATGTTTTCGGCCTTGGCGCTATTGATACCAAGAGCCATCACAAACACTAGTAATGAGGAGATTACTTTTTTCATTTTATATTTTATTTATTATATTGTTTTTCTTTTCACGGTGCAAAGATACATCTTTTTCCCGACATACAGAAAAATATTTTTCTTATCATTTCCTAAAAAAAAAGGCTAAAGGTATTTTTCCCTTTAGCCTCTTTTTTATAGGTCCGAACGAATTTATTCGGCAACCACCTCAATATTCAACTCAGCCTTGATGTCTTTGTAGACATTAACCTTGGCGGTGTAGTTGCCAACGGCCTTGATGGCCTCGACAACGATGTTCTTGCGGTCGATGTCATAGTTGTGCTGCTCCTTGAGAGCCTCGGCAACCATGATATTGTTGACACCACCGAAGAGCTGGCCGTTCTCACCAACTTTGGCGATGATTTTCACGGTCTTGCCGTTGAGGGCAGCCTGCTGGGTCTCAGCGTTCTTGCGGAGGACTTCCTCCTTGTGGGCGCGCTGACGCAGATTCTCGGCATGAATCTTCTTATTAACGGGAGTGGCGATGATAGCCATGCCCATGGGAAGAAGATAGTTGTTGGCATAGCCGTTCTTCACGTTGACGATTTCGTCTTTGTAGCCCAAGTTGGCCACATCTTGTTTCAGTATGATTTCCATCTATTCTTCCTCCTAATTTTATTTGAGACAATCGGCGACGTAGGGCATCAGGGCGATATGACGGGCGCGCTTGATAGCCTGCGACACTTTTTTCTGGTACTTGTTCGAGGTGCCGGTGATGCGGCGGGGCAGAATCTTGCCCTGCTCGTTGACGAACTTCAGCAGGAAGTCGGCATCCTTATAGTCGATATACTTGATACCGAGTTTTTTGAAACGGCAATATTTCTTACGCTGGGTCTCCACAGCGATAGGGGTCAAATATTTGATTTCGGTCTCGTTAGCCATAATTCTTCTTTTCTTTACTGGTTAGACATTTATGCTTCGGCGGGAGCTTCAGCCTTTTTGGCACGTTTCTTCTCGTTGTAGGCCACAGCGTGCTTGTCGAGGCTCACGGTGAGGAAGCGGAGGAGACGCTCGTCACGCTTGTAGGCGATCTCAAGGTCATTGATGACGCTACCCTCGGCGCGGAACTCGATGAGGTAGTAGAATCCAGTGGTCTTTTTACGGATAGGATAGGCGAGCTTACGCATGCCCCAGTTGTTCTCGTACACGATCTCAGCACCTTTGCTGGTGAGCAGGTCGACGTACTTCTTTACCGTTTCCTTCATCTGTTCTTCAGACAAAACGGGAGTTGCAATGAAAACGGTTTCGTACTGTTTTACCATTACTTTGTTTGTTTTTTTTGATTGTTAATTAATTGTTTTAAACAAAAAAAGACAGGCACATGTCCTGTCTTTTTCTTTTTGAGCCACTTTGCGGACTCGAACCGCAGACCTACGCATTACGAATGCGTTGCTCTACCAACTGAGCTAAAGTGGCGGTTGCATGTACGCAAAAGCGAGGTTTGTGTCGGGGTGAGAAGACTCGAACTTCCGGCCTCCACGTCCCGAACGTGGCGCGCTAGCCAACTGCGCTACACCCCGCGATAGTGTCCTGGCAGGGATTCGAACCCTGGACCCATTGATTAAGAGTCAATTGCTCTACCAGCTGAGCTACCAAGACATTATTCTTTCGCTTGTGTTCCAGCAACGTGCATCGGCCTCTCTCTGAGGCATCTTTTGGACATGGACTTTGCCGCTGCTGCAGCATTTCAAATTACTCTCTTTGTTTCTGGAGCGGAAAACGAGACTCGAACTCGCGACCCCGACCTTGGCAAGGTCGTGCTCTACCAACTGAGCTATTTCCGCATTGTTGGTACTCCGGGTGGGACTTGAACCCACACGCCCTTGCGGGCAAGGGATTTTAAGTCCCTCGTGTCTACCATTCCACCACCAGAGCCTTTCTCTCTGATTTAGGAGACCTGAGCGGAAAACGAGACTCGAACTCGCGACCCCGACCTTGGCAAGGTCGTGCTCTACCAACTGAGCTATTTCCGCATCGCGTTTTTCACCATTTCAAAGTGACTCTTTCGCCTCAAAAGCGGGTGCAAAAGTACAAACTTTTTTTAAACTGACAAAATATTTTTTACTTTTTTGTCACAATTTTTTTAATCTCGTTCAATTTCAGCAAGGCCTCTATCGGCGTAAGTGTATCTATATCAATATTCTGTATCTTATCCTTGATTTCATACAAGGTTGGGTCATCAAGCTGGATAAAACTGAGTTGACAGCCTGCCAAATTGTCATTTTTGGATGCCGATTTTGCATTTTTTGCCTTCTTCCCATCAATCTCAGTGGCATGTGCATTTTTTGCCTCGAGCATCTCCAACATGGCGCTGGCACGGTTGAGCACCTGCGGCGGCATGCCTGCCAAACGGGCCACATGGATACCAAAACTATGCTCGCTGCCGCCAGGAACCAGCTTACGCAGGAAGATAACGCGACCATCTATCTCCTTGACACTCACATGGTAGTTATGTATGCGATCAAATTGCTGCTCCATTTCGATGAGTTCGTGATAGTGGGTGGCGAACATCACCTTGGGACGCGCCTTCTTGTTGCTGTGCAGATATTCCGTGATGGCCCATGCGATGGAGATGCCGTCGTAAGTCGAGGTGCCTCGTCCAATCTCATCCAACAGCACCAAGCTTCTGTCACTCACATTATTGAGGATACTGGCGGTCTCATTCATCTCCACCATGAAAGTCGATTCACCACTGCTAATATTATCGCTCGCGCCCACGCGCGTGAATACCTTATCCACGATACCCACTGTGGCGCGCTTGGCCGGACAATAGCTTCCCATCTGCGCCATGAGTACGATGAGTGCCGTCTGGCGAAGCAGAGCCGACTTACCGCTCATGTTGGGGCCAGTGATAATCATAATCTGATCATGCTCTGTATCGAGCATCACGTCATTGCTCACATATTGTTCTCCTGGAGGCATTTGTGTCTCAATGACGGGATGACGGCCTTCCAAAATCTGCAGCTTGTTCTCCTCGGTAAGTTCAGGACGGCAATAGCCCCCCACCAGTGCCACCTCGGCAAAGCTCTGCAGACAATCCATGCGAGCAACTATCTGTGCATCACACTGTATGGGTTGTACATACTCGGTCACTGTAGCCATGAGCTGCGAGAAAAGTTGTGCTTCGAGGGCCAACATGCGCTCCTCGGCTCCGAGAATCTTATCCTCGTATTCCTTCAGTTCGGGAGTAATGTAGCGCTCGGCATTGGTCAAGGTCTGACGGCGCACCCATCCTTCGGGGACCTTGTCTTTGTGGGTGTTATAGACTTCGAAATAGTATCCGAAGATATTATTGAATCCTATCTTGAGCGACGGGATGCCGGTGGCCTCGCTCTCACGCTGCTGCAATCCAGTCAGGTATTCCTTGCCCGAGCCAGCCATCGAACGCAACTCGTCAAGTTCAGCATTGACGCCATTGGCTATCACCCCACCCTTCTCCACCTTGACAGGGGGTTCCTCCTTGATTTCGCGACCGATACGCTCGGCCAGCGAGACACAGGGATTAAGTTGCTCACCGAGGGCGGACATCGGTCCGGAGCCTTTGGAACACTGGTCCTTAACCCGTGCCACAGCATCCAATGCACGCTTCAACTGCAACATCTCGCGTGGATTGATGCGACCCACGGCAGCCTTGGTAATAAGGCGTTCCAGGTCGCCAATCTCTTTGATGAACCCTTGCAGCCGCTGACGCAACTCGCCATCGCGCAACAGGACATCGACTACTCCAAGGCGCTCCTCTATGGCGGGAATCTCCTTTAGCGGCATCAGCACCCAACGTTTCAACAAACGGCTTCCCATGGGCGTAAGTGTCTGATCCATCACATCCAAGAGCGTACGGGCGTTATCGTTGGGCGACCAGACAAGTTCCAGATTGCGCACCGTAAACTTGTCGAGCCACACATAGCGATCCTGCTCCAGACGGCTGAGACGCGTGATATTCTGTGTTCTATCATGCTGAGTGTCTTGCAAATAATAGAGCACCGCACCGGCTGCAATGATACCCATATCAAGATCCTCCACACCGAATCCCTTGAGCGACGAGGTACCGAACTGTTTCAGCAGCAGCTCATGGGCGAAATCAGGTGCAAAGACCCAATCATCAAATGTGTTAGTGTAGTATTTCTCAGCAAATTGCTCCTGAAACCAGCGCAATTTCTTGCGCTGTACCACCACCTCCGAGGGCTTGAAACTGGTGAGCAACTTGTCGATGTAGTTCAAGTCGCCCTGCGCCAGATAAAACTCGCCCGTAGATACATCCAGAAAGCTGATACCATGTACCTTATCTGTTAGATGCAGGCCGCAGAGAAAGTTATTCTCCTTCACCTCGAGCACCATGTCGTTGTAGGCCACGCCAGGGGTCACTAACTCGGTGATGCCGCGCTTGACAAGGCCCTTTGCGGTCTTCGGATCCTCCAACTGCTCGCAGATAGCCACCCTCATGCCAGCCCTCACCAAACGCGGAAGATACTGTTCCACAGCATGATATGGAATGCCTGCCAAGTCGGTATACTCACCGCCGCCGGCCATCTTGCGCGTCAGCGTGATGCCCAGCACCTGCGACGCCTTGCGGGCATCCTCGCCAAAAGTTTCATAGAAGTCACCCACGCGGAACAACAACATCGCGTCGGGGAACCGTTTCTTCAACTCGGCATGCTGCTTCATCAGCGGCGACTCTGCATCGGATTTCTTGGCCATCTGTAGTCGAAAATTTTGAATTGCAAAAGTACACATTTTTTCTCACTCACCGACCGGATGTCAGTAAGTTTTTATAAACAAAATGTTAAAATCAACACCCTATTTTCCTCCTATCAACACTTACTATGGTAGGAGTTGGTTAGGAGTTGATAGGGAGTTAGTATGCAGATAACACCTATGATGTACAGTGAATTATGATACTTTTTAACATTCCAAACCGAAATGTTAAAAAAAATGCCGGTCTCATGGGTGCAAAAAAGAAGCAGGAGACAATATTTTTGATTCGAGCACGTTATTTTGAATTGTAATAACATTTATTAAACACAAACAAAAAATTCAATGAAAACGATGAAACGTTATCTCCTGCGCGTGCTACCTGTTATGGTGACGGTCGCAATGCTTATGGTCTCCTGCTCAAAGGGAGCCGACGAAGGCGCCTTCATTCCCAAAAATGCCTCCGTGATATTCCACATTAATGTAGCCTCCCTTTGGCAGAAAGCCGACCTCGCCAATGCCGACAACCTACAGATGATGAATTCATTACACGAAGCTTTCCAGGTCATCAGTCCCAAGGGAGACCAACTGGTTGAGGCTTTCCTCAAAGACCCCACCTCCTGCGGTATTGACTTCAAAAAGCCCGTGTGTGTCTTCAGCGAGCCTTTTACCGAGGGCCCTATCAACACGGAATACACCGTTGCCAGCGCCAAGCTACAGAGTCGCAAGGACTTCGACAAGTTCGTTGTTGACTTGGAGGAAGTCGTGGGCGAGAAATTCAAACACTGCGACACCCTCGACATGACCGTCATCGAACTCGGTGAAAACGAACTGCTTGCCTACAACAACAGCCGTCTTTTCTTCATCGAGAACTTTCCCCAAATGATTAACGGGATATTGGATGACCCCAGCGACGAGGTGCTCACCTCGACCCAGTATCTCGCCAAGCTCCTCAACCTCAAGAAAGAAGAGAGCATGGCCAGTAACAAATATTTCGACAAATACCTTGCCGACAGCAAAGACATCAGCTACTTCATGAGCTACGGCAATATGCTGAACATCACCATCACCCCAATGAACAGCATCCTCATGAAATTCTACAGCGAGAAAGACCTCAAGGAGTTTGAGGAAGCTTCGGTATGTATCTACACATCGTTCGAGAATGGCCGCATCGAGTTAACCAGCAAAACCTATGGGATTCCCGAAGTGCTTCAGAAGTTTGGTAGCCATAAGTTCAACGAGGAACTCCTCACCTACCTGCCCGCCCAGACCCTCGCCGCCCTTACCGTCAGCGCCGACGTAAAGGACCTGGTTGAATATATCGATTCATTGGAAGATGGGGAGCTTAACCTCGACGAGTCCCTCGGCATCGACGACTACACCATCCGCGACCTCATAAATGCCCTCGGAGGCAGCATGGCCGCCAGTTTCTACGGCATGCAGGAGGGAACGCCCTACTTCACTGCCGCCATAGACCTGAACAACAGCGATCTGGCCCGCAATCTGCTCAACGAGTTGGCCGTCAATAATGGAAACACTTATTCCTTCGAAATCTTCCCTGACATGCAGCTGGTGCTCAACGACAAGGTGGCCGTCCTATCGACCGACCCCGCCGTCATCGCCAACGCCCAAGCCGGTGGCAAAAGCAACGGTCTGATGGCCATCGCCGACAAGGCCAAGAAGGGCAACTACTTCTACATGGACCTCAAGCTCGCAAACTGGCCCACCGAGTTGCTGGCCCTCATCGGTATCGACAGCATGCCCATCGTTTCCAGCATCTTCGCCATGTTCGACTACATAGAAGCCGAAACCATCAACGATCAGGACGGCATCTGCAACATCTACCTCTCCAGCGACAAAACCAATAGCCTGGCCTACATCCTCCAGGAAGTCGACAAAATGATTTGACCTACTGTGCTGATAGAGCTCATCAACCTGAAACCGCGATACATGTCGGAGTCGGAAGTGGCCGACTCCGACATCTATCTGCAACCCTCTGTGCGCTTCGAGCGCGGCCGCAGATACATGGTCTGTGCCCGCTCTGGTCACGGCAAGACCTCGCTACTCAACTTTATCTATGGCAACAACACCGCCTACGATGGTGCCGTCCGTTTTCACAACGACGATAGCACACCGCTGGAGCGCCGCCGCCGCAAATTGAGCTACCTCTTTCAGGACCTGCGGCTCTTCCCCGAGCTCACAGCTATTGAAAATGTGCAAATTAAGAATTGTTTAACGGGATTCAAAAGCATGGCCCAGATAGAAGCCATGCTCGACAGCGTGCTGGCATCCAAGAAGAAGTACCAACCCGTGGCCACCCTCTCGTTGGGGCAGCGCCAAAGGGTAGCGGCCGTAAGGGCACTGTGCCAGCCTTTCGAGTTCCTGCTAATGGACGAACCTTTCAGCCACATCGACCACGAGAGCGCAGAGGCGGTTTCATCGTTGGTTATCAACGAAGTAGGGGCTCAAGGAGCAGGCCTCATCGTCACCGCCCTCGACCCCATTGACCTCATCTCCTTCGACCACACACTTCGATTGTAAATGCTGCTATGCTGAAACGATTGCAAAGAAAGACCCTCATCCCGGCTCAGATTGCCGGCTATGCCGCCACGTTGCTTGTCGGTGCCGCCATCGTCATGCTGGCCTGTCAGCTCTATGCCGACCTACGGCCACTGCTCACCCAGCAGACCGACGTCTTCCGTGGCCACGCAATCACCCTCTCGAAAAACGTCAGCGTCCTGCAGTCGCTCAACAAGCGAGGCATCTACTTTACCGACAAGGAAATAGCCGAACTTGAGGCTCAGCCTTTCGTGGCACAGGTGGCACGTTTCACCTCCTCAGCATTCCACACTAAGGCATCCATTAATTTTGGTGGACAGGGACTCTACACCGATCTCTTCTTCGAAAGTGTGCCCGACCGCTATATCGACGTACGCAGCGAAGACTGGCGTTGGGACTCCACCTCCAACTTCATCCCAGTCATCATCCCCGAAGACTATCTAAGCCTCTACAACTTCGGCTTTGCCGAGAGTCAGGCACTCCCAGTGCTCTCCAAGGGCACCATTGAACAGGTGGCGTTCACCATCGAGCTCGACGGCCATGGCCGTCACCGTTCGTTCCGTAGCCGCATCGTGGGTTTCTCGGGAAAAATTAACACCATCCTCGCCCCCGAAGAGTTCCTCAAGTGGGCCAACAGCGAATTTGGCAGTGCCGAGACCAATGCTTCGTCGCGTCTACTGATGGAGCTTGCCGATGCCTCCGACGAGCGCATTCCACGTTTTATGAAGGAACACAACTACAACATCAAGCAGGACGAACTGGAGAGCAGCAAGATGGTCTTCTTTTTCCGCGCGGCAATGGCGTTCCTACTGACAGTGGCGCTTATCATCATCGCCCTTTCAGTAGCCTTCATCATCATGAGTATCAACGTGATAATACAGAAAAACCACGACCTCTTTTGCAACCTCCACGACATCGGCTACTCGCCGCGGCAAATTGCACGCTACTATCGCCGTACTGTGGGCATCATCACGGGCGTCGACATGGCATTGGCCACCTTAGTAGCACTGGTTTTAAGAAACCTGTATGTAGGGGAACTGTCGACGATGTTTACCATTGAGGGTTCCGTATGGCCCAGCGCCATCGCCGCAGCTGCGCTCACCGCAGCACTTATCGTTATCTATAATTATACTATCCTGAAGACCATCCGCACCACCGTTGAGCCCTAAGAGACGTATTTGCTAATGGGGCCGAAGTCGAAGCCGTCGACAACAATGCGGTTTTTCGTCGTACGCCCCAGGAAACAGCAGTTCAAACGCGCCTCGTCCATCTTCAACAAGAATGCATCGTCATGATTTTCGGGCACCGCCACTAGGTAGCGCCCCGGTTCCTCACCGAAAAGAAAGGCATCTAGACGCACCTCACGCGGTACCAAGATATCATAGCCCAAAGGATTGGTGAAGCGGAGTAGTGAACAGAAGACACCTCCCCGTCCTACCGGCATTTGCGCAAGCACCATTTCAGTGGACATCAAAGCAGAAAGAATCATCTCTATATAATCGCAATTTTCCTCGTGTCCGCCAGCAGCCATGGGCTCGCTGACCAAATGCAGGCAACGTCGCGCATACTCCGAGTCAGCAAACTCACTGCTCACATTGCCTACCATGTAAAGCAACAGTCCAGTACTAAATATACTAGTATTAATAGAAATACTAGACATTCTTGAAGAAACCGTCCTAGCGATTTCCAGGCATTCCTTCACTTTGGGCTCACGTATCGCGCGGTGGTCGGCATCGCCGGAATAGAGGTAGTCATTGCGTTCCACCACATGGTGCTGCCCCCGCAGCCAACCATAAAGACTCTGCTGCTTGCCGTTGCTCTCCCACATGGCCAAAAGGGTCGACAACTCGTCGATGGTTGGTTGTCGACCAATGATATCGAGCACCTCGTCGAACGCTTGCCGCGAAATGCCCATCGCTTCCACCTGTTCAAAATCAATCGTCTGTTCGCTCATCCTTCAGTTTCTCGAAGAGGGCAGTGCAACCGGTGTAGATGTCGTCCCATGCAATATTAAATTTACGCGTGTACCAGGGATCCGACACGTCGCGGCCATGGTGCTTGGTATCGCTTGCGGGCGTATGATCAAGCAACAAGGAGAGCTTCCCTTCAGGGTCGCCGCCAAAGACCTCCTGCATGCTGCGCAGATTGGCGGCATCCATGCCGATGATGAGGTCGAAATGGTCATAATCTTCCGGGATTATCTGGCGGGCCGTCTTCCCCGGACAACCAATACCATGCTTCGCCAACTCCTGGCGGGCCATGGGATAGACCGGATTGCCAATTTCTTCGGTACTCGTAGCCGCAGAAGCTATTTCAAAAGATTCCTCAAGTCCCGCCGTACGAGCCATCTTCTTCATTATGAACTCTGCCATCGGGCTACGACAGATATTACCGTGACAAACAAAAAGTATACGTTTCATGGTGCAAAAATACGAATTATTTTTGAAATCTCAAGCAACTTTTGTACCTTTGCATTATTAACAACCATCGGAATCAAACCATTAATCATTGATAATCAACCAATCAAAGCATCATTCACCATGAAGAAAACTTATTCCATTTTTTGCACCTTGATGCTTGGCCTCCTCGCAGCGTCGTGCAGTCAGAAGTCCCCCGACACTGCCGCCATACCCGAGATGCAGTCATCCGACTTCGTCAACATCACCGACGTAGTGCCCGACGTCATCCTTGAGATACGCTACTTCGGCACCTATAACTTTGTCGGTACCCGCATCGATGGCTACGAGCAGCCCACCGCCCTCCTCACCCGCGAGGCAGCCGACAGCCTCCGTGCCGTCAGCGACGACCTCAAGGCACAAGGCTACCGTCTGAAAATCTACGATGCTTACCGCCCTCAGAAAGGCGTCGACCACTTCGTGCGCTGGGGCAAGGATCTTGGTGACACGCTGATGAAGCGCTATTTCTACCCAAATGAGGTAAAAGACAGCCTCTTCATTAAGGAATACATCGCTACACGCAGCGGCCACTCGCGCGGCTCCACTCTCGATCTCACCCTTTTCGACATGGACACCGAGAAGGAACTCGACATGGGCGGCACCTTCGACTGGTTTGGCCGCGAGAGCCATCCCGACTATTGCGGTAACCCCGAAACAGGAGAATACACCGGCCAGGGAGGTACCCTTACCGCCCAACAGT
This sequence comes from uncultured Bacteroidales bacterium, assembly GCA_900318835.1. GTDB lineage: Bacteria > Bacteroidota > Bacteroidia > Bacteroidales > P3 > Colimorpha. The sequence goes on from ONLW01000003.1 coordinate 80,742, forward strand.
TTGCCAACCGTATAATTCTCCGCCGCGCCATGCTGGCTCACGGATTCAAGCCCTACGACTGCGAATGGTGGCACTTCACCCTCAAGAAAGAGCCCTATCCTGACACCTATTTCCAATTCCCTGTCCGCGAACTGTAAAACAGAAAGAAAGAGACACCCGATTGGATGTCTCTCTCTTTTTCCAAGTATATCTCAGGGGGAAGCCGGTCGGCAATTATTCTTTGACGCGGATTTTCTTCTCCTTGATACGGGCCTTCTTACCGGTGAGGTCACGCAGATAGAAGATGCGGGCGCGGCGCACAGCACCGTGCTTGTTGACGTCGATCTGCTCGATGAAAGGACTGGCGAAGGGGAAGATACGCTCCACTCCGACGCCATTGGTAACCTTGCGGACAGTAAAGGTTTCAGTAGCTCCGCTTCCACTGCGCTGCAGCACAACGCCCTGGAAGTTCTGGATTCTCTCTTTGTTTCCTTCCTTAATCTTGTAATGGACAGTGATGGTATCGCCAGCCTTGAACTCGGGGAACTCCTTGCGCTCCACCAGGTTCTCTACAAATTGCATAATTTCAGTTTTTCCCATGACAAATAGACTTTTTATAGGTTAATAAACTACTTTACCATCTTCACAACGGCGGCGAAAGCCTCGGGATTGTTCATAGCGAGGTCGGCCAGCACTTTGCGGTTAAGCTCGATGTTGCTCTTGTGAAGATTGCCCATAAAGACGGAGTACGAGATACCATTGATGCGGCAACCGGCATTGATACGGTTGATCCACAACGAACGGAATTCGCGCTTCTTGTTCTTTCTGTCGCGGTAGGCGTAGGTCTGGCCTTTCTCCCACTTGTTCTTGGCGACGGTCCATACGTTTTTACCTCTGCCCCAATAACCTTTGGTGCGGTTGAGGATTTTTTTTCTGCGTGCTCTCGAAGCAACGGCATTGACTGATCTTGGCATAGATTTTTAATTGTTTTTTCATTTAGGCGGCAGCCCGGTGACAATCTGTACTAACCTGCTGCGCTTGTCTGCTCTAAATAATGGTTAATAACTCCTGAAAATTAAGCAAGCAACATACGTTTGACGCGCTTCTCGTCGTCGCGGCTCACGAGGGCCGTATGGTCGAGGTTACGCTTCTGGGTCGTCTCCTTTTTGGTCAGGATATGACTGTGATAAGCATGCTTGCGTTTGATTTTACCGGTGCCGGTGAAGGTGAAACGCTTCTTGGCAGCGGCCTTGGTCTTCATTGTAGGCATTACTTTACTGTTTTTTTAAGTTAGACTATATTTTGATATACTTGGTTTACTTCTTCGGAGCGATAATCATCAGCATCCTCTTACCCTCGAGGCGTGGCATCTGCTCAGGCTTGCCGTATTCCAGCAAGGCCTCGGCGAACTTCAGCAACTGCTGCTCACCCTGTTCTTTGTAGACAATGGAGCGACCGCGGAAGAAAACGTCGACCTTCACCTTGTTACCTTCCTTGAGGAAACGGATGGCGTGGTTGAGCTTGAACTCGAAGTCGTGGTCGTCAGTCTGCGGACTCAGGCGAATCTCCTTAATGACAATTTTCGTCGAGTTTGCCTTGCGTTCCTTCTCGCGCTTCTTCTGCTCGTAGAGGAACTTCTGGTACTCGATGATTTTGCACACTGGCGGGTTAGCCTGAGGCGAAATCATCACCAGGTCCAATCCCTGGTCATAGGCACGGCGCAAAGCCTCCTTGGTGTTCATGATGGTGGGCTCCATGCCGTCGCCAACCACACGCACCATGGGCACGTCTATGCGCTCGTTGATGAGGTGGTCGGGCTCTTTGCGGACCGGGCCGCGGTTCCTATTGCCACCGGCAACAGGGAAGTTGGGTTTGAAAGGTGCTGCTATAACTTTGTTCTCCTATTTTAAATTAGCAACTATTTAATTATCTTATCTTTATATTATTTCTCATCTATACAATCGAACTGCAAAAATACAATTTTTTTTATATATAGACGAAAATATTTTTTTATTCCTTCGGCGAAAGGGCCTTGGTATCGATGTCCTCACGAATCTCGGCGATGAAGTCGGCGAGCTTGGCGGCACCCTTGTCGCCAGCCTTGCGGTTCCACACCGAAACGAGGCCTTCTTCCGTCTCTTTCTGACCCACAATGATGGCGTAGGGAATGCGCTGCAGGCGCAGGTCGCGCAGCTTGTAGCCAATCTTCTCGGCACGCTCATCGACCGACGAACGGACACCGGCCTTCACCAACTCTTTGTTGACGGCGTTGGCATAGTCCATGAACTTCTCCGAGATGGGCAACACGCGCACCTGCTCGGGGCTGAGCCAGGTGGGGAAGGCACCCTCGTATTTCTCTATCAGCCAGGCCAGCGTGCGCTCATAGCAGCCAAGGCTGGTGCGGTGGATGACGTTGGGGCGCACCTTGTTGCCGTTTTGGTCGATGTAGAACATGTCGTAACGCGGTGCCAGCAGGGCATCCCACTGCACGGTAATCATGGTATCCTCTTTGCCATAGACGTTCTGGGCGTTGATATCGACCTTGGGACCGTAGAAGGCAGCCTCATCGTCGTCCTCGACGAAAGGTATCTCAAGTTCGTTGAGAATGTCGCGGATATGCTGCTGACTCTGTTCCCATTCCTCGGCGGTGCCTATGTACTTCTTGGTGTTGTTGGGATCCCATTTCGACAGGTGGTAGGTCACATCGTCCTGCAGACCGAGGGTCGTCAGGCAGTGTTTGGCCAAGGCGAGGCATTTCTTGAACTCCTCGACCATCTGGTCGGGGCGCACGATGAGGTGGCCTTCAGAGATGGTGAACTGGCGCACACGCGTCAAGCCGTGCATCTCGCCACTATCCTCGTTGCGGAAGAGCGTCGAGGTCTCGCTGTAGCGCTTGGGCAGGTCGCGGTACGATTTGGGGCTGGACTTGTAGACGAAATACTGGAACGGGCAGGTCATGGGGCGCAGGGCCATCACTTCGGGATCCTCAACGTCACCGATGACGAACATACCGTCACGGTAATGCTGCCAGTGGCCGGAAATCTCGTAGAGATCCTTCTTGGCCATGAGCGGCGTCTTGGTGCGGATGTAGCCCCACTCATTGTCCTCGAGATCCTCAATCCAGCGCTGCAATGTCTGCACAATCTTGGCGCCCTTGGGAAGCAGCAGCGGCAGACCCTGTCCGATGACGTCGACGGTGGTGAAGAGTTCCAGTTCGCGGCCCAGCTTGTTGTGGTCGCGGTTCTTGATGTTCTCCAGATACTCCATGTGAGCCTCAAGGTCCTCTTTGCTGAAGAAGGCCACACCGAAAATACGGGTCAGCGACTTGCCGTTGCGGTCGCCGCGCCAGTAGGTGTTCGAGTTGGCGATGAGCTTGAAGCCCTTGATAAGGCGGGTATTGAGCAGGTGCGGCCCCGAGCAGAGGTCGACAAAGTCGTCCTGGCTGTAGATGGTGATGCGAGCGTCGGGGGCGATGGCGTCGAGAAGTTCAAGCTTGTAGGGTTCCTGCTTCTCTTCGAAAATCTTGCGGGCCTCGTCGCGCGACACAATCTTGCGCTCCAGGCGGGTGGCTTTCTTAATGATGGACTTCATCTCCTTCTCGATGGCGTCGAGGTCCTCGCGGTTGAAGGGGCGGAAGTCGAAGTCGTAGAAGAAGCCCTTGTCGGTGGCGGGGCCGATGGTAATCTTTGCCTCGGGGAAGAGGTGCTTCACGGCCTCGGCCATGATATGGGCGGTGGTATGACGGAGGACTGCCAACGATTCGGGAGCGGTCTTGTCAAGGAGCTCGATTTCACAATCCTCAGACACAATGTCTCTTAAATCAACAACCTTGCCGTCAATCTTGGCAGCACAGAAATTGTTCAGTTCTTCGGGCTTCACCTGCAGAATCAAATCGATTATCGAGCAGGGCTCAGCCGCCTGAACATCGCCTAACTGTTTAATGTTCACGTTCATATATCCAAACTTTTTTATTTATTCATACTTTTCGAATCTGCAAAAATACAATTTTTTTTATAAATAGAAGGGATTTAATTATTTTTAACAATAATATTAAAGTCTAATATATAAAAAAAAGATATCTTTGCATCCGAAATTAAACACTGTACACATTATGTTTTTACATCGAGCAATGTTGGTTGCCCTACTGCTGGCGCCAACGAGTGCATTCGCACAGACATGGCAGTGGCCCATGGCGGGCCACAAGGCAGGCGATAACATCATCAGCCCGCCCAATTCCCATATCGGGAAAGAATTCAACTGCTGCGACCTCCTTATCGGAGGCCGGGAAGGTGACGCGGTGCTCAGTCCTGTCGACGGCACCATCATCAATGTCGGCCTCGACTATCGTCCCACCCTGCAGAGCTCCATAGGCTACCACACCGACCCACGGCAAACCTGGGACGAGAACCTCCGGCAGATAAAGCCTTCCGACAGAATCTCCCTCCAGTATTTGTCGGGCTATGTGACCCTCCGCATCGCCGACGGGCGGCATGTCTCCATCAGCGGATTACGTGGGAACTACCGCATCCGCGAAGGCCAGAAGATAGCGGCAGGCGACACCCTGGGGCGGCTGGCCTGGTCGTACCGGGGCATTCCCAAGCCATCGCTGCTCGTCAGCGTCTCCTTGCCCAGCACCGTGTCCGACGACCCGCTGTCGCCCTTCGGGCTGAAAAGCAGGTTCCACCTCAACATCGTGGAGCGAGAAGACCCCGTCCCCGTGGAGAAAATGCGCGAGGACCTGACGGTGCTGGAGCAGGCAGTGCTGGAGCTCTACCCCTCGCTGAACGACCGGATGAGCGACAAAGCCTTCCACGACACGATGGAAGCCCTGCGCCAGTCGGTAACGAAGCCATTGCCGCGCCTTATGCTCGAACCCCTCTTCCGCTTCCGGAACCTCCTCCACGACAGCCACCTGGACCTGTTGCCCGACAAGTTTGACGTAAAGATGGCCGACCTCTACAGTCCGGTGCTGTTCTACCTGTGGTGCGACGACACGATGCGGGTGCTGATGACCAGCGACGGATACGAAAAATATGAGAAATACCTGGGGCGCGTGGTGAAAAGCATCGACGGCATGCCGGCACGCGACTATGCCCGTCAGGCCCACCAATACATAGGTCTTTACGACCTCGATGTGAAGAGCCACCTGGAAGAGGAAAATGTGATGCTGAGTTTCCGCTCAACGCTCATCAACTCCAATGCCACCGCCAAAAGCAAGAGCCATATCGTTTTTGCCGATGGCGAAGAAATCGACATCCCCTTCGGGAAGATTCCAGTCCTGTTCCATTCCGCCGGCACGCCCGCTGGCAAGATACGCCAATGGTCATGTATCAACTGGATGGAAACCCCCGACAGCACCTACGCCACACGCCAACTCAACGACTCCACGGCCTACCTCTCCATCCGCACCTTCAACATCGGCGACATGCAGCTGGAACAGATCCTCGATTGGATAGGCCAGTGCAAGTCGGCCAACATGATTGTCGACCTGCGCAACAACGCCGGCGGCGAGCCCGAGGTGCTGAACCGCCTGCTGGCATGCTTCGCCCAACAGCCGCTGAACCGCCAGCGCGGCGGCCACCTCTTCGTGAAAAAGCAGGGAACCTTCGAAACCCTGCGCTATAGCGAGAACCACACGAAGGACGAGACGCTGTTCACCGACTATGTACAGCAGGAAGGCAAGCCGGGCTACTACTGCTTCGACTCCACAAAGGCAAGCCTTTGCATCATGCCCGACAGCAACCACCAGTACACCGGACGGGTATATGTGCTCACCAACGGCAACTCGATGTCGTGCGCCACCATCTTCCCCTCCGTGCTGGTACGCAACCGGCGCGGCGTCAGCGTGGGCCGCGAAACCGGCTCGGCCTACCATTACATCACGGCCATGGAAAATGCATTCATCTGCCTGCCCAACACGCTGCGCACCATCGAGATACCCATGGTCAAGGTGGTTTTCGACACCACGGTTTGCGCCCGCACCCCCTGGGGCCGCGGACTGCTGCCCGACTATGAGCTTCCGCTCACCTACAACGAAATCACCATGGGCGCCGACGGCGAGACCGACGTGATGCTCGAATACGCCCTGCAGCTGATAGCCGACAGCAAATACCTCAGCGACGAGGATCCCTTCGCCAAGGTCGATGCCCCGCAGGAGAAGGGAAGCCTGTGGATATGGGTCGTAGTGACCCTCGGCGTCATCGCCAGCGGCGGAATCATTGTACACCGCCGCATAAACGCGTTGCATTCCCGCCTCTCATAGCCGGGAGGCACCCCTCAAAAAAAGCGACATATAGCAGCCGTGGGCCCACCCCCACGGCTGTATTGTTTCGTCCCTCCGCCCATTTTTATAACCACCTATAAACCAGCACCAACCAGTCGCCATCTCTTACTCTTCTCTTTCTTTTCGCTTTGTCTTCGCTATGTTAAAGTTTTGTTAAAAAAGAGAAAAGTACCGCGAAAACGGGGGTAGAGGCCTTATATTATATAGGCACAAACTTTTTTCATCAATTAACCTTAAAATTTTTCAATTATGGCAAAACAGGCAAATGGATACCTCGGAGGATTTATCGGGAAACTGGGACCGGCGGTGGGCTACCAGTGGAAGCATGTGTGGTGTCTCCGTTCACGGCCCCGCAGGGTCAACAATCCGCGCACCGAGGCGCAGCAGGAGCACCGTGCCATGTTCAAGGAAGAGGTGCGGCTGGCGGGCCGCATGCGATGGGGCGTCAACGTCGGATTCAAAGCCCTCAGCGACGAGTACGACATGACGGCACAGAACCTCTTCGTCAAGGCCAACCAGCAGTGTTTCAGAACCGTTGAAGGACACTTCACAGTGGATTACACCCATCTCAGCATCAGCGACGGGCCTGTGGCACCGGTGGAGATTACGGCATGGAATGTCGACGGGGACAACGTGCTAAGTGTCAACTTCGAGAAGAACCCGTTGCACCTCTCATGCAGCCAGCACGACAACGTGTATGTCTACGTGTGGTGTCCCGAAGTGGAAAAGGGCTACCTGGCCAACCCCGTCTACCGCAGGGCGAAGAGCATGAGCACTTTGCTACCGCAGCTGATGGCCGACAAAGAAATCCACGTCTACGCCTTCGTGCAGGACGAGAAAGGCCACTGCTCGCCAACAGCCTACGGAGAACCGGCCGAAACAGCCGAAGCCACGGAAGGACGGGGCATGAGCCCACAGTCAGCCAATACTGCGCAACTTGAGCCACAAAGGGGCGACACAGGTATTACCGAGAGAGCATCTTCCCTGCGGGATTCTACCATAGCCCCGTCTTCCCTAGGCATGGGGAAACAAAAAAAAGTTTTCCAGTATTAAATTTATTTATTATATTTGCACTTTAATGTTAATGATTGAACAAACAATAAACGATTGATAATGAGACCTGATTTTTCAAAAGTCGACTTCCGCGCCGTGGAAAAAGGGCGCGAGACATTCGAGAAATGGGAAAAAGAGAACCATATCGAAAAGAACTGGAAGACTCCGGAACAGATTGACGTGAAGCCCGCCTACGGCAAGAAAGACCTCGAAGGCATGGAGCACCTGAACTATGCCGCCGGTATTGCACCGTTCCTGCGCGGACCCTACTCGACGATGTATGTGATGCGACCCTGGACCATCCGCCAGTATGCCGGTTTCTCCACCGCCGAAGAGTCCAACGCCTTCTACCGCCGCAATATCGCCGCCGGTCAGAAGGGTCTGTCGTGCGCCTTCGACCTGGCCACGCACCGCGGCTACGACTCCGACCACGAGCGTGTGGTGGGCGACGTAGGTAAAGCCGGTGTGGCCATCGACAGCATCCTCGACATGAAGATCCTGTTCGACCAGATCGACCTGGGCAAGATGTCCGTCTCCATGACCATGAACGGCGCCGTGTTGCCCATCCTTTCGTTCTATATCATCGCCGCCGAAGAGCAGGGCGTAACCCAGGATCAGCTGCAGGGCACCATCCAGAACGACATCCTCAAGGAGTTCATGGTGCGCAACACCTACATCTACCCTCCCCTGCCGTCGATGAAGATTATCGCCGACATCTTCGAGTACACCTCGAAACACATGCCCAAGTTCAACAGCATCTCCATCTCCGGCTACCACATGCAGGAGGCTGGTGCCACTGCCGACATCGAGCTGGCCTACACGCTGGCCGACGGCCTTGAGTACCTCCGCGCCGGTGTGCAGGCAGGCATGAGCGTCGACGACTTCGCGCCGCGCCTGTCGTTCTTCTGGGGTGTGGGCATGAACCACTTCATGGAGATTGCCAAGATGCGTGCCGCCCGTATGCTGTGGGCCAAGATTGTGAGCCAGTTCAACCCCAAGAACCCCAAGTCGCTGGCACTGCGTACCCACTCGCAGACCTCCGGATGGAGCCTCACCGAGCAAGACCCCTTCAACAACGTGGCCCGCACCTGCATCGAGGCCATGGGTGCCGCCCTGGGTCACACCCAAAGCTTGCACACCAACGCCCTCGACGAGGCCATCGCACTGCCCACCGACTTCAGCGCACGTATCGCCCGTAACACACAGATTTACCTTCAGGAGGAGACCAACATCTGCCGCGTCGTCGACCCCTGGGCCGGTTCCTACTACATCGAGACCCTCACCCACGAGATTGCCCACAAAGCCTGGGCCCACATCCAGGAAGTGGAGAAGCTCGGCGGCATGGCCAAGGCCATCGAGAGCGGCGTGCCCAAGATGCGCATCGAGGAAGCCTCGGCCCGCAAACAGAGCCGCATCGACTCGAATGTCGACACCATCGTGGGCATCAACAAATACCGCCTCGACCACGAGGATCCCATCGAAACCCTTGAAATCGACAACACCGCCGTGCGCAACGCCCAGATCGAGCGTCTGAAGAAGCTGCGCGCCGAGCGCGACAATGCCGCCGTCGAGGCTGCTCTGGACCGTCTCACCGAATGCGCCCGCACCGGCGAAGGCAACCTGCTGGAGCTCTCCATCGACGCCGCCCGCAAGCGCGCCTCGTTGGGCGAAATCAGCTACGCTCTGGAAAAAGTCTACGGACGTTATAAAGCCAAAATCAACCTTATCAGCAACGTGTACAGCAGTCAGACCAAAGAGAGCGACGCCTTCAAGCGCGCCCAGGAACTCACCGATAAATTTGCCAAGATGGAAGGACGCCGTCCGCGCGTGATGGTGGCCAAGATGGGCCAGGACGGCCACGACCGCGGCGCCAAGGTTGTCGCCACAGGTTACGCCGACATGGGCTTTGACGTCGACATGGGTCCGCTGTTCCAGACTCCCGCCGAGGCCGCCAAGCAGGCTGTGGAGAACGACGTGCACATCTTTGGTGCCAGCTCGCTGGCCGCAGGCCACAAGACCCTGCTGCCGCAGGTCATCGAGGAACTCAAGAAACTGGGCCGCGAAGACATCATGGTCGTCGCCGGCGGTGTCATCCCGCCACAGGACTACGACTTCCTCTTCAAGGCCGGTGTCGCCGCCGTCTTCGGCCCCGGCACGCCCGTCAGCACTTCGGCCATCCGCATGATGGAGCTGCTCTTCGCCGCCCGTGGCGTGGACATCGACAAAGCTTGATAGTCAATGAAAAAAATACTCATAATTGCAATGCTCCTCGCCGCCACCACGGCGAGGGCATTCGATTTTATGGCCCAGACCTCAGCCGGGCAATGGCTCTATTACACCGTCATCGGGGAAGACACTGTCAAATTAGTCAATCCCAACTGGGACAGCCATGTCCAGCCTTCGGGCGTGCTACAGATTCCCGCCATGGTCACCAGCAACAACATCAACTACCATGTGACGGCCATCGACGAGAATGCTTTCCGCAGCTGTAGCGAACTCACATTGGTAATTATTCCTGAAGGCATCACTTCCATCGGCCGCATGGCCTTCGCCTACTGCACGGCACTCGACAGCATCGTGTTGCCGTCGACACTCACCTATATCGGCTCCATGGCCTTCACGAGTACCGCCTTCTTCTCTGGCGACCACCTCACTGCCGAGGGGTTGCTCATCGCCGGAGACTACCTGATAGGAGCACGGACAAACCTCACGGGCATCGTAACGGTGCCTGAAGGCATCCAGGGACTGGGAAACATGGCCTTTTATGCCTGCGGAAACTTGGACCGTGTCATTTTGCCTTCGGGACTGCGCTTCATCGGCGAGAACGCCTTCCAGGACTGCCTGAACCTCGACACCCTGGAACTTCGCGAAGCCACCCCTCCCTCGTTGGCAAGCAACGCCTTCACCCATGCAGAGAACACCGTCATCCTTGTTCCCTGCAACAACGCAGAGGCCTATCTGGATAAAGAAAACTGGAGCGACCTGATCATTGTGGAGCACTGTCCTGCAGACATTCCGCAACCCGGTGACAACAAACTTGCCGTGACCATTACAGACGGTGGCATCATAATTAATGGCAACAGCGCGTTCACCGTCAGCGACATCATGGGTCGCCAGATTGCAGAGTGCAACGGAGGATTTGTAGCACTGCCAAAACACGGCATCTACTTTGTCAGTACCCCTGGCATGAAATCGGCCAAGGTAGTTTACTGAACATTCAAAGAATCACATAAAGAATCGACAGCGAGGGTGTCCATCAAGGAATCGGCATCCCCCATTAGTGTGTCGCACGATTTCGCAGCGGTATCACGCTTCACCATGTTATGAACCTTCTGCACCAGCCCAGTCTTCTGCATATTGGGCTCATTCGATACATGGCCCGTCTGATAGCGAATCATGGAGATGACCAGATAAAGTGAGAAGGCGATGAGGATGACGCCGGTAATCTTGTTGAATACATTCATGATGCGAGCAGTGAACCAATGCTGCAACATGGCAGCAAGACGACACTTGAGTACATCGGTGCCAAAGACCGCCAGCAACATACCGACAAAGAAGAAGTAGCGGTCGCGCGGCGCAAGGTTCATTTCCGCCGAAAGGAAAGTGATGATAGAAACCCAGTAGAGCCAGATGAGGGGATTGAGAATATTAAGCAAAAAGCCCTTGAGCATAAGCTGCCAACGATGGGTAACTTCTGTGGTACTGAACTTGAGACGTCCCTCTCCGCTACCAGCCGATTTCACCTTACTGCGATAGGTCAGCACACCAAAGATTGCGGTGGCGGCACCACCGATAATGGAGACATAGACATTGTGCAGAAGGGCGTTCAAATCGAGATTTGAAAGGACCGTAAGCATCAAAAGAACGATAATGACATCGCTCAAACTGACGCCTGCAGCAAAGGATATAGCCTTACGGAAACCATGATGTATACTATTCTGAATCAATGAGAAAAAAGCAGGGCCGAGGCTGAAGAACAGCGACAGCAGAATGCCACAGATTATACCAACGACAAGCTCCATTCAATTCAGAAATGATTTGCAAAGATACAACTTTTTTAGAACATGGGAAAAAAAATAACTTTTTCAACCAATGAGGATTTTGTGCTATCAATTATTTTATGTATTTTTGCAAATCGAAATGAGACATGCATTGAACACATTCGTTTCAGCCATCATGCTGACGATGATACTCTTAGGAACATCAGGAGTATCCTTGGAGAAGTGTTCCTGCACAGGAAAGATATCGCTGGTACTGCTAACGGAAGGCGACTGCTGTCCAGATGAAGGCGGATGCATGACCGTGAAGTCGATGCAGTTGTCGGATTACATGCCGACAATGAATGCCAGCCTCGACATACCAATGCAGCCGGTGCTGTTCCCAGTAATTCCTCCTACTGCCACTACATCCACAGCCACTACAGAGTGGCAGCTGGAGTCTCATTGCGCCCAAGCCCCTCCGGGAGAGTTGGCGCACACAGTTTCCGTGTTGAGGGTTTGATTAACTGAAAGCATTTGATTCCATGGGATCAATGGAATCAAGATGTTTAATGGGGTAGACCCCTTGAGACTTTCAAACAAACAAACCTTCAAATCCTTAAACAATGACAAAAAAGATTATAACTGCCAGCCTATTGCTGTTGGCAGCCACAAGTGTCGAAGCACAAATCGACACCACCACCCGCAATCGCACGCTGGAGGAGGTTTCCATCCAGCAGCGCAAGACAGAGGGGTTATCGCGCATGGGCGGCGCCGTCAATGGCACCGAAATGGGACAGGGAGAGCTCTTCCGAGCCGCTTGCTGCAATCTTGGCGAAAGTTTTATCACCAACCCCTCAGTCGACGTAAATTACAACGATGCCGCCGTAGGTGCACGACAAATCAAATTACTGGGCCTCAGTGGACAATATGTACAGATGCTACTTGAGAATCAACCCGTCACCCTAGGTGCCGCCATGCCTTACTCACTGGGTTATGTGCCAGGGGCCTGGATGAAGAGCATTTCGGTAAGCAAAGGAGCTTCAAGCGTCAAGAACGGCCCTCAGAGTATCACCGGACAGATTAACGTGGAGTACCTTAAGCCCGAAGATAATCCTGGCCTGCTAATCAATCTCTACACCGACAGCCGCCTGAAGACCGAACTCAATGCCATGGGGAACATCGAACTGAACCACCACCTAAGCACCGAGCTGCTGACACACTATGAGAAAGACTTCATGCATATGGACGAGGACGGCGACGGCTGGCACGACTCACCCAACCTTGAGCAACTGCACCTCCAGAACCGATGGAAATACCAGAAAGGACGTTATATCATGCATGTCGGCATGGGCTATCTGGGAGAGAGGCGCGAAGGAGGCCAGCTGAAGGATCTCTCCGTCAACCCCTATCGCGTGCTCATCGAAGCTCACCGGCTCGACGGCTACATGAAGCATGCCCTCCTTCTCAACCGAGAGCACAACACCAACCTGGCTCTGCTGGCTAACGGTAGTCTCTATAATCTTGACGGTACCTTTGGTTTAAAGGTATATACCGACCGTCAGCAAGGCATGAACAGCCAACTGGTGTTGGAACACGACTTCAACGACATCCACAACCTCTCCACCGGACTCAGTTTCAGTGCCGACCAATTGGATGAGACACTCACCTCCGTCGCGCCACACATGACAACAGAATACACACCGGGAGTCTTTGCCCAATACACATACAAGCCCACCTATAAACTCACCGCCATGGCGGGCCTGAGAGCCGACCACAGCTCACTCTACAACCGAACTTACCTCACACCGCGCCTGCATGTGAAGTGGGTAGCCACCGACTGGATGACCCTCCGCGCCTCAACAGGTAAGGGTTACCGCACTCCTATGGCACTGGCCGAGAACCACTACCTGCTGACCTCGGGCCGAATCCTTGCGATTGCCGACCTCAAACAGGAAGAGGCCTGGAACAGCGGCCTCAGCATGGTATTCTACATCCCGCTGAAAGAACGTACGCTGACCCTCAATGCAGAATACTACTACACCGACTTCATCAACCAGGCCGTAGTAGACTACGATAGCGACCCCACACACATTCTCATCGGCAACCTCGAAGGCTGTTCCTACTCACACACCCTACAGGTGGATGCCAACTACGACCTCACCGAAGAGCTCAACCTGCTGGCAGCCTTCCGTTACAACCGCGTGATGTGCACCTATGGTGGAGAGTTGCAGGAAAAGCCTTTGCAGAGTCGCTACAAAGGATTGCTCACCCTAAGTTGGAAGCCCATGCTGGCCCTCTGGCAAATAGACCTCACCTTGCAAATCAACGGCAGCGGTCGTCTACCGAACTATCTTGATGCCAACGGCATGCTGGTGAGCAGCGAGAAATTTCCCGTCTATCCACAGATCAACCTACAGGTAATGCGCGAGTTCCGCCACTTCTCCCTCTACATCGGTGGTGAGAACCTCACCAACTACCGCCAACCCACCCCTGTCATCAACGCCGCCAACCCTTGGGCCGCCACCTTCGACCCCACCCTCGTCTGGGGTCCTGTGCACGGCATCATGGCTTATGCCGGTATCCGAATGAGTATATGGAAATAACGAAAAAATATAAGATTATGAAAAAGACCCTTTTGATGATTATGGCCAGCCTACTACTGGCGGCTGGCGCCAAGGATTTGCGCGTGTTGGTGATGACCCCCACGCCCAAGATGCACTGCGAGAGCTGCGAGAATAAGATTAAGAAAAACCTCCGCTTCGAGAAAGGGGTGGTGAAAATCGAGACCAATGTGGAAGAGCAGACGGTCTCAGTCACCTATAATGCAGCTAAAACCAATGCCGAAAACATTCAGGCTGCCATGAAAAAAATCGGCTACGACACTAGTGTCATCTCCGACACCCCCAAAGAAGAAAAGAAAAAAAGTGGCCAAAAATAAACTTTTTTTTGTCAGTTTCGAAAAAGTTCGTATTTTTGCAAACTCAATAGGAGTGTGAAAATGAGCCAGAAAGAAGATACGACTATTCGGTTTAGTGGTTTAAAACCAGGAAAATACGCCTATAATTACACCCTAGCCGACGAGTTCTTTGAGGAATGGAAAAACGACGAAATCCGTGGAGGAGAGGTGAGAGTCGATGTCCAAATGGAGCGTTTTGAGCACATGCTGATGCTCACATTCACCCTTGAGGGCAAAGTAACGACAATGTGTGACCGGTGTCTAGGAGACCTGATAGTGGATATGGATGGTGAAGAACATCTCTGCGTACGCTTTAGTGATACCGAGACCTGCGACGACGAAGATGTCGTGGTGCTACCGGAAAAATCTTTCGAAATCGACCTCAGCCAGTGGCTGTACGAATACGTGGTCGTACGTATCCCCATGCAGCACATCCATTCCGACGGACAATGCGATCCCGAAGTTGTCAAATTCATCACTGATGAAGAGGAAGAGACAAAGAGTAACGATGAGATTGACCCCCGCTGGGAAGCACTTAAGAAACTGAAATAAATAAATAAAAAAAAGTAATAATATGCCACATCCAAAACACAGATTCTCGCAGACCAGAACGGCCAAGAGAAGAACGCATGATGCGTTGGAGAGCGCTCAGCTGACAACTTGCAGCAATTGCGGCGCACAAGTAATGTACCACCATGTATGTCCCGAATGCGGATACTACAGAGGCAAACTCGCAATCGAAAAGAACGCTGAGGAGTAACCAAGAGTACATGAAAACAAAAAAGGGAGGTTCCCATTGGGACCTCCCTTTTTTATCATATTCTTATTTATAACTCCCGGAGCATCTGTTCAGCAGCTTCGATGCCATTCTCGGCAGCAATAGAGAGCCACTTCTTGGCCTCTTTCTTATTCTTCTTCACCCCCTCTCCTGTAGCATACATCTGACCGATGAAGAAACAGCAGCGTACACTGCCAGCCT
Organism: uncultured Bacteroidales bacterium; assembly: GCA_900318835.1. Lineage (GTDB taxonomy): Bacteria > Bacteroidota > Bacteroidia > Bacteroidales > P3 > Colimorpha. The sequence goes on from ONLW01000003.1 coordinate 95,972, forward strand.
CGGCCCCCTTCAGGAACCATTGGGCGGCCTGCTCCATATCTTCCTTGACATAGACACCCTCAACGTAACACATACCCACAAGGTACATTCCGAAAGCAGAGCCACGTTCTGCAGCCTGAGTATACAGGTTATAAGCCTTACGCGAATTGAGGATAACGCCCTCTCCCTCCTCGTAGCAAAGACCGAGACGGCACAGGGCCTCGAGGTTGCCGCGGTCGGCGGCCATCTGATAAAGCTCGGCGGAACGCTTCTTGTCGAGGGGTACCATCTCCCCACTCTGGAGGCTACCTGCCAAACGCAGCATGGCCTTGGTGGAACCTGCAGCAACGGCCCGGTTATAGTATTCAAGAGTCTTCATGGTATCACGCTCCACACCGCCACCACCTGTAGCATAAAGATTACCCAGGGTCATCATAGATTCGGTATTGCCGAAAACTGCAGAAGAGTCGAGGTAACGTACTGCCATAGCGGTATCCATGTCGCAGCCGACACCCGCCAAACGAGCCAATCCCATAAAATAGTAAGCACGACCATCCGCATTGTTGGGAGCCAGCTGCCCAAGCATATCATAGGCCTCCGTAGGATTGGCCTCTATGCCAGCATCAATAAGCATGGCAAAGGCATAGGATACATAGGCATCGGGATTGCCGTTATTGGCAGCCGAGACAATATATTCCAGTCCCTTATCGTAAGCTTTCTGCTCGAAAAGCCAAGTACCGATCATATAGTCACCACGAGGGTCGTCGCCCTTCGAGGCCTCAAAATAGTAGTAGAGAGCGGAATCGCCATTCAACGAAAGTCCTGACCAACCATAGTTGTAGTAGTCACCGATGACACCCATGGAACGATAGGAGCCATTGGCAGCAGCCTGCCGGAAATAGGGCAAAGCGGCAGTGGTATCTTTCTGCACGCCTATGCCACGCAGATAGCAGTCACCCACGTAATAGAGTCCTGCAGTATTGTCACCAGGGATTGCGGCGGCCATCTGATAATATTCAAAAGCCTTTGATGAATCGGCAACCACCGACGAAGTGCCATTGCGATAGAAGTCGCCAAGAAAAGCATAGCCATCGCTAACGCCAGCCTCACCTGCACGGCGGTAGTAATCCATGGCCAGTGCCGTATCGGACTCCACACCACGACCATGCTCGTAGGCAATGGCCATCTGCATCAATGCCATACCATCACCCTGCTCAGCGAGAGTATTGAAGTAATAATTGGCACTGTCGCGCTTCTGATCCTGAATATAATAGTAGCCTAGCCAGTACATGCCATCGCGGTTGCCGGCATAAGCCGAACGGCACAGCAACTGGTAGCCCTTGGCTTTGTAGGCCTCGGTAGTATCGAAGGCACCGCCGAGATAAAGTCGGGCCATCTGGTAGTCGGCCTGCGGAGTGTTGGACAGCTCATAGTACTTGACGGCATTCTTGTAGTCGCCATTGTTATCATAGTACTCTCCCAGTACACCATAACAGCGGGAGGAACCCATCTTGCCACCCTTCTCAAGCAGTTTCAGATAGCTTTTTACGCCTCCGTCCAGCATCGAGAGCTCGGCCTTGTAAAGATATGCATCATAGTTGGCATTGGCAATGGCCTTGTCGTAGCATTCCATAGATTTATCATACTCTCCGGCACCAAGATACATATGGCCGAGCGCCACACGGGCTTCCTCGTTGCCCCAGTCGGCAGCCTGCTGAAGATAGCGCATCGACAAAACTGAGTCATCCTCATAGTGGTTCTGGGCAAGAAAGAACGCAGCATCCGCCGACTCCTCCTTGAGGGCCATCTGGAGGTAATACTCCACACTATCGACATTTTCATGGATGGAATGATAACGGGCCAGCTGAAGCATCGAGCTCATATCACGCTTACGGACACCACGCAGCCAATAAAGATAGGCCATATTGCTATCGACAGGCGTGAAAGTGCCGTAGATATAAGAGCTGGCGATAACATCATAGTTGGAGTAACCGGGCTCGTCGCCAATCTCCTCATAGAGTTTCTTTGCGAGATTGAGGTCACGGAGGGTGGTGTCGATAGCGGAAATAAGCAGGTTGGCTTCCATCATCTTATAGCTGTTATCCCCATGGTATTTCTCTTTCAGTCGACGGTATTCGGCCAAAGCGCCACGCTCGTCGACAGGCATACCCCATCCATTTTCCATGTAGCGGGCATAGTCGGAATAAGCAACCGCAGAACCTGCGGTCTTACCTTTCTCCAACCATTTGACAGCGGCCTTTTTGTCACCTTTTATCATATAGTAGTCAGCCATGAGGTCATACTTGCGACCGCAGCAACCCTCAGAAGCTTTCTTCAAGTATTGATAGGCTTTCTCGATGTCGTGGCCGTAGCCAGACCCACCCCACAGATAGCTGCGGCCCACCACGTTGTAAGCCTCGGGACTGCCCAGCTTCATGGCCTGCTCCAACATGACATGAGCTTTGTTCAGATCACGCTGTACTCCGATACCATCAAGATAGCAGATGGCCAAACGATAGACACCGTAAGCAGAACCAGCGTCGGCAGAAGCCTTGGAGAGGCGGTAGCACTCCACACTGTCGTGGCCGAGAGGCCCATAGAACACCGCAAAACGTCCGAGATGGGCCTTAGCCTCAGCATCGCCCATAGCATCAGCCTTCCGGTAGAGTTCGAGGGCCTTGGATGAGTCGACTGGCACACCGTAGCCCGCCTGATAGTAGTCGGCGAGTTCTAACATAGCCTTTGTGTCACCCGAAGCGACTTTCTTTTGGAGTTTTTCCACCTGCTGTGCAACCGTCACAAGGGGGACAGCAAGCATCACGAGTAGCAGAATCTTCTTCATATTTGCTTTATTATCATTAGTTTATAAATATCACCATTATTGGTTAGCCTCTATTTATTTAAAAGGTCGTACTTTTGCACCAGTGTTTTAGGATTAATTGACATAGGGGTCGCTTAAGCCAGCGGCCTCTTTGTTTATTATATAGAGGCGGCAAACGCCGAAGGTCAACTTACGGTGGGTTATCTCTTTGGCTCCCACAGAGTGAAAAATCTCAACCATGACATCGTCCTTGGGGAAACGTTCGATACTCTTCGGAAGGTACGTGTAAGCCTCACGACTGCCAGCGATGAGGCTACCCAGCCAAGGAATAATGCACTTGGTATAGAAATAATAAAATGGTCTGACGACAACACTGTCGGGCGTCGCCAGTTCCAGTATCACCATGCGGCCGCCGGGCTTCAACACACGCAACATCTCACTAAGTCCTTTTTCCAGATGTACAAAATTGCGCACGCCAAAGGCGCAGGTAACGGCATCGAATGTTTCCTCTTCAAAAGGAAGGCTCTCTGCGTTGCCAATCAAATACGTGGCCTCTGGGGCTTTTCTTCTAGCAATGACCATCATCTCCTCCGACAAGTCCACGCCAGTAACGGAGTACCCCTGCTTTAGGAGTTCAAGACACATGTCGCCAGTACCACAAGCCACATCCAGCACGTTCTCCACTCTCCACTCTCTACTCTCCACTTCCTTCACCGCATGCCTCCGCCAGCGGCAGTCAAGGCAAAGGGTCATTACGCGGTTCAGCCGGTCGTAGGTGCGGGCTATCTTGTCAAAATCATAAGCCATACATCAACGAAAGGAGAAATGTGCTTAATACAAGGATAGGCAGTGCTGGGTCAAGCTGTTTGCCGTTGCGGGCCCATACCATCCACAGGTGTACAGCTATGCCGCTGGCGGGAATGCAAAGCCACCAGCGGAAGTCTTGGACCAATATCAGCAGAGTGCCACCAACAATCAGCACTGTCTGATACCACTTGGCGACCCGTGAGCCGACACGCAACGGTATCGTCTTGCGGATGCCCTTGTCACTGGCCATGTCGCGGATATTATTCACGTTCAGCACCGCAACACTCAGCAACCCCACACCACTGGCAGGCAACAACACATTGCAGGCCAACGTGTGGGCCAGCACGAAGTAGCCACCCATCACACTCACTAGGCCGAAGAAGATGAAGACGGAGATATCGCCCAAACCCCGATAGCCATAGGGGTTCTTGCCGAGGGTATAGTGGGTAGCGGCCCAGATGGAGGCGGCACCGAGCAGGATGAGCACATTAGGCTCCCAACTATGCAGCAAACTACCGAAAGAGAATATCACCATCAGCCAGCCGAAGAGGCAGCAGGCCACAACCGTCCAGTTGATAGCACACCACATCTGGCCTACGGTGAGGCCACCATCGGCCATGCTGTAGTTAGGGCCTTCTCTACCCTCGCCGTCGACACCGCTGAGGTGGTCGCCCAGCTCGTTACTGAGATTGGTGAGCACCTGCAGCGAAACAGTGGTAAGGAAAAGCGTCACCAGCGTCCATAGCGGCATACGTGCCTCAACATGAGGCCAAGCCAAAAGGGCTCCGCACACCACGCCTGCCAACGACAGGGGCAATGTGCGGAGACGCATGGAATTAATAAGTGCTTTCAGCATTGTATCTTTATCATCTTGGTTCTCTAGTCCTACTAGTTTTACTAGTCCATCTAGTTCTTTTTTATTGCTATTTGGAGCTCTTCCAGCTGCTCCGGTGCTATCGGGGCCGGGGACTGGCTCATGACGTCGCGGCCGGCGTTGTTCTTCGGGAAGGCGATGAAGTCGCGGATGCTGTCGGCGCCGGCGAAGATGGAGCAGAGGCGGTCGAAGCCGAAGGCGAGACCGGCGTGTGGCGGTGCACCATAGGTGAAGGCATCCATCAGGAAGCCGAACTGCGCGGCGGCGCTCTCGTCGGTGAAGCCAAGGGTGTGGAACATCTTATTTTGAAGCGTGCGGTCGTGGATACGGATGCTGCCGCCACCCACCTCGGTGCCGTTCATGACGATGTCGTAGGCGTTGGCGCGGATGTCGCCCCAGCGGCTGGGGTCGTCGAGCAGCGGCTCGTCCTCGGGCTTGGGAGCCGTGAAGGGGTGGTGCATGGCGTAGTAGCGCTTTGTCTCGTCGTCCCACTCCAGCAGCGGGAAGTCGATAACCCAGAGGGGAGCGAACTTCTGCGGGTCGCGGAGGCCGAGTTGGTTGCCCATCTCGAGGCGCAGGGCGCAGAGCTGCGTGCGGGTCTTCATGGCGGGGCCGCAGAGGATGAGCATCAGGTCGCCTGGCTTGGCACCCATCTTGTCGGCGATGGCCTTGAGGGCCTCGGCATCGTAGAACTTGTCCACGCTGCTCTTGAAGCTGCCATCGGCGTTGTATTTGATGTACACCATGCCGCCGGCACCCACCTGCGGACGCTTCACGAAGTCGGTCAGTGCGTCGAGTTGCTTGCGCGTGTATTCTGCGCAGCCGGGGGCCACGATGCCCACCACCAGCTCGCTTCCGTCGAAGAGGCCGAAGCCGTGGCCCTTGACCACGTCAGTAACCTCCTGAAACTCCATGCCGAAGCGGATATCGGGCTTGTCGGAACCGTAGAGGCGCATGGCGTCGTGCCAAGTCATGCGGGGGAACTTGTCGAACTCGATGCCCTTCATCTCCTTGAAGAGGTGCTTGGCCAAACCCTCGAACATGTTGAGCACGTCCTCCTGGTGCACGAAGCTCATCTCGCAGTCGATCTGCGTGAACTCGGGCTGACGGTCGGCGCGGAGGTCCTCGTCGCGGAAGCAGCGCACAATCTGGAAGTAGCGGTCCATGCCGGCCACCATGAGCAGCTGCTTGTACTGCTGCGGACTCTGCGGCAGGGCGTAGAACTCGCCGGGATTCATGCGGCTGGGGACAACGAAGTCGCGGGCGCCTTCGGGGGTACTCTTGATGAGCATGGGGGTCTCTATCTCCAGGAAGTCGCGGTCGGAGAGGTAGTTGCGCACCAGCATGGCCATGCGGTGGCGCATGATGAGGTTGTTCTTCACGGGGTTGCGGCGGATGTCGAGGTAGCGGTATTTCATGCGGAGGTCGTCGCCGCCGTCGCTCTGGTCCTCGATGGTGAAGGGGGGCGTCTTGGCCTCGTTGAGGATATTCAGCTCGGTCACCTCGAGTTCGATGTCACCTGTAGGTATCTTCGAGTTCTTCGAGCTACGCTCAATAACCTTGCCGGTCACCTGAATGACATATTCGCGTCCCAGTTTGCGAGCCTGCTCGCAGAGCGGTGCGTTGGTCTCCATGTTGAACGCCAGCTGCGTGATGCCGTAGCGGTCGCGCAGGTCGATGAAAGTCATGCCGCCGAGGTCGCGCGAGCGCTGCACCCATCCGGCGAGGGTCACTGTCTGTCCCACATTGGCGAGGCGAAGCTCGCCGCAAGTATTTGTCCTATACATATTTGAGATATTTTATTTTCAAAGATAAGCATTCATTTTTTAGACGCCAGGTGACGACGACGGAGCGCAGTAAGTACGCTCTCGGAAGCCAGCGGATTGAGTCCACGGAAAGTGGTGCGCGCCTTCAAATCCTCCAGCGACATGGCAAGCAGAAGCTTGGCGATACATTCGTCTGCAAACGAGTTGCTCACAACATCCACACCAGTAAAGTCGAGCACAACACGCTCGTCCTGCTCAAGGAGTGGTAATAGCCGTTCGCGCACCTGCTGTCCCAGTTGACGCGTACCCAGATTCTCTCCAAAATCTATAAAGCTAAATGTTACCATAATTCCTTCAGTTCATTGTCATTTAAGAATATTTCATTGTATTGCTCCGCCACATTGGTACGGTTGGCCACCACTCTTTCCGGATCGATTTCCTTGTTGGTCTGCAGCTTCAAATAGACGATGGTACCCTGCCATGGCGCACTCTCAGATACGGATTGCTTTCCGGCTTGTACGCTGAACGTATAACACCCTGAACGGATGTCGAAACGCAGACCTGCATCCCTCGCGAGCAACGATGTAGTGTAGAGGCCAAAACCCATTCCTTTGCCGTCGGTCACAGAGTCTCGGATACACATTTCCAGTGCTTCAGGCTCGGACAGGTTGGCATATTTCTCATTTTCGGCCAGTGAAGTGCGGATGCCTTGTCCGTCGTCGGCCACAAGCAAACTCAACGTGTGTTCCCCAGCATCATAATGTGTAATGACAGTACCCATTTTTTTCCCCGAATGGGTGAGAACATTGTCGAGAATCTCGTAAAAGCAGTAGTTAAGCGCTTGCAGCAACGTAGTCTCGATATTCATGTGTTGTGTCAACGCCTCTATCACACGCTGATAGACGGCATAGATATTTTTCTCGTCGAAAACATCGATTGCCACATCTTCACTATGCGATGTAAAATATTGTTTTATAAGAGTTGACACATTCATACTATCAGCGAATCATTTTCTTATTGAAAATTGCAAAAATACAAAAAATCCTTGATGTGGAAAAATATTTTTCGAGGATCCAAACCCATGCCTCGTTTTGGGTGCATACAAAAGCCTCGCTTTCGTTGCATATAAAAGCGAGGCTTTTGTTTGGGGGGCTATTTTTGTCCCGTCGGAGCCCCTGCGGGGGCGGATAGCTATTTCATTAATTCTCCGTCACCTTCGACCGGTCTTCGATAGTCACCGTGCCGCAGGTGCCGCCATTACCGGCACCAATACTATTGGGTGCACTTGAACCCCTTGTCGCAGTTACGCTGATTACTCCGCTGGTGATGTTGATGTCGCCGCAACTCGCGCCGTTAGCGCCACTTCCGATGCCAGCGCCCCAAGTACCGCCAGTGGCAGTGACGGTGCCACCATTGATAGTGATGCCGTCGCAACTCGCTTTATTGCCACTGCCGATACCGGCGGAAGAAGAGCCGCCAGTGGCAGTGACGGTGCCACCGGAGATGGTGATGATGCCGCAACTACAATTATCAGTACTGCCGATGCCGACTGCGCCAGCACCGCCAGTGGCATTGACAGTGCCTCCGGAGATGGTGATGTAGCCACAAGTTCTAGCATATTTATTACAATAGCCAGTGCCAATGCCTGCAGCGCTTGAGCCGCCAGTGGCATTGATGGTGCCTCCGGCGATGATGATATTGCCACAGTAGGAAGCGTACTGTCCTCCGATTCCGGCACCACTAGCTGGGCTGCCACCGATGGCATTGAGAGTACCGCAGCCCTGGATGGTGAGCGTCGAAGTAGAAGGCACGAATATACCGGCATGATAATTCTCTCCCCTCACGGTGTTTGTTCCGACGAGGTTGATGGTGATATTGCTGCTGTTACCGCATTGGATGCCGTCATTGCTCATGCCTGTCCATGCTCCGTCGGCATTGATGCTCACATTGTCGAGTGTCACGGTGGCACCGGCGGCGATGGAAATCTGGTGCGCCGAAGCCATTGTTCCGGTGAGGATGTCGCCGTCCTGGGCGGTAAAGTTGCCGCCAACCGAGGCCAAGTCGACTATGCGGCTCATCTTCACCGTCAGGGTGTACATATTGCCGGCCGTGAGGGTCTTATCAGTGACGGTCTTCGTGTAGCTGTAGGTGCTGCCGGTGGCGGTGACGGTGATGGTCTGGCTGCTCACGGGCTTCATGGCCACGTAGATGGGCCATGTCATGGGGGTGGTAGCAGGCGTGATGGTGTAGGTGTTGGTGCCGTCGGTCACGGTCACGCCGGTGATGCCGCTCAGCTCGCTGCTGCCGGCAAAGTCCTTCATCGTGATTTTGCCGATGGCAAACTGGTTGGTGAGGGTCACATTGGGCAGTGAGGAGCCAGTGAAAGAGCCCTCACCCGATGCATAGTCGTACAGTTTCGAGAGCGAATCCAGTATACCATTCTGATTAGCGATGGAGGTCTCGACACCACTCTCGTTCACCATCGAGGCAGGATAGACATAGCGCACCGTGCCAGTCTTCGGGTCGGTGAGCGTCACGGTGAAACTGGCAGACTTGCCATTGTTGGTGATGTCGCCGTCCTGGAGCGCCACGCTGGTGGCCTTCACGGTCTGACCGTTGGTGTTGGTGTACACCACGGCAATCTGCTCACCTTCGGCAAAGGTTTTCACACCGTTGGCCCCCAGCTGCTTCGAACCGTTGCCGGTGTCGAGCTTCACGTTGGCGGTGAAGGTGACATCGCCGATGATGCCGTTTTCTTCAATGTCTTCTTTCATGCAGCCGGTCATCGTTGCCATTGCCACAACGAGAGCAGCCATACCAAAGTATCTCATAGTGTTCTTCATCTTTCTACTTTCTTTTAGGTTGTTCATTACCATACCCACTCATCGTGTGTGTTATAATCGTTCAATGTGTTGGAGGAGCCGTCTCCTGTGGCATTAAAATCCAGAATTGAAAATGCCATGGATTGCATCAGGTTGCTAGCCGCGTAGCCGCGTTCCGCCTTGAAAGTCACCGTCGTCAGCTGCGGTGCCTCGTAGATTTTCTTTTCTTTCTTTTCCATTCTTGATGTTATAATCTTATGATAAACTCTAATTATTCAATGGTGCTACATGTTAGCATGTTATCCTTACAGGAGTTTTAGTGAGCGAAGATGGCACGGACATGTGCCTTATAATTAGCGCCTTCTTTATCATCATATGCAAACGAACAATTGGTACCAACCCAATATTTCCACGACTTGGAATTGTTTCCATTCAACTCAGAACTAGTATGATAATGCTTCATATCAAATTCGGTATTACCACACGCATTATTTATTACATCATTTATTTCATTCATTTTGCCGTATGCACCATCTTCAGATCTTAAGTCATATACGTATGAAGGATTGGTAGGATTTCCTGAATTGCAAAGACCATAGACAATATAACGCCAGTCGGTGATGCTCGGAATACGCCAGCCCTTCACGACATCTCCCGTGCGCGTTTTCGAGGGAGAGTAAAAACTACTGGCGACAACATCGTAGCAATCGGAACCAAGGGCATTGGTGTTATAGGCGGTGCCATTGAGGGTGATGGGATGGGCGGCAGCATAAGTGCCGACATTCGTCGCAGCAGTAGAGAAGACAACACCGTAGTCTTCAGTACGATCTATATAACAGCAGTCATTCAAGGCGATGGCGAGGAAGTTGTCGCAGTAACTTGAGATGGCGCCGGCATAGGCTATCACGGCATACGACTCGTCGTCGCCGCTGGTCTGCTTGGTCGAGGTGATGCTGCCGTCCTTGTTGAGATAGTGGCCAATGACGGGGATGCTCTTGTAGGTCACGGCCTTGCTGTAGGTCTGGCCGGCGGCGAAGGAGGCCTGCGAGGCGGAGAGCTCGTGGGTCTCCGAACCTGCGCCGTAGGTGTAGACGAGGGTCTGCTCGCCGGTGTAGCGTCCGGCGGGGACGGCGAGGTAGACGGTGTTGGCGCCGCTGGTACCCACGGTGAAGGTGGCCTCGGCCAGCGTGGTGCTGCCGCTCTTGTAGGTCAGCGAGGCCGTCGCGCCGGCTGCGATGGCGGGGGCGCTGATGTTGAACTTGCACATCGAGGTGCTGACATTGAAGGTGCAGTTGAGGTTGGAGCCGTCGCCGTACTCCACATAGCCGCGCCAGAGGTTGCACTTGGCGGCAGTGGCCAGCGAGCCGTCCTGGCTGGTGAAGGCCGAGTTGGAGAAAGTGAGGTTGTCGCCGTCGACAGTGATGGCGCCGGTGTTGTTCTCGTCCCAGACATAGCAGTTAAGCAAGCTGTAGGCGTTGGGGGCATGACCCTCGGTGTAGTTGAGGGTGCCGGTGAAGGTGGCCGTGGCGCTGCCGGCACCGCTGTTGAGGGTGAGGGTGCTCACTTTGCCGTCGTACACCACGAGGAGCTTGTCGCCGCTCTGCCACGTGGCGTTGATATTGTCGCCACTCTCGGTATAGGTCACCTTGGTGCCGTTGCTATTGCCATAGCTGGCTTTGATGGAGATGGAGGTCTGCATCAACTCGCCCTGCGGGTTGAGGTCTTCTTTGTTGCACGCGGTCGCCAGCAGACCCATCACGGCAGCGACCATCAAAATATTCTTCTTCATTGCTGATATTAATTATTAATTCTTAACTTTTAATTTATCCATGCGTCTTGGCCCTGGTCGGTCCATGCAGTACCGATGTCGTTGCTGCCCGAGGCAGAACCGACCCAAGCACCTATCACGCTGGTTGTCCACGCATTGCCAAGCCGCAGGCCACTCGCGGCATAACCCCGTTCCGCCTTGAAAGTCACCACCGTCAGTTGTGGCGACTCATAGATTCTCTTTTCTTTCTTTTCCATTGTTTTTGATTAATAATATATATAATAGTTCTATTTATTATTCTTGCGCTTGATGTTGCGCCAGCAGGCCACAAAGAAGGCCGCAACGCCCACCGCGGCAAATAGACCGAGGACGACCGCCAGAATCGAGATGGAGATGAGTTGTATTGACAGTTTCATGCAGGTGAGGTTTTATTTCGGATGCAAAATTACACACTCTCTCCGAAACAAACATTGCAAATAGTACAAACTTCTTGCACTATGGATAAAAATTTATTGAAAATAGTACAGAACATGCAATAAGGAAAGAATGCAACATTGAAAATTGTACAAAATATGCAAGAAACAAAAAGACAAAACACAGATTATATGATATTTATGTAATTTAACATAATTTAAGTAAAATTACCACACATTGAACGCCCAAACAACCAACAAAACACCCGACAAACACCCCAAAACAGCCTCGAACCACCCACCCACCCCAAAGAAAACACCTAAATTCCCTTTACCATCCCCTACCCTTCTCCTATCAAAGTAGGATTTGGGTAGGAGAAGAGTAATGGAAGAGTAAGAGTTGAGTAAGAGAAGGTGACTACTACACACTGTTTATCAGGAGGTTGGAAAATAAAAAAACACCGCAAAAGAGACCTTTTGCGGTGTTTTCAACAAAAAGCTATAACTATGTGTATTACAGCCGATTTAGTTTCAAAAGCAGGGGCAGGTGGTCGGAGAAGCCACCTTCGTAGCGCGGCCCTTGGTAGGTGCGCTTGGGACGCTGGCCGGGGCGGTTGCCGTCCTGTGTGAGGAGGTGGTCGAACATCAGTAGTTTCATCTTTTTCACCTCCCACGGCGCGTCGGCGAGGAGGAACATCTGGTCTATGTAGCGCCACTCACCCTGGTATTTGTGCGAGCCCATGCCGCGCGGCAGACGCTGGGTGAGGAGTCGGATGCCGTCGGGATTGACGGAGTCGTTGCCGAAGCCCATGCCGGTGGCGATGGCCTCCTCGTCGGCACTGCTGTTCATGTCGCCCATGGCGATGACGGCGGCGCTGGGATGACGGTCGTGCAACTCAACCATCAGGCGGCGAAGGGTGTCGGCAATGCGCAGACGATGGGCATTGGCCTCCTCCCCACCCCTCTTCGAAGGCCAGTGGTTGACCAGCAGGCAAAGGCTGTCTCCGTCGGTGGTAACCCCCTCGACGACAAGGATATCGCGCGTAAAATAGTTCTCATTGCTATCGCTGACGTTCACAGGGCGGCTGGCGGTGACGGTGAAGCGGTCGGTGCGGTAGATGAGGGCCACATCGATGCCACGGCGGTCAGGCGAGTCGTAGTGCACGTAGCGGTAGGGCACGCGTGAGAGTGGCGTCCCTTGGCAGAGCTCGCGCAGCACAAACTTGTTCTCCACCTCGCCAAGCCCCACCACATCGGGCAAATCCATCATGGCGAGGGTCTTATAGATGCCGTTAACCTTATTGGCCAAACGGCGGCGCGTCCAACGGCGTTCGCCCTCGGGAGTGAACTCGTCGTCGTTGGTCGCCGGGTCGTCGCGGGTGTCGAAGAGGTTCTCCACATTCCACCAGGCGACGGTAAACGGTTCCTGCGCCGCTACGGTTGAAGACATCATTAACACGACTGCAAAAACAAGCTTTTTCATTTTTTTTCAATGGCGAATTACTCGAAGCCACGCAGTCAGATGTACTGCGCAAGCATTAGAGTAATTCGCCAAAAATTGACCTGAGTAGCTTCGAGTCATTAGAGTCATTCGCCGTTTTTCTTATTCGGTGGGAACATCCTCAACAACAGGTTCTTCAGCGGTAGCTTCAGCGGGAACGGAAGCTTCGGCGGGGGCCTCGACGGCCTCGGCGACGGGCGTGTCAACGGGCTTGGGTTCCCACGGCCAGTAGTGCTGCGTCAACTTGAAGCCGACAACGAAGAGGGCGGCAAGGATGACGAGCCAGAGGAGGCATTTCTTCCACCAGGCCATCTTTTTGTCGGCGAAGGGGTCCTTGCCAACAATCTTTGGATACTTGGCCATGGAGGTCAGCGTGGCTCCGAAGGTGGTATTGATTTTCACCACCGAGTTGATGGCCCAGCCATTGGCGTTCAGCAGGGGGCCGAGGTTGCGCTTGCGCAGCTTGAGCCACGCCAGCAGCATCGAGGGTCCGGAAATGAAGATGACGATGGCGGCTACCAAAAGGATGATATTGTACCACTTGGCGGTGACAAAGCCACCGAGAGCCGCCAGCGCGCCACCGATGGCACCGATGGCCAAGCCGATGGCGGCGAAGATACCGGCGAACTTGGCGATGTCGAACATCTGGGCCTTCTTGTCGTCGGCCTTGGCCGCCACGGGCACCTCGCACTCCTTGGCGGCGGCCACTTTGGCCTGGAACTCGGTGGTGCCGGCGTCGGCCTTGGCGGTCATCTCGTCGAACTGCTTGCTCTCCTTCTCCTCGGCACTCTTGGTGATTTTGTCGGTAACCCACTGGCCAAATTTGCGATAGGGGCTCCAGAAGGCTTGGCGGATGGAGATGGGGTTGTCGACAATCTTGGTGATGGTGGCATCCCAATCCTGCCCGGCACGGTCGTAGAAGATGGCGTTCTTGCCCTCGTGGAGGTCCTTGATGTCGCCGTCAGTGAGGGCAGCCACAATGTCCATCTCCTTGCCTTGCACCTTGCTGACGCAGTGGCAGTAGAGCAGGCAGAGACCACTCTTGCCGGCCGAAGCCATGTGCTTAGGCATGTCAGCCACCTTGATACAGAGCTCGCAGCAGCGCTGGTCGACATAGAGCTTGCCGGCTTGGAACACCGCCTGGATATTGTCGTCGCGACGATAGAAATCTTTAAACACCACATAGTTGTGGAGCAGGCGGAAGAAGTCGCGGCAGAGGCGCAGGAGTTTCTCCACAGGCTCGATGGCGGCGCCGTGGGTCTTCAGCATCTCGGCCACAGCCTCGTTCATGGCGGTCTCGCCAGCGGCCTTCCATGCCGTGTAGGCATCGACCTTGGCCAGAACGGCATTCCACTCCTCCTCCGTAACACTGTCCTTACCTGCGAAGTCCACATCCAGCACCAGTGCTTTCAGCGTGGCGAACTGGGTCTGCCAGGCGGGGTTGATGCCACCGTTGAGGGGCAGCGTGGCGGCATTGTCGGGACGCGCCAGGGGGTAGCTGGATATCTCGGCGGCATTGTCGGCGAGGTTGCTGCCACTGATGGCGGCGATCTTCTCCACCTGCACGTCGAGAGCCGGTGCGGCCTCCTCGTCGAACTGCACAAGCTTGCAGCGCATGAAGTAGTCGGCCACCTTGGCACGTAGGGCATTGACAGCGGCCTCGGCATCGTCGCTCTTCTCACCATAAGGAGGCTCGAAGGGGTCGGGGTTGGCGGCAGTGTATTCGGTCTTGCATTTCTCTTCGTAGCCAGCCATATACTCGGCCACATCGGCCATGCAGATGCATTCCTTCTCCTGTCCTAGTTGCTTGAGGATGAGGCGTGCCGATTCGAGAACCTCCTTACCCTCGTCGGTGTCGGCCTGCACCTGGGCGAAGTCGACGGTGTCCTTGCCTTCGAGGAGGTAGTTCATGTCTTTCAGCACCTTGGTGAGCCACTGCGAGGCGGCCACCACCTCGCCCACACGGATGCGGCCATCCTTGTCGGCATCCATCATGGTGAGGGTCTTCTCATCGAACTCCAATCCGCTGACGGGGCAGCTGAGGACTGTCCAGAGCTTCTGGTCCAGCTCGTTAAGGTGGGCGATGTCCTCGCCTGTCTCCACTATGACACGTGTGATACCTCCGACTGTGCTGAACTTCCAGCCGTAGCCGTTCCCTCTGGGAATAAGTTTGTCAATCTTTGCCATAACTATAGTGTTTTTTAATGAACCTCATTTATCATAACCATCACGCGCACAAATACCTACACGCTACACACACAAACGCAGCACACTTGCAAAGATAAAAAAAATCACAAATAAAAGCAAATATTGTTTAGTCCCAGGAGTTTGTTTTTTTACAAAAGGGCGCGGACAGCCAACTCGTAGCCTTTCAGACCAAGGCCGCAGACCATGCCGCGGCAGGCGCTGGTGACAAGCGAATGGTGCCGGTAGTCCTCGCGGGCGAAGATGTTGGAGATGTGGACCTCGACCTTGGGCGCCGGGACGGCGAGCAGGGCGTCGTGCAGAGCCACGGAGGTGTGGCTGTAGCCGCCCAAATTGACAATGAGACCATCGCATGTGAATCCCGCCTGCTGGATGCGGTCGATGAGCTCACCCTCGACATTGCTCTGGTAGCATGAAATCTCCACGTCGGGGAACATTTGGCGAAGGCCGTTGACAACCTCTTCCATGGTGGTGGTGCCGTAGACCTCCGGCTCGCGGTGGCCAGTGAGGTTAAGATTGGGGCCGTTGATAATTTCTATATGCTTCATGTTTATATAACGCAGCGACGGCCAGATTATTGTATAAAAAAAAAGCCACCCATTGAGAGTGGCTTTCTAAGGTAGATACTATCTAATCTGGATTAGATGATACCCTGAGCAACCATGGCGTTGGCAACACGCATGAAGCCGGCGATGTTGGCACCCTTCACGTAGTTGATGGTACCGTCCTTCTCCTTACCGTGCTCGACGCACATGTCATAGATGTTGTTCATAATGGTGTGGAGGTTCTTGTCGACCTCTTCAGCGGTCCAGTTGCGGTGCTCAGCATTCTGGCAGATTTCGAGGCCAGAGGTGGCAACACCACCAGCGTTGACAGCCTTACCGGGGCCGAAGGGCACCTTGGCGGCCTGGATGGCGGCAATAGCGGCGGGCTGGCAACCCATGTTGGAGACCTCAGCAACGTATTTCACGCCGTTCTTGAGAAGCATCTTGGCATCCTTCTCATCAAGCTCGTTCTGGAAGGCGCAGGGCATAGCGATGTCGCACTTCACAGTCCAAGCCTTCTTACCGGCGGTGAACTTGGCGAGTTTCGGGAACTTGGTGGCCATATCCTCAACTTTGTTACGGTTGCTGGCGCGCATCTCGAGCATGTAGTCAATCATCTTCTTGTTGATACCGCCCTCGATCTCGCAGACGCCGTCGGGACCAGAGATGGCAACAACCTTGGCACCGAGCTCGGTGGCCTTGATGGCAGCACCCCAAGCAACGTTACCAAAGCCAGAGAGAGCAATGCGTTTGCCCTTCATGGTGTCACCCTGCTCCTTAACCATGCGCTCGACATAGTAGATAGCGCCAAAACCAGTGGCTTCGGGACGGATGAGGGAACCACCCCAACCGTAGCTCTTACCGGTCAGAGCACCAGTGGAGTGCTCGCGGGCGAGTTTCTTGTAGGCACCGTACATGTAGCCAATCTCACGGCCGCCAACTCCGACGTCACCGGCAGGGCTATCCTGATCGGGACCGATGTTGCGCCACAGCTCATACATGAAGGCCTGGCAGAAACGCATGATCTCAGCATCGCTCTTTCCAACGGGGTCGAAGTCGGAACCACCCTTACCACCGCCGAGGGGCAGCATGGTGAGGCTGTTCTTGAAGATCTGCTCGAAGCCGAGGAATTTCAGCATGGAGACGTTCACAGCCTTGTGGAAACGGAGACCACCCTTGTAAGCGCCAAGGGCGGCGTTGAACTGCACGCGATAGCCGAGGTTGGTGCAAACCTCACCCTTATCGTTGACCCAAGTCACACGGAAAGTGAAGATACGGTCGGGCTCGACGATGCGCTCAACGATCTTGTTGGCCTCGAACTCGGGATGTTTGTTGTATTCTTCCTCAATGGTCTCAAGAACCTCGCGGACAGCCTGCAAGTACTCGTTTTCACCGGGATGTTTGGCCTCCAAATTGGCCATAATTTCTTTTACTTTCATAATATACAATAAATTAGGTTAAACTTTGATTGTTTTTCAGTTCAGCAAATGTACACCTATTTTTTAAAATAGAAAAATAAATTTTTAAATTTAACAAAAAATCAATAATAACAGGTATCTACGAAATTCTTTATCCGCAGCTTAACATACTCTCTATCTTCCATAAAGGCCATGTGTCCCACATGGTCTAAGAGGAGGATTTCGGAGTGATGGGGAAGCATAGCCTGAGAGATGGCAATCTCGAGAGGTATGCGGTTATCGTTCTTGCCGTAGATAAACAATACCGGCACCTCAAGTTGCTGAAGCACAAGGATGCGCGAAGGACGGGCCATCATACCTTTCTGGGCAGCGAGGATAGCCTCGGTGCGGGTCTCCAGACACTGTTCCTGAAGGTCCTTGATATCCTGCGAAAGAGCTGCGCGATTGCAGCCATCGAAGAGCGTAGGGACAAAATTCACGATATAGGAAGCGCGGTTCTCCTGCACCTGGGCACAGACGGCCTGACGGTTGGCATGGTGCTGCTCACTGTCGGAGAGGGCATGGGAGTTGATAAGTCCCAGACCACGAAGAGTATAGGGATACTTCTCGGCGAAAGCCAAAGCAGCATAACCGCCCATGGAATGACCTACCATAACACACTGGTCAACACCCGCTTCCTCAAGCACTCGTTTGACTATTTTCGCCATAAAATCCATCGAATGCACCTCACTGAAGGATTCTGTATGACCATGACCGGGCAGGTCAATGGTAATCACGCGCAAGTCGTGCATATAAGAAAGCACATAGGAGCTCCAGACATCGAGGCTCTGCAGGAAGCCATGAAGCAGTACCAATACCTTGCCATTGTCACGGCCTTCGTCGCGGTAGTGAACCTCGTGTCCATCAATCATTAAAATACGATGTTGTTCCATATTGTTGTGGTTTTTAGTTACTTCTTTATTCTCTAAAACGTACCGATACACCCGAACTACCCTGCTTCTTCACATTAACATTGCCATAGGCGGAAATCATTATACGGGAGTTGTCTATACCTTGATTATTCATAAAATTGCGAATCAGACGGCCACGCTCAAGGGAGAGTCTGTAGCAGAGTTCATCATCGCTACCAGCCACATCAACACAGAATTCCACAACACCTTTGTGAGAGTGACTGATAAATTGGGCCAGCTGTTCCAGCTGCATTCTAGCAACAGGCAACAATTCTGAGCCGACCGAGTTGAAGTCTACTACATACAAAGGGACAGGCTTGTCCATTGATACCAGCTCCTGAAAGGTGTAACCTTGCAGACGCTGCATATTCTTGGCCTGAGGTTCTATAAGCATTGCAGGCACAAACAAGAGGCCTGCATCCCCCATAATGGCGTAGGCCTTGTTTTTGTGGATATTGACAGTGAGGGTACTGCTCGCACTGGAGCAATCGACCACTTGATTCACCGTTTGCTGGGCTAAATCGGCCACACGGATCCTAACCAACGTCGATTCCATGCCTTGAATGTCAGGAGTATAGGTGACATAGGAGTTTGAAACATCATGCGTGGTAGGGAAACTGTAGCAGGCAAAAGAGCCAAGGTTAGAGTTAACCGACATCAAGATGTGTTTCTCGTCAGGGGTAAAACTGAGACCAGTCTCGATGAAACCCGAATTGACTTCTTTTCCGATATTCTGCGGGGTCGACCAGGAGGTCCAATCCTGGACATTGGTACGGGTTGCCATATAAACATCCTTGTATCCGAGCCCCCCTCGGCCATCGGTAACAAAATAAAGTGTCTTAAGATTGCGACTCAGGATGGGACTACCCTCCGAATAGGGGGTGTTGACAACACTACCCAAATTGACTGGGGTTCCCCATCCGTTATTAATATAAGGTATATAATATAAATCTGTAGCCGCTGCGGTATCGCCATGGAAATAGGTTCCTGACTTCTGCAAGTTGTAGCCGCCGGGACGGTCAGATGCCAGCAGGAGACCGCTGCCGTCGGGCAGCATATAGGCATCTGTCTCTATGTAGTCGGTATTGACTGGATAGGGGGGTATGTCGGTAATACGCCAACCATCGCCATCCCTCTCGGCCATCATGATATTCCCGTCCGTACCGAGAAGCATACGGGTACCATCGGCATAAAATCCATAGAGCGTAAGCCCCTCAGTATTGGCAATGCCGACAAACGGCACATCGCCGACAGAACGCCACTGACCGCCCTCTTTAACCGCATAACAGATGCGATGATTAACACCCGAACGCGTGAAATAGAGCCGTCCGTCAGCCTCGTTGACGCAGGGATTCTTCACATCGTAGTTGGCAGAATATTCTTTAACAAGCTTACGTCCTGTGAGTGGAGCCGACAAGATTGTCTGGAGTTCCTTATACTCTTCACTGGCCACACTTTCGAAACAGAGATCAAATTTCCGCACACGCTCAAGAGCACCCTGATAGTTACGCGAAGCGAGCAATGACTGAATCATGCGCTGCAGAGGCACAATGGCGATCCTCTTACCCACCATCTGACGCACATAACCAGCATAGCGCTCATACTCAGACTCATGGAATTCATCCATCAAACTGACACGGTCAATAATTCTGGCCATATCAAGGTCATCCTCGACAGTACGCCGGTAAGGATAGTCGGGATTTTCTTTGTAGAAACGTTTGATAGGCTCTCCGTTACCCTCGGCGGAATGCCACGAATAATAAAAACGGTATATATCGTCGTAGGCTGGATCAAGTTTGAAATGCTCCAGATAATAGCGGGCAACAGACACATTTTGTTCCCGAAGAAGAAGTGTTCGCAATTCCTCCAGCGCCTTCTCTGTCAGATAGCTGTCAGGGTAAGTGCTGGCAAAGACAGCGTAATCCATAGCCACCTTGCATTTAGCGTAGTTAACTTCCAGTAGTTTGTCAAGGCGGTCGCGGGCCTGTTGACTCTCATCGCTGGTGGGATAACGCGACAGAAAATCCATGAATGCCGCCTCATCGTTGATTCTGCTTGCTGCAGCGTATGCCATACGGCTCTTCTGTTTCTCGGCTGCACGCTGCACAGATGGGCTTTGCGAAAAACGGGAAGCCACCAAGTCGACCTGTGCCACAGTGCTCACCTCGTCGAAAAGTTCTGAAGCCAGACGTGCCAAACGTTCTTCCATCTGTTCCGACTCCTCGGTGCCGGGGTAGAGCTGCATATAGCGGTAATACGACTCGGCTGTAGCTTGCCTCATGCAGTCGTCATACACCCGATTGATACGACGCTGGTGCAGCATGCGCACCATTTCCTTGTCGTCGCCAAAAGCGTCATAATAGGCATCAATCTCCTCACCGGTCATGTCGGTGTGGCCGCCAACAGTTTTATGGGCAGCCTCAAGGATAGCCTGTTTGGTCTGACGGATGGTTACTATGGTGATATTGCTTCGCAACAGCCTGGTCAGCTCGCTGGTGCGGTCTTTTTCGATAAGCTTGATATGACAAGTCTCCGCACGCTGGATATACTTCATGGCCATCGGCAAATTGCGCATCGGATGGGTATTGTCGAAATAGAACTGCGCCAAGTTGTAGAGAGCCTCAACATTGTCGGGATTCTTGGCATAGGCTTTGTTGTATCTGGTGAACCGCGCATGATAATCGCCATCCCAGTCCAGAAGATTATTCTGGGCCGCCAGGGTGGTGACCATCATGCAACTTGCCAATACCAGAAGCAACTTTTTCATGGCCGTTCTATTTTATCGAGCTCAGAATATCCTTGAACTCAAAATCCATCTCCTCAAAGGTATCCCGTGTCGTCTCAAGACGGAACTCTACTGCCGTTCCCTTATCCATGAAGTAGGTCATGCGGAACTGGTAGTCCTTCTCGTCGGCAGGATTGGTATATGCACCGATGTATCCGATGCCACCCTTGGCAGGAAGTCCGTCACCTTTGGTGTACTCATCCAGCGACTGATAGGGCTGTTGCTCATAGCGCTCGTAAGCCAGCTCATAGAGGTCACCGTCATAATTCTTGTTGACATAGATGCGAAGGAACGGCAACACTGTATCACCCACCTGATCCACCAGCACATGGCCAGTATAGCAATAGAGGTAGATATTGCCGCCTTCGGGGAGTTCAAAGGTTCGCAAATAACGCCAATCCTCGTTGTTGAGACGGTAGGTGACGCTAGTTCCGGGAATGGTCAGCTGGGCTTGGGCGACATGTCCCATCAAACCCATTATACCAAGTAGTCCCATCAAAAGAATCTTTTTCATAGTTCTATCCTTTCGTTATAGAATTTCAACAGTTTATCCGCGAGCAATCCTTCATTGTATTGCTCTGCGATGAGCCGCTCGGCGGCCTTCCCCACCCGGCAGCAGAATTCATCGTCATCCAGACAACGCTTGATCTGCCGTGCAAAGTCCTCAGGGGTATTGGCGATGAGGAGGTTCTCGCCATCACTGTAGTCGATACCCTGGGCCCCCACGGTGGTGGTGATGACGGTCTTGCCCAACGACATCGCCTCGATGATTTTCACCCTGATGCCGCTGCCACTGAGCAGGGGCACCACATTGATTTTCTTGCTGCCAATGAAGTACATGGCATCGGGCACCTCGCCCACCACGGAGACACCCTCAATATCGGCCTTCATCCACTTCTCAGGCATCTTGCGGCCAGCCAGATAGAGCTTGGCACGCGGCACCTCGCGATGCACCACGGGCCACACCTCATCCAGTAGCCAACGAATGCTCTCTTGGTTGGGCAGCCAATCCATGGCCCCGATATGGAACAGCGAGTCGGGCTCTACCGTCTCCTGCGACACATCCTCGGGAACCACACCGAAGGGAATGACGGCCATAGGCTTGCGACAGCCGTTCCGACGAAAATAGCCGGCATCGTTCCCTGTGATGCAGACAATGCCGTCATAGTCGTTCACATGCTCCATCTCGTAAGAGCAGAGGGTCATTGAGAGGTACTTGAGATACCAGCGCTTGAAGCTGTTATGTGCACTATGCGCCACCTGCTTCCAGATGAGGTGCTCCACATTGTGGGCCCTCAGTATCACCTTGGCCTTCGAATACTTGCGTATCAGCGGCACATAAGGTGTCAGGAAGATGCTCTCCACATGCACCACGTCGAATTCCTCATGCCGCAAAATCTCTTTCAGCTTGCTGATAAAGCGGAGGCTTATATAACGCTCCACATGGTACGAATCGCCGTAGAACATGGCCAAGGCGGCAGGCAGGGGCTTCACCCTTAGGTCGACATAGACGGCCTCCATGGAGGTCTTGGCGAGGTAGTCGTCAGGGATGCGGTCCTGACGCACAGGGTGCTTGTCGCTCTCCACGGTCAACACCTTCACCTCACAGCCCCGCGACAGCAATCCCTGAGTGATGCTGTTCATGGCCATCGTGCCGCCGTCGACCGGCGGATACGGTGGCTTGTTGCAGAGCTGGAGAACTTTCATCTTATAAGGTTTAAAGTTTAAGGTTTAAGGTTCAGGGGCTGCAGTTTGATGCGACAGCACCCTTAAACTTTAAACCTTAAACCATTTTATTCTTTAGGCAGTGCCTTGAATCCCGTGCCGAGAATCTCGGAACTGTCCATGATGTTGACAAAAGCCTTGGGGTCGATGATGTGGAGGCTACTCTTGAGCTTCACCATGTCGGCACGGTCGAGGGTCACATAGATCATCTTGCGCTCATTGCCCTGATAGAGGCCGGTACCGGTGATGCAGGTGCCACCACGCTTGAGATCGTTGAGGATATAGTTGCGCACAGCCTCCATCTCGTCGGTAATGATAAACATGGTCTTGTAGCTCTTCATGCCGTCGACCACCATGTCGATGACCTTGCCCTCGATGAAGATGATGATGATGGAGTAAATAGGCAGACGGATGTCGCCGAAAGCGATAAGGGTGCTGAGGGTGATGATGCCGTCGACAATCATGACGAGGGTGCCGAGGCTGATCTTGGTGTACTTGTGGAGAATCATGGAGATGATATCCGAGCCGCCGCTGGTGGCGCCGCTGCGGAAAATCATGCCGATGGCCACGCCGTAAATCAAGCCGGCCACCACGGTATTGAGGAAGTAGTCGGGCACGAACCAGCCACCGTCATGAGGGATCTGCACCATGGAGATTCCCTCGATGGGAGCATCCATAATCTTGCCGTCGAAAATCACAGGATTGTAGCCCCAAACACTCTCAAGCACAAAGGTGAAGAGGAAGATAAGGGCGGTGGACAGGATGGTCTTGAAGCCGAATTTGGGGCCCAGAATCCAGGTACCAACAAGCAGCAAGGGCACATCCATACAGATGGCGTAGAGGGAGATCTTCCACGGCCACAGTGTGTTGAAGACGTTGGACAGGCCGTAGGTGCCACCGGGAGCCATCAGATAGGGATTAACGAACATCACATCGCCCACTGCGAACAGCGCACTGCCCACAATGAGCAGCATATAGGCAAAAACTTCCTGTTTAAACTTGCTTTTCTTGTCGATATTTGTCATAATTGCTTTATTATTAATATTCAATACAAACACACACACATAGGTTAATTTGCAAAAATACGAAAAATATTGGAAACATCGAAATAAATCTTTCCGACTTCTTACAAAAGATCCTTCTCACCTGTTTCATCTCCACCCCCATCCTCTCATCTCCTACTATGGTAAGAGATGGGTAGGAGATGAGTAAGAGAAGAGTAAGAGTTGAGTAAGAGATGACCCCTACAGGGCGCTAATTATCAACCCTTTGCAGCAGTGGCATTTTCCAAGAAAAAACAAAAAAATAACGGAATACGACATCTATCGTATTCCGTTGATTTTGAGCGACAAACGGGGCTCGAACCCGCGACCTGCGGCTTGGGAAGCCGCCGCTCTACCAACTGAGCTATTGTCGCAAACTGCACGACTCTCGTGGAACAAATCAACCACGGAATGTGGCAATCATGCACCTCTAAAAACGAGGTGTTGTTTTTTTTATTGTGTACCTTCAATATTTTTTTTCAATCCTTGTTGCTCAGGATGCTGAGGATCCGGATGAAGAGGTAAATAACATCAATGTAAATGTCTAATGCACTGTCGACTGCATTATCGAGGGTTTTAGGGTAGGCCTGCGACTTGGCCACGTCGTAACCGATGTAGCCCGAAAAGAGGAGCACGAAAAACCAGTCGAACATCTCGCCTCGGTAACCCAAAGCAAAGGTGGCAATTAGTTCGACCACCACACCCACCAGCAAAGCCACGAAGAGCGTGCGCCCCAGACCGAGGAAGAACGCTGGTTTGATGAGGGCCAGCATCACCATGGAGACAGTCACCATGGCGGTGAGAATCATAGCTTTGGTAACAATCTCCACCGGCAAATTAGGGATGAAGGTGGCCAGTATCAAACCCATCGGGATGACCACGAGGTTGTAGCCGACGAAACTGACGAAGGGATTCTTGGAGGCAAAGGCGACGACGGTACCCACAATGACGGGTAGCAGGTAGACCAGCAGCATGCCCCAGAAGCCCAAACCAGCCATGAACTGCTGGATGGGCCAGGCCATATAGTAGACCATCACGGCGTTGATGAGGAAGCCGTAGGTCAGCATGCCGGTGAGGGCCAAATTATAGGAACGTGCGGAAAGCAATCCGCCTTCCGTCGCTTCCATACGGTCGCGTTTGCGGTTTTCAAAAGCCGAGGTAAGCGATGTTTCGGACATGAATGGTTTAAAGTTTTTAAGGATTAGGCAAAATAGTCGTAGGTGCCGTTCTCGCTCTTGACAGTCACTTGGGCCTTCGGAGCTTCTTCAACGCGGCCAATAACCTGGGCATCAACATTAAAGTTCTTGGCGATGTCGATAATTCCGCGGGCGGTAGCCTCGTCGGTGTAGAGTTCCATGCGGTGGCCCATGTTGAACACCTTGTACATCTCCTGCCAGTCGGTGTGGCTTTCCTCGTGAATCATCTTGAAGAGCGGTGGCACAGGGAAGAGGTTATCCTTGACGACGTGCAGGCCTCGGCCGCTGATGAAGTGCAGCACCTTGGTCTGTGCGCCACCGGAACAGTGGATCATGCCGTCGATCTTGGGACGGTATTCGTCGAGCACACGACGGATGATGGGGGCGTAAGTTCTTGTGGGCGAGAGCACCATGTGGCCAGCATCCACACCCGGTACCTCGGTGGGGTCGGTAAGCAGCTTGGAGCCGCAGAAGACCACGCTGTCAGGCAGGTTGCGGTCGTAGCACATGGGATATTTTTCGGCATAGACGTGCGAGAAAACATCGTGGCGGGCGGAGGTGAGACCGTTGCTCCCCATGCCGCCGTTATAGGCGGTCTCGTAGGTAGCCTGGCCATAGCTGGCGAGAGCCACTATTACGTTGCCAGCTTTGATATTGGCGTTGTCGATAACGTCGGCACGGCGCATGCGGGCAGTGACGGTAGAGTCGACGATGATGGTGCGCACAAGGTCACCCACGTCGGCCGTCTCGCCACCGGTGAGGACGATGTCGATACCCATGTCGCGCATGGTCTGGCAAAACTCCTCGGTGCCGTTGATAACGGCAGAGATGACCTCGCCGGGCACAAGCTGCTTGTTGCGGCCAATGGTCGAAGAGAGCAGGATGTGGTCGAGGGCACCGACACACAGCAGGTCGTCGGTGTTCATCACAATGGCATCGATGGCGATGCCTTTCCACACGGAGAGGTCTCCGGTCTCGCGCCAGTACATATAGGCGAGGCTGCTTTTGGTGCCTGCGCCATCGGCATGCATGATGTTGCAATAGCTCTTATCGCCGCCCAGCAGATCGGGGATAATCTTGCAGAACGCATTGGGGTAAAGACCCTTGTCGATATTCTTAATGGCGTTGTGAACGTCCTCCTTCGATGCGGAAACACCGCGCTGATTATACTTGTCCATTTAAGGTTTAAGGTTTAAGGTTTAAGGTTTAAAACTATATATCCAAACCCGAAATCGGCTGCAAAATTACGAACTTTTTGCGGAATGGCAAAAAAAAGTTCACCACGAGTGTAAGATTCGGGCATCCTTGAACGTCTATTGAATATAAGAAACAAATAAAAAAGAATATTTATGAAACGTATCACATTAATCGCTGCTATGCTGGCAATCGTTGCCTCAATGCAAGGACAGGAAGAGAAACATTGGAGCCTCGACTACGAGGTGGGACTCGGAATGACCAAATTCTACAACTATCCGGCCCTCTCGCTGCTGGAAGACAACACCCCCTCCTACACGGCACCCACGGCTTCCTTCACCCTCGGCCTTCGACGCGATGACGGCTTCTCCCTCGGCTTGCGCTACAGCAACACTGCTATCAACACTGCCAACGTAGGCATGAAAGAGCAGGCCACCCTCCACGACATCTCGCTGGTGGTACGCCGCTCTGTGATGCTGTCGCAAAGGGTGGAACTCTACGGTAGCGCCACCCTGGGATTCGCCATCCTGCACAACAGCATGGTCTACAACGGCGACAACCTCAAGCAGAACCGCTACGGCTTCAGCGCCGGTTTAGAGGCAGGTCTGCGCTACTACCTCAGCGGAGACACATACCTCTTCCTCAATGCCGGACTATCGGCCGTTTCCCTCTCGAATGTCCGCAAACTTCCCGCCTCCCTGTCGTCGCAACCGTTGAACAGCACCGCCTCAACCCATTTAACCGGCGGCTTTGGCATCGGGTTCCCACCAAGGATAAAGAAACTCAACATGGCACAGGAAATCATCGAGAGGAAAGAACCTCTACAAATGGCCTACTACACCGACGATTGAAAAAAAGTTTCAGCCCCCTGTAATAAAATAGGGGGCTGAATCGTATATTGAATATATGACCATCCGGGAATACAACGAATGCGTCCGCCGACACGGCGATGACCTCTACCGCTTCGCGTTGCGCTATGCAGGCGAACAGCTGGCAGCCGAGGACGCGGTACAGGACACCTTCGTGCTTCTCTGGGAACAACGTGAGGAAGTGAAGAACGACAAGGTCAAAGGATGGCTGATACGCATCCTCTACCGCCGACTGGTGGATGAGCACAGACGCAATAATGTTAAAAGTAAAGTGGAATGTTGGGAGTGGAAAGAGGATAGCTGGCGACAACACGAGGGTTTCGAACTTCACGACGCCCTGCAGCAGGCTCTCAACCAACTGCCCGAGCAGCAACGCATACTGCTGCTGATGCGCGACCTCGAGGGCTACGACTACGCCGAAATGGCCTCGCAGACCGGCATCTCGGTCGACCAAGTGGGTGTCTACCTCTTCCGCGCACGCAAGACAATGAAAAAACTCATGGAGGATTACCGATGATAACGATGGACAATTACGACGGATGGCTTATGCGCTATGCCGACGGCGAGCTCGGCAACTCGGAACACGCCGAGGTGGAGCGCTTCCTGCAAAAGCACCCCGAGCTACAAGAGGAACTCAAAGAGGTATGCTCGGTGAAGGTCACAGCGCCCATGGCCACCCTTCCCGGCAAGGAGAAACTACTGCACAAGGAGGGATTCGCCTTTTCGCCTGCCTGGAGAGCGGCGGCAGCTGTAGCGTTGCTTCTGATAGCTGGCGGGGCAACAATGCTTCTGACCAACCACAGCGAGGATAAGCCTCTGGTAGCCAAAGTCGAGAAGTCCCGTCAGGGACAGCAGGACCTAGCCGCGGACGTGAAACCTCGGTACGACGGCGACAAAATCACCGAGCCCTGCAGGGGCGGCACAACACTCATTGCCAGTGAGTCGCCCTTACAGTCCCCCAAACAATCCCCGTCTCTTACCCGTGAGCTCACGCCCACGGCCAACAACTGTCGTCCCCTTGCGGGAACTTCCGAGTCCCATCAGGAACAACAGGACCTAGCCGCGGACATGAGTCCTCGGTACGACGGCGCCATAATCGCCGAATCGCACAAGGACGACGCAAGCATATTTGCCTCTCCCACCCTACCCCATCTCCGTGGCGGCGTGCTGGTAGTGGAAACCACAGGTCTGGTATCGTACGACTCCCAACTGGCCTCCTCCGAATCATCCCTCCAAAAAATACAGGAATTCTTCATGAGACCCGAATAAAGGTTAAAGTTTAACGGTTAATGTTTAAAGATCAATGCCATGAAAAAGATTCTGCTTACATTCCTTATTCTACATTCTACATTCTTCATTCTTAATCCCGCTTCCGCCCAGCGGTTCCCTATCGTACTGACACAAAATCTCTATTCCGCACCGGAGAGCATCCTGATAAGTCACCGCCACGACGTGACCGTAGTGCTCGACACGGTAAACTGCATCTATGTCCGCACCACCGGCCGACCCGACGAACTCGACTCGCTGCGCTTCCCCGAAGGACAAATACACATGAACGGCAGCCAGATCAGCATCGACAGCGCCTTCCCATACCGCTCCGGCATCGAAGTGCATACCGCAGCGCACGAAGTGAAGGTCTCGTCCAGCCATCTCTCGCGCGTCACCGTCCGTTCCCACAACGGACAGGCAGTCCGGCTGAAGAGTTTCGAGGCCACGGCCTACTCCAGCTCGCTGATATTCGTTGATGCGCCCTTGGATTGCCAAGGAGTCGTCACCTTGGGAGCCCACCAAGAGGGTGCCGTGGTTTACTACGACACCATCATCAGAGCCGCCGAGTGTCGTTACAACCTCATCCTCGGTGGCCTAGTGGTGCACAGACTGCCTGATGGCGGCAGCGAGACTCACAAAGTCATGAAGTTCCTTCCATTCGGCTACCTCGACCTCTTCTCGCCCCACAGTGCCAATCACCGCGACTACCCTATATTCATGACCTTCTCCTATGGCCTGTCGGGAGCCTCACAGCAACCCTTCGGGGGCTTGACAGGCTGGATGGGAGACTACAGCATGAACACAGGTTATCAACTCAACTACAGCGCCCACTATTCCTTCGCCTTTGGCAGCCACTGGTCGCTGGGCGTGGGCTTCGGCACGGGCGCCAGCATCTACCGCGCCGACAACTGCCTGCTGGGCATCACCCCCAATGCCACCGACGGGCAGCCCGCCCATCTGGGACCCGTGGCAGCACCCGCGACCTCCAGCGCGGGACAGCACACGTGGAGCAGCAAGTTCGGCGTAGCCTATATGTACCTGCCCCTACGCGCAGAGTGGCGCCAACGTAACGACTGGCGGGGTCTGCGCGCCGCTGTCGAGTTGCAGCCCGGCATCAACTACTACCGTAGCAGCACCATTCTTTACAACAACGGCCTCCTCACTGACGGCAGCCGCACCGACCTGCTGGCCGACAAAACACTGGGAGAACGCCTTGCCTCCTGGCGTTGCGACCTGCGCCTCGAAGTGGCATGGAGCCACATCGGCGTCTTCTTCCAAACCTCCCTCACGCCGCTCTTCCGCACCGACGGTGAAGACGGCCTTGACCGCAAATACTTCCCCATGTCTGTCGGTTTCAGTTTCACCATCTAACGATTTATGGCCATGAAAAAGATATTGATTTGTTTATTGCTTTCACCTTTCACCTTTCACCTTTCACCTTGTCAGGCCCAAGGCGCGTGGAACCTCAAGCGGTTCAATCTGGCTGTCGACTTCGCCTACCGTCCCACCCAGCTCGAATTAGGCACCGGTCTCTTCACCAGCCACCCCGAAAGGGCGTTGCACGTGGGGGTCAACTATCGCCTGCTCCGACACTGGGAGCTAGGCTTCTACCTCGGATTCCAGGGCTGTCAGTTCTACGGTTTCAGCAAACAGTCCATCGGTAGCACCTCCGTTGCCAGCATCAGCTACGAAAACGGATTCTACGTCAACTACGGATTCCTCGTCCAGCTGCACGCCATGTCCTTCGAGAAGCGCAGCAACTCATGGGCCGACATCATGCTGCGTCTCGGCGTGGGTCAGGGCTACGAGGAGGACGGCGCATGGGCAGGTTTCGGCGTAGTGTGGAACGCAACCAACCACCTCTCCATTCAACTCAACACCGACTTCGGAGGCTGGTTCGGAAACAACCACCTTTATGACGCCAACTACAGCGACAATAGTACCGCCTGTCTTCGCTCTAGTATCGGCATCATACTGAAGCTATAAAACGAACAAAAGCCCTGTCTGTAATGTACAGGCAGGGCTTTCACACAAACCATTATTTATTATTGCAAGATAAGTTTCTTGACGGTGGTATTGTTATCTGTGATGATGCGGAGAAAATAGGCCCCGCGTGGCAACTGGCTGACGTCGATTAGAGCGCCGGAATCCTGTCGGCATTCATAGATGACACGGCCGTTCATGTCGAGCAACATCAGTGTCATTGTCGGCATGATGCCGTCGCTCCAGCTGACGGTGACATCGGTGGAGGCGGGATTGGGAAAGATGTCAATAGTTTGAGCCGAAACGTTGCCGATACCTTCAGTAGCGACCCACTCAAAGAGGGTCACAATTGCGGTGTCGGAGGTAACAAGGATGTCGCGCGGATTGCCAGTCCCGCCGTCACTCCATCCGAGAAACCGCCAGTGTCCTCCGACGGTGACAGTATCCACCATCGTGTAACCAATCTCCACTGTGCTGCTG
>ONLW01000039.1 GCA_900318835.1 uncultured Bacteroidales bacterium
GCGGGGACAGTCGGCGGTAGAGACGAGCACATTACCGTCGGCCTCGGTGGTGGTGATGCGCAGCAGCGAACGACTCTGGCTGGCGGCGGTGGGCATCAGGCGCTTGCCGTCCAAGCGGAGCGTCGTGGCATCGTCGGTAGCGGGCGTGAGCAGTCCGAAGTCGGCAGCGGTCTGAGGCGACTGGATGACACCGTAGCGTCCGTCGGCATCCTTCGCGGTGAGCAGCACGCTCTCGGCCACCTGTTCCACCTGAATGGCGATAGTGGTGCCTGTGGGAACGCCCGTCACGTTGACGGTGAGCGTGGGCAGCAGGCGCTGCAGCTGGAACTCGGCCACGGTGATCTCATCCTTGCGGACGGTGACGTGTGTCACGGCATACCACGACTGGCGGGGCGACGAGGCTGCATCACGGAGCGCAACGGTGGTAGGCGTGAGGAGATTTCCAGCGGGTGAACCGCTGGACACGAGGACATAGCCGGATGGCTCGTCCATGTCGGCGGTGACGAGGATGTCGTATTCGCCGGCGGGCAACTGTTGCAGCCAGTCGGCACTTTCTTCAATAGAGGTGAACGAGCGGCTGCGGCTCACACCGTTACTGCCCTGCACCTGGAACGAGAGGTTGTCGATGGAGCCAACGGCGGCAGCGTCGGCCTCGTCTTCCCACAGCAGTTGCGGGGTGACGTAGCCCACGGGCTTGCCGTCGAACTCGTTGGGAGTAAACTCATGCTGGTCGTGATAGCAGGCGGTGAGCAGCATCATGGCCGCTGCCGCCATCAGGGGAAATATCTTCTTCATCATATCGTTACGCTATTTTTCGTTGATAATCAGTTCTACACGGCGAGCCTGGCGGCTGTCGGCGGTCGTGCGGTCAATGCCCTTACCCGTGACGGGACGCAGGCGAGCGGCGCTGATGCCTTTGGCCACGAGTTGGCGCTTCACGCTGTTGGCACGGCGCTGCGACAGTTTGCGGTTGTACTGCTTGCTGCCGATGTTGGAGGCGTGGCCGACGATGCTCAGCGTCACGTCGGGCTGCGCCTTCATCATTTCTGCCACGGCATCGAGTTTGGCGGCCTCGTCGGCAGAGAGACGGCTGCTGTTGTTGACAAAATAGATGACGGGAAGGTCAGCGGGAGCGGCTTCCACCACCTCGGGCTTCTTCTCCACCACGGCGGCGGTCTCTACCACGGGCTGCACCTTCTCCACGACGGGAGCGGGTTCTTCCACCACGGGCTTCTCTTCTACGACAGGCTGCGGCTCAATGACAGCGGCTGTCTCCTCAACGACGGGAGCAGGCTTGCCCTTCTTGCCGAAGTGGTACGACAGTTTCAGACCGCCCTCGTAGATGAGGTTGCTCTTGTGGTGATACTTGGGGATGTTGTCGAAGCGGTCGCCCGTCAAGCAGGTGATGCCGCCATAGAGTTGCACACCGATGTTCTTGGCCACACGGTAGCCCACGGCAGCCTGACCGCCCAGACCGAGGTGCCACTGGCGGTCGAACTCCTGCTCATAGACCGTGGCGAGGTGCTTGGTGCGCGTGGTGACAGCCGACACCTGCGGCGACAGCGTGACCGACCACTTGCACGTCGGCTTCACGAGCAGCGACAGCACATCGAAGTTAGCCTGAAGGCCGAGGCGCATCCACTGCGTCTTGGCTTCGAGGTCGCGGTAGTAGTTGCCCTGCTTGCCCAGCACTGGGGCGAAGGTGAACTCGCCGTCAGTAGCCAGCCAGAACGGGCAGCAGTCGAGCGACGTCTGCTTTTGCCAGCCCATCGTGGCGAGGGCTTCAACTGATAACAAGCGGCTGAACTGATAGCCGCCGAAGGCACCGAACTGAGCACCCCAGTGGGTCTTGCTCTCGGTGATGCTGCGGAAGGTGGCCTGTCCGAAGGAGGTACCGCCGCCGAGCCCCGCGTACCACCCCCGCTCGTAGTCGCGGCTGTCGGTTTGGGCAAAGGCCGTCTGCATCCCGGCGGTCGTCATCGCCAGCAGCAGAAGAGTGATTGTTGTTTTCTTCATTGGTTAATTGGGATTAAATGATTATATATTACTATTACTGTCTTCTTCCTCCTCCACAATCTCACCCTGCGTGGTCAAGGTCTGCAGCGTCTCCGTGCGCCAGACCACGAAGACGATGATGCCGATGGAGAGCCACTGCGACAGGTACTCGCGCAGGAGCGAGCCGCCGTTGGTGGTATACACGGCATAGACGGCCACGAACGCCGCCATCAGCACCAGGCTCTGCCACACCTCTTTGTGCTCCAGGTCGGCAAAGTTCATGAGCAGCCACCGTTTGTAGTGCCGCAGCGCCTGCACGTAGCACGCCACGAACACGACGATGAGCACCATCTGGTACATCACCATCAGCCCCGACGCATCGCCCTGCCACACAGCCACGACGGCCAGTACCGCCATCGGCACATGCGCCACGAGCCACGGCCACACCCTGCGCCGCCGGTCCTGCAACAATCGCAGCAGCCACGCCATCATCAGCGGCACCAGCGTCAGCAGGTCGAGCGAGATGCACGCCATGTCGCGAATGGTTTTCCCTGCCCATGCCTCCACGGGTACGGCCCACCACACGTGGCTGCCCACCACCGTCGCCATGAACGCCGCCGCCCAGCGCCTGAGCGCCCTCGGCGGCATCTTCACCTCTCTCGTAAACGCGTTGCCCCGCGTCGCCAGCAGGTACACCCCGGCCAACGTTGCCATCATCGCCACCGCCCAGTAGAGCGCCACGAATAGAAAGTTGTCTATCCCTTGATGTTCGTACATAAATTAGATTATTATATTCAACCTTAAAATTAATCAAAATCCTTCGTCCCCACAATAGCAAATCGCCCGCCAACGAAAGTTTTGTAAATTCTGAAACAAGTTTTGTAAATTCCGTTACTCGATTGTAAATTCTGTAACTCTAATTGTAAATTCTGTAACTCCTTTCCGCACCAAACCCCACGGTTTCATCGATGAAGTGTTACAAAAAGCGATGTTTCTTCTATCATCGCTATGCCAAAAAACGAAGCCGCCGAGCCCATCCTTTCGGATGTCCCGGCGGCGGTATGTCAGCAGTATTAAATTGTTTGGGGGACCTGATGTATGACCACTCCACGGTCGTATGCCTAAGTAAGAAATATTACTTAATTCCCCCCCCATTCATCCACTCGGTCACGCTCTGCCCCATGCGCTGCTTGAAGGCTACGCTGAAAGTGGTGTAGCTGCGGTAGCCGCTCTCCAAGGCCAACTTCTTAGCGGTGAAATCACGACCGTCGGTGACAGCCTCGTGGTAGAGGCTGACGAAATGCAGGATACGCAGGCCGTTGATGTAGTTGTTGTAGGTGGTGTTCTGACTCGAAAAGTATAGGCCGAGGTAGGTGCGGTTGGAGCCAATGGCCTGGGCCAACTGGGCAAGCGTCAGGTCGTGGTGCAGGTAGAGCCGCGCATCCTTGCAGCGCAACTTCAGCAGGGAGCCTATCTGCTCGAATGTTGCATCGGAAAGGGTGTCGGACGACTGGTGCTCACCGTCGTCTTCTATTCCTGTCTTCCCGTCTTCCGGAATCTCAATGGTCAGCGGCTGCGTGATGCTCAGGTCGCTCAGCGTCTCCACACGCCACAGCAGATGGCCTATGAGCACGATGCCACACACTTGCACGATGTATGCGTAGGCGATACTGCCGTCACCACCCACGTAATAGCCGAGCATGAGCACAATGACGGCCAGCACCACGAATGTATGCCACACCTCCTTGTGTTCCAAGTCGGCAAAGTTGTCGCGCAGCCACCGCCCATACTGCCTTAAGGCGTGTACCATATAGGCCACGAGGCCGATGCCAAACAACAGCAGATAGCCATACACCATCGGCATATAGGCCTCGCTGCGTGTGACGATGCCAGCTACCATCAACACCACGAGCGGCGCAGTCATCACACCGACCGGCCACAGCGGCCGCTGCCGGTCCTGCAGCATGCAGAGCAACAGCACGGTGACCAGAGGAATAACCGTCACGCAGTCGAGCAGTCCACCCACGAGCATGCACACTGTGAAGTCTTCATCCGTGAGTACGGCAGCCGGCAGGTACCACAGATGCCCAATGGCCAGGACGGCGAAGAACGCTGCCGTCCACCGTCTGAGCCGCACGGGCGACGTCACCTCGGGCGCAATGGCGTTACCCCGCCGCAGCATCAGGTAAAGGCAAGCGATGAGAGCCGCCATCGTGCCTGCGCCGTAGAGTAGGAACAACAGTATTGTATCGAGAGAAATCTGTCCTAACATTCGCGTATCTGAATCAATATTGATATGATAACGGTGCAAAATACATCAATATTGATATGATAACGGTGCAAAATACGGAAAATTTTCCACTCTCATTACATTCATTGTATATTTTTTGATTATTTAAGAATCCAGCAAGTCGTTCGTTATGTGAGGAAAGTGCACATAGCATCTTTCAGCTTCCTATTCTCGTTAACCAACTTAGTCAGCCCGTATCCTTGGCAAGTCGGCACTCACCACGGACAGCCTCCAAGACCTGCTCCGACCTCTCAAGCAGAAGACAGAGAATCCTGATGATGGGCAGCTCTATTTTGATTCCAAACCAGATTAACATATATTAATAGACACTAGTGAAGTTCATAATATAATAAAACGCCTCATCCCGACAACGCAAGGTTGTCAAACGCAGGAGTTGGCCCTGCAAACGCTTAAAACAAACTGGCAATAATTTCCTAACAGTCAGTACGTTGCAAAGCATAGTGGTCGGGTAATCGGCCACCTTTTCTTTTTGGCGTTCACGAAATTTTTGGCGTTCACGAAATTTTTTTGGCGTGATAACATTATTTAACGAACTATCGCCCCATTTATACTGAATTGAATTGTATTAGTTTGCAAAATGATAGGCAAACAGATTTGATTTAATAATGCCGACGCCAACCGCAACAGTATCGTACTGCTGAGCGCAGGTAACAAGCTGGGCTATGCCAAGACCGACCGTACCATTGAGAACGGAAAGGCCCTCGGTGCGTGCCGTGCCAACTTCCATATTCCTGCTGTCAGTGGCAACGCACTGATGGCCCGCAGCTTCGTGCTGAATTTTGGCTTAGGCGAGACTACGGGCATTCAAGAGGCCACGGGGGCACAGGTACAAGAATATAAAGATGGTGGATGGTATACGTTAGAAGGTGTGCGTCTAAGCTGCAAGCCCACAAAGCGCGGCATCTACATTGTAAATGGTAAAAAGATAATCGTAAAATAAGCGGAGGATAGCAATATGAAGAAAAAATATATGAAGCCATCGATGTCCATCGTGCAGTTACAACAGCAGTGTCAGATTCTGGCTGGCAGTCAGCCTGCAGCTAGAGGCTTCACTGACGATCCCGAAGGCATCAATTGGGATTACGACGGCCTGGATGATGAAGATGATTTAAGATAATTCTTCTAACGATAAGTGATGTCAGATAAAATATGAGTATAATTCAAATAATAGCATTAATCGTTCTGGTTGGCTTTGTTATCTTTGGAATGTGGCTTCAATTCTATATCAGACGCTGCCATAAAAGCAATGCCAAAGAGCATGCCAAGAGATTGCGCGAATGGATTAAGCGCAATCCCAAACGTGCGAAAGAATTGGGCTACACTAATATGGAAAAAGACGACATGCCAGACGACAAATGACGTTAGTATCGTACGTACATACATAATTATTTATAACAAAGAAAGGACAAAACTTTAATATGGGTTTTGTCCTTTCCTATTTATATAAGAGTCCACTTTAAAAAGTCCCTTAAGTGGGTTCAAACCAGACAATATAAGATTAGCACATAATCCTTCCTGTTGATTTGGCCATCTGAGATAATTTTCGTATATTTGTATCATCAAAGAAGAGCAATACAGATGTTTAGAAAGAGCACTATAAACAAGCAGTTGGACATGTTTTCCTCGCCGGTCCAGATGATGGGCAAGCGTGAGAGCAACCAATACGATGATCCCAATGCCTGGCACAACAAGTTCTATCGTGAGGTGACAAGCAAAGTGGACGAGGACATATTCAAGCCCCTTTTCTCTGATGGTAAGGCAAACGGCAAGGACGGTCGTCCAAACGCCCCGATCCGTATCATCTTCGCTATGCGTGTTCTAAAGGAGGGTTGCGGCTGCAGCGATGAGAGCCTTTATGAGCAATGTCGTTACAACCTTCTGTTCCGTGCTGCGCTTGGCTTGTTCAATCTTAGTGACAGCTGCCCTTCCATTGATACGTATTATGGCTTCTACCGCTCTCTTTGCAAGTACAACGAGGAGCACGACGTTGACCTCTTCAAGGAGTGCTTCCAAAAGATAACCAAAGCTCAGACCAAGGAATATCGTATTTCCGGCAAGAGTGTTCGCATGGACAGCAAACTCATATCAAGCAATATCACATGGTATTCCCGCTACGAGATAATTCAGAAGACTTTTGCCGGGGCAGTGACACGCAGTGAACTTGAGAAGATAGATGACCAGATGATACGCCAACAGGCTATGGAGTTCTTTGACGAGGATGCTAGAAAGACCGTCTACCGCACGGACAGTGAGACCATGGGACGCCGCCTACTCAATCTTGGTCTCGTCATCGACTACGTACTCGGTCATTGTGGCAAAGACGAAAAGGTCTTGCTGCGCCGCGTGTTCCACGAGCAGTATGAGAAGTCTGACGATGGTACAGTGTCCGTCAGAGACAAGAGACTGGTCAATGCCAAGAGTGTACAGAACCCCAATGACCCCGATGCGCAATACCGTGGCAAAAATGGCAAGAAGGTGAAAGGCTTCAGCACGAACATCACTGAGACTTGTGACAATCCCGGTAAACCAAACCTTATTACTGACGTAACCGTCGAAGGTGCAGGCACTGCTGATAACTCATACGTCAAGGAGGCATTGAAGGAATCGGAAAAGGTTACTGGCGACAAGGTCGAAGTGTTGCATTCTGATGGCGCTTATCAAAGCGAGGCTAACCGCCAGCTTGCTGCCGATCCGGAAAAAGGCTTCAAGTTCGTCGCCAACGGTATACAAGGCAAATCGTCACGCTACGAGCTGAATCTTACGGATGATCACAATCTCGAAGTGACGGACAAACACACTGGAGAGGTGATCCAAGCTACTCCCGTAGGGGAGGAAAAGTGGAAGATAAAAATCACCAACGACGAAGGCAAGACATCATGGAGATACTTCGGTACGGAACAGATAGAAAAATCCAAGGTTCGCAAAGAGGTCGAGTCTATCCCCTTCGAGGAAAGGAAAAAACGAAACAACGTTGAAGCGACAATCTTCCAATACTGCTTCCACACGAGGAACAACAAAACGAGATATCGGGGCAAAATCAAGCACACGCTACAGGCTGTAGCCCGTTGCGTATGGATTAACATGCGCCGATTATTCCTGTTTGACACAAGAATTGCCGTTCAAATGGCATAAATCAAGTCAAAGGGCGAAATATGCCTCGTATGAGGCCTTAAAACGGGTCGTAGGGTCATAATATTTCCTATGTACGGATTAAAAATTGACATTTAATAGAGTAGAACTCCATAGCCATAGCCGCTCGAAAATCGGTCGTGGTACAATCAGAAAAATCGATAATCTTACTTTTTAAAGTGGGCTCAAATATCATAATAATATAAATGTTTAGTATGTTATGAGACATATTAAAGCAAAATACCTTGATATGGTCAAATCACGGGTTGACATTTGCAGACTCGTGCTTGACATGTACCCC
>ONLW01000004.1 GCA_900318835.1 uncultured Bacteroidales bacterium
TTGCACTTTTTCCCAAAAAAATGCCACCCCCTCATTCCCGCCGAACGCCCACACACAAAGCATCTCCGAAGATTTTCCATGCCGCTCTTTCACGGGCAAAGAGAAGGATGAGGAAACGGGCTACGGCTACTTCGGCGCTCGCTATATGGACCACGAGCATACCACCATGTGGCTCAGTGTCGATCCCATGGCGGACAAGTATCCGAGCATCTCGCCGTATGCTTACTGTGCGTGGAATCCCATCAAGTTGGTTGACCCAGATGGTAGAGAAATCTGGATTTATAATTATGATGGTAATGGCCATAATTTAAGATATCGCCCAGGAATGTCTCCAATAGGGACTGCTGCTGCAAGAGAGCAGATAGCATCTATAAATGGGATGACGCAAACTGATGCCGGTTGGAAGTTGATATACCATTTGAATAAATCAAAAAAGATATTTAATGTTTCTAATTTACCAACTGGGACACAACAAACCAGTTATACAACAGAACGAGAAGATGGAGCCTTTCTCAAAATGAACGGGAATAATGATATACGTAGTATATCCCATGAATTATTCCATGCGTTACAAATTAAACAAGGCCAAGGAGGAGAAACATATTATAACGAAGTAGAAGCATATGTTTTTAGTGAGATTGTGACCAAACAATATTATGATAATCTCAAAAGCGAGCCTTCAAGAAAATCATCCGCATTTCTTTCAAGTGATCCAGATACAGACGCGGGAAAAACTTATGAAAATGCAATGAACAAATTGTTAACAGGATTTGATGCTAGTTCGTTTAACAAGGCTGTGGATCTTTTCCAATCGCATTCCGAAGCAAATGCTACAGGGGTTTATAACTCTAAACAATACAAGAAGTGTACCGGGAATGAAAAACCACTTCTGCCATATTTTTATCCGTCAAAAAAGAAATAGTTATATATGAAAAAGATTGTTATGTATCTATGTATATTGTTCATGGAAAGTGTAGCTTTTGCACAAATCGAGCGTATTGATGAAGACGAAGATTATTTATTGATTGGTTTTAACGATAGTACCATAAACGGCCGCTTCATACCAATATTTGATTCTGCTATAAGTGATAGCATATACGCAGAGGTCTTTACAATAATTCGGATTGATAATAATGGGAAGTTGGAGGATCTTGAGGTGCGTGGTTATGTGGAGAAAAACACACAAGGAGAATATGGAGAATATATTGAGGCTGATAGCCTGAACCATTGTCTGCATACTACTTTAGTGACGACTATTGAACGATTTATCAGGAATCATGGGGTTTTTATACATCCAAGCAAAGAAAAATTTCGAGGCACACGTAATGGTTTTGATTTACGTATTGTTAGGTGTCCCACAAAACAAGATTAAAGAATCTGTATCCCATTGTATTTTACAGATGGATTATTAACCCATGGAAGAACCGGGAACCAATACCTGTCACAACGGAAAAGAGTGGATAATTGAACCACCCAGCACATAACTCTACGCCTCAACCCCGCACGAAATTCGTGCGGGGTTATCTGCTAGGATATTTTGGATGACAAATAAATTTTGTCGGCCTAAAAAAAATGTGTATCTTTGCATTTTGAAAACCAATATAACGATGGATTATGACATACTTGAACCGATTCCACAAGGAAGTGACAGAGCGCAAGAGGCGGAAAATAGCCGCATCGCGGCAATTGCCGATGAGCTCGGCCGCCTTTGCCGAGTACATGAAACGCAATCTGGCAATGGCAAAGCAGATGTAATCGCGTTCGAGACAGAACAACGTGCTGCGGAGCAACTGGCCAAAGCCAAGGGGTTCTGGATTCCCATGATGGACGTGTTCCGTCTCGGAGTGCCGGGTCCCAGTGGCCATGAAAACGACACCTATGTCGCCAAGCATGTCATTTACAAGGTGAACAACCTCCTCAACAGCGGTAGCATCGCGGCTCTGTTCCAGAAAGTATTGCTTCATAATGTCATTTTCCCCGATACAGCATACGCATTCTTCGGTTTTGCAGGCTTTGACGGACGTACCGTCCAACCAGTCTTCTATCAACCTCGTGTCGCCAATGCCCAACCAGCGAGCCAGGTGATGATTGACACCTATATGGCGGCTCTCGGGTTTGAATCAACATCCGAAACGGGGCGTTTTACCAACGGAGAGTTTGATGTATGGGACATCCTTCCACGCAATGTTTTGGTAGATACGGAAGGGGATGTCTTTGTTGTTGATGCAGAAATAAGAAAAATAATCTAGGGGACAATTTTATAATTGGGGAGGGGAAGTGATGCAAGGCGTGCGAAATAGTCACCTTGGCTCCGCCAGCTGGATAACCAATCATTATGGCGATGCTGTGCAGCACATCCAATACCTGCCTTATGGCGAGCCGTACGTCAACAAGCGTCCCTTTGGCTATAGCGAGCGTTTCCTATTCACGGGCAAGGAAAGAGACGAGGAAACGGGCTATGGTTATTTCGGCGCAAGGTACATGGACCACGAGCTGATGACGATGTGGCTCAGCGTTGACCCGATGGCCGATAAGTATCCCGGCATTTCGCCGTATGCTTACTGTGCGTGGAATCCAGTAAAGCTGGTTGACCCGGACGGAAGGGAGGTGCATGATTACAAATTAAACACAAAAACGGGGTCCTTGGTTTTGGTAAAAAAAACAACAGATAATTTTGATATGATAATACCCGACAATGGGGAAGAGCCTTTGATTGTTTCTAAAGGAATTCTTAACGGAAAAAATGTTGGGGACGATGTATCAAAAACAGGTTTCAGC
The DNA here is from genome assembly GCA_900318835.1 of uncultured Bacteroidales bacterium. Lineage (GTDB taxonomy): Bacteria > Bacteroidota > Bacteroidia > Bacteroidales > P3 > Colimorpha. The sequence continues at coordinate 2,779 of ONLW01000004.1, forward strand.
GCGACTAAAGGCAAACAGGCAGAGGGAATCAGGGTTATGGTATATATTTCATTCAATTCGCATCGGGAACTCGCTGCATGGGGATATGACGATACTAAAGGAAAGCATTGTTTGGATGTTGCTTCATGGGATAAAAACATGCCAAACAAATCATGGTCTTCTTTTACATCCGGACAATATGACAAGAAAGGGGTTAGAAGGTTTCATGTCCATACTCATCCCGGCACAGAAGACGGAAGAGGTGGGTTCGCAAAACCAAGTCTGAAAGATGCAACGTGCGCAAAAAATTTCATGTCGAATTATTATATAATCTCAAAAAATCAAGGATTAAGCCAATATGACAGTAAGGGTAAACACTGGGTGCCTACAAAAGACAAAACTCCGGATAGTCTATTGCCATATAGAAAATAAATAACCATGAAAAGAATATCGTTGCTATTACCCATCATTTTCTCTCTCGTGGTAGGTTGTACTTCCGCAAAGGAAGACAAGTTGATGAGTATCGGACAGATGATCATCGACTCTGAAACAAAATCAATGCAATTGGACGATTCAATACGAAGAGCGTATTGTGCAGAAAAGATTACTCCTGCCTACGTGTTAATCACGGAAAAGGAGCGACATGATAATATTGAGCTATATGTTGCATCTATTACAGAATCGGGTGAGGATGTGGATGCTATTGCGAAATACCGAAATCGGATTATAGCCATATGTTATGCCGAAGGGGAAAAGAGTATTCAGATACCGTCAGACTCATGCGAATACCTCTCTTTTGATGAGCGAGAATGGTACATATTATTTGACACTAAAAATGACAAATATGTAGCTGTCAAGTCAGTACTGAACATCCCTCCGGAAAACATCTTGCAACTACATCAAAGGAATTGGGCTGATGGAATACAAGAGGCCTTAATGGACACCTCGGTTCCATTAATTTTACAACAAAAGCAGATTTGATTAATTGAATAAAAGCGCCCCCACAACTATTGGTTTGATCCTTGTCGACATGCTACCCATCGGACAGCTGTCGGCAGGGACCAAACTCCTACTTTGCACCTACCAAACACCTACCAACTCCTTACCAACTCCTACCATGGTGGGAGTTGGTAGGTCCTTCTTTCCTGGAATCATACACCCACATTCACCCCCTCCTTGCGGAACATAAAACCGGCACCTACCACGACAAAAAAAGACAACTAGAGACACCAATTAAATGACCCCTTCGGCACATAAACCGCCCCCGCCAGACCGCACCCGAATCATGCGGTTTGGGGGGTCATTATTCACGGGCAAGGAAAGAGACGAGGAAACAGGCTATGGTTATTTCGGCGCGAGATACATGGATCATGAACTGATGACCATGTGGCTGAGCGTCGACCCGATGTGGCTGAGCGTCGACCCGATGGCCGACAAATACCCGAACATCTCACCCTATGCGTATTGCGCCTGGAACCCGTTGAAGTTGGTGGATCCTGATGGTCGAGATGTGGAAATTGTAAAAGATGATGAAAACAAAAAAGTGACGATTAGAGCCAATTTTTATTACAATAGAGATAATTTGGGACCAGAAGCGGATGTTTTCTTGGCTGGTTTTGAGGATGCCCTAAACTCATGGAAGGCGGATATAATAGAAGCATTAAGGGATGAATCTTTGGGCGCACATGGGTATCAAGTTGATTTTGAGTTTAATTGTAAAAAAAGCGATGATCCCAAGGCAGAAGCAAAGAATGACCGAATTGGTAATTCTCTCACGAACGACCCTGAATATTATGAGAATCCCGCTGTAGTTAGCGGAAACAAGCATTTTAAAGCCAACCTAGGACTTCATAGTCAAGGAAGCAATCCTGATGCTTATGACCCTATTTTTTATGATACAAAAGACATACAAGGTGATATAAAACACGAGATTGGTCATTTTTTTGGACTATATGACCGTTATGACAATGGGGGGAAATTCGCGCCACCTATACCAAATGATTTAATGGACAAGCATCCTATGACCAGAAGAAACGCAGTAGAACCATTTAAGCGTGTTTGGAGATCTGCTGGACTTGACGCCAACGGTACTAAAAGTGTATTAATTAACAAAAAGAATCGGGAAACTTGGTAACAATGGGGAAAAACATTTCTATTATTTTTTGTAGTAAAAGTGGTGTTCACAAATTGCATAGCAATTTTTTTATTCTCATAGCGATGATAATAATATCGGGAAGTTTAATATATGCACAACCATGCTACAAAGAAGGGGAAGGGTATTTGTTGAAAGAGGTGGACTCTTCAGCTCCTTATTTTTTTAATCGGTATAAATATGGGCAAATGGGATCTTATTATTACAAGTTCTATATTGTTGCCGAGGAAGCACTATTGAAATTCTTTAATAATGATTCTGTAGAATGGGACAAAGCTATTTTATTGTGTGATCCTGCGATTGTTATGTTTTCAGATAGTACAATTTCAAGGGATGTTCGTCGTTATACTAGGATAAAAGACATTCTGGCATTAGATGATTCGGAAATATACAAAATTGGAAACAAAAAATACTTTATTAGAAAAATCAGATATGCCTATTATGATAATTCACAAGTTAACGTATATATTAGAGGCTACAATCACTACCTGTGGGATGACATATCGGAAGATGAAGAAGATATTCTTAATGCAACATATGAGGTGGGGCAACTTTATGAAAGAGATTACTATCAGTGTTATCATCATCTAATAGAACTTCTTCCAACCCCACCACAAATATCCAAACATATATGGAAGAGGCTCTATCAATTAGGAGAGGGAGAAAACGAAGAATAATTGAACCGAATAGCACATAAGACTACCTCGCGAACCCGCACGAATTTCGTGCGGGTTTACCCGTCGATATTCACGGGCAAGGCACCCCGTAAGGGGAATCGAGCACCTATGAGTAAAACAATTTCAGCGAGGAAAGAGGCGAGGGAACATTTGCCTGTTCCAGCAGATTTATACATACTAAAAAGAAAACAAGTCCGTTATTGAAGAATCTATATATGTATAGTATGTCACAATACCAAATCTAGACCGGAATTCAACCGGCACTTAACCGAAACCATGGGCTTGTTGTCACGGATTTACCATGGACTTGTCTGCTACCTGCCCTATACCTCTCTGCTTCCAACAGGCGCCCCCCATACCTGCATCAACGGACAAACGAAGAACCAACATAACAACATCCTCATGGCACAAGCGAAAGGAATACTGGAAAATGTCGAAGGTCATCTGGGAGACCTCACTGTCTACAAGCGGGGCGAGAAGACTTTTGTGCGGCCGTCGCACATATGCCAGCCCCGCCGGCTGTCGCGCAAACAGCTGCTGCTACGCGAGCGCCAGAGCCACAACAACGCCCTCTGGCGTGCCCTGAGGGCAACAGGGCAGGTGTATTTCGACGGAGACAAGCCGGCCTACAACCTCTTCATGTCCGCCAACACCCACTCGCCGGTGCCTTACCTGGAGAAGGGGCAATACCATTCCGGCAATGCCCTGCTGTTGCCCGAGATGGTGGTCAGCGACGGCCCGCTGCCCCCCATCGGCTACCAGCTAGGCGAGGTGGACGGGCAGCCTGCCTTGCTTACCGACCTCACGAAGAGCAGGGCCTCCAGGATGACGCTGCTGCTCTATGTGCTGAAACAGAAGGTCCACACATGGCAGAATGGCTTTGACTCGTTCCAGTTGAGCGTCGAGGTGGACCCGTTGACAACCAACGATTTCGTCAATGTTCCCTCGACGCTCACATCGCCCTACAAGGATGTCCACGGGACGCTGGCGCTGGTGGGCGACCGTTATGCCGACCCGATGCTGGGATTCGGCTTGGTACACATCAAAGAGGGGCTGGCGTCGCACCAACGAGTCGTCACCCGCTGCACCTACTACGAGCGCTACACCACCGAAGAGGCCCTGCAGGCGGCAGCCAAGAGCTACGGGGGGCTGACGGGAGAGTGATGCGGATTTCTTGTGTAGTCTTATATAAATAGGGTAATGGCGATTATTAGTACCATAAGAATTGGCACCATGAGAAGCGAGCCTTTGAGAAAAGCTATGATTTGTTTACAATCTTTTACGTCTTCTTTTTGGACAATTCCTTTCTCATTTATTTCTCGCAATTTACGAATCATTAGAATGATATCATTTGACTTGATCCAGGGTAAGGGCGAGTCATATTTGCTGAGTAGGGCTTTTGCTTCCTGTTTTGCAAAAATGTCCAATGACATCCAAATTACCACAAAGAAAAGCAGAACAACAAAGAAGGTCATATTTTTCAGGGTTTTGATTCTCGATAATATGCTGTCATTTGGCAGGGTAGATGCGCATGAGGCACTGTCGGCAGTCGAAGTCGAGTCGGAAGCGGCGGTCGTTGTTTCTTAGTATTAGGGTGTCGGTGGGGGCGATAGACACTTGTGGTTTGCCATCGTTTTCCCCTTTCAGGCAGCAGCCAAGTTCGTAGCGGAGGCAGTATTTGGTGGTCATGAGGGCTTTTCCGTCGTAGTTCTTGGTCTGCTCCAACCCGCGTTCTATCTTGCTCACTGCGTGGTGTCTGTAGAATGCATCGGACTTGTTGTTGATAATATTGGCACGGTAGTCAAGCGTAGGAGTAGGGTAGGGGGCTCCGCCGTCGCTACGGGGGCTGTCGGCGGGACGGTGGTGGGCGATGCGTAGCGCCATAAGCTGCTCCACGGCCTCGCGGCGCAACTGGTTGAGGATGCCGACGGGCAGGAAAAAACGTCCTTGGGTCTCGTCGACAACGGCAGTGGCCACAAAGGGGGTGTTGCCCAGCTTGCTGAGTTGCTTGACGTTGGGATTGTCGAGAAGATCGCCTGATTGCTTGATTGCTTGATTGCTTGAGTTATTGCGGGCCTCCTGCTTCTCGGAGGCCACGCTGTGGGTCACGGTGAGGCCCTCCTCGTCGGTGAGCCGTAGCGCGAAGCCGTCGGGGGTGGTGCTGAAAAGCATCTCCACACCTATCTTGCGCTCGGCACTCTTGCTCTGTAGCCGTTTTTCGAACTGCTGGTCTTGGTTGCGCCAGAGGGTTGTACCTACCTTAATATCAGGCATCTGGTTGGGGATGACGGTACGTCCCTGCACGCCGTTGACAAGGAAGCCCTGCAGGCGGCCGTCGGCATCGTAGTAGCAGAGTCCATCGCCATTGGAGAAAGGCTCGGTACCGCTGATAGTAAGATTGTTGCGCCCCACTTTGGTCACCTTGCCGATAAGTTTGCCGAACGACTTCTGTGTGGCAAAATTGGCCATAGGCTGGCGCTCGCGGAGGAAGTAGTCGGTATATCCGCGGTTGAAGGTGCGGTCGGGGTCGGGTGTAAAAGTGTAGGTGCAGTTGCCGGAGGAGGATTTGGAAAGGTGAGAGGTGGATTGTCTTTCCAGTATGATATCGAGTAGTTGGCGGTAGTAGGCTGTGATGTTCTTCACATAGCTGAGGTCTTTCAGGCGTCCCTCGATTTTGAACGAGGAGATGCCTGCAGCTATCATGTTCTCAATCTGTTGGCTGGCGTTGAAGTCGCGGAGCGACAGCAGGTGCTTCTCCTTGAGGAGCAGGCGGCCGTCGCCGTCGTAGAGGTCGTAGGTGGAGCGGCAGGGCTGCGAGCAGCATCCTCGGTTGCCGCTGCGACCATTGAGGTACTGACTCATGTAGCACTGACCGCTATAGCTCACGCAGAGGGCGCCGTGGATGAAGGCTTCGAGGTCGAGGCGGGTGGCTTTCCGTATCTCGCGCATCTGCTCCAGTGAGGTCTCGCGGGCCAGCACCACGCGACTGAAACCCACTTGTTCCAAGAACTTTATACGTTCCACCGAGGCGTTGTGGCATTGTGTGCTGGCATGCAGCTCGATGGGCGGCAGGTCGCACTCCAGCAAGCTCATGTCCTGAATGAGCAGGGCATCGACTCCGATATTGTAGAGCTGGCGAATCATCTTCACGGCAGGCTCCAATTCGTCATCGAACAATAGGGTGTTTACCGTTACAAATACTTTGGAACCAAATATATGCGAATAATTCACCAATGCTTCGATGTCCTTAAGCGTGTTTGTGGCGGCAGAGCGGGCGCCATAGGCCGGTGCACCGATATAAAGGGCATCGGCGCCATGGTTGATGGCTTCGCAGCCGAATTCCAGGTTTTTGGCAGGGGCAAGCAGTTCCAGTTTCATGCAATAAATAACGTGTCAATACGTTATTTATTGCATGAGCATGAAATCTAGGTTATTGTATGGCGGCCTGCGGACGTTGGGGCGCGAGTTGGCCAAGGAGCAATGGCAGGATGCCAAGTATATCATCTTGTTGGATGAGAATACTTTCCAGTGTTGTCTCCCGTTGCTAATCTCGCGAGTGGAAGCTTTGCAGGAGGCGGAGTTTATTGAAGTGCCGGTGGGGGAGGAGTGCAAGAGTTTGGAGGTGGCAGCACAAGTGTGGCAGACGCTGATGGAAGGCGAGGCTAACCGTAATGCAGTGATTGTCAACATTGGTGGTGGATGTGTTTGTGATCTGGGTGGCTTTGTGGCTGCTGGTTACAAGCGCGGTATCCGATACATCAACGTGCCAACGACCTTACTTTCAATGGTTGACGCTGCGATTGGAGGCAAGACGGCCATTAACTTCGGCGGTGTGAAAAATAGTATTGGCCATTTCTATCGGCCTGCTTTAACCGTCATAGAATCAGCATTTCTAGGCACCCTCCCTGTGGAAGAATTACTCAATGGTCAGATGGAGATGGTGAAGACGGCCGTCGTTACAACCCCCACATTGTTTGAGCAACTTATCGCCAAAGACGATATCACCAAAGTACAGATTATTGAGGTTGCACGCCTAAAGAATGTCGTAACCCAGCGTGACCCGGAAGACCATAGTATCAGGAAGATACTGAACTTCGGCCACACATTTGGCCATGCCATTGAGGTTTACTCTCATCTGCCTCATGGTGTCGCCGTAGGCATCGGCATGAGGGTGGCAATGTATCTTTCAGTGAAGAAAATTGGACTCTCGGAAGAGGTCTATCTGGTATATTCTAAGTGGCTTAAGTCCAAGATAAGTATGCCAAAGTACAACTTGAAGGATATCGAGCAGATGTTGCCCTTGATGCATCAGGACAAGAAAAATGCCTCTGGTACCGTTCGGTGTGTTCTTCTTCAGGAACTTGGAGCGCCTGTTATCGATGTCAATGTCTCTGACAACGAGATTCGTGATGCGATGTTGCATCTAGTCTAGGATTACGGCTGGCCAGCCGTAATCCTGATAATAATGAATGGGGAGGTTATGGCGTTTCACGTATTCTCCTAGTTGCTCTTTGCGGATAGCTTCGCGGACTTGTTCGTTGGAATGGACGTTTTGGTAGATGTCGAAATAACTGCCGAAAATACGTTTGGCACTGGCCTCGTTGCCGGCACCGTCGACGGTTTGTTCAAACGATGTTACTGTGTATTTGCCTTCTTTCTTTTCGAGATTCATAAGCCCCGAATGGTTGCCTCCGGATACACACTTCAGCGTGTCGCCCACATGGTTGTACCACAGCACCCAGAAGTCGCCCAGCACAGGGACATAATTAGAGTCGGCCTGTTCGGAGGCAACAATCATAAGTGTGGGGATGCAGAGCTCTCCTTTCAGATACTGTTCACCGATATTGCTTGCCAGGTAGTCGCTGATGGCAGCACGCACGGCCTGTTCCTCATGATTGATGGCGATATGGCGGATACAGTCGGCCTTGTGCTCGTCGAAGTCGGATATCAGCCAATGCCCATTCACCTTCTCCATGTAGAGACGGTGTTCCTCGATATCGGATGAGGGGTCGAACAAACCGTCCTCCCATTTCTGGCGCACGCTGATGGTGGCCACGGCGTGGGTATTGTCCTGTTGTTCAACGCCGGTCACATCGAAGTCGGCTATCGTCCCCCCGTTGCCGGTGACGAAATAGTAGAGCCACTCGTGGTCCATAGCCTCGAATTCGGGCAGGATATTAAACATCGTGTCGAGCACATTGTAGAAGTCCTCGGTCATGTAGTCGCGCGACTCCTCACGCAGTTCGTGGTCGGGGATGTACCTGCATAGTTCGGCGGCACGCTCTTTCAACTGTTTTTCACTGTCGCCACAGGCCGTAAACAACAGCACAAGTGCCAGCAGTAACATTAACTTTTTCATTGAATAGTATTATTTGTCTGGAACTATTAGCTGTTCGGTGGTGCGGCTACGCTGCTCAAGGAGAATGGGGCGGGAGGCAACAATGCGGTCGATGACCTCTTGGGTGTAGTAGCGGATGGTGATGAGCTGGAGATTTTCGTTGTAACGTACAAGGAACATGTGTTTTAGTCGCTCTATAAGTGGTTTCACCAGCTGGGGATTGTTGTTGATACAGATGGAAAAGCTCAATGCTGAGTTTTGCATTAGGTTAACCCTGATTCCCAGTTCATTAAGTATACCGAAAATGACCTGCAGATTGTCTTCGGCGATGAAGGAGTAGTCGCGCGGGAGGATAGAGAGCAGTATCTGATTGTTGGCGAAAATGTAAAGTGGTGTCTCAGGAACGATAGCTTTGTAGTCGCCGATGGAGGATCCTTCGGCTTCGGGGGTGATAAAGGAGCGGATATAGAGCGGAATACCTTTGTTCTGAATGGGTTTTACCGTCTTGGGATGGATGACGGAGGCACCGTAGTAAGCCAACTCAATGGCTTCATTGTAGGGTATCTGGGAAATTTTGACGGTGTCTGCGAAGAATTTAGGGTCGGCATTGAGGAAACCGGGGACATCTTTCCAGATGGTGACGCTCTCGGCACCAAGGCAATAGGCCAGGATGGCGGCCGAGTAGTCGGAACCCTCGCGGCCGAGGGTGGTGGTCTGGTGATCGATGGTACCACCGATGAATCCTTGCGTCAAGATGACGCTATATGTTATAGAATCAGCTAGTAATGTCTTTGTTGCGCTCTCAGATGCTCGCCAATCGACACGTCCTTCGCGATAGTGGTTGTCGGTTCGGATAAGTTGTCGTGCATCAGACCATAAGGTGTTTATTCCAAGATGGTTGAGGTATTCAGCAATGATAGTTGTAGAGATGATTTCGCCGAAGGAAACCACTTGGTCGTAATTGTAGTTATAATGAGTAGCGTTGGGTTGGAGTGAGACGATAGTGTTGTCCAACTGATGTAGTAGGTCTTGAATCTTTTTGACGATGGTTTTATCGTTTGGAATCAAGGACCTGGCGATATCAAGGTGATAGTTTTCGAGTTGTTGGCGCAATGCATTGGCGGACGAGATGTCCGTGCTCCCAGGTACCAGTTTTTCCAATAGGTTGGTGGTCTTCCCCATAGCCGAGACGACGACCATCAAAGGTTTTGATTCCAAGTGACTTTGCACAATCTGTGCCATATTGCGCACAGCATCGGCACTATTCACCGAGGCTCCTCCGAACTTGAAGACTTTCATGCCAATTCCCTTTCCATATCGCGGCGCGAATCCTTGGCCTTGATGGTTTCGCGCTTGTCATAATGATGTTTACCCTTGGCCAGTGCAATAGTCATCTTGGCATAGCCACGGGAGTCGACGTAAAGCAGTACAGGCACGATGGTGTATCCGCGCTCCTTTATTTTAATTTGTAGTTTACGTAGTTCACGGCGGGTGAGCAGCAGCTTGCGGTCGCGCTTGGCTTGATGTCCCCAGTAGCTGCCAAATTTATATTCCGAGATGTGCATATCGCGGACAAACAGCTCATTGCCAATGAAAGTACACCAAGCATCGCTGAGGTTGGCTTTACCTTCGCGGATGCTTTTGATCTCACTGCCCATGAGGACAAGGCCCGCCTGATATTCATCCATCAGGAAGTACTCATACGCTGCCCGCTTATTCTTGATTTCTATGATGTTCTTCTCTTCCATATTCAACGCATTAACGTTGGTTAAGATGTTTTATTGTGTCTTTTGTGTTCGAAAAAATTTTGTTGATTCGGAAATATTATGTATTTTTGCAAAAAAATTTTTATATGTATAGTACTCTTTTTCAGTTGGATTCTTCCTCGTTTCGTTCAGAGGCAGAAGTGGAGACTCGTTTTCTGGAACGACTCTTTTCGGATTTAGGGTTCCCGATGGAGGCGATAATTCCGAAAGAGCATATTCCTTCACTTTTAATAAGTGATGGACGAAAACAAACGAAAAAAGAGGTAGACTTTATTTTAAAAGACAAAGAGGGAATAGCACGTATTATTGTAGAAGCCAAAGATCCAACGAAAAACATTTTTGATGCGTGGGGACAAGCAGCCAGTTATGCATTAAGCTATAATAGTGATAAACCCAGAAGAGAGCATGTAAAATGGTTGTTGATTTCAAATGGAATAATAACTGCATTATATCCACATGACTCCAAGATTCCATTGTTAACCCTTCAACTTAGTGATTTTGCTAGTGGCATGCCTCCTTACGTGGCTTTAAGAACCAATATTAAGTATGAGGGAATAGGGGAGAAGAAAGAGCAAAAACTTGAGTTTAAGCCGTTACCACCTTCAGAACTTAATAAATTGTTTTTTGAATCTCACAATCTAGTATGGAAGGCAGAGAAGATGGCTCCACATGATGCCTTCTTCGAGTTTTGTAAGTTTATCTTTATTAAAATCAAAGAAGATAAGAAGAGACAGTCATATCCTCCGGAGACCGAACCTTATGAGATGCCACTAACGAAAGCATGGTTAAAAGCCCAGTCGAATACTTCAAAGCATCCGGTAAGGGACATTTTGTTCAAGAAGCTTTGTGAGGAGCTAGAGACAAAAGTAAAAAACGGGGAGAAAAAGAGAATTTTTGAGCCGAATGAGACATTGGAATTAAAGGCAACCACTTGTGAGGCTTTGATTGAGAAATTCGAGAAGGTTGACCTGAGCAGCATTGATGAAGATTTGAATGGACGAATGTTCGAAGTCTTTCTTAACGCTGCTGTCAGAGGAAAAGATTTGGGACAATTCTTCACTCCACGTTCCGTCGTCGATTTTATGACACGCATTTCTTTACGGAACATAGACCTCAACAATATCCCAATAATTCTTGACGCATGTTGTGGCACGGCGGGATTTTTGATTGAGACGATGGCTTACATGATGGGACGTGTTAGAAATGACAACCGATTAAACGAATTAGAACGGAAGAAGAAGATTGTTCATATCTGCAACGAATGTCTTTTTGGTATCGAAGCGAATAAACGGACATCCCGAATTGCCAGAATCAATATGTATCTGCATGGAGATGGAGGCTCTCATATTTTTCATGGAGACGGTCTTGATGAGACACCGACGCCAACACCTGACATGAAGGATGAAGAAAGAGAAGAGGTTGAGGATTATGCTAAAAAGGTTAAAAATGGTTCATTCGACCTTATTTTGAGTAATCCTCCGTTCAGCATGAATTACCAGAGAAGCAAGGGGGAGGATAAACGAATTATTGACCAATTTGATTATACAGTAGGTCAGAGTTCCGTTAAATCAAGTGTGCTATTTCTGACGAGATATGAGAAATTGCTGAAAGAGGGCGGGGAAATGCTTATTGTATTGGATGACACCATCTTGAACGGAAAATCTTATGAAGATCTTAGGAAGTGGATACTAAACAAGTTCGTTATTCTTGGTGTACATTCATTGCCTTTTAACACTTTCTTGAAGGCTAAAGCGAACATTAAAACTTCCATTTTGCATCTGCGGAAAAAAACGGATGAAGATGACACGCAAGGTACAGTATTCATGTCTATAAGTAATAATATTGGTCATGATAATGCTCTTCGTGATACTCCTCAAAGGAACAATCTGAATGCTATTTTGACTGCATATTTGGAATGGCAGCGTACCGGTTCAATGAAAGAATGTATTGAAGCGAACAATGACCCGCAGGAGAATCTGGAGTGCCCAATGCAGTATTGGCTCACGCCGGCTGACGAGATCTCTACAGAGCGATTCGATGCTTTCTTTTATTGCCCGGAACTACGTAAATTGTACCAAACGCTCGACCAAAAGAAACGGAGTAAGGAGATTGAATTGAAAGAAGGGAAGGATTTTAATCTCGTAAATAAAATCTCCTCAGATTTAAAAGAAAAGTATTCCGAAAGCAGTGATCTGTTTAAATATGTGGAGATAGGTGATGTTACATCCTATGGGTTGATTACCAAATATATCGAGGCTCCATTTAACGAGATTCCAACACGAGGAGAGTATCAGGTACGAAAAGGAGATATCCTTCTTGCCTTGAATAACTCTTCCCGAGGAACAGTGGTATATGTTCCTAAGGAATTTGACAATATGATTTGTACTTCGGGATTTCTTGTCATTAGACCGAGGGATGAAGAAGAAGGGTTGCTGTTGTGGTACTGCCTACGCAGCGAAATATGTCGTGAACAAATTTATTACCTTGCACAAACAGCCAGCCAACCAGAACTTAAAATAGAATCTTGGAACAAATATTTCAAGGTCCCATTCCCCGTGGCATCAAACAGAGAGAAGGCTCTGGCCAAAACAAAGAAGTACTTTAAATATATTCAGGAGTTATCGAATATTAACAATGATACCCTTTATCTTTAAAGTGGGTATTAATCATCAGTTATAGTGCTCTGCGATGCGGTCGAGGACGGTGAGGGTGTCTTCGAGGGTGGGGGTGGCGACGAGGGCGAGGCGGAAGGGCTTGAAGTTGAAAAGGCCTTTGAAGTAGGCGCCGTAGTGTTTGCGCATCTCGAAGACGGCGGTGCGTTCGCCCTTGAAGTCGGCGGCGGCGAGGAGGTGACGGCGGCAGACCTCGACGCGTTCGATGACAGTAATTTCTCTTTCAGGTTCCCCGCGGAAAGCGCGCTGGCACTGCTCAAAAATCCAAGGGTTTCCGATGGCACCACGGCCGATAAGGATACCGTCGACACCGTAACGATTCTTGCAATCAACGGCTTGCGCTGCTGTGGTGATGTCTCCGTTGCCGAAAATGGGGATGGTTATGCGGGGATTATTCTTCACAGCACCTATCATCGACCAGTCTGCAGTTCCGCTATACATCTGAGTCTTAGTGCGTCCGTGGATGCTGAGGGCTGCAATTCCAGTGTCTTGTAACGCCTCACAGAATTCGGTAATCATCATGGAATCATGGTTGTAGCCAATGCGTGTCTTTACAGTCACCGGCAGGTGGGCCTGTTTGACAAGCGAGGAGGTGATTCCAAGCATTTTAGGTATATCCTGCAGGATACCTGAGCCCGCTCCTTTACCGGCCACCTTGCGCACCGGGCAGCCCCAGTTGATGTCGATGAAGTCGGGTTCGGCCTGTTCCACCACTTCGAGGCAACGCAGAAGTTCCTCTTCATTGGCTCCAAATATCTGTATGCCAATGGGCCGTTGTTCCGGGGTAAAGCGCATTTTGCGCAAACTTTTCTCGGCATCGCGGTTGAGGGCTTCGCTAGCGATGAACTCGGTGAAAAGCAGGTCGGCTCCCATTTCTTTGCAGAGTTGGCGAAAGGGGAGGTCGGTGATGTCGTCCATCGGCGAAAGGCCGATGAGACATTGTTTCTCGGTGGCTGATGCCACTGACACAGTGGCATTTGTATTACTCGTCATCGTCAATATTCTCGTTGTAAAGGCTTTGTATCATTTCATCGTCGAAGTAAACTTGCTCGTCGGGATGTTCAGCAGCACGGCGGATAGCAGCACCGAGACCCGTGAGGGCGGCGAAGGGGGAGAACTGTCCGGCACGCCCTTCCATGTTCATGCGAGGGTAATGGGTCGACACATGATGCGGTAGGTTGATAATATCCTCGTAATCAGTACTCATGCTTTGTGTCCTCCTATCTGTGCGTTGCGGTCTCGTGCGGTGGCTCCTTCCTCGAGGTCCATTCCTTTGAAGATGGCGTTCTTGCTGAATTTCCGTTTGATAGAGAGCACGGCCTCCTGCATGCGGCGCTCTTTGTCGAGGGCTGTCTGTTCGGCTTCGCGCTGGCGGGCCACTGCCTCGTAGTCGGTGAACATGTTGAGTTGTTCGGTGGGGGTAGTCGATACGGAATTTTCGTCAACTACTTGGTTTACAGTGATGGTGAGTCTTCGGACCAATAGCTTGGGATTGACCTTCTGGTCGAAAATAGCCATTGCCGCCTCGGTGATGATGCGTGCCGACGAAGTGGGGTGGGGGAGGAGGGTTCCTCCGTGAGCTGGTTTGGGCGCTGGGCGGCCATAGTAGTCGCTGACCACGTCACCAGTGTAAGTGTCTTGTTTTAAGCTTGCAGCATCGTAATTGATAAAAATGCCCACTTGATGAGCCACCATGCGGAGACTTACCAGTTTGAGGGCCATGGCGTCGGCCATCTCGCGCATCACAATACGCGCTTTCTCAAAGGTATAGGGTTCGGAGAGCACCTGCCCAGAGCTGAAGGAGTTGCTCTTGGGGCGGTAGGCTTTGATGGCTGCGATGGTGCAGGGCTCCCAGCCCCAGGCGTGATCGATGAGCAGTTCGGCATTGACACCGAAGAGTTTATAGAGCAGACCCTCTTGGGTCAGCGAGCAGCGCGCCACATCGCCCATGGTCCTTATGCCGCAGGCTTCAAGTTTGTGTGCGATGCCGCGCCCCACACGCCAGAAGTCGGTCAGCGGGCGGTGATCCCACAGCTGGCGACGGTACGACATCTCGTCAAGCTCGGCGATGCGTACCCCGTCCTTATCCGCGGGTATATGCTTGGCAACGATATCCATAGCTACCTTGCAGAGGTAGAGGTTTGTACCTATGCCGGCAGTGGCGGTGATACCGGTCTCGCGCAGCACGTGGCCAATCATGCGTCGGGCCAGTTCGTGGGCTGTTATCTTGTATGTTCCCAGATAGTTAGTTACATCCATAAACACCTCGTCGACCGAGTAGACATGGATGTCTTCGGGCGCGATGTATTTGGTGTAGATGGTGAAGATGCGGGCACTGTAGTCGATGTAGTAGGCCATGCGTGGCGGCGCCACATGGTAGGTGATGGCCAGCGAAGGGTTGGCTTTCAGTTCGTTATCGTCTGCCGACTCGCCTGTGAACTCCCAGTAGGGCGCCTGCTTGCGCCGCTCGTTGTTCATCTGGCGTACCCGTTGCACCACCTCGAACAATCGTGAGCGCCCAGAGAGGCCATACTGCTTCAGCGTAGGTGTCACGGCGAGGCAGATGGTCTTTTCCGTACGGCTCTTGTCGGCCACTACCAGATTGGTAGTCAGCGGGTCGAGCCCTCGCTCGACGCACTCCACCGAGGCGTAGAACGACTTGAGGTCGATGGCGATATATGTATGTTCAGTCGGCATAAAATCAATATAAAGAAAACGCCAAAACGGGAGTAATATTGTGTTTAATGCAACTAGCTGTATTCCACCTATGAAGACCCTACCAACACCTAACCAACTCCTACCATGGTAGGACATGAGTAGGAGTTGGTTAGGTGTTGGTAGGGAGATGGTGTTAAGGATGAGGTAGTTATGGGAGTGGCGAAAATGAATGTTTTTTTGTCTTTGAAATAAAAATTTTTTTTGTACTTTTGCAGCCGGTTTGGTCGCCCGTCGAGGGCGCCAAGAGGGAAGCCGGTGAGAGTCCGGCGCAGTCCCGCTGCTGTATGCTCGAGACTTGAAGCCCAATCTGTTACGTCACTTTGCAGCGCCATAGTTGCATGGGAAGACAGGGCTGAATGAGCAAGCCAGAAGACCTGCCAAATCGCTAAAAAAACATCGGTATCGCTTTCGAGGAGAAGCCACCCGGTGACATCTCAAGGGCTCAGTTGTGCCCATTTGTCATTTTGCCCTCTCGTCAGCAGTTCCGATACTTGGATTGGAGAATTTATTATTAATTAACAATTTTAAAGTATCAAAAATCATGGTAAAAAAACTATTAACATTCATTATGGGACTGTGGCTTGCCATAGGAGCCTCGGCCCAGTTGACTACCATCGACCCTTCCGATGTGCAATTCTGGACGGGTACCGGTAGCAACAGCACTGTTGTGGCCATCGGATGGGATGACGCATCGGCTTCCTACACACCCACAGTTGTCATCTGGGGTGTGCGCTGGAACGGCGACATTACCCTGCTCAATGCGCTGGACACCATCGCTGCCTATGACACGCGTTTCCACTACGTCATGGGTAGTGGCGGCTTTTTGCAGCAGCTCTATTACAGCGATCCGGACGAGGGTGTTTCATTGGCACCCTCAATGGAGTGGAACTGCAATAGCTATGGTACCGTCTATGGCTCGACGACATTGTCAAGCACGCATCTGAGGATTAGTGAGTCGACGTGCGACAATTACACTTTTACCGGTGTATCCAACATTATCTATGCCAATGATCCCAACGCTGTCCTCTCGTGTCCTAAAGCACAGGTCGTCAGTGTGACGGGCATCACTACCACTGACGCCACGGTGAACATCACCGATGCAACCAACCTGAACAACTACACGGTGATGCTCTATGCCGGCGACTCGCTGGTGGACAGCACCGACATCTACACTCAGACCATCTACTACACCACCCTTACGGCCAATACCGGCTACACGGTGAAGGTCTACTCCAACTGCTCCGACGGCACGCAGACGGCTTCGCGCAATGCCACGTTCCGCACCCCTTGTGTCGCCATCACCCATACCGAACTGCCGTGGGTTGAAGACTTCCAGTCCTACAACGGTCTGTCGTATGCTTCTTCTTCGGTATCCTTCGCCAGCCAGGTATTCTGCTGGGACCTGATTAACCCCTACAGCGAGAGTGACCCCTATATCAACAACTCTTCGTCGGTCAACCCTTCTGGCGGCAAGTGCCTCTGTGCGAATAGCAGTACCTCCTCTCCGACCATCCTAGTGCTGCCCCCCTTCGAGGACACTCCCGACCAGCTGCAGCTCAGCTTCGACGTGCTGTCGAGTTATGGTCATGGCTTCGAGGCCGGTGTCATTACCGATGTCAATAACGACAGTATCTTCACCCCCATCGCCCTCTGTCTGCCTACCGGCAGCGGATGGAACCATTTTGATGTGACCTTTGCCGGCCTCACCGAAGGTCGTCTCGCTCTGCGCAGAAATGACAATAGCAATTCCTATATTGACAATATCACTGTGCGCGAGGTGCCCTCATGTGTGAAACCCTCGCAGATTATTGTTTCTAACATCACTGCAACGTCGGCCGACCTCACCGTCACCGACCCCAACAGCACCTATCATTATATGATTTATGTCGACGGTGACAGCGTGGAGATATATAACGATAGCTATACCCTTGATAACCTGCAGCCCAACACGCGCTATGTGGTGAATGTGAGGACTCTCTGCAGCGATACCACTACCGGTCTCACTGAGATGGCATTCCGCACAGCCTGCGGTCCCCAGGCCATTCCCTATCATGAGGACTTCAGCCAGTTTGTCGACGTGGCTCATGCCAGCGGCTACGGTTATGCCGTGAAAGACAGCACACTCCCTTGTTGGGAATTCCATAAGGGACGTTCTCTCGACCGTCTAGAACTCTTCCGCCCGTCGCAAAGTTCCACTGGCGGTTATGGTGAAGACGGCTATACGTTGCGTATCTATGGCAACAACAGCAACTCGCGTGACATCCTTGTCCTGCCCGAGTTTGACCAGGAAATCAATACCCTCGAGATAAGCTTTATGGCCCGCCCATCGGAGACTGGCAGCTTCGGCGGTACCCTGCAGGTGGGTTATATGACCGATGCTACCGATAGCAACACCTTCGTCGCCGTGTCCAACTATCCCTGCGCCCAGTTTGCCAGCGGCTATAGCCTGTGCGCCTCTGTCTTTCCGAATGCACCTGCCGCTTCCCACATTGCTGTACGCTATTTCCCCAGCGGTGGCTCGGCACAGTCGTGGTATATCGACGACCTCGACGTGCATGATATGCCCGCCTGTGTCCGCGCTCAGGGCATCAGCGTCGACAGCATCACTACCGAGAGTTTTCGCCTTCACGTCATCGACCCCATGAACGAGGGCTCCTACCGTTGCTACTATACCGCCGACGCGGTCACCGACAGCGTCGACTTCTATGATACCGTCTATGTGGTAGATGGTCTTGCTGCCTCTACCGACTATACCATCAGCGTCGTTACCATTTGTGGCGACGGCAGCCTCACACTGCCCCACACTACCACGGTCAGCACGCTCTGTGCCCCCGTTGCAACTCTTCCCTTCGTGGAGAACTTCGAGGACTGGACGGCCAGCCAGACTGCTGGCATGAACCGTTGCTGGAACCGCCTCTACATGAACTCCTCCAGCCGTTTGGTTACCAATAACTACCCCTATTGTGCCAGTGGTTCAGGCAACGCCCGCAATGGATTCAAGTCGCTCAAAATGTACTCCAAAGGCACCTCCAACGCTATCAAGGAATATTCTGTGGCCTATCTGCCCGAGTTCTCGGCCGACATAAACACCTTAAAGGTAAGCTTCTTCTATAAATATGGTGGCAGTACCACCAATATCAGCAAGGTTAAGATTGCCGTCGGTGTAAGCAGCAGTGTTTCCGATACCACCACTTTCACTCGTCTGGCCACCCTCAAGCCGACTATCGTGGGTTGGAACGAGTTTGAAGTGGAGCTGAGCGGCTATACCGGCACCGGCAACCGCATCACCATCATGCAGACCAGCACCGGTTACACCGACATCACCAGCTATATCGACAGCTTGGTGGTTGACACCGTGAGCAGCTGCAACCGTCCTACCACCCTCGTTGCTTCTGACGTCACGGCCTATGGTGCCACCCTCACTTGGACCGACCCTAGCATAGCCGACAGCTATATCGTGCGCTGGAGCGACGGCACCAATGCTGACAGCGCTATCGTCACAGGCGAAACCACCTATGTTTTAACGGGCCTCACTCCCAGCACCAACTATACCGTCGATGTTCGCAGCATCTGCTGGGGTACTCCCACCGCCGCCCGCACCGCGAGCTTCGCCACCTCTTGTGCTCCCATGCCCCTGCCGTGGAGCATGAACTTCGACAACATCACCAATATCTCCCAGCTCTCCTCTTGCTGGAACCGCTACACCGGACGCTATGTTGATTCCACCAACACTTCAACGTTGAGCAACACCTCCAGCGGTTGGACAAAGTCCACCACCGCTTTCGACGGCTCTTCGCACGTGAAGTTGAATATCTATGGTACTGCGTGCAAGTACTGGCTTCTTACTCCTGAAATTGACCTCACCGAGGATGCAGAACTCTCGTTCGACTATATGTTGACTGCCTACAACAATACCAATGCTCCCCAGACAGGAAGTGGCCTTGAGGACGACCGCTTTGTTGTGCTGGCCACCACTGACAATGGAGCTACATGGGTTCCCGTTGCCAAGTGGGGTAGCGATACCGAGCGCGACGACTATCCTTACTCCGCTTTGACCAATACCGTATCGCACGCCGCCTTCTCGCTTGCTGCTTACACAGGACAGGTGGTCCGCCTGGCTTTCTACGGTGAGAGCACCGTCGATGGCCCTGACAACGACTTCCGCATCGACAATATCGTCGTTGCCGCCCAGGGTGGCACTCCCCAGCCTCCCACTCCCGTCGAGGCTACCATCGCCGCCAGCGACATCCTCTACTGGGTTGGCGAAGGTTCAGACTCTGCTATCTTCGTCATCTCCAACGGTGAGAACACCCGTGCCTGGGGCTACCTCTTCGATGAGAACGACGAGCCCACGGCTCTCAATATGGCTTCGGCCATCGCCGCTGCCGACCCGCGTCTGGTCTACGACATGGATTGGACTACCTTTGAGATGGGTATCTCCTACAAGGAAGGCGCCACCGTCATCAAAATCCCCGACACCCGCTTCAAGGTCAATGGCGTGCTTGCCGCCGCCGGCGATATGCTCTCCGACTATGATATAGAAGACGGCATGATGGTTGTCGTCAGCAGCGACACCAATGCCGTCTGGGCCACTCCCATCGTCCCCGCCACGGTCAAGCACATGCCCGTCAACAGCACCATTGCCGCCTCCGATATCCTCTACTGGGTGGGCGAAGGCACCAATGAGGCCGTTGTCGTCGTCAACTGGGGCGAGCCCGACACGGCACTTGCCTGGGGTCTGCGCTTCAGCTCCACCACCACTATCGCCAATGCCATCGATGCCATTGCCGCCGCCGACCCGCGTGTGAGCACCGACAGGGCCCACTCCACCATCAACTTCACCGAGGGCAATGTGAACCTCAGCTTCCAGCCCGCCCCGGCCAGCTACATGCAGTTCATCATTGGCGACAACAGCAATGTCAACTCCACTACCGCCCTCGACGACGGCGACCTGCTGAAGATTGGTGAGTCGGCTTATGGTACGGGTTACGACTCCACCGAGTATGCCGGTATGTGGTTCCCCATGGGTGTGGTATGGAACACCGAGATTCATCCTGTCAGCGTGCCGGGTTCCGACTCCACCATTGTTTCCGACAGCATCCGTTACTGGGTGGGTACTGGCGCGAACAATGCCATCGTTGAAATCGCCTGGGAAGAGAACGGTGTGTCTCTCGCCTGGGGTGTCCATTTCGATGAGGATTACTACCCGTCGACCATCGACCTGCTTGATTCCATCGACACGTATGATCCTCGTTTCGATTATCATGTGAACTACCACATGAGCACTCCCTACAATATCAGCTCCATCACCTTCGTTGAGGGCGACCTCTCGCTTTCACAAACCAACACCTCCAATATCGTGGTGCGCTGCCTCACTTCTTTTGGTGACATCGATCCTATTTCCGGCGACGAACTGGAGGATTATAGTATTTGGCCTGGCGACACGGTGCAGATTTCCACCAGCGGTCTCTATAACTTTAGCGCAGTAGTGCCCGTCAATCCGCCGGCCGTCACTCCCGAGCCTCAGCCCATTGACACGCTGTGTTCTACGGTCCATAACCTGCCATATGAGATGGACTTCTCGGGCTATACCGATGACCAAAGCATGCGTGTCTCCTTTGCCAGTGCTCCTGTGCCTGAGTGTTGGACCCTCTTTGGCAATGGCCGTTTCCACCAGAACTATGATACCACGGCTACTGCTTCCATCTATTTCGGCGGCATAGGCTATGCTACCAGTACCAACAACTTTGGTTGCATGGAAGTGGGCAATCCCTATCTCGCCCTTATCGTCTGCCAGAACTATGATGGCACGTATGAAAATGCCATTAATAATGCGCGTATGTATGGCAACAAGCGTTACGCGGTATTGCCAGGGTTTGACCATCCTCTGAATCAGACGATGCTCACCTTCAACCATCGTACCACTCTCCACAGTGGTGCTGAACTTCGTGTTGGCTACATTGTGAATGACACTTCCGACTTTGTGGCCCTCGACACTATTCCTGCCGACTACCGTGTCACTCACAATGACACTGTCCGATTCACACAACATGTCGGAATCCCTGCCGACGCCCGTCTCACCTTCCTTTGGATGAGTACCGATACTGCCCATACGGGCGACTACCCCTCCAACTACTTCTGTGGCCTCGACAACCTTGTGGTTGCCCTTGACACTGCTTCCGCTCCCATCGACACCGTGACCCCCGAGCCTCCCGTTGCTGTTGATGCTACCATCGATTCCAGTGACATCCTCTTCTGGGTGGGTACGGGTTCCAACCATGCGATCCTCGCCGTCAACTGGGCTGACACCGCGTTGGCTTGGGGCTACCGCTTTGAGGCTGATACCGTACTGTCGGAGACGATGTTGGCAGATATTGCCGCCGTTGACCCTCGTTTCAGCATCGTTGGAACAGGCTATGTTGCCGACTTAAACTACATCGACACAGCCACTGGCATGACCGACACTCTCGGTATTACTGCCAATAACTATTGGAGCAGCCTGCTCAACGGATACAGTGACCAGGGTACCTCGCAAGTTCTCCATAATGGCGACTTCCAGAAATGGGGTGATCCCGCCGTGGGTGTTGTTGTCGATAGTATCAGCTATGGAGAGTATGGCATTTTCTACATCAATGTCTTCCCAATGACCATCCATCCTGTCTCTGTTCCAGACACTACAGGTTCCACTCCCGAGCCTCCGCAGCCTGAGCATGGTCCTTTCTGTGGCGCAGTAGGCACAGAAGGTTGTGATGCCATCAAGGCCGATAGTAGTGCTTTTGTGGCTTGGGCTACTGGCATCACGGTTGTGCGTGGACCTCGTGACATTTCCAACCCCAATAGTCAACCTGCTACCACTGGCGCCGACAGCAACGCCCTCGGTATGCCCACTCTTTCCAATACCAGTGATGTGGTTTGTCTCGGCGATGGTGGCATGGCCACTCTCACTTTCGCTCGACCTATCCGCAATGGCGAGGGGCCTGATTTTGCCGTCTTCGAAAACAGCTTCGGCGATAGTTTCCTCGAACTGGCATTTGTCGAAGTGAGCTCCGATGGAGAGCGTTTTGTGCGCTTCCCTGCCACCAGCTTGACCCCGACCGATGTACAGACTGACACCTATGGCTCCACCGATCCCACGATGATAAACAATCTGGCTGGTAAATACCGCATTGGTTATGGCACTCCGTTTGACCTCGAAGAGCTCCGCGACAGCACGGGTATTGACATCGATAGTATTGTTTATGTGCGTGTTATTGATGTCGTTGGAAGTGTCGATCCGCAGTATGCCACCTACGATGCTTTTGGCCATATGGTCAATGATCCCTGGCCCACACCTTTCCCCGCAGGTGGATTCGACCTCACTGGTGTTGGCGTCATCCATGAGCTTATCGACAGTATTCCTATTGTGCCCGAAGATGCTACAATCGATCAGAATGATATCCTCTTCTGGACGGGCAATGGCGCCAACAAGGCTGTCATCGCTGTCAACTGGGCTGCCCCCGACACTTGCCTTGCATGGGGTGTGAAATGGGAGGGGACCGCTACTCTGAAGGCTCTGATGGATACCATCGCCGCTTATGATTCGCGTTTCACTTATACTGCAAGTGGTAGTATGCTCTCTGACATTGTCTACACTATTGATGGTCTTACTCTTCGTCTCACTACCGAGAGTTCCTCGCAATGGGGCAACTATTGGATGTTCAATGTCAATGGATCTCTGGGCATGAGTTATTTCGATGCCCTCCAGGTTCAGAATGACGACTTTGTGAAGTGGGGCGATCCCAATAGTGGAACCTCCATTGGCACCGATGCATGGGGCAGCGACATCTTGGTGTGGACCACCATGGTTACTCCTGTTTCGCGTCCCACCACGGGTATCGACGATGTGGTAGCTGCCATCGAGAGCCTTTGGCCTAACCCGACGGCCGACTATGTCAATGTCAGCGTGAGCCGCACTATCGAGGCTGTACTTTACGACCTCTCGGGTCGCCGTATGGCTACCTACACGCTCAATGAGGGCAACAATACACTCGATCTCAGCGCACTTCAGAGCGGTGTCTATATGCTCCGCACCGAGGGTATGGTGAGTAAGATTGTAAAGAAATAACTGTCCGATAAATCCCATTTCCTGCATTTTCCGCTTGCAGAGTTGCGAAAAAGGTCGTAACTTTGCAGCGGAAAATGCTTTTTTATGGACAAGACTATCGCTATTGATTATCAGGAATATGACTCGGTTAATGAGTTGTCATGCGAAGACTATGCTTTGATGCAGCGGGCCATTGGGGCCACAGAGGGTGCCTATGCTCCCTATTCGGGTTTCTGTGTGGGTGCTGCGCTGCGGTTGAAGGATGGCGCGGTGATTGTTGGAAGTAATCAGGAGAATGTGGCCTATCCCTCTGGTCTCTGTGCCGAGCGCACAGCCATTTTTGCCGCATCGGCTCAATATCCACAGTGCCGCGACTATGAGGCGTTGGCTATCGTCGGACGTAATGCCGAAGGCTGTCTTTGTGAGGCTTCGCCCTGCGGTGCCTGCCGTCAGGTTTTGTCAGAATATGAGCATGTACAGAATCACCCGTTGAGGGTGATTTGCTATCTGGAAGGAGGTCGTGTGAGGGTCTTCCTTAGTGTGAAGAATTTGCTTCCTTTTTCGTTCGATTTTTAAATGGAAGTGATTTTACGTTAGTCTTTTTTGCCCTTTTGGGAGAAACGTGTGTTGAAAAAATGTTAATTCCTTGACGTTGATTCTATGTGTTTTACATAGATGAGAGGATGGGTTTGAAAAAAAAATTTTTCCAAAAAAGTTTTTCTTTGTACCTTTGCACACTTAAATAAATGAAAATAATAAGTAAAAATAATAATAATTAAAGCACTTAGTGCGCTAAAAAACAACTAACAAAATGGGAATTATCGGAAAAATTAGAAAGAATTCATGGATTGCCGTCGCTCTTGTCGGCGTTGCCATCGTGGCATTCATTTTTCAGGATTTGACCAAGAACAGAAGCGGTATCCCCGACATGGGTAAAGTGAATGGCGAGACGATGACTCGTCAGCGTTTCGATGAGCTCGTGGAGCGTGCCGAGAACAACTACAAGATGCAGCAGCAGGTCGCCCAGGTTCCTTCCGAGATGCAGAGCCGCATCCGCGAGAGTGTGTGGAGCGAGTTTGTTGAGGAGACCCTCTTTGAGGAACAGGCAGAGAAACTGGGTCTGCAGGTGACCTCCGGTGAGCTTGGTGACATGTACACTGGCAAGTTCATCCACCCTTATCTGCGTCAGTATTTTACCAATCCCCAGACGGGCGTTTATGACACCCTTGGTGTGCGTCGTACCCTCGAGAATTTCACCAGCATGGATACCACCCAGCGTATGCAGTGGGTCGAGTTGGAGAAGGCTGTCAAGAAAGATCGCATGCAGCAGAAATATGCCAGCCTTATTGCTTCGGGTTTCTACATGCCCAAGGCTTTGGCTGAAAAGCTCGCCGTTTATAGCCAAGAGGTTTCTAACGTCCGTGTGGCTGCCCTGCCTTTCCAGAGCGTCAGTGATGACGAGGTGACCCTTGCCGAT
Organism: uncultured Bacteroidales bacterium; assembly: GCA_900318835.1. GTDB lineage: Bacteria > Bacteroidota > Bacteroidia > Bacteroidales > P3 > Colimorpha. Next base: position 27,641 of record ONLW01000004.1, read on the forward strand.
GCCGACTATAAGAACTATTATGAGGAGCACAAGGCTGAGTTCCGTGTGGTTGAAGAGTTTCGTGATGTTGAGTTCCTCGTCTATCCCGTTAATCCCACTCCTCAGGACCTCGCTGAGATCCAGGCTAGTGTCGAGAAGACTTGGGAAGAATTCCAGACTGTTGAGAATGAGGAGATCCCCTTCTTTGTCAATGGTGAATCTTATCGTAGTTACGACTCCACCTATGTGAAGGCCAGCACTTTTAAGGCTCCTTTCGACGCTCAAATCGAGGCTGCTACCGCTGGCACATTCATCGCCCCTGCCATTGTTGGAAACGAGTGGATGATGGCCAAGGTGATGAGCACCGCCGTGCGTCCCGATAGTCTCCGTGCCAGTGCTATCCTCATCCTCAACAGCAAGGCCGGTTCCAACATCACCACCCGCAGCGAGGAGCAGGCCAAGAAACTGGCCGATAGTGTCCTGGCTTTGGTTAATGGCAACCGCATGAGCTTCGAGGAGGCCGTCGAGCAATTTTCCGATGATCCCCAGAAAGGTGAGACCAAGGGCGATATGAATTGGCAGCCTGATGGCGGCTATGGTCTCCTCAACGAACAGATTGTCAACACTGCCGTCGGCACCAGTTTCCTCTTCGAGCGTCCTGACGGTTATGGCTACCACATTGTGAAGGTTACCGACAAGACCCCTGCTAGCAAAAAATACCGTGTGGCTCTCATCACCCGCGAGATTGTTCCCTCCAAGGCTACTAATGATGCCGTCTACACTCAGGCTCACAAGTTCGCCTCTCAGAACCGTACTCTTAAATCGTTCGAGGCTAGTGCTCAAGAGCAGAACTTGCAGATGCGCAACGCCCGCGTCGGTCTGATGTCCGAGAATCTTGCCGGTGTGCCCAGTGCCCGTGAAATCGTTCGTTGGGCTTTCAACAAGGAAACTGAGATTGGTGCTGTCACCGATCAGGTCTATGAGTGTGGCGATGTTTATGTCATCGCAGCCCTCAAGGATGTCTTCAAGAAGGGTTATGCTACCCTCGACCAGGTGCGTCCTATGATTGAGACCGATGTGCGCCGCGAGAAGAAAGCAGAACTCATGATGGCTCGTGCTGAGGAAGCTGCCAAAGCCGCCAATGATATTAACTCTATCGCCGTCAAACTTAATGTTGCCGTTGACACCCTCGACAGTGTGGCCTTCAATGGCAACTACTTCGGCAAGTTTGGTATGGAGCCCAAGGTTCAGGGTGTTATCGCCGCTACCAAGAGCGGTATGACTCAGCCTGTCAAGGGAGCTAATGGCGTTTATATGGTGCAGGTCGATAATAAGGCCAAGGTTGAAGGCCCCGATGCTGCTCTTGTCCGTGCTCAGATGGAGCAGGGCTACCGCAACAAGGTCCGCCAGATTACCGAGGTGCTCCGCCTGAAAGCCAATATTGAAGATAACCGCAACGAGCACTTCTAAAAAGTGGAAAGTGAAGGGTGGAAAGTGGAAAGCGGGCTGTCGCGGAGTGCGAAGCATCACTTTCCACTTTCCGCTATAATATAAATAGTATATATAAATAGATGAGGATTAAGGAATGGTGGGTCAAGCTTCGGAGCAAACCCGTGGCTGACGTCATCAAACACAAGCACCGTTTTGTGGTGATGGACACCGACACCTTCAAGGAGAAGTTCTCCTTCCAGTTGTCGGGCACCAACCTTTTTGTCTCCGTTGGCATCACCGTCATTATCTTCATCATCCTTACCACGGTCCTCATTGCTTTCACTCCGTTGCGCGAGTGGATTCCCGGCTACACCGACGAGGCTATGATAGAACAGACCTACTCCAATGCCCGTAAAATAGACTCTCTGGAGACCCAACTTGCCGAACAGGAATGGCTCGTGGGCACCATTCAGGCTATCCTTAGTGGACGGGAGTTGGGTGCCGAAGCTGAGGCTGTCAAGGGGGACTCTACAACAACCCTTCAGCAGATTGCTGCCGTCTACCGTCGCTCGGTTGACGATAGCCTCCTTCGTCAGGAGGTGGAGCATGAGGACAGCCGTTATCAGGTGAAGCCCACTACCGCTACCTCCGCGCCTTCTACTGAGAGTACGTCAGCGCTTTCCCATCTTTTCTATGCCCCCCTCAAAGGTAAGGTTATCAGTCCCTTTGATGCCGTTCAGCGCCATTTGGGGGTCGACCTTGTCGGCACCTCTGGACAGGCGGTCTATGCTGCCTATGGTGGCACCGTCGTATCAGCGCAATTCACGGCTGAGAACGGCTATGTTCTCACCATCCAGCATCCTGGCAACGTCATCACTGTCTATCGTAACAATAGTTCTCTCCTCAAGCGTCAGGGCGACGCCGTCCGTGCAGGCGAGCCGATAGCTTATGTCGGAAACTCAAGCCTTCGTGAGCCCGGCCCGCACCTCCACTTCGAGATGTGGCTTAACGGTGTCCCTGTCAATCCAGAAGAATACGTCTCCTTTTAGTCAAGAGTTTAGAAATAAGAGTTAAGAGTTTTGAAACGAATCGCCATACTAGGCTCCACAGGTTCCATCGGCACCCAGGCTCTCAACGTTATTCGGCGCCATCAAGACCGTTTTGCCGTCGAGGTGCTCTGTGCAGGCAGCAATGCCGATCTGCTCATCCGGCAGGCCCTTGAGTTTGAGCCCAATGCTGTGGCCATTGCTGACGAGAGCAAATACACTCTTGTTAGCGAAGCCCTTCAGCCTCACGGCATCAAAGTCTTTGCGGGAGAAGCATCTATTGCCGACCTCATGGAGATGACCTCTATAGACTTTGTCCTGGCGGCCATCGTAGGCTTCGCTGGCTTGCGTCCCACTTTCCGTGCCATCGAACACGGACACCCCATTGCCCTGGCTAACAAGGAGACTATGGTGGTGGCTGGCAGCATTGTTACCGCTGCCGCCTTGCGTCACCGTGTGCCCATTCTGCCTGTTGATAGCGAGCATTCAGCCATCTTTCAGTGTCTTATTGGAGAAAATGGCATTGACAAGATACTCTTGACGGCCTCCGGCGGCCCCTTCCGTGGTATGACGCGTGAGCAACTTGCCACTGTCACCCTTGAGCAGGCTCTTAAACACCCTAATTGGAGCATGGGACGCAAGGTGACCATCGACAGCGCCTCGCTGATGAACAAAGGCCTTGAGGTCATCGAAGCCAAATGGCTATTTGGCGTTGAAGCAACCGATATTGAGGTGTTAGTGCATCCCCAGTCGGTGGTCCATTCCATGGTGCAGTTCTGCGATGGCAGTATCAAGGCCCAACTGGGTATTCCCACCATGGAGACCCCCATTCAGTTGGCGTTCTCATTCCCCGAGCGTGTTGAGAGCCACCTGCCGCGTCTTGACTTTGCCCAGTATCCCAACCTCACTTTTGAAAAACCTGACCGTCAAACCTTCCGCTGTCTTGACCTCGCCTATCAGGCTATCGCCCGCGGGGGAAACATGCCTTGTGTGATGAATGCTGCCAACGAGGTCGCTGTGCGGCAGTTCATTGACGGCAAGATAGGTTTCCTCGGCATTGCAGACCATGTCGAGGCCGCCATGCAGTCGGCACACTTCATCGCCAACCCCACCCTTGACGATCTTTTCCAAACCGATAAAACCATTCGTGAATCTTTAACCTTTAAACATTAACCTTTAAACATTATATGAACTGGCTAGCCCTTATCCTCAGTCTTTCCATCCTTGTGGCCACCCACGAGCTCGGTCACCTCTTCTTCGCCAAGCTCTTCCACACGCGCGTGCGCAGGTACTATATTTTCTTCAATTATAAGTTCTCCATCCTCAAAGCCAAGAAGTTTGATGGCAAGTGGCATTTCCTCTGGTTCAATGCCACCACCCCCGACTCCTGGGACGAGAAGAACCTCCGTCCCGAAGATCAGGACAACACCCTCTGGGGTCTCGGATGGATCCCTCTGGGTGGGTACTGCGACATTGCAGGTATGATTGACGAGACCAAGGACGCAAAAGACCTTGAATCCGAACCTCAACCGTGGGAGTACCGCACCAAACCTGCTTGGCAGCGTCTCTTCATCATCAGTGGGGGCGTGTTAGTCAATTTTATCACCGCCTTGTTGCTTTATGGCGCCATTTTCGCTCACTGGGGCGAAGACCGTCTCCCTATGCATAATGCCTCCTATGGCTTCCAATATGCCGATGTGATGCTTGACGAGGGCTTCCGTCACGGTGATATCATCACTGCTATCGATGACTCGTTGGTCGATGACTACACTGTGGCCAACAAGCTATTGCTCCTCGGCGACGCCCGTCAGGTCATTGTTCGCCGGGCCGACACCTCCTTCACCCTTATCCTTAGTGGACACTTAGCCGAACGAGTCACCCGTGAACGTACCAAGAATCTCATGTATCCTCGCACCCCTTTCATCGTCAAGGGCTTTGTTACGGGATCGCCTGCTGAAAGGGCAGGCATGATGCCCGGTGATAGTGTGGTGAGTATCGATGGCCATCCTCTCAACGTCTTTCAGGACATCACACCCGTCCTTGCCGAACATGCCGATTCCACTGTCATGGTGGGCTTCTACCGCGAGGGTGTGCTTGACTCCCTGCGGGTTGAAGTCAACGGTCAGGGCAAACTCGGTGTCCAGTGTGAGAGCGACCTTTCCATTCTCTTCCCCAATCTCGTCCAGCACATCGACTACTCTCTTTTCGAGGCCATTCCCCGTGGCATTAGTCACGGATGGGAGACTCTTATGTCCTATATCTCAGGTCTCAAGATGCTCTTCGCTCCTGGCGGAGTGCAGAGCCTCGGTGGCTTCGGGGCTATGGCCGACCTCTTCCCCGACCATTGGCAGTGGCATGCTTTCTGGAACCTCACAGCCCTTCTGGCTCTCATCCTCGCTTTCATGAACATTATCCCCATTCCAGGACTCGATGGTGGTCATATTCTATTCACTCTTTGGGAGATAGTTACCCGGAAGAAGCCCTCCGACAAATTCCTTACCTATGCCCAGAATGTCGGCATGTTCCTCCTTCTGGCCCTTATGATTCTGGCCAACGGAAATGACCTCTGGCGCTGGATATCAGGCAAATTCTAGATGAAGAAGATTGACCGTCTCATACTCCGTTCCTTTGTGGGACCGCTGGTGCTCACCTTCACCCTTTCGGTGCTGGTGTTGCTCATGCAGTTCGTATGGAAGTATGTTGATGACCTCGTAGGCAAAGGCCTCGACTTCAGCGTTATTGCCGAGCTTCTCCTCTATGCCTCCGCCACTTTTGTCCCCATGGCCCTCCCCATAGCAGTGCTTTTCGCCTCAATCATGACCATGGGCAATTTCGGCGAGAAATACGAACTGGTGGCCATGAAAGCCGGAGGCATTTCAGTCAGTCGTGTCATGCGCCCCATGGTTTTGGTGGCCCTGCTGCTCACTGGTATGGCCTTTTATTTCGCTAACAATGTGATGCCCACCGCAATGCTCAAATATCGCATGACGCTCTACGACATCACCCACAAGAAACCCGCCGTCAACATTCGTCCGGGCGAATACTACAAGGAATTCGACGGCTACGTCATCCGTGTTGGAAGCAAGAGTCGCGATGGTCGCACCCTTCAGGATGTCCTCGTCTACGACCATTCCAAAGGCATGAATGAGACCCTCGTTACCGTCGGTAAGCGTGGTGTCATGCAGGCCTCGCCAGACAATATGTATCTTAAAATCACACTCTTCGACGGTTATACCTATAGTGAGAACTCCTCGGGCGACAACTATCTCCGCCGTCCTCTTACCTCCATCGGATTCAGTGAGCAGAGCCTCAATTTCGACATCTCATCCTTCGCTTACAATAAGAGCGTCGAAGAGAACTTCAAGGGGAGCTACCAGATGATGAACATTGCTCAGCTCGACACCACTATCGCGCAACTTGAAGACAGTTACCGGGAGCGTATCGACCAGTACTTCACCAACATGCGCGTCAATCTCCGTGCCTGGCAGCAGTATCTCCCCTCTGACAGCACACTCCATGCTGCCCAGCCTGTCCCTCTCCATAAGCTCCTTTCCAATCTCCCCGCGCGCGACCGTCGCAGTGCATACCTCCACGCCCGCAATGCCGCTGTCAGTGCCCGTCAGGATGCGCAGATGTATGAAGATCTCATCCAGTCTGACCGTGAATACATTAACCGCCACTACATCGAGTGGCATCGCAAGTTTACCCTCTCCATTGCCTGTCTGCTGCTCTTCCTCATTGGTGCCCCCTTCGGCTCCATTGTCCGCAAGGGTGGTCTGGGTCTCCCCCTGGTGGCCTCGGTGGGATTCTTCGTGCTCTACTATGTGGTGGGTATGATTGCCGAGAAGGCTGTACGTGAATCGGCCATGGGTCCCGAGGGCATGTGGATATCCTCCATTGTGATGTTGCCCATCGGCATCGTCCTTACCCTTCAGGCCACCACCGATTCGTCGTTCTTCGACGGCTCCTCCTGGCGCAAATTTTTCGCCAAACTCTTCCGAAAAGGACAATAAACACCTTTCGGGGTGCGGGAAATCCGAAGAAAAATTTTCCTCTAGTTGGAAAAAATCCCCATTTTTTTGTCTCTAATGAGAAAAATATTTCCTCTCGTGGAATTTTCCACGAGAGGAAAATCTATTTTAAAAGAATTTGCTATTTTTGCATCTGAAAAATAATATATAATAACATGAACAGAAAAAGAGTATTGATTTCGCTTCTTGCCCTCCTCGCCACCTGCGGGGTATGGGCCGAGCCTACGTGGACGGTGACCACGCGCATAGGCACGAAAGACACCTTCATCGTCACCCGTAGCGAAAGCACCTACGCCCAGACGGTGTTCTACCGCACCGTGAACCTCAGCGCCTACGCCGGGCAGCACTACACCGCTGTCAACGGCACCCTCACCTTCGGCGTCGGCGAGACCGTCAAGAAGGTCGCCGTGACCAGAACCACTCCGGGCACCGATGCATACAAGTACCAGAACGACAACACCACGCGCTCCTACCGCTTCGAGGTTACTGACCAGGGTGGTTTCTATCTGGCCTCCAAAGACTTCACCTTTACCACCGGCACCAGCTTCAGTGCTACCAAAGTGAGCCAGAGCATCACCAACCTCGTCTATTTCAACAGCAGCAGCAATTACACCTCGGGCGTGAACAGCTCCAAGTACGTGGATGTCAGCTACACGCCGCCCACCAGTCAGGTGGAGACCAGCGGCGCCCTCAGCGGCTACGTCCTCATCGACGACAGCTACGACTACGCCCAGAAAGCCGCCACCGTCAGCACCGATAGCCTCATCAGCACCACCGGCGCTGATGCTGCCTACCTCAATGACATGGGCTGCAAGATCTACGCCACCGTCTGCTTCACCGAGAAGGAGAAGGACGACGGCTACCAGTATATCCAGATTGTCGCCGGCAACGGCAGCACCAGCTACGATACCGGCTACGACCCCGACGGGGCTGTCAACGACCCGTCGAACTCGGCCTACAAGGTCTGCTTCGAGCTTTCCACCGGCAGCAACGCCGAGGGCAAGCAGTTCTTCCCCCACCGCTACAACTATGCCAACAAATCGGCTGAGACGAGTGCGCACATCGGAATCACCGAGTTCTCCCAACCCAATGGCAAGCTCTGGCAGCAGAAGTTCAAGTCGGGCTATCAGGCCACCAATTCGGGCTCCCTGGTCTTCAATACCAATGTGGCGAACATCACCACCCGTTTCGATGCCGGTGGAAAAGACAACGACACCTGGGGCTACAAGGACCTTTTCGTCCGCATGGCCCTCGTCGACGCCACCGCCCCCACCAAGCTGGCCGTCAGCGTGGCTCCCGGCAAGCACTGCAAGGGCAACACCGTCTATGTCTCCGTGGCTTTCAATGAGATTGTCACCGTCATCGGCACGCCGAAATTAACCACTACTTCCGCTAACCACTGGGGTGACCTCAACTATGTGGCCGGCAGCGGCACCAACGTGCTGACCTTCAGCACCACCATCCCTGCCGATGCCACCGGCAACCTCAACATCACGGGCCTCAGCGGCACCGTCAAGGACCTCGCGGGCAATGACCTCATTGGCAGCGGCGTCACCGCCAGCGGCCTCTGCTCGCTTGATGCCTCCTATGCCTGGCCCATCACCTACGACCTCGCCGGCGGCACCGCCTCCAACCCCACCACCTACACCTGGGAGACAGCCACCTTCACCCTCAACAACCCCACTCGCGACAATTGCACCTTCCTCGGCTGGACGGGCAGCAACGGCGACACACCCCAGACCACCGTCTCCATCGCCAACCACACGCACGTCCCCCTCAGCTACACCGCCCACTGGCATCCCCTCTGGGGCGTTGACTCCAATGCCGACGGCAGCGCCGTGCATCCCTACCTGATTGCCTCCACCATCGACCTCGACACCTTGGCGGCCCGCGTGGGTCGCGGCACCACCTACAGTGGCACTTATTTCCTGCAGACCGCCGACATCACCTACGACGGCACCCTCAACAACTACACCCCCGTGGGCCGCCTCGTGGCCAACCCCTTCGGCGGCAGCTACGACGGCGGCGGCTACACCATCAGCGGTATCAACATCAGTCGAGATAACAACGATCAAACCATAGATTACGGCCTTTTCGGCCGCCTCTCCTCCACCGCCACGGTGCAGAACCTCACCCTTGCCTCCACCACCATCACCGCCTACTATAATGTCGGCGGCATTGTGGGCTACAACGCTGGCGGCACGGTGCATAACTGCCGTGTGGAGAGCACCGTCACCATCAATGCCAATCGCTCTTCTGCCTATTACCACGGCGGCGTTGTCGGATATAACTATTCCGGCACTATCGAAGGCTGCCTCTGCGCCGCCACCGTCAGCAGTAACGGCCAGCTCAGCAGCCTCTATTACGGTGGTATTGCGGGAAGTACTGAACAAAGCTCTTCCATTGTCAACTGCCTCTTCACCGGTCCTGCCCCGACCAGCGATGTATCTACTAAAGGATTCATAGCAGGATATAAGCATAATTCGGCCACCCTCACCAACAACTACTACACCGAAAGCACTCTTGGCGGTGTCAACAGCGTCGACGTCAACGGTGCCCGCAAGGGCCGCACCGTCACCCTCGGCACCGATGTGGCCCTTGTCGGTACCCCGACCGCCTACTCCCATAGCGGCCTCACAGCCATCGGCACCACGGCTCTGCGCCTCGCCGACGGCACCATCTACAGTGGTTTCGGCCAGACGCTCACCCTCGCCTATACCGGCAGCGATGTCGAATCGGCGGGTCTGCACCACTGCTTCAGTTACAACGACGGCAGCGGTGACCACCCCTTCTTCGGCAACACCCTCACTATGCCCGACGCCGACATCACCGTCAGCTATGTCGGCATTGTCTACACCATCAGCTACGACCTCGTCGGCGGCAGCGTAGCCACACCCAACCCTGTCTTCTACACCGCCGATAGCGCCGACATCACCCTTGTCAACCCCACCCGCGACCACTATACCTTTGCCGGATGGACAGGTACCGAACTCGATGCGGCAACAGAGACCGTCACCATTGCGCATGGCTCCACGGGCGACCGCTCCTACACCGCCACCTGGACGCCCATCGTCTACAGCATCAGCTACGACCTCGCCGGTGGCAGCGTAGCCACACCCAATCCCACCTCCTATACCGTCGAGAGCGCCATTTTCACCCTCGCCAACCCCACCCGCACCGGCTATGATTTCGCGGGCTGGACAGGCACCGGCCTCGCTGCGCCGACCATGACTGTCACCATCGCGCACGATTCCACGGGCGACCGCTCCTATACCGCCACCTGGACGCTCACCGTCTACAGCATCAGCTACGACCTCGCCGGCGGCAGTGTGGCCACACCCAATCCCACCTCCTACACCGTCGAGAGCACCGATATCACCCTCGTCAACCCCACCCAAGCAGACAACACCTTCGCTGGCTGGATGGGTACCGACCTCTCCGAGTTGACCACGACCGTCACCATACCGCACGGTTCCACCGGCGACCGCTCCTACACCGCCGTCTGGCATCTGACGACTCTCCCATACAGCTACGGCTTCGAAACCGAGGGCGACTGGGACTACTGGAAGTCCCTGTCGGGGAACAACAGGAGAATAAGTGGTTACAGCCACAGCGGCTCTTATTGCTTGCAGTTCCGAGGCTCCACCTCCAATGTTGTGGCGCTGCCGATCTTCGACGCCGCCCCCTCCAGCCTGCAGCTCTCCTTCTGGTCGCGGCCGGAGTTCCATAATGAATCCCGATGCGGCACCTTCTCGGTGGGCTACCTCACCGACCCCACCGATGCCGCCACCTTCGTCGTCGTTAGGACCTACAGCAACAGCGACTGGACATCAAACGACTATCGCCGCAAGGTGGTCAACTTCGATGGCGCCCCCGACGGCGTACGCCTCGCCTTCCGCCACAACCCCACCGTTACTAACTATTATTGGTATGTCGACGATGTGGAGGTGACGGCACCCGGATGCTTCTTCCCCGAAGAGCTGGCCGTGAGTAATATCGGCGTTACCGCCGCCACCGTCAGCTGGCTGGCCGCTGCCGGCACCCAGTGGGAGTATGCCCTCGTGGCCAACGCCGCCGACGACTACACCCCCGTCGAAGCCGACTTCACCGGCACTTATACAGCCTCACAAGCAGGCACCCAATCAATCACCCTCAACACCCTCACCGAGCTGACCAACTACTCCTTTTTCCTGCGCCGCGTCTGCAGCGCGCAGAGCAAGAGCGAAGTTGTGTCGGTGCGCTTCCGCACCCGGATGACATCTGTGCCGGTGCCCTTTGCCGACGACTTCGAGTCGTCGAACGGCTGGGCGCTGGAGAACGGCACCCTCACCAACCAGTGGGTCTGGGGTACGGCAACCTCCAATGGCGAAGGCACCAAGTCCCTCTATATCTCGAACGACGGCGGCATCACCAACGCCTATTCCAACGACAAAACCACGGTCTTTGCCTGGAAGACATTCTCCTTCGAGGAGGGCTACTACAGCTTCTCCTACTACTGGAAGACCTATGGCAGTGAAGGACGGGACTACCTGCGCGTGGCCTTGGTGCCCGACGAGACCGAGCTGACAGCCGGCGAAGGTGTGCCGTCCGGCTTTAACGGAAGTCATTTGCCCACCGGCTGGATAGCCCTCGATGGCGGAAGTCAGTTATGGAGAGAGTCCTCTTGGAAGCAGTTCACCACCGACACCATCGCTATCGCCGCCGGCACCTACAAGATGGTCTTCGTCTGGAGAAACGATGTTAATGTGAGTGGAATTAATCCCCCTGCCGCCGTCGACAATGTGAGCATTGCGCAGTACAAGCATTTTGTCACCGCCGGCAGCTGGAACGATGCCGCCAACTGGAGCCCCGCCGGTGTACCCACCGCCGATGACGCGGTCGTCATCCAGGCCGCCGCCGTCATCCCCGACGGCTATGTGGCCCGCTGCGGCAAGACCATTATCGATGGCGGCAGCATCACCATCGCCAACGGCGGGCAGCTGCTGTGCAACAGCTACATCCCCGTCACGGTGCAGAAAAACGTCGTCGCCGGCCAGTGGAACGGCATCAGCGGCCTATACTATGTCTACGACCTGACCTCCCTCACCAACGCCGACGCCTACGACCTCTTCCGCTACGACGAGCAAACCGCCACCTGGCTCAACCAGAAGGCCGGCAACGGCGCAGAGGGCTTCACAATGCTGTACAACAAATGTGGCTACATCTACCGCCGCGCCGTCAGTGCCACCATCGACCTGGCGACTAACAACTATTCCAAAAATGGCGAAGGACATGATTGCTATGCCCGCTGCAGCGACGATGCGCTGCGGGGCTTCAACCTCGTAGGCAACCTCTGCACCCACGACCTCTACTTCGGCACTGGCATCACCGTCAGTGAGGGTTCTATCGCCCCGGGCTACTACACCCTCGACCCCGACGGCACCTGGCACGCCCACACCACCACCGACCCCATCCATGTGGCCGAGGCCTTCCTCATACAGGTCACCACCGACGAGGCCGTTCTCCGTTTCTACAACACCAACGCCGCCCCGGCACAATCCAAGGCCGCCCAGGCAGCCACCCTCGCCTTCACCGTCAAGGGTAACGGCCACGAGGATGTGACCTACGCGATGCTCGTCGACGGCGACGGCCTGCGGAAGATGGCTCACCTCAACGCCGAAGCTCCCAGCCTCAGCATCGACGGCTACGCTATAGCCTCGCTGGACGAAGAGACCGAGGCCTTCCCCCTGACGCTCAAGGCCCAGCCCGGCGAATACACCATTGGTCTGACCAGTCCGACCAGTCTGACCAGTCCGACCAGCCTCTCCTACCTTCATCTAATCGACCGCCTCGCCGGCCGCGACATCGACCTGCTGCGCGACAGTAGCTACACCTTCACTGTGTCCGCCGGTTCGGCCGGCGGAGACCGCTTCCTGGTGAAGCTGTCGCCCGACGCCCAAGAAACCCATTCGCCCCACTTCGCCCATTGGGACAGCGACCGTCTGGTCGTCACCGGCGAGGGCACCCTCGAGGCCTACGACGTCATGGGCCGCCAGCTCTTCACCAAGGAAATTTCACCTTCCATCTTCCCCGCCGCCGGTGTGTATGTCCTCCGCCTAGGCGGACAGTCGCAAAAGATAGTGGTAAAATGAAAATGAAATGTCGTGTACTTTTAAGTACTCAATTGGTTATGAACAAGAAACAATACGTTGCACCCACGTTGACCGTGGTGGAATTCAAGACGGAACGCGGCTACGCTTCCAGCGGCCCTCTTAGCATGGTTGTCCCGGCACAGTTCCTTGGCACCTTTAGCGCCCAGGGCATGGAGCTTTGGGAAGAACCCTCCAATCCGCTCTTCGGCGACAGCTGGGATCAATAGCCTTTACCCCCACCCCCTGTCCCCTCCCTGCCGGAAGGGGTGCCCAATGGGCGGGGTGGGGGAGGCACCAAACTCGCACAAACTACCTACCAACTGCCTACCAACTCCTAACCAACTCCTACCATGGTAGGAGTTGGTAGGTGGTTTGTTAAGTTAAAATCCGCTGTTTTAACGTTTGTTAGGAAAGTTTAACCCCTATATTGGTTTTTTTTCGTATTTTTGCAGCGTATTCATTATGGAATAATATGAAAGAGATTCACGATTTCAAGATTTTAGAGCGTCGTCAGCTGGGCAGCCGCTATTTCTCTCTGGTGTTGGAACACGGTGGGAAGATGCAGCCCGTGGCACCGGGACAGTTCGTTGAGGTGTTGGTGGAAGGTTCGCGCGACGTGATGCTACGCCGCCCTATCTCGGTACACGATGTCGACGAGGAACGTGGTACCATGACCCTTCTTATCCAGATAGTTGGCAACGGCACCCGCAAGCTCGCCGAACTCGGAGTGGGGGATAAGTTGAATATGGTCTACCCCCTCGGCCACGGATTCACTTCAGACCTCAAACCTCAGACCTCCGCCCTCCTAGTGGGTGGCGGAGCGGGTATCGCACCGCTGCTTCACCTCTCCAAGGTGCTGAAAGCAAAGGGTGTTAGCTGCACTATCTTGCTGGGTGGCCGCACGGCGGAACTCATCCCCGTGCGCGACGAGTTCGAACCCTATGGCCGCCTCTGCATCGCCACCGACGACGGCTCGATGGGACACAAGGGCCTGGTGGTGGAACATCCCGCATTCTCAGAGTCTTACGACATGATTTACACCTGTGGTCCCACGCCGATGATGAAGGCTGTGGCCCGCAGCGCTGCCCAGCGCGGCATCCGCTGCGAGGTGAGTCTGGAGAACATGATGGCCTGTGGCGTGGGCGCCTGCCTCTGCTGTGTCACCGACACCGACGACGGCCACCGCTGCGTCTGCAAGGACGGTCCTGTGTTTGACATCACGACAATGAAGAAATGGTTTGAAAAGTAAACGGATATTTTTTATTGGAACGGCGAATTTTACAAATTAAACTAATGGCTACGCAATACATAATTACAAGCGAATTACGCTAAATCGCTTGACGGCAGGCAAGACGCAGCGAAGCGAGCGGCATTCGAGTAATTAGCCTTAAATTGACCTGCGGAAGCAATTCGTTTAATTAGGTTAATTCGTCGTTAAAAGAAGAATGATATGTTAGCAGTTAAAGTACATAATCTCAGTCTTAAAAACCCGGTGATGACGGCCAGCGGCACCTTCGGTTATGGCGAGGAGTTCGCCGACTTCGTCGACCTGGAGCGTCTGGGCGGCTTCATCGTCAAGGGCACCACGGGCTCGCACCGCGAGGGCAACCCCTATCCCCGTATGGCCGAGACCCCTTCGGGTATGCTCAACGCCGTGGGTCTGCAGAACGGCGGTGTGGAGAAGTTCTACAAGGAAGTATATCATAGAATCAAACACTTAGACACCAATATCATCGTCAACGTCAGCGGCTCGAGCATCGAGGAATACTGTGACGTGGCGTCGCAAATCGATGAGTTGGAGAAGATTCCGGCCATCGAGTTGAATATCTCGTGCCCCAATGTCAAGAAAGGCGGCATGGGCTTCGGCACCAACCCCGAGATGGCGGCGCAGGTGGTCTCCGAGGTGCGCAAGGTGTACCATAAGACGCTGATAGTAAAGCTCACACCCAATGTCACCAGTGTTGTCGACATCGCCAAAGCGGTGGAGGCTGCCGGTGCCGACAGTGTCTCGCTCATCAACACCATGCTCGGCATGGCCATCGATGTGGAGAAGCGGCGTCCCTACCTCAGCACCATCACCGGCGGATTGAGCGGCCCCGCCGTGAAGCCCGTGGCGGTGCGCATGGTGTGGCAAGTGGCTCATGCTGTGCAGATTCCTGTCATCGGACTGGGCGGCATCGCCTCGGCCAACGACGCCCTGGAGTTCCTCATGGCAGGTGCCAAAGCCATCCAGGTGGGCACGGCCAACTTCATCGACCCTGCTGTCACCATGAAGATTGTCGACGGCCTCGAAGACTACTGCAAACGCCATGGAATCAGCGATATCAATGATATTATCGGTATCATATGATTTTGATTGCAGACAGCGGTAGTACCAAGACTACGTGGATGGAGGTTGAGTCTGGTAACAAGATAGTTACCGAAGGACTGAACCCCCATTTCACCAGCGACGAGGCTTTCCTCTCTGCCTGCGCCACTATCCAGCAGCACTTCCATTTTCCTACTTTTCATTTTCCAATCTTTTTTTATGGTGCTGGATGTGGTAGCGCGGCACAACGGGAACGCGTGGCCTTGCTGTTGTCTAAAGCATTTGGAACAAGCGATATATATGTCGAGACCGACATGATGGGTGCCTGCCGTGCGGTGTGCGGACGTGAGCGCGGTCTTGTCGGCATCCTCGGAACCGGCAGCAACGCCTGCTACTACGATGGGGATAAGATAGCCCTCCAGGCCGTCAGTACCGGATATATCCTCGGTGACCACGGTTCCGCCAACCATGTGGGACGGAGACTGCTGCAAGACTACCTTTCCGGGCTTATGCCTAGGAATATAAGTAGCAGATTCCATGATTCTTATCCTCAAACCAAGGAGGAGTTTTTGGAGGCTGTCTACCACCAGCCCAACGCCAATCGCTTTTTGGCTTCGCCGGCGCGGTTCGCGGTGGAACATATCAATGATGGCTATTGTTCGTCGGTGATACTCACCAGTTTGTACGACTGGTACAATTATCAACTCGAAGGGCTACAGAAACTGTCGTACAGTGACAAGCTGTACCTTGTGGGTGGTTTCGCCGCCCATATCATGCCCTTGCTTGACATTGTAGCCCAGGAACACGGCCTGAAAATACAAAAGGTGCTGGCTGACCCCATCGACGGCCTCCGCGAATACCACAAAAAATAAAAAAAACTATATACAATATTAATCGGTATTTGCCGTTTTTATTCAAGCTAAACTAAATAACATACTAAAAATGGATTTATCAAACATCTTAGTGATTTCCGGCAAGCCGGATCTGAGTGAATTGGTGTCGCAGACCAAAGGCGGCGCTGTGGTGATGAACCTCGTGACTGGTCAGAAGTACCCTGTCTTCAAGAACGACCGCATCAGCTCGCTGGGCGAGATTCGCATCTTCACCGACAATGACGAGCGCCCCTTGGAGGATGTAATGCAGGCCATATACAAGCATCTCGACGGTAAGGCCACAGCTTTCGATCCCAAGAAGGCTGACGGTAAGGTGTTGGCCGACCTGCTGGCTGTGGTTCTTCCTGACTATGACCGCGATCGTGTCCACACCTCCGACATGAAGAAACTCTTCGCTTGGTATAATATCCTGCTGGCCGCCAACAAGATTACCCTCGAAGAGGAGAAAACTGAATAAAACGGCTAATTTTACGAATTTAACTAATGGCTACGCAGGACAATTACAAGCGAATTATGCTGAATTGCCTGACGGCAGGCAAGCCGCGGCAGAGCGAGCGGCATTCGAGTAATTAGCCAAAAATTAACCCGCGGCAGCAATTCGTATAATTAGTATATCTCGCCGTTAAAAAAACGATTTATGGTTTACACTGACAAAGACAAACAGTACAAGCGCTATACGGTGACCTCGGCGCTGCCTTACGCCAACGGTCCGGTGCATATCGGTCATTTGGCAGGAGTCTATGTGCCTGCCGACGTCTATGTGCGCTACCTTCGCGCTCAGGGCGAGGAGGTGATGTTCATCGGTGGTAGCGACGAGCACGGCGTGCCCATCACCATCAAGGCCCGCAAGGAGGGTGTCACCCCTCAGGACATCGTCGACCGCTACCACAAAATCATCAAGGACAGCTTCGCCGAGCTCGGCATCAGCTTCGATATCTACAGCCGTACCAGCAGCAAGGAGCACCATGAGACTGCCGCGGCCTACTTTGCGAAGCTCTACAGGGAGGGCAAGTTCGTGGAGAAGGTGTCGCAGCAGTATTACGACGAGGAGGCGGGCTGCTTCCTGGCCGACCGCTACATCACCGGCACCTGCCCCCATTGTGGCAACGAGCGTGCCTATGGCGACCAGTGTGAAGCTTGCGGTACCAGCCTCAATGCCACCGACCTCGTCAATCCCAAGAGCGCCCTCAGCGGCTCGAAGCCTGTCCTCAAGGAGACCAAGCACTGGTTCCTCCCCCTGGATCAGGACGAGTCGTGGCTGCGCCAGTGGATTCTCGAGAGCCACAAGGGCGACTGGAAGATCAATGTCTATGGTCAGTGCAAATCGTGGATTGACGCCGGATTGCAGCCGCGTGCCGTCACGCGAGACCTCGACTGGGGTGTCAAGGTGCCCGTAGAAGGTGCCGACGGCAAGGTTCTCTACGTCTGGTTCGACGCTCCTATTGGATACATCTCCTTCACCAAGCAGCTCAAAGGCGACGACTGGGAGAAGTGGTGGAAAGAGAAAGATACCAAGCTGGTGCATTTCATCGGCAAGGACAATATCGTCTTCCACTGCATCATCTTCCCCTCGATGCTCCATGCCGACGGCAGCTATATCCTGCCAGCCAATGTGCCTGCCAACGAGTTCCTCAACCTCGAGGGCGACAAGATCAGTACCTCGCGCAACTGGGCTGTCTGGCTGCACGAATACCTGAAGGAGTTCCCCGGCAAGCAGGACGTGCTCCGCTACACCCTCTGCTCCAATGCCCCCGAGACCAAGGATAACGACTTCACCTGGAAAGATTTCCAGCTGAAGAACAACAGCGAGTTGGTGGCTATCCTCGGCAATTTCGTCAACCGCACCCTCGTGCTGACGCATAAATTTTATGGAGGTAAGGTGCCCGCACAGGGCAATTTATCCGCACAGGACGAAGAGATCATTCGCGAGTTGGCTACTTTCCCCGAGCGCATCGGTCGCTCGATCGAGACCTACCGCTTCCGTGAGGCCCTCGCCGAGATGATGAACCTGGCCCGACTGGGTAACAAGTACCTCACGGACACGGAACCTTGGAAGCTCATCAAGACCGACTCCGAGCGTACCGCCACGGTGATGAACCTCTCGCTGCAGATTTGTGCCAATCTGGCGGTCCTCTGCGCCCCCTTCCTGCCCTTCACGGCCGACAAGATGCACGCCATGATGAACCTGCAGGCTTTGGGTTGGAAAGACGCTGGCCGTGCCGACCTCCTCATGGAAGGTCACACCATTGAAAAACCCGAACTACTCTTCGAACAGATCAGCGACGAGACCATCCAGGCCCAGGTCGACAAACTGCAGGCCACCAAGGTTCAGAACGAACTCAACGCTTGGAAGCCTGCCGAGGTGAAAGCCCCGGTGACCATTGACGACTTTGGCAAGATGGATATCCGCGTGGGTACCATCCTCGAATGCCAGAAGGTTCCAAAAGCCGACAAACTCCTGCAATTCAAGATTGAGGACGGTATGGGCACCCGCACCATCGTCAGCGGTATTGCCAAGTTCTACCCCGAACCCGAAAAGCTTGTCGGCATGCAGGTGTGCTTCATCGCCAACTTCCCGCCGCGCAAACTCAAAGGCGTCGAGAGCCAGGGCATGATACTCAGTGCCGAGGACAAAGACGGTCGTTTAGTGCTGGTTACGCCCAGTCAGAAGGTCACAGAAGGATGCTCTATTGGATAACTTTTTGGAAAAATATTTCAAGGCCGAGGAAATTTCCCCGGCTTTTTTGTCTATTTTTGCAATCGAAAACAAGACAGAAAACAAACAAGAAAGGAGTAACGATATGAAAACCTCAAAAGTGATTGCAATGGTAATGGTAGGCTTGGCGCTGAGTTTCACACCAGCATTGGCGCAACGCCACGGTGGTGGCGGAAGTCGTGGTGGCGGTGCTTCGATGAGCCGCTCGTCGAGTCCGAGCCGCAGTAGTTCGTCGTTTAGCAGCCCCATTCGCAGCAGTAGCATTAGCAGCCCGAGCCGCAGTTCGTCGTCGAGCCGTAGCGGCAGCTTCAGTTCTTCCAGCCGTAACACGGTGAGCACTCCGAGCCGCAGCAGCAGTTTCAGCAGTCCGAGTCGAAGCACGTCGTCGAGCCGTAACAGTTCTTTCGGTACCCCAAGCCGCGCCACGTCGAGCACTCCGAGCCGCAGTAGCAGCAGCTTCAGTAGTTCGAGCCGTAACAGCAGTTTTGGTACCCCCAGCCGCAACTCGTCGGCTGTCCCTGCCCGTAGTGGCAGTTTCAGCACTCCTGCTCGCAGTGCAGCCGGTGCTCCCGGTGGCGGTCCTACGAGCACTGTGATACGTGGTGGTGGCGAGATTCCCAGCGGCTATGTGCGCCCCTCATCCAACCCCGGCGCCCGCAGCGGTGGCTATGCACGCCCCGGTCACCCTGGCTCTCTGCCTCCGAGCCACCGTCCCATCCACCCCGCTCCTTATTTCTACCACCCTTGGCACGGCCATGTTGTCCATTGCCATCCCATCTTCTGGGATCCACTGCCCTTGCGTCCCCTCTTTTGGCCTGGCTTCTGGCTCTACTGCAATAGCTACTGGTACGACTACCACGTCACCGATGTAGTTGTTGTGCGCGACTACGTGAAGGAGACCTACAGTGTCGACATGGTTACCTTCGGCATCAGCGGCGACATCATGTACGCCATCGTCAAGGATGGCGGTGAGACCTACCTGCAGGTCTACGACAAGGAAGACCACCTGCTGGCCGAGCAGAAGATCCACCGCAAATACTGCAACATGGTTATCGACCCAGAGAACGGTGGCTGCTGGATTAGCAAGAAGCACGACAAGGATCCCTTGCTCTTTATCTGGGTTCCTGAAGAGGCTAAGCTACTTATCTACGAGGCCGACTGATTAACTTCGCACAATCAGCCTATTAACACCTCCCTCCCATCTCCTACTACGGTAGGTGTTGGTGTAAGTAGAAAAAAAGCTACCCGGTTGATGCCGGGTAGCTTGTTGTTTTAGTATTGTTTCTGATATTTTACTGCAGCTTGGCCAGGGCCTCTTTGATGCGGCGGAGGGCTTCGCGGAGGAGATCCTCACTGGTGGCATAGGAGAGGCGGATGCAACTGTCATCGCCGAAGGCGGAGCCCATCACCGTGGCCACGTTGGCCTCGTTGAGGAGATAGAAGGCCATGTCGGTGGAGTTCTCAATCTTCTTTCCGTTGAACGACTTACCGTAGTAGCTGCTGACGTCGGGGAAGAAGTAGAAGGCACCCTGCGGCAGACGCACCTTGAGGCCGGGGATGTCGCAGAGGAGTTTGTATACCATGTCGCGGCGCTGCAGGAAGATGTTGCGCATGTCGATGATATCCTTGCTGGTCTTGGGGTCCATCATCATGGCGCAGACGGTAGCTTTCTGGGCGATGGAGCAGGTGGCACTGGTCACCTGTCCCTGCAACTTGTTGGCGGCCTTGGCGATGACCGTGGGAGCGGCGATGAAGCCGATACGCCAGCCGGTCATGGCGAAACCCTTGGCCACACCGTTGACGGTGATAACACGATCTTTTACCTCGGGGAACTGGGCGATAGACTCGTGCTTGCCCACGAAGTTAATGTGCTCGTAGATTTCGTCGGCCATCACGAAGAGGTTCTCATGGCGGGCCACCACCTCGGCGATGCCTTTCAACTCTTCTTTAGTATAGAGCATGCCGGTGGGGTTGCTTGGCGAGGAGACCATAATGAGCTTGGTACGGGGGGTGATGGCGGCTTCGAGTTGCTCGGGGGTCACCTTGAAGTCGTTTTCGAGTTTGGTCTTCACGAAGACGCATTTGCCCTCGGCCAGACGGACGAACTCCTTGTAGGAGACCCAGAAGGGGGTGGGGATGATGACCTCGTCGCCGGGGTTGATGAGGCATTGGACAACCTGGAAGAGGCTCTGCTTGGCGCCGGTGGAGACGACAACCTGCTCGGGCTTGTAGTCGAGGCCGTTATCGCGCTTCAGCTTGGTGCAGATGGCTTCCTTGAGGTCGGCATAGCCGGGTACGGGAGGATAGTGGGTGAAATTGTCGTCGATGGCCTTCTTGGCGGCTTCCTTCACCACTTCGGGGGTGTTGAAGTCGGGCTCGCCGATGGAGAGGCTGATGACGTCTTTACCCTGAGCCTTGAGCTCGCGGGCTTTGGCGGTCATGGCGAGAGTCTCGCTCTCGGCCATATTGAGGATTCTATTGGACAGGATTTCCATGATAATATATGTGTTTATTGTTTGCTATTCTTGAATGTGAAAAGCATATTGCCGAAGAAATTCCAGAGGGTGGTGACACCTACGGCAACGACCCAAAGGATGTAGAAACGCCAGTCATCGTTCCAGTCGGGCAGCAGGCGGCCACCCACCCAGAGGGTGCCGTTGTTGATACCCAGGCCGATGAGGGAGACCAGAATGAACTTGAGGTATTCGACGGTGACCTGTTTCTCTTGGCTGCGGAAGGTCCAGATGCGGTTGAGGAAGTAGTTGGTAGTGGCTGCGGTGACGAAGCCTATGGTGTTGGCCACGAACTGGTTGATATGTGCCACGTCGCGCAAGAGGTAGAGTACCGCGAAATGCACCACCATGCCGCTGGCGCCGACAATGCCAAACTTGATGAATTTGGTTATGAGAGGTTTGAGTTCCATTTAGTTGAAGACCTTTTCTTCTGGCGAGTGGATGATGCCGGTCTTGCGGACTTTCTGTTTTTTGTCGCGGGCTTTCGATTTACTGATGCGGGGAGCGGGTTTCTTGACACGCGGAATGAGCTGGATGTCGCCGTCCTCGTTGACCTCAAGGCCATAGACCTTGCGGGTGGTGAGATTGCATTTGATGTGCCAGAAATGGCCACAGCCACCGCGGGTGAGGATGACGTCAGAAGCCAGCTTCTCGTCGGAGAGGTTGTCGTCCCAGAGGCCGTTAATCCAGACGATGTGGTCGCCACGGTCGTTGGTAAATCCTACATACTGACGGCGGTAGAGACGCATGTGCTCGTCGATGATGGGGCACATGCCGCCTTGGTTGTAGTGCTCGCGATTGACATAGGCGATGCGTTTCTGCAGCAGAGCCTCGGCCTCGGCAATCTCGGCGTCGGTGGGGGTGAAGCGGCCGTCCTGACCCTCGACGGTGAAGTCGACTTCCACATCCTGGTGGAATGACCAGCCGTGGTAGTTGTTACCCCACACTTCGGAGACTTTCCATTTTTCGACCGGCTCAATGTATTCCTGAGCGCTCATGGCTGTGCCAAAAAGCGTGATAAAAAGCCCCAAAATCAGTTTCTTCATTACCTTTTTCTTGTTAGTTTTCAACTGCAAAAGTACTCATATTTCGGCATTCATGCAAATTTTTTTTTTACTTTGCGAAAAATGTTGTATATTTGCACTTTGATTTTAATAACGCAACAATAAGTAAAATAGTATATATCATGAACAAATTTGTCACAGTAAAAGAGGCCGCCGACAAAATTCACGACGGCATGACCGTAATGGTTGGAGGATTCCTTGGCGTCGGTAACCCCATCGCCCTTATTGACGAGCTTGTTGCCCGCAACGTGAAAAACCTCACTATCATCTGCAATGACACCGCCTATCCCGAAGTCGGTGTTGGCAAACTCATCACTAACCATCAGGTGAAGGAGCTCATTGCCACCCACATCGGCACCAACAACAACACCATCGACCAGATGAACGCCGGTGAGCTGAAGGTGACCCTCCAGCCTCAGGGTACCTTGGCCGAGCAGATTCGCGCCGCCGGTGCAGGTCTTGGTGGTGTGCTGACCCAGACGGGCCTTGGCACTGTTGTTGAGAACGGCAAACAGAAGGTGACCGTCGACGGCAAGGAGTATCTCCTCGAGAAGCCCGTGCGTGCCGACGTCGCCATCATCGGCGCTAACATTGCCGATGAGGAAGGCAATTTGGTCTACAAGGGCACCAGCCAGAACTTCTGCCCCATGATGGCCACCGCTGCCGACACTGTCATCGTCGAGCCTCAGGAGATTGTCGCCACTGGCAGCATCGCTCCCGAGAACGTGAAGACCCCGGGCATCTTTGTCGATTACATCATCAAAAAATAAAGAAAACATGGCAGTTACATCTATGCTTCGCGTCCGCATGAGCGCCAAGGACGCCCACTACGGTGGAAACCTTGTTGACGGCGCCCACATGGTTCATCTCTTTGGCGACGTGGCCACAGAGCTCCTTATCAAGCAGGACGGCGACGAAGGTCTTTTCTGCGCCTACGACATGGTGGAGTTCAAGGCTCCCGTCTATGCCGGTGATTATATTGAGGCTTACGGTGAAATCACACACGTGGGTAACACCAGCCGCAAGATGAAGTTCGAGGCCTACAAGGTCATCCGCACCTTGCCGGAAATCAGCGCCAGTGCCGCTGAGGTTCTCGAGGAGCGCATCCTCGTGGCCCGCGCCACCGGCACTTGTGTCACCCCCATGGATTGCCAGCGCTACAACAAGCCGGCCCCCAAGAAGGCTCCCGCCAAAAAAGCCCCAGCTAAGAAGGCTGCTGCCAAGAAAGAGCCCGTTGCCAAGAAGGTGACTGTTGCTGCAAAGGCTGCCAAGAAGACCACCAAAAAGAAAGCTACCAAGTAAGCAGTAATTGCTATTGGCAAAGAAAGCCCCGCCAATTGGCGGGGCTTTCTCCTTGGACAGGGGAGGTATGACTTCCCTGTCATGACCCTACCAATATCCTATCAACTCCTACCATGGTAAGAGTTGCTTAGGAGTTGGCAGGTGGTAGGGGGGGGGATGGTCAGCAGGAATGCTGCTCTTTGAAACGGCAATTGGCAAGGATGAGGGCATCGTCGGCATTGATGCCGTGGCGGCGGCCCCAGTCGACGAGGTCGAAGAGCTTTTGGCCGAACTCTTCTTCGGTCATGTCGGTGGGCTCGGCGGTGTTGTCGGTGTGACCTGCGACTTTCTCCTGCATGCGAATAGCTTTGACGAGAGAGGGTAGGCTGTCGGGGACGCCCTCAAGGACGTTTTTTCGGCCTTCGCGCATCTTGAGTTGCTCCCAGTTCTCGCCGTGATAGTTCTCCTTGTCATAGATGAACGGGTGACGGGCTATGAGCTTGTCGCAGATTGTGTTGTAGACATCGGCAGTGGTGAAGAGTCCCTGCTCTTCGGCCAGTTTGCAGTAGAAGAGGATGTGCATGGCTAGGTCGCCTAGTTCCTTGCGGATATCGTCGGGCGACTGTGCGACGACGGCTTCGGAGAGTTCGTGGACTTCCTCGATTGTGAGATAGCGGAGACTTTTCATGGTTTGCTCGCGGTCCCACGGGCACTCTTTTCTCAAGGTGTCAAGGATTTCGGAAAGGCGCTTGAAAGCCTCAGATGCGGTGGACGTCTTCGATTTCATCGATGGATTGTAGTTTCTCGATAAGGCCATTAAGTTTCTCCACATCGTTGACATAGAGCATGATGATGCCGCGGACGACACCCTCGGAGGTCTCGAGGGTGATGGCTCGCATGTTGAGGTCGAGTTCGTCGGAGATGTGGTGGGTGATTTCCTGAAGGAGACCTTTGCGGTCGATGGCGGTGAGCGAGATACCGGTGAGGAGCGAGAGCTGCTCGCCGGGGCGCCATTTGGCGCGAATGATATGGTTCTCGTGGTTGGCCATCTCGTTCATGGCCTCGCGGCAGTTGGTGCGGTGCACCATGATGCGGTCGCCTTTGACGATGCCCACCACCTGGTCACCCTGTACGGGCTTGCAGCATGAAGCGGTCTCAGTGGGCAGGTTCTCGTATTCTTTGTCGAGGAGGAAGGGAGTGGTGAGTTTCTTATATTGGTCGAGGAAGATGAGGTTGGGCTTGGGACGTGCCTTTCCGAAGCATTCGGCCACCTGGTGCTCGGTGACGGTGCCTACGGCGATGTCGTAGAGGAGGTCGATGTCGGAGGGGTTGCTGAGGAAGCGCTTGAGCTGCCCCCAGTTCTGTGGTGTGTCCTTGAGATTTAGGTTTTTGTAGTATTCCTTCAACTTTTTGCGGCCTTCGGCGGAGTGCTCTTTTTTGTGAGCGCGGAGGTAGTCCTTGATGGCCTCTTTGGCGTGGGGAGTCTGGCAGTCGTTCAGCCATCCCTCGGTGGGGAGGGTGTTGGCGGTGGTGAGCACTTGCACCTGGTCGCCGGTGTGGAGACGTTCGTTGCGGCTGACGACGCGGGCGTTGACCTTGGCGCCGATGCAGTGGTGGCCAAGGTCAGTATGGATGGCATAGGCGAAGTCGAGCACTGTGCTGCGCGAGGGCAGGGTGATGGTGCGGCCACGGGGAGTGAAGAGGTATATCTCTTTGGTGTAGAGGCTTTCCTTGAATTCTTCGACGAGGTCGAGGGCGCTCTTGTCGCTCTGTTCGAGAGAGGTGCGTATCTGCTGCAGCCACTCCTCGACGGGGTTGTGCTCGATGTTCTCCTCGGGATGCGCTTCCTTGTAGAGGAAGTGGGCGGCCATACCCTTCTCGGCGATGGTGTCCATTCGCTCGGTGCGTATCTGAATCTCGACCCAGGTGCCGATGGGGGTCATGACGGTGGTCTGGAGGCTCTCGTAGCCGTTGTTCTTGGGGTGGGTAATCCAGTCGCGGAAGCGGGTGGGGTTAGGATCGAACTTCTCTGAGATAAGGGCGTAGACCTTGAAGCACTCCTCTTTCTCCTTCTCGCGCGGCACACCGCGGAGGATGATGCGCATGGCGTAGAGGTCGAAAATCTCCTCGAAAGAGACGTGCTTGTTCTCAATCTTCTTCCAACAGCTGTAGACCGACTTGACGCGGGACTTGAGGGTGTACTCATAGCCTGCCTGATCGAGCATCTCGCGCACGGGTACGGTGAGGCACTGCTTGAGTTTCTCCTCGGTGCCGGTGTTGGCGGCGATTTTGGCGGCGATCTCATTATATTTCTCGGGGTTGGTGTATTTCATC
The DNA here is from genome assembly GCA_900318835.1 of uncultured Bacteroidales bacterium. Taxonomy (GTDB): domain Bacteria; phylum Bacteroidota; class Bacteroidia; order Bacteroidales; family P3; genus Colimorpha. The sequence continues at coordinate 53,368 of ONLW01000004.1, forward strand.
ACCAGTTCCTCGAGTTCGGTCTTGATGGTGTAGAGACCCAGACGGTGTGCTAGGGGGATGTAGAGGTAGGAGGTCTCGGAGGCGATGATGAGCTTCTTGGTGTCCTTCATCGATCCGAGGGTGCGCATGTTGTGCAGGCGGTCGCAGAGCTTGAGGAAGATGACGTAGGCGTCGTTGCACATCGAGAGCAATATCTTGCGATAGTTCTCGGCCTGTTTGCTCTCCGACTGTTGGAGGAGCATGACATCCTCAATCTTGGTGACGCCGTCGACGATAATGGCCACGCGGTCGCCGAAGACCATACGGAGTTCGTCGAGGGTGATGTCGGTGTCCTCTACCACGTCGTGCAGCAGGGCTGCGATGACGGCGATGGGGCCGAGGCCCACCTCCTTGACGGCGATAAGCGCTACTGCCAGAGGGTGGAAGATATAGGGCTCACCACTTTTGCGACGGGTGCCGGCATGCGCTTTCTTGGCCATTTGAAAGGCACGGAAGATGTCAGCCTCCTCGTTGGGGGTGAGGGGTTTCAAGGCACGGCAGGCTTCAATGAGCTCTTTGTATTTGGCCTGTATGTCGCGCTCTTCGCGTGCTTCGTCGATGACGTACATTAATGGTTGCGGGTTACAGAGGAGTTATTCTTCGGAGGCTTGTTTCTCTTTGAGGGCGGTGCGGATCTTGCCTTCGAGCTCGTCGGTGAGTTCGGGGTTGTCTCGCAGGAGTTGCTTGAGGGCCTCGCGTCCTTGGGCCAGCTTGCTCTCGCCGTAGCTGAACCAGGAGCCGCTCTTGTGGATGATATCGAGGTCGACGCCGAGGTCGATAATCTCACCCAGTTTGGAGATACCCTCGCCGAACATGAGGTCAAACTCGCACTGGCGGAAGGGAGGGGCTACCTTGTTCTTCACCACACGCACTTTCACGCGGTTACCGATGTTCTGGTCGCCGTCCTTGATGGCTTGGGTGCGGCGGATGTCGATACGTACGGAGGCGTAGAACTTCAGAGCGTTGCCACCGGTGGTGGTCTCGGGGTTGCCAAAGAGGACGCCAATCTTCTCGCGCAATTGGTTGATGAAGATGCAGCAGCAGTTAGTCTTGCTGATGGTGGCGGTGAGCTTGCGCATGGCCTGGCTCATGAGGCGTGCTTGGAGGCCCACCTTGCTGTCGCCCATGTCGCCGTCGATTTCGGCCTTGGGGGTCAGAGCCGCCACGGAGTCGATGACGATGATGTCGATGGCACCGGAACGGATGAGGTTGTCAGCAATCTCGAGGGCCTGTTCGCCGTTATCGGGCTGAGAGACAAGGAGATTGTTGATGTCGACGCCCAGTTTCTTGGCATAGAAGCTGTCGAAGGCATGTTCGGCATCGATGAAGGCGGCGATGCCGCCGGCTTTCTGGCATTCGGCAATGGCGTGGATGGCCAGGGTGGTCTTACCGGAGCTCTCGGGACCATAGATCTCGATGACACGGCCACGGGGGAAACCGCCGACACCCAGTGCCATGTCGAGGCTGATGCTGCCAGTGGAGATGACATCGAGTTGCTCGTCGGGGCGGTCGCCTAGTTTCATGATGGAGCCCTTGCCATAGCTCTTCTCTATCTTGTCAAGGGTGCTTTGGAGGATTTTCAGTTTTTCCATCTTCAGGGCATCGGCTTCGTTCACTTCTTTTGCCATAATGTTCAAGTATTTAGGTTATTATTTATTATTATTCGATAGGTGCAAATATACAAAAATAATTCCAACCTGCCAAGCTTTTTTGTCAACGTACTGACTTGTAGAGTCTTCTCTTTAGCTCACGGATACGGAGGGCGGACTGGATGATGCGGTTGGAGTCGACGGTGCCGTTGGCAACAAATTTTTTGATAATTTTCACTACCTTGGGTACGATATCGGGGTCATAGCCGTGGCTGCCGTTGTTGCTGAGGCAGAGGAGGTCAGCACCAGCCTCGAGGGCCATGCGAATGGTCTGTTCAAGGTTGTATTGTCCGACGATGGCGCCCATGGCTAGGTCATCGGTGACTATCACTCCGGAGAAGTGCAGGCTGTCGCGCAGGTAGGATGTGATACGCGGCGAGAGGGATGCGGGCAGACCCGAAGGGTCGAGTTGGCGGTTGATGACATGGGCTGTCATCACCATGTCAGGCTCCAAGTTTGCGAGTTCGCTGTAGGGGACGAGTTCGTGGTGTTTCCATGTCTTGGTGACATCGACGAGACCTTTGTGCGTGTCGCCCTTGGCGCTGCCGTGGCCGGGGAAATGCTTCAGACAACTAGCCACGCCTTGCGCGCGTTGCTCGTCCATCCAGATGGCACAGCACTTGGTCACCATCAAGGTATCGGCCGAGAAGGAACGGCCTAGGCCGCCGATGACGGGGCAGGAGGGATTGACGTTGACGTCGGCCACGGGGGCGAAGTTAAGGTTGATGCCGAGATTGTGGAGCATCTCGGCCGTCAGGCGTGCATAATAGCGCACGGTGTCAAGTCCTTTCTCGGCGCTCTTTTGTGCCGACAGAATGTTGGGGAAGCCATAGCGCGTACTGAGGCGGCTAACGTTGCCTCCCTCTTGGTCGATGCCTATGAGCAGGGTGGGGGAGAGGCTGTGCAACTGGGAGCAGAGGGCTTTCACCTGTTGGGCACTCTTGATGTTGCGGCCACGGGTGCCTGTGGGGGCATCGTAGTCGAAGAGGATGACGCTGCCCACGTGGTAGTCACGAATGTCGCGCCAGATGTGGTTGGTGTTGTCAATCTCCGTGCCGCGGAAACCCACCAGTAACATCTCGCCGATGGCCTCGTCGAGGGTAATCTGATTATTCTGAGTGTTCTGAATATTCTGATTGCTCCGATTGTTACAGGCCAGCAACCCCAGTAAAGCGGTGATAAAGAGTATTGTTTTCATCCTTCAAATGGTATTCTGTGCATGATGCTGCGGCCGAGGGTGATTTCGTCGGCGTATTCGAGGCTGTCGCCTACGGCGACACCGCGGGCCAGTGTGGTGACTTTTACTCCCAAGGGTTGCAACTGCTTGTTGATATAGTAGTTGGTGGTGTCGCCCTCCATGGTGGTGGGAAGGGCTAGGATGACCTCCTCAACAGGGTAGGGGTCTCCGGTCTGCACACGGCGGATGAGCGAGTCTATCTCCACGTCATGGACGCCGATGCCGTCGATGGGCGAGATGACGCCACCTAGCACATGGTAGAGGCCGCGGTACTGTTGTGTGTTTTCTACAGCCATCACGTCCTGCACATTCTCCACCACACAGACGATTCCCCGCTGCCTCTTTTCAGACGAACAGATGGGGCACACCTCGGTGTCGCTGACGTTGTGGCAGTGGCGGCAGTGGTGCAGGTGGGTCTTCAGGCGCATTAAACTTTCGCTGAGGTCATGTACCTTCGCCTCTTCCTCGTTCATGAGAAAGAGGGCGTAGCGCAGTGCCGACCGCTTGCCCACGCCGGGCAGGCTTGAAAGTTGCTCTACGGCCTCTTCCAGTATCTTCGATGGCAAATTCATCTATCATTTATTTTGAAGACCATTGTTCCCAGTCAATGGTAGAAAGGTAGAGGTCTATAGATTTCTTTAGTTCAGGTATTTCTGAATGTAGAACATCAAAGACTGTTCCTTCGTCGACATTGAAATATTCGTGAACTAGGAAGTTTCGCATACCAGCGATATTGCGCCATTCTACTTCGGGATGAGCCTGTTTGAAATCTTCAGTCAGCATGCGAGCTGCCTCTCCGATAATCTCGATGTTTTTAACAATTCCATAATAACGAAGGATATCTTTCCTCAACTCGTCTTCCGGCAGACTGCCTGCATGTTTTTGCAGCCGAATTATTGCTTCTGCGATATGTTCCAGCCGCATTTTGTCTCTACAGTGCTCTCTCATACATCAATATTTTATCATTATCTACTGATTGGCGGGCAAAGGGGAGCAACCCTTTTTCTGTGACAAGGTCAACGTTCTTACCTAATAAATCCTGCAAATCAAGTCGCATCCCGCTGAGTTTGAAAAGTCCCACATGGGCATTCCTGTCAAGGGAAACCATGATATCAACATCACTATCCTCGCGTTGTTCTCCCCGGGCATAAGATCCGAAAAGCCACGCTTTCAGGACGGGCTGCGACGCGAAGTAATCGGCGATGGTTTGTTGTATTTGTTGTATGCTCATAATACTATAAATAACGAGCGGCGGCACAATTTATTGTGCCGCCGCTCAAAATAGTTGTCCCTATGATGGTTAGTCCCAAAACTCGCTGCCAGTGGTCCAGTTGTCGTGCAGGGTGTAGTCTTCCACCTGACCGGTAGAGAGTAGGCTAATGTCCCAAAAAGAGAGCATTGAGAGGGTGCTCGCGGCGTATCCTTGCTCCACCTTGAATGTCGCCACCGTCAGTTGTGGCGCGATATATTGTTTCTTGGTTTCCATGATTCTATCAGTTTTGGGTTATTGTCAATCCACTTACATCCACACCGGCCTTCGTGTTGTAACCAGGTGAAACTAGACCTGCGATGTTACTACCACTGCTAAACGATATGTTTCCAGTAATAGTGGTATTTACCGCGGTGACATTGTTATAATAGTAGCTGTCATTTATTATGCCGCCGAACCTTCTTGTAGCATTCCCTACATTGAAGTCCATCGTTCCAAAGTTAACAGAAACACTATTTAACAGTATAGAGGCACTATTGCTATACACCTGTCCGACAATACCACCAATGTTAACTACGCCGCCCGATTTATGTGTAAACTCTTGGTCGGCGGCAAAGGTAACACTACTATTTGTGATGTTCACGGTACCATTCAATCTTCCAACAAATCCTCCTAGACAATAATCATGATGATTGCTCGTAGTATTCCCGTAATAATTCACCTCTCTGAAACCATTGACAGTAACATTATCAATGGAACAATCGGCAGAAAGCCAACCAACGATGGCTCCGCAATAGGCTTGGTTATCAATGCTGTTTCTCGTCTTCACAATAAGATTGTCGAATGTAATGTTCTTAAAGGAAACTGTAGAACCATAGCATGTTGCAAAGACACCCCAATAGGCAGGCCATTCTGAATCAGCTGTCCCGGTTACTGTAAGGTTGCTAATGATATGGTTCCCACCATTGAATTCGCCCCAGAAGCCTTCAATAGCAGTAAAATAGATGCCCGACATATCAATATCATTTGTCACATAGTAGTTTGCATTCATGTATTTAAGGCTGTTATATTCCCATCGACGAGTATAGGTGTCTCCGTCTTCACGGTATTCGGTTCCACAGATGGCATTAGACATTAATTGAAAATCTTGGGGCGTGCTGATTTGGTAGTATGTCTTGCCTCCAATAACAGTGGTTGGGAAGAGGGCCGAGGTTGTGACTCCTGTCTGCCCTTCGTTGAGGTCGACTGATACCACACCCATCACACCGCGGCCAAGATGACCACCGGTGGTCTGTGTGCGCTCGAAGGTGTATTTGGTACCTTCTTTATGGGCTTCTACCCTTACGGTGAAGTTGACATCTCCCGTCAGAACGGGAATAGGTATCTGCACCGTGCCGAGTTTGCCGCCAATCATTGTCACCGTGTTATTGGCAGAGGCATTGGTGGCCGAAGAACACACACCGTCGATATCAGAAAGGTCGAACGTCATCGGACCGCTCATTACACGGTTCTGTGTAGTACCCACAATGATACGGTCGATAACGATACCACTGGGGCCACTGATTTGCACATTGAGAGCACCTGTGAGATGTCTCAGCGTGACTCTGCCACCTGATGCATCGCCCCAATAGACCATCGGCGCATTGAGCACCTGACCTAAAGTGTTGTTTCCGTTCAGTATTCTTGCTTCGGAAAACTGATAAGTGGATGGCATATCTAGGGTTACAATATTGCCCGTACGACTCTGATATATCGACGAGGGGAATACAATGTAATACTCGTCTGCCGAGAACTCGCCATCTACATAGGCTATCTCCGCTCCGCTGATGACTTCGCCCCCGATTCTTCCCATGGAGGTTCCGCTGACAGCGATGGTGGCCTCCTCGCCATTGATGTTCACTTTGTCACCTTCCTGCCAGTAGGAATATACGCCGTTTACAGTCATCTTGGTGCCGTTGCCACCCATGCCTTCGGCTGTCAACTCTAGACGGCCATTGAGGCTGTCTTTCTGGCAGGCGGCGAGGAGGGCGACAAGGGTGAGACCGACAGCCAGCATTTTGTTCATTGCTCTATTCATTGCAATAGAATAATCTGCTGCGGGCCCGCGCAAACATGATACAACGAAGAAAGTGGAGCCATCCATTTATGTCTCTATCTTCTTGTGTGAGGGTCTCGACTCCCTGTAAAACGAATATAAAGGTGTAGTGAATCGCTCCACACGAGGATGTATTATAGGTACAATACACTCCATGGGAGCATTTCGGAACTCCTTTATTCCTAGTTTTACAGTTGTGTAAGTTGTCGAGATTCACACAATCGGAATAAGGCGAAAATGCGCTTTCTTTCGGCAAGCCGCTCTCTTGCGGTTTGCAGGTGCAAAGGTACAAACTTTTTCCCACCCCACCAAGAAAAAAATATAGGTGGTTGAATTTCAGCATTTAACAGAGGTGGCCGCGCCTTCGGCGCGGCCACCTCTTATCTAATGGTACACTGGCTTATATCAGCTGCATACTCTTTTTGATGCTCTCGATTTTGGCGTCGAGGGCGTCGTTGGTTTTGTCGAAGCAGTCCTTACAGCAGAGCTCGCCTTTGACGCCGAAGTAGAACTTAATCTTGGGTTCGGTGCCGCTGGGACGGACGGTGACTTTGTTGCCCTTGTCAGTGAAGAACTGTAGCACGTTGCTCTTTGGCAGGTTGATTTTGGTGACTTTGCCGTTGATGAGGTCTTTGTTTTCAAGCACTTGGTAGTCTTTGATGCAGACCACTTTCTCGCCATCAATCTCGGCGGGCGGGTTGCTACGGTAGTCGCGCATCATCTGCTGTATCTCTTCAGCGCCGCTCTTACCTTTGCGGACGACGCTGAGGAGGCCTTCCTTGTAGAAGCCGTACTCTTTGTAGATGTCCATCAGGATGTCGAAGAATGTCTTGCCGTTCTCGCGGGCCCAGGCGGCAATCTCGGCAATCATTGAGCAGGCCACCACGGCATCCTTGTCGCGCACAAAGTCGCCAATCATGTAGCCGTAGCTCTCTTCGCCGCCGGCGATGAAGGTCTCGATACCTTCGAGTTCCTTGATTTTGGCACCGATGAACTTGAAGCCGGTGAGCACGTCGTAAATCTTGATACCGGCGCGGGTGGCTATGTCGGCGGGTAGCTCGCTGGTGACGATGGTCTTCACCATGAATTCGTTGCCGGTGAGCATCTTTTTCTCCTGCCACTGCTTGACGATATAGTAGATGAGAACACTCATGGTCTGGTTACCGTTGAGGAGCATCCACTCGCCGTCGGGGCGCTTGACGGCGACACCCACACGGTCGGCGTCGGGGTCGGAGGCGAAGACGATGTCGGCGTCAATCTCTTTGGCCAGCTCCACAGCCATCTTCATGGCTGCCTTCTCTTCGGGGTTGGGGCTGGGAGTAGTGGGGAAATTGCCGTCAGGCACGGCCTGAGCCTCCACGATGTTGACGTTGGTGAAGCCCAGCTGCTTGAGCATGCGCGGGATGAGGGTGATGCCGGTGCCGTGGAGCGGTGTGTAGACTATCTTCACGTCGTGGTGTTTCTTGATAAGCTCGGGGTTTAGTGCGTTCTTTTCCACGCGCTCAAGGTAGACCTTGTCGACATCTTCGCCGATGATGGTGATATTTTTCTCGCCGCCGCTCATCTTGACGTCGGCGACGGACTTGATCTTCAGCACCTCGTCGATGACGGCGGTGTCATGCGGTGCGGTGAGCTGGCAGCCGTCGCTCCAGTAGGCTTTGTAGCCGTTGTACTCTTTGGGGTTGTGCGAGGCGGTGAGCATCACGCCGGTGTGGCAGTGGAAGTGGCGTACGGCGAAGGAGAGTTCCGGTGTGGGACGCATGCTGTCGAAGAGGTAGACTTTAAAACCATTGGCGGCGAGGACGTTGGCGGTAATCTCGGCAAACTCGCGACTGTGATTGCGGCTGTCGTGGCTGATGGCGGCACGCAGCTCATTTTCTTCCTTGAAGACCCCCTTCACGTAGTTGGCCAAGCCCTGGGTGGCCATGGCCACCGTGTATTTGTTCATGCGGTTGGTGCCCACGCCCATGATGCCGCGTAGGCCGCCGGTGCCGAACTCCAAGTGGCGGTAGAAACTCTCGTTGAGCTCATTTGGATTCTGCTCCGCCATGTCGCGGATGGCCTGTTTGGTGGCCTCGTCATATGCTCCGTCAAGCCAGCCCTGGGCGTTCTGTTTGGCGCTTTCGTCGATGTTGAGGGTATTGATATTCATGGTATATAGTATTTAATATTTAAAAGATAACTCGAAAACCTCTTTTTTATTGTGCGGCGAAAAAAAATTTGCACGGACGGGAAAAGTTGTGTATTTTTGCAAAATCAATGAGGAGATGAAAGTCAACGAGGCCATAGAACGATTCCATAATTACATTGCCAATGAGCGACGTATGGCGGCAGGAACGGTACGCAACTACGTTACCGACCTGAGGGATTTCTCCCTGTGGCTTGAGGAGCAGGGGGTGACCGACCTCGACGAGGTTACGGCCCGCGAGGTGCGCTCGTGGCAGATGGAGCACATGGATCGTGGCGAGAACCCCGGTACCGTCAAGCGGCGCCTCTCGTCGCTTAGCAGTTGTTTCCGCTACCTGCGGCGGCACAACCTCTTCGATTCCGATATTATGGCCAAGGTCTCTGCACCCCGCCAGCCCAAGCGTCTACCCATCTTCTTCAAGGAGGGAGAACTGGAACACCTCTACGACGAGGGTCTCTTCCCCGACGACTTCATCGGGCGGCGCGACCGCCTCATGCTCCGCATGCTCTACGAGACCGGCATCCGCCGCTCTGAGTTGGCAGGACTCAAAATCCAATCGGTCGACATCTCTTCTTTAACCATCAAAGTGTTGGGAAAGAGGAATAAGGAAAGAATTGTTCCGATAGAATCTGAACTGGCACACAATATTTCGGAATATCTTGCGTTAAAGGAGCAGGAAAAAGGAGCAAGCGAATGGCTCTTCGTGGGTCGCAAAGGTGGTCAGATCACCGTGGAGGACATCTATCAAACGGTAAAGAAATATATGGCTCTCCTCTCCAATGCCGACCGCATTAGCCCCCACGTGTTCCGCCACAGCTTCGCCACTCATATACTGAACGAGGGAGGCAACATACAGGCCATCAAAGAACTGCTCGGCCACACCAAGTTGGAGACCACGGAGATATACACCCATGTCACCCGCGAGCACCTCAAAGAGGTCTACACCACCGCCCACCCACGGGCCGCAAAAACGAAAAGGAAATAAAAACAACAACCCATTAACATAAAAAGGAGGATATTATGAACACTATCATCAATTCGGTGAAATTCCGCGCCGACGAGAAACTCGAAAAATTCATCAACGACAAAGTCGCCAAGCTCGACCGCATGATTGACAACGCTGTGAAGTGCGAAGTGACCCTCAAGGTCGACAAGCCCGAAAGCGATAATAATAAGATTGCCGAAATCCGTCTCAATGTGCCTGGCAAGGACCTTTTTGTCACCAAGCAGGCCGACACTTTCGAGCAGGCTGTTGCCGACGGTGTCGACACCCTCAAGGTGCAGATTGAGAAATACAAGAACGCCTAAATTTCATTGATAGATACAGAGAAAGCCGCGGAATTCCCGCGGCTTTCTTTTTTTATCCAGACTTTCCTGAGGACAATCAACCCAGTCTCTTGAACTGGCAGGTGAAGTGGCGCATCAGTTCGGCCTCCCAGGTGATCTCCAGACCGCGTTTGATGGTGTCGCGACGGTCGTAGACATTCTTGAGGGCGGCGGCGATGACGTCCATGTGGTTGTTGGTATACACGCGGCGCGGGATGCAGAGACGAACGAAGTCGTTGCCACCGAAGCGGTTCTCACGGGTCACGGGGTCACGGTCGGCCAGCACATAGCCGATCTCGCAGGCGCGGATACCGGCCTCGAGGTAGAGCTCGCAGGTGAGGGTCTGGGCGGGGAACTCCTCTTTCGGGATGTTGGTGAGCACCTTGTCGGCGTCGACGAAGATGGCGTGGCCACCGGCGGGACGCTGGTAGGGGATGCCGTACTCGTCGAGTTTCTGGGCGAGGTAGTGAACCTGTTTGATGCGGGTCTCAACCATTTCGAATTCAATGTTCTCCTTCAGACCGACGGCCAGGGCGTCCATGTCGCGTCCGTTCATGCCGCCGTAGGTGAGGAAGCCCTCGAAGGGGATGCAGAACATCTTGGCACCTTCGTACCACTCTTTCTTTCTGGTGGCGATGAAGCCGCCCATGTTGACGAGGGCGTCCTTCTTGGCGCTCATGGTCATGCTGTCGGCATAGCCGAACATCTCCTTGCAGATCTCGCGCAGGGTCTTGTTCTCGTAGCCTTTTTCGCGGGTCTTGATGAAGTAGGCGTTCTCGATGAAGCGGGCGCTGTCGATGTTGACGGGCACACCGTATTTGTGGCAGAGCTCGCAGGTCTCGCGGATGTTCTGCATGCTGACAGGCTGGCCGCCGACGGTGTTGTTGGTGACGGTGAGGACCATGAAGGGGACGTTGCCCTTGTTCTCCTGCAGCACATTCTCCAACTTGGCGAGGTCGACGTTACCTTTGAAGGGAACCTCGAGCTGGGTGTCGTAGGCCTCGGCGACGGTGACGTCGATGGCGAAAGCCTTGCGGCTCTCGATGTGGCCCTTGGTGGTGTCGAAGTGGGCGTTGCCAGGGATAATCATGCCGGGTTTCACGAGGTAGCTGAACAGCACGTTCTCGGCTGCACGGCCCTGGTGGGTGGGGATAACATACTCGAAACCGGTGATTTCGGTGATGGTGTCCTTCATGTGGTAGAACGAGCGGGCGCCGCCGTAGCTCTCGTCGCCCTGCATCATGGCGGCCCACTGGCGGTCGCTCATGGCGCCGGTGCCGGAGTCGGTGAGCAGGTCAATGTAGACGTAATCGCTCTTCAGCATGAAGACGTTCTGGTGGGCCTCGTTGAGCCATTTCTCGCGCTGCTCGCGGGTGCTTTTCTTGATGGGCTCAACCATCTTGATTTTCCAAGCTTCTGCAAAGGGAAGTTCCATAATTTTATGTTTTTAATTATTAATAATATGTTAAAAATTCATAAATATAATCAATGGAGGCCAAATCTGGCTCTCTTTCGAGTCGAAAAAAGAAAGATTGCGTAGCAACTTTCAACTTTCAACTTTTAATTTTTAACTAAAATAAACGTCTCTCTTCTTGATATTTAAGAAGAGTTTATGGAGAGTCATATGAGGATTATAGGCAGTCATATCACGGCTGCAAATATACAAAAAAATTCTTTTCCTGAAAAAAATCCTGTCACATCCCTATCAAAAGCAATCGGGGGGGGCTGTACACGCAACATAATCTCTTAAATATTGTTAAATCCCCATTATTATCCATTAGCTAACTCTTACAAAATCAATGCTTGAGTAATGGTAGAGTAATGGTAGAGTAATGGAAGAGTAAGAGAAGAGTAAGAGAAGGTGTTTTAAAGGTCTGAGAATCAAGGGGTGTTTTTCTGATTATGTTAAGTAGAAAAATGGACCTTTTTTCAGTTCCGGAATGGGGTGGGAGAGGGCTTTCTTTTATGGTTTTCGTTTTTTTCAAAAAAAAATGTATATTTGCATTATCAACCACAATGGCCATGCACCCGACAAGTGCCTGAGCGATTGTGGGTTGGTGTTTATGATAACAAATAAATATAGATAAAATTTATAAATATTCGCCTATATATGCGCCCTTGCACGCGCAAAGGAGTTGGGTTGGTAAAGTGAGCGAGATTATCTTTGGCGATATCGATGTTGCCAAAAAAAATGAAACAAACCACACCAAAAAAAGATCAAGTGACACACGATAATCAGGGAAGAAAGTTTGTGCTGCGGAAGCATCTCCGCGCGATGGCTTTAGTGGCGCTGATGCTGCCGATGGCGACATGGGCCGACCCGACAGAGATAACGGACCTGTCTTCCATAGGCGCTTCGGGAGATTATATCATTAAGAGTGACATCGACGCCTCAGGCTTCTCCGCCAGCATCGTCTCCTTCAGCGGCACGTTGACAGCCCAGGCCAAGGCCGACGGCACCTTTCCCGTCATTACGGGTCTGAAGAAGCCCCTTTTCACCACCTGCACCAACGCCACCATCAGCAACATCATGCTGAAGAATGTGACCATCAGCCAGGCGGGCATTGTCGGTGCCATTTGCGGCACTGCTGACGGTACCACACGCATCTATAATTGCGGCATCCTGCCCTCGGCCTATAACCACCCTGCTGACAACCGCTCCACCGTGGCCAGTACCGACAACTACTGCGGCGGCCTTGTGGGCAAGCTCGACGGCTACGCCCGCGTCATCAACTGCTTCTCCTACGCCGACATCACCGGCGGCACCGTCCGTGCCGGCATCGTGGGCTACAACAACTATGCCTCGAAGATTGTTGACAATAATGCAAGTGGTGTCCGCACCATGGTGATGCATTGCATGTTCTATGGCGATATCAGCCGGAGCGACAACAATTTCTACCCCATCTATGGTGGTTTGAAGATCAGCAATGAGGAAAAGGTGGGTAATGAGCAAAGCAAGTTGAACAACTACAACTACTTCCTTTTCGAGGCACCCTATAGCACGTTTATCCAGGCAAACAACTACAACTGCGCCTTGGCCGCCGAGGAGCGCTTCCTGGTGCGTTTCGAGTTCTACCGCTACCTGCTGAATTCCACACGTGAACTGGCGGCTTTCTATGTCGACCCCTCTCCCACGACCTTCAGACCTACGGGGTCAACCACAGATCACAAGCGCTATAACTCTGCCCTGATAGCCAAGTGGGTTCTCGACAAGACCATGGCACCCTATCCCATCCTGAAGGTGCCGGGATACTACCCCTCGGTGGTGAACTACGACCCTGCCAATACCTTCGACCCGGAGACGGGCACCAATGTGGCCCGCACCGCTGTCACCGTCGGCAACAAGGGCAAGAATCTGGGTACCATGACGGTGAACATCAGCGTTGGCAGCGGAGCACCTACGGGTGCCGCCATCAAGTCGGGCAAATCACAGATTACCCTCCAGCGCACCGACAAGGATACCTCCAATTTCAACTTCAACTACGACAAGGTGCAGCTGCCCTACTACAGCGAGGTGGGCACCGGTAACTGTACGAAGAACAAGGTGGTGACGGGATGGAAAATTACTGGCATGACGGGTGGTACACAAGGCACCTTCTCGACCAGTGCGGATGCCCCAGGCTACAATTTCGCCGACCGCAGCACCTATGCCAAGGACCTCTTTTCCGTGAATAGACAGGTCTTCTCGCAGGGAGCCTATTTCAATGTCCCCGACGGTGTTACCGCCATCACCATCGAGCCCTACTGGGGCACGGCGGTCTACCTGAGCGATGCCGACTTTGACTGTTGGGGCTACGACGAGTCGAAAAACATTGGCGGTTTCGGACATCGTTACGAGAACGGGAAGACATACACCATTTGTGGCGACGGCCAGGTGGTGTACACCACTCTCACCAATGCCCTTGCCCAGCTTTCGAGTAACAAGACGGTTTATGACCAAGCCGTTGTACTGGTTGGCAATTATCACCGCAGGCAGACAGAGCAGAAATGGGGAGAAACCAAAGCCTTCACCATCACGTCGGTGGATCAGGACGAAGATTTGGAACCCGACTTCAGCTACATCTTCAACAGCGGCAAGCAGTTTGCCCATCCTCCCATCCGTTTCGACTTTGTCAATGTGCCCGGCACCGCCATGGCGCACAAACTGACCAGTACGACATATATGGGTATCATGGGTAACCACAAGTGGAGAGGATGGCTTGAGGTCACCAACACCTGCAACATCCGTTTCTCGCAGTTGGAATACGACAGTGAGAACAAGACCAACGGCCAGTTCCCCGTCATCCTGCTGGGGGGCGTGGTGGAGCAGATGGTCTCCACCAACGGTTCGGAGGGGTCGGTGGAGAATACACTCTACTTCCATGTAGGAGGCAACGCCTGGTTCAAGCTGTTCAACAACGGATGCCATATCGACAAAACAAAAACCAAGACCCACCGCATCCCTATTTCGGTGACCGGGGGCGAGTATGAGAAGTTCTATCTTTCGGGTTACTTCCAGGAAGCAGCTCCCGTCTATGCCGAGAATGCCGAATGCTACATCGACGGTGGCCGTTTTGGAGAGTTGGCGGGCTCGGGACAGGAGCTCATCAATGGCAACGTGACATGGCTTGTCAACCATGCCGACATCACCGACTTCTACGGCGGTGGCATCAACGACAAGAATCCCATTACGGGCAATATTGACATTACCATCAAAAATAGCCGTGTGGGACGATATTGCGGCGGTCCGAAATTTGGGAACATGGCATCCGGCAAGACCCTCAATACCACCGCCACAGGGTGTACTTTTGGTACTTTTTTTGGCGCCGGATACGGCGGCACAGCTCTTGTCAGGAGGAATACGTTTAACCAGTATCAAACCCTCACCTACAGTTGGAATAGCGGCATTGTTACCACTTTCACCACCAGCAATGGCGGCAACCAACGTGGAAAATATGATGCCTCCTACGGTATTGCCGTCAACTATGAGTATGAGAACTTCGAAGGATCGAATGATAAGACGGTAGGGCGCTTCTATGTTAACTATGCTTCGCTTTCCGTCGCGCAGGTGAACGACGTCACTTCGACCCTCACGGGCTGCACAGTTACCAACAATTTTTATGGTGGCGGCAGTTTGGGCAAGGTGGCAGGCTCTGTCTCTTCGACGCTCACCGACTGCATGGTGGGAGGGAATGTCTTCGGTGCGGGTTATTCGGTAACTGTCCCCACAGCCACTGTCTACAATAATGCAGGATTCAGCACCGAGCCTTTTTACAGTTATCTGACGGGCGTCTTTACCAAGGGCGTACCTCCAGCAATGAGGGAGTTTACATGGGAGCACCGCGATGTTGTCAACAGTAGCGGAACGGCATTCAACGATGAGGAGGGGAAGGTGTACACTCAGGTTGTCTTTAGCGATTTTGGCCGCGTGGCACAGAATGTCACCCTCCTTATCAAGACTAGCGATTCGGGGACGACCATCATCAATGGCAGCGTTTACGGCGGTGGCGATGAGAGTGCCGTCAGCGGCACCACGACGGTAACCGTGACGGGCAATACTCATGTCACGGGCAATGTCTTCGCTGGTGGCAACAAAGGTGAAGTCAGCGGCGCCGCCACAGTGACCATACAATAATAGTTTGGGGTTTTGTTTGAGAAAAAAACATTTATGATAAAAGCGATTATGGACAACAGAAAGATGAAACACGATACAAGTCGTCGCTTGCGTCTGGCGATAGTGCTGGCCATCCTGCTGCTGCCTCTGGCGGCATGGGGACAGACCTCCATCACCTCGCTGAGCCAGATTAACAGTTCGACAGGCAGCTACATAATCACGCAGGATATCAGTGGCGGCACGCCCGGTGTCACTACCTTCAGCGGCACCCTCACCGCTCAGGCCAAGGCCGACGGCACTTTCCCCGTCATTAGCGGTTTGACGCAGCCCCTTTTCACCACCTGCACCGACGCTACCATCAGCAACATTATGCTGAAGGACATCACCATCAGCGGCGAGGGGAATATGGGCGCCATCTGCGGCACCGCCAACGGTACTACCCATATCTACAACTGTGGCATCTTGCCCAATTCGAGTGCTTACCCCAATGAGACGCAGCACTCTACCGTCAGCGGGTCGGGCTACACCGGCGGTCTGGTGGGTTTGCTCGACGGCTACGCTCGAGTCATCAACTGCTTCTCCTATGCCCACATTACCGGTGGCACCACGGTGGCGGGCATTGTGGGTTACAACAATGTGAAGTCCAACGCTAAAAAGGAGAACAATGCCTACCCCAACCTTAAGACCGTTGTGATGAATTGCATGTTCTACGGCGACATCACCGGTGGCTCGACGACCTATCCCGTCTATGGCGGCAATGTGATACAGAACGATGGATCTACTGCTATCAACAACTACAACTACTACCGTGGCGAGGCGCTCTTTGACGACAGCTATAATGCGGTGGGCAAATACAACTGTTCGTGGCCTGCAGAGGAACGCAATCTGCGCCGCTTCGAGTACTACCGCAGCATCCTCAACAGCAACCGCCGCCTTTGTGCCTGGTGGATTACCGGCCACCAATATGCCGATCAGGAGACTAACGGCGACACAGCCCTGATAGCCAAATGGGTGCTCGACCCCTCCATGGGGCCTTATCCGGTGCTGAAGAAGTGGGGCAGATATCCTTCCATCCTAAACCCCAGCGCCACACAGATGTGGGATTCGGTGCAGGGCCAGTGGGTGGCACGCACCGCCGCCGAGCCTTACCGAGGTAAGAAACTCGGCGACCTGACGGTCACCATCAAGACCGGCGCTCATCCGGGGACGGTGGGGAAGTCGGAGAAAACGGTGTCGCGCACCATCATTATCACCGATATGGACACCACCAGTTATGACTACTGTTATGGTAAGGTGCAGCTGCCCTACTACAACGAAATATTCGGCGACCCCTCCAGCAGTGACCATACCACCCGCTACTACGGCAACTACACCAACAAGGTGGTGACGGGATGGAAAATCACCGCCGTGAGTGGCGGTACTTTGGGCACCTTTGTGGGCAACAAAAACGAGAGCCGTGGCGATGGCTATCAGTATAGCGCAAATGCATGGGAGAGCGGCTTCAACTATGCCGACCGCCACTGCACCGCCAAGGATATGTACGATAAAAGCAGACGCGTTTTCGCCCAAGGCGGATACTATTATGTGCCCGAAGGGGTCACGGCCATCACCATCGAGGCCTATTGGGGAGATGCCTTCTACCTGCACGGCAAGGAAGATGCCCTCGACCACGTCAGCGTCACCACATACAATGCCACCTACAAAAACTACGGATATGCCTTCACTCCTGCGGGCACCCTGCCCACGACCATTACCTACAACGACGGCTCCACCGATAAGACCATCAACGTCTACGACGACTTCGCGACAATCATGACAGAAGTAAAGAAAAACAAGAGCTGCACACCCTACGACCGTGCTGTGGTGCTGGTGGGCAACTTCCCGCTGCAGGCGAGGAACGATTTTGACATGGGCAACGCCAGCAAGGGCGGCGTCACCTTCATGAGTGCCGACTTCGATATGGACAACGAGCCCGACTTCTGCTTCCCGCTTCAGTGGCGCAAAGATGTATCCCGTCTCCCCATCATGCCGGTGAGGTTCGATTTCCTGCCCATTCCCGAGCTGGGTCTCACCATGCGCCACAACACCTATGCCTATGCTATCGGTATCTTTGTTCCGCAAGGCCACTTCGAGATTACCGAAACTTCGCAGATGCACACCACGCAGTTCGAATATATGTCGAACAACAACAATGTCAACTTCAGCCACCAACAGCCGCTCATCCTCAATGGCGGACAGTTCGAACAGATTGTTTGTCACGGTAATAGTTCTAATAACCCTCCAACAGAAGACCACACCAGCAATATCATTATGGGAGGCCATTTCTGGATGCTTCGTTTCACCCCCGGTAGCCATTCCGGACAGCATGCCTATACACGTCACTGCGCTGTGAGCGTCATGGGAGGTGAATACCCCGAGTTCTACCTCTCGGGCCTTTTTTGGACGGGAGTCAACGGGACGAAAGCCTATGATGACAATCCCCACTGCTATACCAATGGCGGTAAGTTCGGTATCATGGCCGGTGCCGGCATGGAGGCGGTGAAACACAGCGTCTATTTCCAGATTGACCACTCCATCATCCGTGAGTTCTACGGCGGCGGTATCAATGCCAACAATCCGGTGGGAGAGAATGTCAATGTCACTATCGATAACAGTTTGGTTCTCGACAAATATTGTGGTGGTCCCAAGGTGGGAACCTGTGGGACCGTCACCACGCAGGCCACCAATACCGTCTTCTGCGGAAACTTCTTCGGCGGCGGCAACGGTGGCACCAACCTCTACCGTGAAGGTATCAAGGATGCGACTCCCAACAATATGCCGGGTGCGACAGGATGGGACGAATATGGTTTCAGTGATTTCAACCCTATCTCCCTTCCGGGAGCGTCTCCGAAATATGATGCCAACAAGGGTTACCATGCCGAGTTTGAGTTCGAGGTCTTCAACCAGTCCAATGGTATTGACAATTCGGCTGTGGCGCGTTCCTACCGCCACTGGGCACTGTTCGGTACAACCAATACCGGCGCTGTCACCAACACCCTGACGGGGTGTACGGTGAAGAAGAACTTCTATGGCGGCGGTAACCTTGGCAATGTCTCCAGCAGTGTCACCTCGACTCTCATGGACTGCACTATTGAGGAGAATGCCTTCGGTGCTGGCTATTCAGCCACCATCCCCTCTTTCCCCGTCCACGACAAGGGCAAGGTGTCCGTTCCCACACGCGATGCCGCAGGTGTCTGCCACAACGGCAGTCTAGGATACCGCACCGATGATGGAGACAATGTTATCCAATACACGTGGTGCTACAAAGACCCTGAGACGAATATCGTTTATCCTGCGGGAGTGGTGATTCCTTCGACGGTGACCACTGGCAAGCCTGTATTCCAGTATGATGGCAAATGGTACTGCTATACCACCGTTTCTTTGAAGAACCTCGGTACGGTGAGTGGTAACATCACGCTCACCGTTGATGGCAACGGTACCACGGGCACGCTGATTAAGGGCGACATCTACGGTGGCGGCGACGAGAGTGCTGTCAGCGGCACTACCAATGTTACCGTGCAGGGCAAGACCCACGTCAAAGGCAACGTCTTTGCCGGCGGCAACAAGGGCAAGGTCGACGGTGCCACCACGGTGACCATCAAACAGTAATTATGGGTAGTTATGAATAAAACATTACAAGATATGAACAAGAGAATCAGGAAAATGGCGGTGCTGGCGGTGCTGTTTGGCACGACGGCGATGCAGGCACAGGTAGTCATCGACAGCAGTGTCTACGGCGGCGGCAACATGGCCGACGTGGGCGGTGCCACCGTCCATATCCTCAACGGCACGGTGCATCAGAACATCTTCGGCGGTGGCCGTGGCCGCGCAGAACAACGCGAAGGGGATGTCGTGACCGTTACCAAGGTGGCCCCCGTGGTCAACGGTCCGGTGACGGTCAATATTGGCACTACCGACGGCAACGAGAATCCCACCTATAGCGGTGCCGCCACCATCGGCGGCAGTGTCTATGGTTGCAACGACGCCGAGGGCACCCCGAAACAGAACGTCTTCGTGAATATCTACGGTACGGCACAGACCGCCAAACAGGTGGCAGGTTACGACAACACGGCCAACGACCGCGAGTATGCCCTCAAGGAGGTCTTCGGTGGCGGCAACCGCGCCGACTACAGCCCCAACCTCACCACGGGTACTCCCTACCAGACCACCGTGACCATCTATGGCTGCGACAACACTGTGCAGGATGTCTATGGTGGCGGCAACGCCGCTGCGGTAACCAAGTGTGCCACAGTGGTGTGGGGTGGACGCCATGATCGCGTCTTTGCTGGTGGCAACGGATACAGCGCCACGGGCAATCATACCGACCCCACTGCTGCCAACTACAACCCCGGTGCCGACATTGGCTCTGGTGGTACGTCACTGACCATCGATGCCGGCATCATCAACCAGGTCTTCGGTGGTAGTAACGAGAAGGGTGACATCGAGGGTCCCATCGCCGTCACTGTCGCCCATTCCAGTACTCGCTGTGGTACTGATGCCAATGTGGCTGAGCAAATTGGCGAGTTCTTCGGCGGCAGCAACAAGGTGACCACAGGCACCAACGCCCACCCCGTCAATATCACCACCACCATCGAGTGCGGCACGGGTACCTTCACTGCCGTCTATGGTGGTTCCAACCAAGCCGACATTATCGGCAGTGTAACCCTCAACATCAAGGGTGGCACGATAACCGACGTCTATGGCGGCTCGAAAGGTGTGAAACAAGAGGGTACGGAAGGAAACTCGGGCTATGTGGCTCCCGTTCCGGCCGACATCAAGGATGCACGCGACGGCGAGAATCATCCCAAGGGCACCCACGGCAAAGTCACCCTCAACCTCTATGGCGGCACTGTCACTAATGCCTTCGGCGGCAGCAACCAGAATGGCAACATCGAGGGTTCCATCACCGTCAATGTGCTCGACCATGAAGGCAGCTGCCCTCTCGATGTTACTAATATCTACGGCGCTGGTAATGTGACACGTTACACGCCCAATGTCGACACTCTCACCTCTCCCCTAGTCAACCTGATGCACATCAAGCAGAATGCTGGTATCCGTGGCAACGTCTATGGTGGCGGCTTGGGTGAGACGGCCATCGTCACTGCCCGTCCCCGCCTCAATGTGGGTTACGACAATGCCAATATGTCCGGCCTCATTCCGACAGGTTATCCTGTCGAATTGGGGAATCGCAAAATCTATGTTTCCGGCAGCATCTACGGCGGCGGTAAGGCAGCTCCCGTGACTGGCCGTACCCATGTGAGGATGAATCCTGGTCCTGATCCCAACACCCCCACCATGATTAACCAGAATGTCTTCGGCGGCGGAGACGAGGCAGAGGTTTCGGGACGTGCCTCCATCGACATGATGGGCGGCATCGTTACCCAGAACCTCTATGGCGGTGGCAACCAGGCTGCTGTGGGTGCCGGTGTGGTGAGCATGATTGGTGGCAGCGCCGACAAGGTCTTCGGCGGCGGCAACAATGTGACAGAAGCCAACAAAGGTGTGGGCGACGCCGTGACGGTCACCATCAACGGCGGCAGCATCAGCAGTGGCCTCTATGGAGGCTGCAACACCAGCGGCACCGTCGGAGGCAATATCACGCTGAATGTCACTACCGGCAACATCGGTGCTGCGGCCGTAGGTACCTCAGGAAACGAAGGTTATGTCCCCGAGAAACGTGCTGATATCTATGGTGGCGGCTACGGTCAGAACACCACTGCCCTCAAGAATGTTGAGGTGACCCTTGGCGGCAAGACCACCGGCGGCACACTGGTGGGCCCCACGGTCTATGGCGACGTCTATGGCGGCTCGGCCCTCGGTAATGTGGGTGGCACCGCAGCCAATACCGACTACCACACCTATGTCACCCTCAACTACGGCACTATCCATGGCACTATTTATGGTGGCGCCTTGGGGCAGAAGAGCCCTGCCATTGAGTCCAAGGTCTGGGCTCCCGTGAAGGTGACCGTCAACGACGGCACGGTTGAGAATATCTTCGGCTGCAACAACTCCAATGGTGGCCCGCAGCAGATTGTTGAAGTGATGATTGCCGGTGGCACCGTCAGCCACGATGTCTTCGGTGGCGGCAACGAGGCGGCCTACAACTCGCCCGATGCCTCCATCGCCTCACCCCTGGTGACTATCAAGGGCAGCAGTCATGTAGAAGGCGACGTCTACGGTGGCGGCAACCAGGCCGCTGTGACAGGTAGCACTGCCGTCAAGCTCCAACAGGGCGCTACCATCGACGGCAACGTCTACGGCGGTGGCAACGAAGGCGAGGTCAGCGGCAGCTCCTCGGTTACCGTCGAGGATGAATAAAAAACAGTCTTCCCGACGCTACTATTGAACGTAAACGCATGACGGCGTATGCATTAACCCCTGCGGGAATACCCCGTCAGGGGTTTTCTGTTAAACGGCTGTTCCAATGCTAGAAATGTGTGTTTGTAATACATTGTAAATCAGTACTTTCTATACGCCAACTCTTACCCAACTCTTTATCATCTCCTACCCATCTCCTACCCATCCCCCATTAGGGTAGGAGATGGTAGGGGGGGGGAGGGTGGAGGTTTCTTTTTTGCTTCATTCCAGTTGCTTCTTCCCCCACCCCGGCTTTCGGCCACCCCTCCCCGAAGGAGGGGACGGCTGTCGCAACAAATCTCTCATCCTGCGTAGCATCCCCTCTTCAGGGGAGGGGTTGGGGGAAACACCGCAAAGTCTTCCTATTAAAAAGAAATTCCCCACATGAAGTTTTTCCCCAGAGGAGGGGTGGCCGAGGGTCGGGGTGGGGGCAATAGGTTGTGGGTAATGGCGTTATTTTTTGCAAATAATTTTTTTTTCGTATCTTTGCTACGACTAACCATACACTGTTTGCCACGCAAGCGCGTGGTTATCAGTGTGTTTAATTGTATAATGAATATGATGCATTATTATAAAATATATCGCGCTATGAATAGAAAGGGCTTTTTCGGCTCGAGAAATAGCTTTGTCCGCAGTCTGTTGGTGGCGGCCCTCCTGCTGTGTGCCGTCCCGGCGGCGGCGCAGGACCGTGGCGAGCCGTCGGCCAGGGTGGCGACACCCCATGTCACCGTGAAGGGTAACATCTTCGGCGGCGGCAACAAGGCCGCGGTCAGCAGCAACAGTGCTGTCACCATCAATCAGGCGAATGCCGTCGTGGGTACCCTCGACGACAATGGTGCGTTGACCTCCGGTGGCGACGTCTATGGCGGCGGTGCACTGGCCAATGTGGGTACCGACGGCAACAATACCACCACGGTGACCCTCACCAACGGCATTGTCTATGGTGGTGTCTATGGCGGTGGCCTAGGCCAGAAAAACGGTGTCAGCGGCGCTTCGAGCGATATCGCGGCCCTCGTCAAGGGTGCTGTGACGGTCCTCGTCAACGGTGGTACTGCCAATCAGGTTTTCGGCTGCAACAACCTCAATGGTGCCCCTCAAAGCACTGTGAATGTCAACGTTACCGGCGGATTTGTTACCAATGTCTTCGGTGGTGGCAATGTGGCCTCCTACACGGGTAGCCCTGTGGTGAGTGTCAGCGGCGGCGAGGTCTATACCGTCTACGGTGGTGGCAACGAGGCCGGTATCACGGGCAACACCAGTGTGACCCTCACGGACGAAGGCATAGTGCGCAGAGGTATCTATGGCGGCTGCAACACTGACGGCACTGTGACGGGCGACGCCACGGTCTCTGTCATCGGTGGCACCGTGGGTACCGACGCGGAGCATCAGGCCCATGGTATCTTCGGTGGTGGCTACGGTCAGCCCACGCGGGTCAACGGCAGCGTGCATGTCACTATCGGCGCCCTCCCCGCAACATCTCCCACTTACAATACTACGACGGGCCTTCTGGATACGATTCCGGCAGGCCCCACCATCTACGGTGACATCTATGGTGGTTCGGCTCTCGGCAATGTCAACAGCAGCGCAATCACCAACGGTGTGAATACTGAAGGTAAGACCACTGTCGTCGATGTCCTCTCCGGCAGCATCTCCGGCAGCGTCTATGGCGGCGGTCTGGGACAGAAAAACGGTGTCAATAGCGCCACGAGCGACATCGAGGCTTTGGTGCATGGCGCGGTGACGGTCAATATCGGTGCGAATCAAACAATAAATGCAGCCCCTGTTGTCTATGCAGGTTACGCCACCTTCCCCATCCACTCGGAACAAACAGGTACCGACCTCTATGGCAACCCGGTCATGACGACCTACGACGGCTATGTCTACGGCTGCAACAACCTCAATGGTTCGCCGCAGAGCGATGTCACCGTCAACATCTATGGCACGGCGCATACAGTTACGGACTTGGCCTCCAACAATGACCTCAACACCCGCGACTATGCCATCCACAATGTGCTGGGCGGTGGCAACCAGGCTGACTACAGACCGGAGAGTGATTCTCCCAGCAGCGAGAAAAGAGCTCGTGTGAACGTCTATAGTTGCCAAAATACCATCAAGCAGATCTTCGGCGGCAGTAACGCTGCCTATGCCTACGGCACTGTTAGCATGATCGAAGGCGGACGTTTCGACGAGTTCTTCGGTGGCGGTAACGGCGTGGTGATTCCGGCCAACATCGGCAATGGCGGTATCGACATCACCGTCAAGGGCGGTAGATTCGGATATATCTTCAATGAGTGTAACCGTCAAGGACAGGTGGCAGCGGGTGCGACAGTGAAATACCACGATAATGTCACGGCGGGCAGCTGTGATTATTTTGTCGAGTCCCACTTCTGTTCGGGTAACCATGCCGACACCTATGGCGACAAGAGCTACACCATGACCTGCTCCACAACCCCGGATGAGTATACCAAGTTGTATGCCGGTTGCCGTCTGGGTACTATCTATGGCAACCTTACGCTGACCGTCGATGGAGGAAAGTTCGAGGTGGTGTATGGCGGTTCGAAAGGCGACGAAAAGGTGGCTGCCGATATCAAACGATATCCCACGCAGCAAGAAATAACAGATCATCCGGGAAACTATCCAGACGGATTGGCTGCCTTCTTGGCAAGTAACACCTCATTGTATGGCACCGGCGGCAATGTCACCGTCATCATCCATGGCGGCACCATCGGCACGGTCTATGGCGGCTGTGACCAGAACGGCAATGTCGAAGGTAACATTACGGTGATCGTGGACGATGCCGGGAGTGCGACATGCCCCTTGACGCTCGACAATGTCTATGGCGGCAGCAACATCGCCCAGTATCGTCCCCTCGACCCCTCCATCACTAGTCCGTTGGTCGAACTGGTCAACGGCACCGTGGGTAGAGTCAACAATGAAGGCAAGCTGGTAGAGAATACCGGCGATGTCTTCGGTGGCGGTTATGGTTCTTTGATTAATGTCAATGCTGGTATCGTTACCTCCAACCCCAAGGTGGTGATGGGTAGCCTCACTATGACAGATACTGCTACCCTTAGAGCTCATCACACATTCCAGTCCATTACGAACACTGGTACAAAATCGGTACGAGTGATGGGCAACATCTACGGCGGCGGCGCTCTGGCCACCGTGGGTAATTTCAACCGCAATGCGACCACGCATGCGGTCGAGAACTTTGCCAACGATGGTGGTGGCACCACCACCGTGGAGATTGTCAGCGGCACGGTGGGTCCCAACAACCTGCAGATGCCTGCTTTCAAGGGCATGGTCTTTGGTGGTGGCAAGGGTGTCGTTGGCGACATCAGGAGCAACTCCTTGATCCCCCATCTCAACTACGTCAATACTACCGTGGTGACTATCGGCAAGAGCAACGACCACAGTGGTCCCCTCGTTAAGGGCTCCGTCTACGGCGGTGCCGAGAACGGCCACGTGCTCCAGAACACCCACGTCACCATCCAAGGCGGCCAGATAGGCTGCGGATTCGATTATGCCGCCAACAGCGGTGCCGGTGCCGACCTCAATCGTGCCTATACTTCAGACGAGTGGGATTATTCACAGCACACCTCCCTCCCCGAGTGTCACCATTGGGATTACACCTCGCCCTATTCCCCCTACGACCCCTTTGCCGACGAGGCGGGCTATAATTCCGACAATGCCTCCACTACTGGTAAGGACGGCCATACCTTCTACGGCAACGTCTTCGGTGGCGGTTCGGGATACTTCCCCTATGTTGCGGGTAAATGGCTGGAGTCGGCAGGTGTCGTCTACGGCAACACGCAGCTCGACATCACAGGCGGCCATATCCTCACCAGCGCCTATGGTGGCAACGAGCTTACCGACGTCAAGGGCAATTGTACTGTCAACATGAGCGGCGGAACCCTTGGCGTGCCCCGCACCCTTGACCAGATTGACAACCACCCTGTCACCTGCTACCTCTTCGGTGGTGGCAAGGGCGACCAGCGCATCTTCTTCAACACCTGGACTAAGGTCGCCAGCGCCACGGTCAATGTCTCCGGAGGCTGGGTTTACGGCTCCATCTTCGGTGGCGGCGAGGACGGTCACGTCCTCGGCAACGCCACGGTGACTGTCAGTGGCGCCAACACCAAAATCGGCACCCTTGGCACCTCCTATGTCGATGGCAATGTCTTCGGCGGCGGCCGTGGATTCAGCGGCGAAGCTCTCACGGCAGGTGTCGTGGGTGGCAACATCACCGTCAATATCGAAAGCGGTACCATGCTGGGCTCCATTTACGGCGGTGGCCGTCTGGCCTCCGTGGGCACCTGGCTTGTGTCTACCACCGAGACAGAGCACTATGGTAAGATGCGGGAGGGTGCCGACTACGGCCACATCACCATTAACATCTCCGGCGGCATCGTCGGCAACGACAACGAGTATGTCTATAATCCAGCCGACGCCCTTATCAACAAGACCACCGGCGCCTTGCGCTTCACCGAGTTCGATGCCGACAAGAAACTGGTACACACCAAGGGCGGCAACGTCTTCGCTGGTGCTATGGGCCGTGTCCTCAACATGGACAAGACCACTGTCAACCCCTTGTGGCCCTCGCTGGGACGCGTCAAGCAGACCT
This sequence comes from uncultured Bacteroidales bacterium, assembly GCA_900318835.1. Lineage (GTDB taxonomy): Bacteria > Bacteroidota > Bacteroidia > Bacteroidales > P3 > Colimorpha. The sequence goes on from ONLW01000004.1 coordinate 79,725, forward strand.
CGGTGACCATCACCGGCGGCACCATCAAGAGTAACGTTTATGGTGGCGGCGAGATGGGGTCCGTGGCCCAGAGTGCCACCGTCAACATCCAGGGTGGCACCATCGGTACTGCCGTGGGCACTATCGGCAGTGGCGGCTATTATTTCGGCTCCGTCTACGGCGGCGGCTACGGCAGTGAGAATAGCGTGGCTACCTCCAACGACTCCACCGCAGACAGAACTAATGCCCACTTGGGCTGGACGGCCGACGTCCTTGCCGGCCGTGTATACGGTACCACCACCGTCAATGTCCTGGCTGGTGAGATTTTCGGCGACATCTATGGTGGTGGGGAGATGGCCTCTGTGGGTTATGAGAAGTCCGCAGCGTACGGTAGCACTACGGTGAATATTGGTGATGCCACTGGCGGCACCGCCATCCTCCATGGCCGCGTCTATGGGGCCAACAACCTCGCAGGTACCCCCTACGGCAACACCAACGTGAATATTTATTACACAGCCCACGGCAGCACCCCGGCAGAGAATGCTTATCCCACAGAGGTTCATACTCCTGCAGAGTTGGCTGCCAATACCCTAACGCAGACCTATGCCCTCCGTGCCGTCTACGGCGGTGGCAACTTGGCCGCCCATACTCCTTATGCGGCCAATGGCACCACCAATGTCACCGTCTACTACTGCGAGGAGAATACCATCCAAGACCTCTTCGGCGGTGGCAATGCTGCCAGTACCAAGAACAACAACCTCGTGATCAATGGTGGCCGTATCCACCGCCTCTTCGGCGGTGGCAATGGGCAGAAAGGTGAGGCCGATGTCACCGGCACAGCCACCACACGCATCCACGGTGGCCTCATCGACACCGTTTTCGGCGGTTCCAATGTCAATGGCACTATTGGTACTATCGACCTCAGTATCGACAATATCAATCCTCAGGGTGGCAGCGCTTGCGAAAACGTCATCGGTCGCCTCTTCGGCGGCAGTAACATCGCTTCTGGCGCCGGTGGAACACTGACTATCGACTGTGGTAACTATGATATTGAGGAGATCTACGGCGGCTCCAACCTCGCTACCATCAACAAAGATGTCACTCTTAATATCTATGGTGGCACGTATAGCTATGTCTATGCTGGTTCGAAGGGCGATATGGCCTCTCTCGGCACTGGCCACACCGATATGTCTGCTGACATCTCCGGCAACGTCACCCTCAACCTATACGGCGGTACTATTACCAACGTCTTCGGCGGTTCCAATGTCAACGGCAATATCACTGGTCTCATTACCGTCAATGTCACCGACGAAGAGACCTCCTGTCCCCTGAACCTCACCAACCTCTATGGAGGCTCCAACTTGGCCGCCTATAGACCTACTGATGCTACCATCACCTCGCCCATCGTTAATATCAACCATGTCCCCAACGGCATCACCGGCAACGTCTTCGGTGGCGGAAAGGGCGCCAAGAGTACAGTCATTGCTTCGGGCGAACACGCTGGCGAGAGTTCGCGCGATGCAGCGAATAAGGGTCTTTGTGTTTCCAATCCGCAGGTGAATATCGGCGACGATGATGATCAGCACCATGCCAAAATCTCCGGCACCATCTCAGGGGGTAACCTCGTGGAGGGCACTGGCAATGTCTACGGTGGCGGTGAGCTGTCGGAAGTTCACGGTAGCACTACGGTCAACATGAAGAACGCCAACAGTGTCATCAACGGCAACCTCTACGGTGCCGGCAAAGGCTACACCGGCGACTCCATCGCGGCCAATGTCGATGTGGATACCTATGTCAACATCACCGACGGTACAGTGAAGAAGAACGTCTATGGCGGTGCTGAGGTGGCCTCGGTAGGTACCTTTGGCCCGGTCGATGCGAACAATCTCACTAAGGGCTACACCATGACCGACGGTAACACCCATGTTACCATCACTGGTGGCACCATTGGTACCGACCATGCAGGCTTGGCTATCCAGGATACCAATAATGGCAACGTCTATGGTGCTGGCTACGGCTACGCGGGCAAGTCTAAGATCGGAGATTACACCTACAACTATTCCTATTATAACTATGTGGGCGACGCCAATGTCACCATTGGTGGCACGGCCCGCGTCTACGGTTCTGTCTTCGGCGGCGCCGAGAACGGCCACGTTTGGAGGAACACTTCCGTCAAGATTAAGGACGGCGAGATAGGTTCCGACCTCAGTGACTCCGAGATGAATGAGTCCAATGAGGGTACGGGTGCTAATATCTACACCGGTAACGTCTATGGTGGCGGCCGTGGTATCTCTGAGTCCGACCTCGTGAACCACACCCACAGCCTCACCGCTGGCCGTGTCTTTGGCAATACCTATGTCGAGGTCTCCGGCGGCATCATCCACCACGATGTCTTCGGCGGCGGTTCCTTGGCCTCCATCGGCGATACCATCCACGATGTTACCAGTGGCGCTCACGACATTATGGGTAACCCTATCGAGGGCAGCTATATCTTCGACGACGACATGAATACCGCCACCGCTGCTCAAACCCGCGATTATGCCATAGGTGACCCTGTTATTGGCACTGGCTTTGCGCATGTGCGCATCCTCGGTGGCCGCATCGGTAACACGGGCCACAACGAGGGCTCCGTCTTCGGCTCCGGCCGCGGTATCGCAGGTACAGGCAGTAACAGTGAGTACTACCACATGGCCTATGCCCACAACACCCTCGTCTTCATCGGCGACACTACCATTGAGAACGTCCATCGTGTGCCCGATATCCGTGGTGCCGTCTTCGGCGGCGGTGCCAACGGCCACGTCACGCAGAATGCCCATGTCATTATGACTGCCGGCGTTGTCGGCGGTAAGACGGCCGACTGCTATCCCACGGGTTCCGTCCCTAGCCGCGTCGACACTACCATCAACGGTGTTGACTACTACTCCGGCATTGCCTCCGATGACACCGTCACCGACCGCTGGGGCCGCATGACCAGTGGTCACCACACTTTCCTCGGCAATGTCTATGCCGGTGGTCGCGGTGTGGATCACAATATTGACGATCAAAACGTTGACCACGGTCTCAGCCGTTATGCCGGCCGTGTTTTTGGCAACGCCAAGGTGGAAATCTCCGGCGGCGTGGTCTACCACTCCGTCTATGGCGGTGGCTCCATGGCCTCAGTGGGTCACTATACTATCCCTTCGGGTAGCACCTACTCCATTGCCAATATGGTGGCCGATGCCGGTACTGGCAAGGCCATCGTCAGCATCACCGGCGGCCGCATTGGCACCAATGGCCGCAACAACGGCCATGTCTTCGGCGCCTCGCGAGGCCTTTCGGGCGTAGGATACAACTACATGTCCTTCGTCAATACCACCGATGTCACCATCGGCGGCACTGCCGAAGTGCGCGGCAGTGTCTTCGGCTCCGGCGAGAATGGCCATGTCCTTGACTCTACCCTCGTCAAGATTCAGGGCAACTGTGAGATAGGTAACGGTATCCGCAAGGGCAAAGACCGTTGGATCAACGACTATGTGGGCAATGTCTACGGCGGTGGCCGCGGTGTCGACCTTGACCAGAACAATAAGCCCAGCCTCACGGCGGGATGGGTCAAGAACTCCACTCATGTCATCGTCTCCGGCGGCCACGTCCACCACAACGTCTATGGTGGCGGCTCGCTGGCCTCTGTGGGACCCGACGAAAAAGTGGGCTACAAGAATACGGATGTCGCTCTCGCTACTCAGGCCCAGCCTGGCCGTTCTTGGGTCGACGTCACTGGCGGCTTCATCGGCATCGTCAACGATCCTGCCGACTCCAGCAAGAACCTCTATGGCAATGTCTATGGCGCTGGCCGCGGCCGCGCCGGAGTCGGTATCGCCAACGGCAACGACTGGGATGCTGTCACTTTTGTTTCCAATGCCGTGGTGCGCATTAACTACACCGATGCCCCCTCGGCCACTAACTACATTACCGGCAATGTCTACGGCGGCGGCTACAACGGCCATGTCAACAATTCTACCTATGTCACCGTCACCAAGGGTAAAATAGGTACCCATGGTGCCATGGGTTACGGCTCCCTCGAAGGTAATGTTTTCGGTGGCGGCTGCGGTGAGGACAAATATGAAGCCTACCTAGTCCGCAACGGCTACTACATTACCAATAACCAGATGCTCTCCGGTTCCGGTAATTCCGGTGTGGCTTACAACAGACAGGATCGCTCTGCCGTCAAGACCTACTATGAGACGCCTCGTTCGTCTGCTGACTCCTTGGCTGTTACCGACTCCATCGCCCCCCGCTCCGGCCATGTCTACGGCAACAGTACTGTGCTCGTCAACGCCGCGACAGCCGCCGATGTTCAGGTGATGCACCACGTCTATGGCGGAGGTGCCAATGCCTCTGTTGGCGACTACTGGGTTGATGCCACTGGCACCGCCGACTCCGCCACCTCGGCTGCTGGCCACTGCAAGGGCGAGGTCTACCTCCTCACTCCCGGTACTGGCACTGCCACCGTCACCATCACCGGTGGCACCATAGGCACCGTGGGCCGCAACAACGGCATGATCTTCGGCGCCTCGCGAGGCGAGATAGGTGCTCCCAAGTCCGTCTACGACTCCATCGCCTTTGTCAACACTACTCTCGTCACCATCGGTACTTCGGGTGCCGCACTCGACACCGTGACTCCCAACCCACTTATCCATGGCTCCATCTACGGTGGCGGCGAGAACGGCCACACCATTGGTGATGCCCTGGTGGTCATCCATAGCGGCGTCATCGGCAACCATGCCGACCGGAGTGAAAACTCTGAAGGAATCTCAGGAGCCAAGACCTACAACCGCACCAAGAAACTCGAAAGCCTCATCGAAAATCTCGAGGATTGGGTCAAGAAGAATCCTTCGGGTACGGGTGTGGATGACTCCATTGCTAAGATCGAGACCCTCACCACCGAGATGAACACCACCCTCGACTATCTCTCCTTCTGCGGCAATGTCTATGGCGGTGGCTGCGGTACTGACAAGTATATCGACCCGGCTGACGGCAAGCAGAAATACAACCCCGAGGCCGGTGCGGTCTATGGCAACGCCATGGTCCAGATGGATGGCGGCTATGTCGAGCGTGCCCTCTACGGTGGTGGCACTATAGCCAATCTGGGCCGTATTACCGAGATCGTATATAACAGCAGTGAGACTACCGAGTTTGCCCTCTCGTGGCCTGCCCGGTACACCTACCGTAGGGGTACCGGACGTGCTAGGGTCGAAGTCACTGGCGTCGCCCGTGTGGGCTATTCTGGTAAGGATAATGGCGACATCTTCGGCGGCTCGCGCGGTGAGGCCGGCGACCGCTACGAAATGGCACCCTTCGGCAATGTTGACAGCACCTATGTCCTCGTCAATCTCTCCATCCCTAATACCTATACAACAGAAACCTACTATGGCATCACCGATGGCAAGTTGGCCGTTAATCCCAAGAAGAACCACTACAGTGCACCCCTCGTCGCAGGTTCCGTCTACGGCGGCTGTGAGAACGGCCATGTCATAGGCTCTACTGGCATCGAACTCCGCGAGGGTATCGTTGGCCATGCCCTTTATGGCGGTGGCAAGGGGAAGGGTACCTATCAGACCTACCTCAAGCATGTCACCGACGCTCCCGATGGTGTCTCCTGGCATGCTGGTGACCAAGACTCTGTGGCCACTATCTACAGCCTCACGGCTGGCAAGGTCTACCGCAACACCTATATCACCATGACCGGTGGCCGTGTCATCCGCAACATCTTCGGTGGCGGCAATATGGCCTCCGTCGGCAAAGGTAACTACTCTGGTGGCCCTGGCGACTACCGTCCCCAAGGCTATGGCGAGGTGTGGACTACTGACAGAGCTACTGACCCCCTCTACGACTCCCTTCAGAAGACCGGCCACACCTATGTCACCGTTACGGGTGGCATCGTGGGTATCCTTGACCCCGCCAAGCCCAAGAACAGCCTCAAGGACGACCTGCCCTTGGGCAATGTTTTCGGCGGCTGCCGTGGTGAGGCGGCACCCAGCGTGAGTCCCACGCTCTCGCCGCGCTACCACTATGCCCCGGCCTTCTTCTCTGGCTATGTCAACCATGCCCACGTCACCATCGGCGCCGACAACAGCACCACCGGCCCGCGCCTCTACGGCTCGGTTTACGGCGGCGGCCAGGACGGCCATGTGCGAGGCGAGACCTCAGTCATCGTCAACAGTGGCGAGATAGGTGTCTCCTATGCTTCCGACAAGGATAAGGTGGCATCGGATGTATCTGCCAATTCCGAGTGCCGGTCGGTCGACAACATCCACTGGGTGGCCCGTGGCAACGTCTACGGTGCCGGTTCCGGCCTCGGTAAGTACAAGACGGGCTCTGGCGAGAGCTATAGCACCTCTTCGGGTTCCGTCACCTGCTCCACCTATGTTTGCATCAAGGGCGGCACCGTCCACCGCAGTGTCTATGGCGGTGGTTCTCTGTCCTCTATCGGCCCCCTTGTGTTGCCTTCCTTCACACGCGAACAATGGCCCGATTCCAACGTTACCAAGACTATCGTCGTCATCAAGGGCGGCGAGATAGGCAGTGAGGCTGACTTCAACGGCGAAGACAGCTACGGCTCCCGCGTCTACGGCGCCAGTCGCGGTCTCGCTGAGACCAATCCTGCCGACTTCGCCACCGACTGGTGGACACTCGTTGATGTCAGTGGCGGCCAGGTCCACGGCTCCGTCTTCGGTGGTGGTGAGATAGGTAGCGTCAAGCGCGAGACCAGGGTCAAAATGCGCGGCGGCGACGTGGGCGGCAACCTCTACGGCGGTGGCCGCGGTCTTTCGGGCGACAGCTACAAGAACTACTGCGATGTCGAGGAAACCTACGTCAATGTCTCTGGCGGTCAGGTCCATCTCGACGTCTACGGCGGTGGCCGCGACGGCCACGTTACTGGCAACACCCATGTCACCATCTCGGGCGGCACCGTTGGCGATGAAGGTTATGCGGACTCGGCATTGGACAATCATAACAGTCTCCTGCCTACTGGCTTCTGGGTCTTCAATGGCAATGTCTTCGGCGGCGGCAGCGGAAGCGGAGACGAGAACGAGACGGATAAAACCCTTGACCTCTACAAGAGCTGCGGTCGTGTGGGTGGCAACACCTACGTTGCCATGACCGACGGCATGATTCACGGCTCTCTCTTCGGTGGTGGACGTCTGGCACTCACCGGTGTCGACGTCGACGGCAAAATCGACCAGTTCCTCACCCTCAATGAGACTACCCAGAAATACGACTACGACGCTGTTAACCATGGTCTTGCTACCATTGAGGTTAGCGGCGGTACCATAGGCACCGACAACGCCGTCAACCTCCTCAAGTGCGACTGGAGTGTGGGCGACATCATGGGCTCCGGCAAGGGTGACATCGACTATTACGACGATGTCGACGCCGGCCGCGTGGCCAACACCTCCATCACCGTCAGCGGCAGCCCCACTATCCGAGGCTCCGTCTTCGGCGGCGGCGAGATGGCTGGCATCGGTTGGTGGGACGACAAGGGCCTCTTCTACGACAATACCGGCAAGGCTACCGTCAACATCACCGGTACGCCCACCATCGGTCTGGAACAGGAGTTTACCTACAAAAAGCCTGCTGTAGGACATGAGGAGTTGGTCGACCGAGACCTCTCCGAAAATGAGAACCCTGGCCTCTGGACCATGTACAACAGCGATGGTACCCTCCTCCACACCTGCACCGGCAACGTCTACGGCGGCAGTCAGGGTGATGTGGATATCACCTGCCCCCACTGGATCTCCATGGCCCGCTCGAGCAGTTCGGAGGTGACAATCAACATGGCTGAAGGTGGCCTTATCCGCAGCAACGTCTATGGCGGTGGCGAACAGGGTATGGTCATCGGCAACACCCACGTTATTGTCCTCGGCGGCACTATCGGCACCGCGGGACTTACCGTTGGCTCCACCACGCCCTACAACTTCGGCGATGTCTACGGTGCCGGCTACGGATCCGACGACCCGGCGGACGATGCTACTCAATACGAGGACGACAATCATGTCACGCATGATGCCTACAATGACTCCACTGTTGCCCGTACGGCCCTTGGCCTGCGTTGGACGGCCGACGTCCTCGCCGGTCGTGTCTTCGGCAACGCCACTGTCGACATTCTCGGTGGCACCATCCATGGCGACATCTACGGCGGCGGCTCCATGGCCCCCGTCGGTGACGAGAAACCTGGTAAGACCACCAATGGCAACACCTACGTCAATATCGGCCGCGAAGAGGCAGGTACCGGCATTGGCAGCGCCACCCTCCACGGCTCAGTCTATGGCGCAAACAACTATTCCGGTACTCCCTTCGGCAATACCAATGTCCACATCTACAGCACCGCACACACCGACACCGACCCGCTTGTGCATGGCTCGGATACCGTAGTCGCGGGCGACCATTACCCCTCCGGTCTCAAGGCCGTGGCTGCCAACGTGGATACTCTTGACGCTGCCGATCTGCAGGCCCTGCAAGGTCAGCAGAATGCCGATCTGGTGTCCGCCAAACGCTATGCCATCAAGGAGGTCTTCGGCGGTGGCAACAAGGCCGACCATAAGCCCCTCAACACCTCCACTGGCACCACCCTTGTGCATATCCACTATTGTGACCAGAACACCGTGAAGGATGTCTATGGCGGAGGCAATGCAGCAGAGACGCAGAACAACCACGTCATCATCGATGGTGGCCACCTCGACCGCATCTTCGGCGGCGGCAATGGCTCCGGCGGCACGGCGGCCAATGTCCTTGGTACTGCTACCACCGATATCCACGGCGGCATCTTCACCCAGGTCTTCGGCGGCTCCAACACCTTGGGCGACATAGGATTCACCAAGCTCAATGTCGACAGCGAGGGCGGCTGCCCCTTGCTCATCAAGGAAGCCTTCGGCGGCGGCAACAACGCCCCCAGCAGCAACGGCGAGGTTACCCTCAAGTGCGGCTCCTCCTTCAACACCTTCTACGCTGGCGGCAGCAAGGCCAACCTCGGCACCCCCGAAAACCCCGTCACGCTTACCCTCAACGTCGAAGGCGGCAGGGTCATGAACCTCTTCGGTGGCTGCAAGGGCACCGAAGACACGGCCGCCAACGTTTATGGCGACGTCATCGTCAACCTCTACGGCGGCCTCGTCAAGAACCTCTTCGGAGGCTCCGATGTCAACGGTAACATCACGGGTACCGTCACCGTCAATGTCGACTTCGACCCCGACTACAGCTGTGCCGACGGCCTGCACCTCGAAAATGTCTATGGCGGTGGCCGCAACGCAGCCTACTCGCCCACCGACCCCTACCGCGGCTCGCCTACCGTCAACATCAAGAACAACCGCTACTATAATCTCGCCTCCACCGACACGCCCGCCGGCGATATGACCGACTCCGCCTGGGTGGAGATCCAGGATGTCTTCGGCGGCGGCCTTGGTGCCACGGCTGTCAGCACCTCCTACCCCCGCGTCGTCGTGGGTGGATTCCCCGAGACCGACGCTGAGTCGGGTCGTACCTATCCGCGCGCGGCGCGCGTCTTCGGCAACCTCTACGGCGGCGGCTCTGCAGCCCCCGTGGTGGGTAACACCCTCGTCATTGTGCGCGACGCCGTTGTCGGCAAGGACGGCGACGAAAACGAAGGCTCCTTCACCTCCGGCATCGTCTTTGGCGGCGGCTACGGTACCACGGCCAAGGTCACCGGCGAGACCTACGTGGGCATCTTCGGCCTCTCCGACATCAAGTCCTCCGTCTACGGCGGCGGCAACGCCGGTATCGTCACCGGCAGCACCGAGCTCCAGATAGGCTATGCCCAGCAGGTCTTCCCGCCCGAGTTCATAGCCTACATGGACGGCACCACCCTCAAAGGCCGCTTCCAGTGCACCACGCCCGGCGTGCAGTTCAGCTACACTAGGGACGGCTCTACACCCCCGGTGCCCGCCACGGCCGCCACACTCTTCACCGAGCCCTTCGAATTCAGCTGGAACGACCAGATCCAGATCATCGGATACCTCTCCAGCGCCTACGGCATCGACAGCACCATGATTCCCTCCCTTACCGCCTTCGACAAGGCTACCATGCCGAAAATCAGCATCGGAAGTGACAACAAGGTGACCCTCGACGGCACTATGGGCGCTGCTATCATCTACACCCTCGACGGCACGGATCCCACCTTCGACAAGGCCTCTAGCGATATTGAGAATTCCTCCACCTACCACGGCACCAAATACGGTGTCATCGCGGAAGGTGACGACGAGGAACCCTTCGGCCCCATCGACGAGCATCAGGTGGTCAGAGCCATCTCCGTGATGCGTGGATGCTTCACGTCGGATGTCTCCTACCTCACCGCCGACGCCCCGACACTCACCCTCAGCAATAACACCGTCACTATCAGTGGCGTGCCTGTCGGCGCCAAGGTCATCTACACCACCGACGGCTCCACGCCCCGCAGCCTCAATGGCCAGACCGGTGCTTCACCTGCACAGGTTGGTACCGCAATCGCCAGCACGGGTTCCGACCTCACCGTCCCCAACCTCCCCGCAAACGCCACCTTCAAGGCCATCGTCGAGCGCCCCGGCTACATGCCCAGCCTCATCAGCGCCGTGGTGAATAGGTAGCGATACACTGCATAAGCTCACCCCGACCCCTGCGGGGCCACCCCTCCCCGAAGGAGGGGATGAAGAAATTCGCACCAGCCGTTCCCTCCCTGCAGGGAGGGGGTAGGGGGTGGGAGAAGGTGGGCGGAAAAAAACGGGCGAAGGAAAAAAGCGGGTGAAAAGCTTGATGTAACCATATGTAAATCACTTATATCTACCTATCAACTCTTACTCAACTCTTACCCATCTCCTACCCAACTCCCACCCATCTCCCACCCATCTCCCACCCATCTCCCACCCATCTCCCACCATGGTAGGAGATGGGTGGGGGAGGGTAGGCCTCAATCTGCTTTTAAACGGCAACCTCTCACCCCTTCGATTCCTTGTTTTCTGGTGAAAATAAACGTTAAAATTTCCTCATTTTCAATTTTTTTCGTATCTTTGCTTATTGGACAATTCTATACGTTTTGGTGTACCTTATTGTATATCAAATCGATATTTGATATTGGCCCGTATAACCAATTGTTGAAATTATGTTGAAAACTACAAAATATAGATATATTACGCCTGCGAGCGCGCGATTTTTTTTGTTGCTGCTGCTGGTGATATGCGGCCTGCTGCCGCAGTGTGCCATGGCGCAGGGCTATTTCACCCTCACCAATGGCAACCTTTACTGGTCCAACGGCTTGGAGAATCAGAGCGATGTGGATTGGCAAGAAATTGTGGGCTATGACGCCGCGCGCAGCAATCCTCCCGACTCCTGGTACGAGGTGCACACCAAGGGCAACGACCATGTGACCCAAATCACCGCCAAGGGCAGTGTCTATCTGGCCCTCGACATCACTACCCCCGAAAGTCCCAAGATTGCCGCTGTTACTGCTTTCACCCCCTATTGCGCCTGGTTCCGCACGGGCTACACCGGCTACTACTACCAAGAGTGGGCTGCCGCCGACGGCACCCCCTACCGCTACTACCTTGTGGGCTCCTCCGACAACGGCCTGAGGGTGGTGCGTGCTGAGGTGGGCAAGCCCCTCGAGCAGTCGACCTACTGGTACAACTGGGACTTCGGCGCTGCCGCCTGGGAGAAACCCGTCATCGACGGCAACCCCGTCAACAACTACTACTGGATCATGTTCCAGGAGCGCAACCGCACCACTGGTGCTGAGTTGGCTGGCGATAGTCCCGACCGCAAGTGGACCCTCTCTCGCGACAGCTACCAGCGCCCCGAGGATATCTACTACGACGACTATACAGCTTACGGCGACGCCCCCATTCACAAGCGCTATTTCGACGGCGTGTCCGACGGCTTTGAGTACCACCCCGTGGGCACCGCTGCCCTCTTCCTGCCCGTCGACGTGACGGCCCACGAGGACTCTGTGGAGAATACCGTCAATGTCGCTGCTGGCGATGTGTTGTCTGACAATAATCCTGCCTCAAGCGAAGATGTCGGCAAGCCCTACGGCCTGCAGCGTACCGTGGATGCCCAGCAGCACACGCTGCACACCGGCATCACCATCACCAGTGTCGGGGGGACCGACGTGGTCACCGAGTTGACCTACAACCCCGAGGCCCCCAACCCTCAGGTCACCCTCACGGCCAACATCATCGACTCCGCCGACTACAAGGTGCCGATGATTGTGCGTCCGGCCTATACGGAATACCGCGAGGAAATCCACCGCCGCGGTATCCACCTCAACTACCGCTACCGTAACCAGGAGGGCGTCTTCGGCTCTGCAGGTCAGGGCTCTTTCGAGACCCACTTCTACAAAGGCGGCAGCCCTATCACCGCCACCCCCAGCGGGGTGCAGCACTCTACCGAGGTCGACACCATCCTTTTCAGTGTCAACAACAGCAGCCTCCGCTATGTGGAGGTCGACCCTGTCGCCCGCATGAGCACCCATCCAATCGGCACCACCCTCACCTTCTTCTCGCCCGTCAATGGCGAACACCAGGTGGAGGTCTATGTCACCGTGCGCTACAAGAACGGTGTGGTGCAGCGCGACACCACGACGCTGAAACTGAAATACACGAAGACTTATGAGAAGCCCCAGCCCAAGACGGGTCCTGTGGTGCGTGGCGCCGTTTATGGCGGCGGTCGCATGGCCAATGTGGGTGGCGGCACGCAGATTATCATCCACAGTGCCGACGACATACCCACCGTCTATGGCGGCAACGACATCGCCGGATGGGTGCAGGGCGACGCTGGTGCCAACCTCCGCATCGGCACCGAGTACACCGTCGAGGAGCATCCCGTGCGCATCGGCAACGTCTATGGCGGCGGCAACGGCTACTACACCTACCAAGGCATCAACGCCCTCTTCGAGAACAACGATCACACCAACCCCTACTACTACACTCAGAGCACCTCGCTCTGCTACCAGGCCTACTACTTTAATGGCAAAGTCTACCCCTGGAACTCGCTGCCCCAACGTAGCACGTTCCTCTCTTCCAACACAAATGCCGACAACCTCAACCACAACCCCAGTGCCTGGACTGCCGAATTTACCCCCGTGGTGGATCACCAGTTCACCTACACCCCCTTCTTCATCGGGCGTCCCGACGAGGTAGACCAGCAGGAGACGGGTGACGACGGCGACGGCACCATCCCCTACATCAAGACGGCCCACATCTCCGTGGGTGTCCCCGAAGGCACCACGACCATCCGCAACAAGACCAATACCGCCGATAGCGTGGTCAACACCTTCTTCGTGGCCGCCAACGGCGACTCCACCCATTGGCACAACGACTATGTGACCATCGATACCCTCTTCGGCGGTGCCCGCAACGCCTTCATCGGCGTCACCGCCAACGAGGGCCAGAACCCAGAGAACGGCGTCACCATCGATATCAACGGTGGCACCATCTATTCCGTCTTCGGTGGCAACAACGTCGGCGGCTCGGTGGCCAACACCTCGACGGTCTTCGTCAACGTCCACGACACCAAGCTCATCCCTGAGGATGAGGACATCGAGGAGACCTTCCTCAGCGGCTTTGGACGCGACTTCGGCATCCGCTACCTCTTCGGCGGCGGCAACCTCGTCGATGGCTCCCACGCCAACGTCAAAGTCACGGGCGGCATGATCGACACCGTCTTCTTGGGCGGCAACAACGCCACCGTGACCGAACCCATCGGTACCGTCGAGTGCTTGCGCGGCAACGACAGGGAAGGCTTCGGCTACAACGGCCACTTCATCTGCACCAACCCCACCTATCCCACCGACCTCGTGTACACCAACCCCGTGGAGGCCCTCGCTGCCGACGAGCATTTCTTCGACGGCTTTGGCCCCGACAACTTCAGCCCCGAGGAGGGAAAATATAACGTGCGCTGCCTCTTTGGCGGCAACAACGCCGCCGACATGGCCAACATCACCACCATCCAGCTCCATTCCGGTGGCATCAGCTGCGTTTACGGTGGCGGCAACGTGGGTGACATGACCAACAATGCCCGCTTCACGGCCGACAGCCTCCCCTTCCCCAACGATATGTTCATGTACAACAACCTCTTCAATCAGGCTTTCGACATCAATCCTGACGGCTCCATGCAGGATGGCGGCTGGGCCAAGAACTACGGCAAGCGGTCGCTGCCCCAGAGGGTTGGTACCATCGTTACCGCACTGCCCGACTCGAAGATTGTCTGCGACTATGTCTTCGGCGGTAGCCGCATGGGTAATGTGAAGAATGCCTGTGGCGTCTACCTCTCCGGCGGCATCTTCGGCTATGTCAATGGCGGCAACGATGTGTCGGGCGATGTGGGCTCCGAGACCGGCGAAGGCACCTACCTGTTGCTTGATGGCAACGCGCTGGTGGTGGGCGACGCCATTGCCGGTTCCGATGGTTACTACCATTGCGAGGACCAGAACAATCTTCACCACTACGACGATGGTGAGCTCTACGACACCTATTCCGACGTAGACAATGCCGTCTCCTACGACCCTTACAACGACTATGTGGGCATGCTCTTCCCCACCCACAACAATGTGAACCTTTATATGCGTGGCGGCTTGGTGCTGGGACAGCTCGTGGGCGGCGCTGTGCATGCCGACGTGGGCTTCAACGGCTCGGGCAATAAAATCAAGAAACTGAATGCCGCAGGTGAACGCGTGGAGCAGGACATCAACCTCGACGCCATTGGCGGCGAGAAGCATGGCACTGTGCACCTCATGGCCAGTGGCGGCCGTGTGATGGGCAATGTCTTTGGTGGCGGATTCCAGTCGCACATCCATGGCTTGGCCTACCTCACCCTGCGCAAGAACATACAGATTGACGGTGCCTTCTTTAGTGGCAACGACTGCACGGGCTCCATCAACTCTTTCGGCGCCTATATGAACCCCGACAAGTGGAAGGAGTACTTTGATTCCCGTGTCCAGCCCGGCATGAGCGAAACGGAGATTGCAGAACTCGAGCGGCAGGCCGACAGTGTGGCCTATGGCGATATGGAGACCTCCGATGGCACGAAGCTTAACACAAACGACGGCTCATGGAACGCCAACTACTCGGCCTACCTCCGCATTGAGGACACTCCCATCATCAATCAGGTCTATGGCTCGGGCAATGGCGCCTACGACTATTTCGGCAATCGTCCCGAATACGAGTCCATCACCTTCTGTCCCGACGTCACTGGCACGGGCCTCACCCCCAAGCAGTCGTCGACCTTCATCGACATCCACACCTCGGGTGGCACGATCAACACCGTCTTCGGTGGTGGCAACGGCGTGGGTGTGGAGCGCGATGTAGTGGTGTTGCTCAACAACACCTCCAGTGATGTACATACCGTCCACACTATCTTCGGTGGCAACAACCAGGACGACATGCTCGACGTGGTGCCCGAAATACGGTTGAAGCAGGGCATCGTCAACACCGTCTTTGGTGGTGCCAACAACGGCGTCATGGGCCGTAAGAGCAACGACTTCAAGGATATCCTCGGCAACCCCGTGAAGGACGTCTCGACGCATGTCGTCGTAGAGAGCCCTAATGTCACGGTTGAAGACACCATCTTCGGCGGCAATCGCATGAGCAATGTCGATGGCACCACCTTCGTCGAGGTGAAGAATACCAAGGCCGAGGGTGTGCGCTACATCTTCGGCGGCAACGACATTTCGGGCTCCATCACCGGCATCGCCCGTGTCGACGTCAGCGGTGGCGTGGTGAAGAACCTCTTTGGTGGCTCTGACGGCCGCTACGACTATCTGGAGATTGGTGATAACATGTACAATGTTTATCCCTTTGGTTTCGTCAATGATCATCCTACATGGTTCGATGGCCATACCATCCTTTCTCATGCCGATTCTGTTGAGTTGGAGGAAGCCCTTCTCGCTGTTGCCGCGCGTCCCGACGTCGACAGTACCAATATCAACATCTGGGGAGGCACAATGGGTGAGATCAACAATGAAGCTGGAGGCATCTACGGTGGTGGCTCCATGGCAGAATGCCGTGCCACTTGCGTGATTGTCAACGACACCGTGGGCGGTACCGACCGCCAGCTCATCATACACGGTGCCGTCTATGGCGGTGGCATGGGCAACTATGCCGATCTCAACGCACGTGACTTGCAGGGTAAACGTTATGGTAATGTCAACGAGAATACATATGTGAACCTCTATCATGCCAAAGAGATTACTTCTGCCAAAGCCTATGGCGGCGGCCGAGGAGGAGACGTCATGAATACCTTTATCACCACCTATAGTGGATGGGATACTCCCTTTGACGAACTCTATGGTGGATGCTGGGGATCGGAGGTTCATGGCACTGCACACCTCGACTTCAGTGGTATTAATTTGGTGCAGAATCTTTATGGTGGCAACGATTTCTCAGGCGACGTCTACAAGACTGTTATCAATGTCAATTCCGGACGTTTCTATAATATTTATGGCGCTGGTAATGGCGCCTATTCAGATGATGATTATACGACGGATACCTATGCCGACGACTTGAGTGATTCGGAGCATCCTGTCTACCGACACATCCGTCGACCCAACACTGAGTATGTAAATCTTACCTTCAACGGTGGCGAAGTGGAGGGGAACCTCTATGGTGGTGGCAAGATGGGTAGTACGTGGACCTATAAAAAAGACTCCATTACCCGTGCTTATATATATGAGAATGGCTACAAGGTCCCCGATATTGATTTGAATGTAGAACATGCTCATAGTAATCCTCTCGACTATAGTTATATTATTACTAACATCCATAATGGTATATTCCACAACAATGTCTTCTGTGGTGCCAGTGGCCGTGGTGGCACAAGCACCGATGCCCTGGTGTATGGTCTGAAAGTACTCAATATGGATGGTGGGGAAATACGCATGAGTCTCTATGGTGGTTCGGAGAGTGTGAGTGACGGCTATGCCAGCGAGTGTGTTGATAAAGATCATACCACCAAGCGTCCTTCGTCGATTGTTAATATCACAGGAGGCACAGTGGAAAGTAATCTCTATGGTGCCGGCTATCTCGGCACCACTTACGGCTCAGTGTATGTCAATGTCGGCGTTGATGCCATCGATAGTTGTGAGGCATATTCTGCCACCCATGTTACTAACAGCGATGACAGTCTTTATTGGAAGTTCAAGCCAGGAGAGAATGGTAGTTTGTCGCCTGCCTTGAGTAAGACGAATATAGAGTTGAACCATTCCATCTATGCTGGCGCCAACTGGGGTGCCGGTACAGGTCAGTCCAATTTCTTTACACAGGGTTTCAATGGTGGAGAGAGTAGTATTATTGTTGATGGAAAGAACTACAACACTGGTGCCGATGAGCTCAATATGCTGCCGCAGATGAACATCAAGAAGAGTCTTTTTGGTAGTGGCACCTCGGTGTTGGGTGGTGACGTGCATTCGAAAATTGAATTGCGCAACTACGGTGAACTTGACAATTGCCATCCCACCAAGGAACTGGAGAGTGTACAGCGTGCCAAATATTTCTTCTCGCATAACACTGCGATACATTACCTTGGCGCTACTGACGCTACTACCGCTTACATCAGCGAGCCGTACTCTATCCTCCGTATAGACACTATGTGTTTCCGTGGTTTTAATGTGGCGGAATATGATGCACCACTGAGTTTTATCTCTAATTTGTATAATTACGAAGAAGAACTGAACGAAGGCAATCTGGAACTGGTTCCTGTGCAGACACTTCGCGATGTGACGACAAGTGCAGATGCTTGTGGCAACACTGCCACCATGTGTGGGTATACTGCTGTTGTTGACCCTATTGTTGACGCTAAGAAACACACTTTGATGGTGCTCAATAATGGTATTGACTTCAAAATACAGAGAGATGAACCCCCATTAAGAGAAAATTATTATACGCCTGGCTATGTCAAAGGTTTCAGTTATATTGCAACCCCCTATGGATATAGTTCCTCTGTTACCGCTCTCGCTACTGCCTATTATTGGAAAGACTCGGATCCTACAGTCTCTGGCGTGTATTCTTGGTTGTCGGATGACCCATATTGGGGAGGGTATACTTGGGCAGATGGTTATTCGGGCTTTGTTTCTCCTTGCGATACTACAAACCGATACGCCACAGATCGTGGAGGAAACCCTTTGGTTTGGTTGGACTCAGAGGATGGCAACTATGTATCGGCCGATGCAGAATCCCCTTACACCAATTTTATTGATGAAGATCTTGAATTTCTTAACTATCGTGAGTGGAAGGTGGGAGGTGGCACACGTTTGCGCGAGACAGCAATCTTGGCACATGCTGACCCCGAAAAGTTGGAACAAGATGTCAATGTCATGATTGACTCAAAGGATTTGGCTTTGGCCAAAGCCTCCATCGTTCTTCCTGCTACTTCTGAAGGTCACTACTATAAACTTGACCCCAATGGCATTATCTTTGCGGGATCATCCTCGGCGGTGAATATGGTGGACGAGGCGTGGCTTCCAGATTCCAGCTTCGCGACGATGGCCGCTGAGTATCCAAACGATGTACAGACGCAAGGTTCATGGATTGAGGCAACTCTTGGAGACAATAGTTTCCGCACGGGTAGAGACCAGATTGTGAGCTACCCGGACAACACATTCGGATTGTTGATGGTGCCTGGACAGTACTTCCAGACTAGCGGTGGACACTATGTGATGCCTGCCATTGATGATGGCAATGGTAATCCTGTGACTGAGTCTATGAGTAAGTTGGTCCTGTCAGGAAACGCCTACTATAATGCTTCGGCTGGCTATTGTTCTCCGAAAGTGGTAGTGGGAGACCGTGTTATGCCTAGCATGGACTTTTACCTTACCTACAATCCTAATTTTGCCACTACGTTCCTCGGTACTGTTGAGTTTACTCTCGATGAGTATGATGAGAACAACTATAAGGTGGGACCGGTGAAAGTGAAGGCATACTTAAGCACCATTATTGACAATTTCCGTGAGATTGAGACCAATGTGCTGGCTATGTTTAATAATGGTACGACCAATGAGTTCACTCGCAGAGTCATCCTTCCCATTACCCTCGATGAGAATCGTGAACTCTATATCACCAGCGTACAGTGGGAACCTACCAATGGTAATGGTGTTACAGATAATGGGAGTGAGAGATTTTATTTAACCGAGAATGCCGAAGATATTACGAATGTTGATTATTCGATAAGAAACCGTTTTGGCATACACTTAATACCCAACGATGCCATTACTGGCGACTTGAATGAAAACTTGGGTTGGACTGCCATCGACAAGGACGAGATTAACCTCTTTACATTGGCACGTGCCACCGGAAGCGGTCCGCAAAAATATGCCAAGGATGGCAACGATTCTGTTGTTCTCCGTTCAGAGTCCGCTCCCAATGGTATGCGTGTGGGTATTCTTGACGGTCGTGGTACGGCTGCCATCAACGTTAAACTTCTTTTCGATGGTGAGCGAGTTTACCCTGAGAATGGAGGCAAGGGTTATTTGGGCAAGGCTGTGATTGGTATGCGTTGGGTAAAAGGCGAGAAACAGGGTAATTTCAAAATCAATATATATGTTAAGACGCGTGAGCATGGTGATACCATCTTTTTGGCCTCGGATACCGATTATGTTCGCCGCGGTGCCTATACTGTATATCCTTTCAATAATCCTAATTCAGATTACAATACCTATCTAAGTGGTTTGAATCCAGACCTTCAGGTGGCTGCGAAGAAGGTGGGCAAGAGCCCCAATTCCTATGTGAATTCATTCCAGCACGCTTTGAGTAGCAGTGTCTATCAAGAAGGCGATGTAATTGCCATTATTGACCAAGTGAATATTAATGAGCGTCCTGTCCATATACAGGGCGCCGATGGTCCTCCAATACAGGTGATTCGTTATGCAGGTCACCACCACGAGCTGCCGAGCGAGTTGGGTGTGTACCGTGGCCCGATGGTAGTGGTGAGTGGAGAAAACAATCTCTTTACAGCACAGAATATCGACTTCCATGGTAGTGCAGGAGCTGTGACAAAAGTGGTTGAGCGTGATGCCCAAGGAGCACTGGTGCTTGATGCTAATGGTAAGGTGCATTTCCTCAACTCCTTCCAATTTGGGGATGATACCCATCCGTTGACGACCTACACTATGGATAAACAGCCCGACACTAACCGTGTTTTTGCGCCTATTATCATGATTAAAGACAACGGTTCTGTAACCTTGTCGGAAGGTACTTTGGTGCGTCACAACTGGAATGCCTATGGCCATGAAGAAAACGAGCATGACGCCGATGGCTTGTCCCGTCATTCAGAGATGATGGGCGCCATTAGTGTTACGGGCAATGGCACGCTGACCCTTAAGGGAGATGTGATAGTACGCGATAATCTGTGCCACACCATTCATCTTGATCTTCCGGGTGACGAGCATTACAACCCATTGCGACCGGGTAATGGTGCTATCTATGTGGATGGAGGTAATATAGTGTTGCCACAGTCACATAAGAAAACAGTTGTGGATATTACACGCAATAGGATGGTTGACCCTGCTATTCATACCTCTGCTGGTACAAGTTGGTGGCAGATGGCTTTTATCGACAACAAACCTTCACGTTTTACACTAGACACAGCAAAGGTGTATGAGAATTGGCAGAAGGCTAACGTATATCTTACTCGCACGCAACCTACATCTCTACCTTCCTCCGAAGAGGAGCGTATAGCCTTATTGCCTGTGGAAGAACAGGCTAATGCCAGACAATACTACCTTGATATGCATGATCTGCAGAGTGATAATATACAAGTGTTAGGAGTGTTGGGTGACAAAACGAGAATTGGCGTGCGCAAGTGGTTCCCTGGACTCACAACACGTGACACCATCCGATTTGCTGTAAATAAGGGTGTGGATTTCACAGTCATGGAGAAGATATATAAAAATAAGAACTTCCAAGAAGACGATAATTTCCGTATATTTTATAATCAGGATATCAATAATGTTGCGGCCTACCTCTTCCGTTGTGCTACCTTCCGTCACCAGTCGGAGAGTTATAACCTGCCGATAGCGGGTAATATCCAGGGACAGGATGTGCTGCAGTATAACGCCATGGACGGCAACAGCTGCCCCACGGGCGGTGATGTCGTCATCTACAGCCTTCAGGGCGGCTTCGCCCCCTACAGCTACACTTGGACGGTCAAGAACGGCGAGAACTATGACGTGATGCGCGATTACACCACGCCTTACCCCAATACTTTGGTGACAAACCGTCTCAACGACAATGACAACAGCCTCTACCTAGCCTCCATCGCCGACACCCTGTTGACACCCAGCCTCAACATGCGCAATAACATCAACACGATGACCGCTCAGGTCCGTGTTTCGGCAGTCGACGCCACGGGCGAGTGCCAACTGTACAAGGACATGAAGATCAATGTCAAGAAGGTAGGTGTCGACGGCCTCCCGGCTTGGGAGCGTGTCACCTCGCCCGACAATGGCTGGACCGACACCAGTCGTGCTGTCGTGGCTGAGGGTAACCGCAACTACAGGGCTGTCAAGATCACCCCCTATGTGTGGACCGACGGCTCGCAGGGCCGCATCTCCGCCCGTATCGGCAGCACCGACGTCATCTACCAGGAGAATGAAGACGGCTCTGGACACAGTCTCGAAGACCTGCTCTTCTGCGAGGGTGAGGTTATCCGCCTGAAAACCCAGCCCACCTACTCCGGCTCCGAGTTCCTCATGTGGAACTTCGAACCCTTCAATGACAACCCCATCACTTATACAGTGCCGCCGCACGATGACGATGTCATCGCCTACTACGGCTCGACCATCCACTGGAGCGACACCATCGACAAACCCGAAGAGGCCGGTGTGGCACAGACCACCACCTACTACTATGAGGGACGCCCCATGGTGACCACCTACAACCTCTTCAACAGTAAGGACGCCCCCGTCCTTGAGACCAAGGCCGGCTATGTAACCACTCATGGCGGGTCGGTACATATATATAATGAGAACGGTCTGGCTTGGTTCATCAGCATCGTCAACGGCTTGAACGGCTACCAGGCACGCCCCTTCCTCTTCGACACCATCTACCTGCACCAGAAGGACGCCTTGAACACGCCCTATGATATGCAGAAGTTCCTCTGGAGTCCTGTGGGTACGCGCCAGTATGGCTTCCGCGGAAAACTCGTCGGCGTAGGTCCGGCCGAGACCACCACGACACCCCTCACCGATGGCGACCGCGTGGTCATCAAGAACATCATCATCAATGAACCCACGATGAACTATGTGGGCTTCTTTGGCCTGCTCGACAGGGCCGAGTGCACGGGCGTGGCTCTGCAGGACATCTTCGTGCGCGGTGGCCATTATGTGGGTGGCTTGGCGGCACAGGCCTCCAACACCACTATCGACAACTGCGCCGTGGTCTCCGACCCCAACCGTACCCATGCTACCACTACCACCTCCATCCTCACCACCAACTATGTCAGTGGCGGTATGGTGGGTGACGCCACGAATAGCAAAATCAGGAACAGCGTTGTCGAGGCCAAGTACACAGGCAACGCAGTCTACAGTGGCGGTGTCGCCGGTACCGGCGAGGGCGACCAGATCACTAACAACCGTGTTGTCGTCGACAACTACGCCAACGGCCTCTATGTGGGTGGTATCACCGGCCACGAGAGCGGCGAGGAAGACCCGACGGTTTGTCCCCTCGGCAACCTCCGTGCAGCGGTGACAGGTAGGATGACCACTGGTAGCGATAATAACGAAACGGAATACGTTGTTGTCAATGTTATATGGAATACCTCTGCCCGCAATGTGAAGGTGAGCTACTGCGAAGGCAACAGCTGGTACGAGACCTCCGACAATCCTGCCACTTGGGAGGATGCCCGCAACGGCAGCGCCAATGTCTATATCCCCGCATCTTCGGATACTGGTGTCCACGTCTACACCATCGCCGTCAAGGCAATTTGCAACGACACCACCACCTCCATGCTCACCACCCTTGTTCAGGTGAGGAATAACGATGTGCCCGTGTGCCCGGAATACTATATCGAGGCAGGCATATCTACTGATGATGGATACATGCTCCAGATTAGTTGGGGCAGAGAACTTGTTTCCGAGAATTATGATAACGAGATCTTGACGATAGGCTATTGTGTCGGCACGGAATGGGATCTCTCGCAGGCGGTGACGACCACCATCTTAGCCTCCGAGAGCGATGGCTATGCCTTCCCCCTTGAGACGCCACTTGCCAGTGCCTACACTGTGGGCCTCTACTCCCCCTGTAGTGGTAGATGGTTCTATGGCGCTGTTGAGGGGTTGTCTTGTCCGGAATATCAGGTCTCGGCAACACTCAGCGTCACCAGCGACCAGCAGACGAATGCTTCTGTGACGGTTACTTGGGTTAACACTTCGGATTATCCTGATGCGCAAGTCCAGATTACTGTCTGTGGACCGCAGAGCAACCAGAGCAACAATTGTATTGGTCCCATCACTTCCGAGGATCCTACCACCTCTGATGGTAATTCCATCGAAATCGACATCAGTGATATCTATGTACCCGGCTGCACCACCTATGGGGTGACGTTGACATCGGGTTGCGATGACCGTCCGTACGAGGTTGTCACAGGCGATAACGCCGGTGGCAACAAGGGTCGTGGTACGAAGGCCGTCAGTGGCCGTTCGGTGATTGCCAACAACTATATACTCATCAAGGGTAACAGCAAGTCGCAGCGTATTGGTGGCATCGTGGGACGTAGCGCTAATGCTGACATCATGAACAACTACGTCTACGGCACTGTGGGCGGCAGTGAGACCGGCGGCAGCGTGACGGCCGTCATGGGGCAAGGCACCAAGGCTGTGGACAACTTCGCAGCCCACGGCACCGCGACGAAGGTCGTCGGCCGCCAGCAGGGCGGTATGCTCAGCAACAGCGCCGACTTCGAGGGACAGGGCAACCGCGTGACCCTCGACAAGAACATCCAGGGTGTCAACAACCTCACGCGCGCACTGAATAGATGGGTACGCGCGAGGAACGCCGAAGGTGGCGAATACAAGACTTGGCGCAGCGACCTCGAGGGTGTCAACAACGGCTATCCCCTCTTCGGCACGCCCGACATGATACCCGTGGAGGCCGTCACGGTCCTTGACGGCTGCGAATGGGTGGTCCTCGACGGCATCGCCTATACCCGCGACACTGTGTTGACGACACATACCGTGGACTACGAGGAGATGGTCGACAGCACCGTCACAGCCACCATCCGCCTGCACTACGGCACCCGCACCCAGGTGAGCGACAGCGTGGAATACGGCGAGAGCTACATCGGCTACGGCTTCTCCATCGACGCCGATGAGCTGCGCATGCTCGAACAGACCCTCAGCGAGGAGGGGCGCGTCAGCATCGTGCTCCACGACACCCTCGCCACGGCCTACGGATGCGACAGCATCGTGACCCTCACCCTCACCTTCACAGGCTCGCCCGAACGGCCGCCGCTGGTTGAGACGGAATTCTCCGTCAACGTCTACCCCAACCCCACCAAGGGTCTGGTAACCGTCGAAGCCGACGGCATGACGCATGTGGAGGTCTACGACAACGAGGGCCGCAAGTTGCAGGACTACGACTCCTATGGCAGCGACACGCTGACCATCGACATGACGAGCTATGTGTCGGGTGTCTACTTCGTCCGCGTCCACTCGCCGGAGAAGATTGTGATCCAGAAAGTAATCAAACAGAGATAATATGAAGAAACGATATATAAAACCCACACTGGAGGCCTACTGCTACAGCCCCGAAGAGGGCTATGCCAACACGGTGGCACTGAAAGACAAGACGAAGGATTATATCCTTGTCGAAGGTACCGACGCGAGTTCACTGCTCGCCGCCGAGGAGGTGTCGGAATACACTGACGCCAGTGGCGAATGGACCACCGGTGAATGGGAATAAGCTTTAAGGTTTAATGAGGGGGGAGGCCCTATTAGGGGTAAGGTTAAGGGTGGAGGGGAGATACCCTGCTGGGGGATTCCGTTTAATAGAAAGGAATCCTGATTTTAAAGATTAAAGTTATAAAAGAAATTATGAGATATACTAAATGGCTGTGTGCGATGGGCTTGTTGCTGCTGGCGACGGCCTGCGAGAAGGAGATCCCAGTGAACGGGAACCTCAAGGATGTACAGTTCAACGCCACGATAGAGCCCCTCGAGGGTTCCGACACCAAGGTCTACCTCTTTCAGGAGCAGTTCGTGCTCTGGGAACTGGGTGACCAGATCAGCATCGGCAGCGACCTGACCATCGCCGATGAGTCTCCTGCCGTGGGCGACCTTGTCAGCGCCTCTCCAGGCTCTGATTTCGAGAACTTCAACGGTGTTTTCCTCGCTCCCCTGCCCGAAAATTCGGGCAAGTTCCTCGGCCTGCACCCGGTGAGCAGCGGCAACCGTATCATAGGTTCGGGTGCCGGCAGTGCCGACTTCGCCGTCACCCTCGATATGCCTGCCGAGCAGCCCCGCCGTCCGGGTGAGAAGGAGGACCTCACCTTCGCCAAACAGGTCTATCCCATGGTGGCCTGGTATGGCGGCACATGGGATCCCGCCCACCCTACACCCTACAACCTCGACTTCCGCTCTCTCGGCTGCATCCTTCGTGTGCAGCTCTACAACGCCACTGCCTCTGCTGCCACCCTCAAGGACATCACCTTCACCTCGCGCTTAGGCAGCGGCTGCATGCAGCTCAGCGGCCCCTTTACCATCGGCAACTACAACATCCCCGAACCCTACCTCACCCCTAAGGCCTCTCCCTCGGCTGAAGAGCAGCAGGTAAAGCTTACCTTCGGTTCAGGACTGACGTTCAATACGAATGACCTCAAGACCTTCTATCTCGTCCTTCCGGCCATTGCCGGTGAGGGTGTCACCACCACCTACAAGCTGACCATGGAGGTCAAGGCCGACGTGGGAGGAGATGAGAAGACTTTCTCCATGGACCTTACCGCCAAGACGCGCCGCAGAGGCGTCACCAATATGCGGGCCGTGGGCGTCACCGACTGGACCTCCACCCCCCCCGACACCGTGGTAACCCTCGCCGGCAACGGTACCAAGGACCGCCCCTTCAAGGTCTACACCATCGACGACCTTCTTTACCTCCGCAGCTGCTACAACGACACCACCCCCGGTACCCCGCGCACAATCAACAGGCAGCCCATCACGAAGGACACCTACATTCACCTCATGCGCACCGACATCGTCCTCACCACCGCCAACTGGAACTCCTCCTCCATTGAGAACTTCGCGGGCCATTTCGTCGATGCCTCCTCCAATGCCAGCCATGGCATCACCAACAACAGCAATATCCCCCTCTTTGAGGATATCACCTCCAAAGGTCATGTCGAGAACCTCGTCCTCAAAAGCGGTGCCAGCCTCTCCGGCAGTGCTTCTTTCCTCTCGCCGTTCTGCAATATCAACCGCGGTGAGATCAAGAACTGCCGCTTGAGTGGCACGGTCAGCGCCACCTATGCCGACCTCGGCGGCATCGTGGGCCAGAACCTCGATGGTGGCACGATAAAGGGCTGCGCTTGCGAGGCGAATCTGTCGGTGTCCAGCGGCAAGCATATCGGCGGCATCTGCCTCGATAACGCCAATGGTCTCGGCAACGAGAGTGTTGTTAGCGGCTGCTATGTCAGCGCGACCTCGGCCCTCACGATGACGGGCGCCGAGATTGGCGGTATCTGCCACGACAACCAGGGGACGGTGCAAGACTGCTACTTCTCCGCCACCATCAATGCCGGTGGCGACGCCAACTGGGGCGGCATAGTATACAAGAACAGCGCCACGGTTAGTAAGGTGGAGCACTGCTACCTCAACGGTTCCATCACCACCACGGGCACCGTGGGCGGCATCGTCCACACCGTCAGCAGCGGCACCGTCGACTATTGTTGGCTGGCGAAATATGTGAAAGGGTCGCAGGCGGGTGGCATTGCCCACACCGTCAGCGGCGGCAAGGTTATCAATTGCTATACCGACAACTCCGAGGCACAGATCCTTGTCGACGTCGGCAGCGGTACCCATATTGGCGGCGGCATCGTGGCCATCGTCAGTGGTGGCGAGGTGACGAACAGCTATGTCTACACCCTTAATATCAACGGCTCCAGTGCTACTCTCGGCGGTTTCGTGGGGAGACTCACAGGTGGCATCATCAGCAACAGTTATGCCCAAGAGAGCCATACCGGCAATTTCTACGGCAGCACCACCCTCAGTGGTACGGCTCTCACCACCACTCTCGGTGGCACGACTCCTTGTTACCTGATTGGTTATAGCCAGGAAGGTGTCTCCGATGTGGCCTCTCCTGGCAGTGGCTTGGCCTCCATCCTCACGGCCAACAAGCCATCAGGTGGCGCCTCCTGGTCCGGCATCCCGCCCACCCTCGACGCTTACGGGTCGACCAAGGGTAGGAAGTAAGAGATATTTGTCTTCTCCTGTCCCCTCCTTCGGGAGGGGGGTAGGATACTCCGTAGAATAGGATTTACCCCATCCCGATTCCCAACGTTTACCCCGTTAGGGGTTTTCGTTTAATAGCAGGTTGGTTTCAACACCCAACCATACCCTTACCAACTCCCTACCAACTCCCTACCAACTCCTACCATGGTAGGAGTTGGTAGGGAGTTGGTAAGGTGTTAATAGGTGGTTATTAGCTTGTTAGTATAAATGACTTTTTTTCCGTTTTTCTATTGAACGGGAACCCCTGACGGGGTATAATTGTTCCCCCCATTCCGGCCCCTGCAGGGCCACCTCTTCCGGGGGGAGGGGACGGTTTCCGCATGCTGGTATTCAATGTCCCCTCCTGCAGGGATGGCTACTACATACCACTATCCACCGTCCCCTCTCTAAGGGAGGGGGTAGGGGGGGGGATGAATCTTTATAATGTCTCTTTCAGTTCCGCCAAAAAGGAGCGGACCTCGGTAAGGTTTTTTATCACCTCCATCTTGGGGTCTTCGACGGGACGCTGGCGCATCTGCTCGCGGGCCCCCTCGAGGGTGTATCCGCAGTCGCGTGTGAGGTAATGGATGCGGCGCAACAGCTCGATGTCGTGCTCGGTGTAGCTGCGGCTTCCGCGGCGGTTCTTGGTGGGACGTATGCAGTCGAACTCCGTCTCCCAGAAACGCAGCACCGACGGCGCCACGTCTAGCATGGCCGCCACTTCGCCGATAGAGTAATAGAGCTTGTTTTCCATGGGGATTATGGGTTTGATTAATAGGAGTAGTAACCGTTGTTTTCCTGGTAGTGCTGGCGCTTCTCGTATTTCACGTCGCGGAGGGCGTCGGCTTTGATGTTGATTTGGAAGAACCAGCTGCGGTAGTAACCGAAGGGCACCCAGGAGAAGCGCATCTCCCAGCAGTGCAGGTCGCGGTAGATGTCGACGGTGGTGTAGGACCATCCCTTGTTGACGAAGTCGTAGCCCGTGGTGGCGGCGATGCGCCAGTTCTTGGTGAGGCTGATGTTGCCCGATAGGCTGATGCTGCGGGTGGTCTGGCTGTTGAAGTCCATGATGCTGGCCACAAAGGTGTTGACGTAGGAGAAGTTGTAGTTGATGCTGAGGTTCCAGGGCACGGAGAAGTCGTAGTAGCCGCCGGTCATGAGCACGGGGTTATAGTTGTAGGGGGTCTGGAGGATGGCGGTGGTGGGCTTGCCCTGGCTTTTGTCGCCGTCGGACTTGAAGGTGTTGTCGTTGAGACTGAAGGAGAGCTGGGCGCTCCAGTTGGAGCTTTCTTTACGGAAGAGGCGGCGTTCGCGTTCCCAGAGGAACTCGTCGTGGATTCGGCCGAGGGAGTCGATGACGTAGGGGCTGAAAGAGCCGCTGTAGTTGAGCACCAGGGAGCGGAAGAGGGTGGTGCGGCCGCTGATGGAGAGGGCCGAGAGCTTGATGGAATCCTTGGCGAAGTCGTAGCTCATGGAGAGCGAGAGGTTTTCTATCAGGGCAATCTTCTTGACCTCGGCGGTGGTGTCGAAAGGGTTTTGCCACTTGACCTCGAGGTTGTTGCCTATGGAGCCGCGGAGGGCACCGCTGAGGCCGTCGGGCGGGCCGCCGTAGAGGCAGTTCTGGAAGATGGAATAGCGATGGATGTTGCCGTTATTGTCGGTGTAGGACTTCCACCATCCGAGACTCTCGGCACCGAAGTCGGGGTGGTAGTTGAAGGAGAGGGAGGGGTTGATGACGTGGCGCAGGGCCTTCAAAGGGCCGTGTTTGAACTGGAACATGCCGTAGATGCGGGTGTTGAGCGAGGAGTTGATGTTGAAGTCGCGGTTGGAGCGGAATCCCTGGACGGTGTCGGTGACCACGCTGTTGGTAGCGGCATCGAAGTCCCTGCGGATGGTGCTCCAGTGCCACCGTTCGTTGTAGGTCAGCGAGTTGGTCCAGGTGAAGAATTTCAGCACCTTGACTGACGAGGAGATGGGGATGGAGTGGGAGATGCCGTACTGCATGCGGTCAAGGGTCTGGTGGGTGAAGAGCTCGGTGTCGATGGCGTTGATGTTGTTCTCGGCATTGAAGACGTAGGAGAGCGAGATGTTCTCATACCAGCGGTAGCCGCCCACGGGGTTGCTGCGCCGCAGGGGGTAGATGGTGATGGAGGAGAGCGACACGGAGGGCAGCTTGATGTTCATCATGCCGGTCTGGGTGTTGTAGCTTTCGCGGGCTGAGGCGGAAAGGTTGAAGTAGGAACCCAACTTGGAGGAGAAGTTGATGGAGGAGGTGGTGGTGGAATTGAAGTAGTCGTTGCGGTTGGTAGTGTTTTTGTTGTAATTGCGGCTCTGCAGGTTGACATCGGCCGAGAAGCGGGAGTAGGGATTTGCCTTGGGGTCCTGATCGTGGCGCCAGGTGAACTTGAAGTCGGTAAAGGAGTTGTAGCTGTTGCTGTCGCCGTAGATACCTTCGTGGGTGATGCCGTAGCGGGCGTCGAAGGAGCCTTTGTATTTGTAACGCTTGTAGTAGTTGCTCTTGGCCTCGGCGGCCCAGCTGAGGTTGGTGTAGATGTCGCCTAGGAGCGAGAGGTCCCAGTTGTCGCCCAGAGCGAAGTAGTAGCCGCCGTCCTTGAGGTAGTATCCGCGGTAGTTCTGCCAGCCGTAGGAGGGGAAGAGGATGCCCGAGGTGCGGCTCTTGGTGATGGGGAAGTAGGCGAAGGGCACCACCACGGGGGTGGGCACGTCCTCGATGGATATCCATGCTGGTCCGGTGACGATTTTCTCGCCGGCGATGAGTTTCGATTTGGTGAAGTTGATGGCGAAGTGGGGATGGGCGTAGTTGCAGGTGGTGTACTGTCCGCCGCTGAGGTACATCACAGAGTCGTTGATTTTTTTCACCTTCTGCCCGTGAAGGAAACCCTCGCCCTCCTGGGTGATGACGCCGTGGATGATGCCTTTCTTGGTGTCGTAGTTGAAGGTGATGGTGTCGGCGTGGTAGTCGGTGCCGTCCTGGCGGAAGAAGGGACGGCCGACGACGTTGTTGGCGGTGTCGAGGGTGCCGTGGGCATGGAGGGTGTGGCGCTCGAAGTCCACCTCCACGCGGTCGGCCTTCAGAAGCATGCTGTCGTAGTCGATGGAACCCTCGGAGTAGAGATAGGCCCGGCGTGTGGTGAGGTCCATGGCCACCGAGTCTTTGGCACTGTATTGCACGACATGGTCAACGCCTCCTTTCGACACCCTCATGAGAGTGTCGATATCGCTCTGAGCCAAGGCGGGGTAGGAGAGGAGGAAGAGGAGGAGAAGGAGCGTCTTTAGGGCCACCCAGACGTGTTGCACCACCCCTTTTCGAAGGAGGAGACGGGTAGTGCCGTCGTTGTCTCTTGGGGCTGCGCAACCGTCCCCTCCCGCTGGGAGGAGTGCCCGTAGGGCAGGGTGGAGATGTCCTGTCAATCCTATGTTTTTTCCTCTTTTCAACCCCCTGTTAAAACTTAATTTTTATCATTCAAAAATTCTTCTTATCTTTGCATTTTCGATTTGCAAAGATAAAATTATTTATGCAATTGAAAAAATATAAAAATATTAAACTGGAAATGAGACGCTTATTAGTCCTGTTTATTGGAATAACCCTCTTTTCGGCACCTGTTTTTTCGCAAAAAAAAGAGGTTTACAAAGTGCAGACGGTGGTCATCGACCCCGGCCATGGCGGTGCCAAACCCGGAGCCATAGGCAGCCGGACATCGGAGAAGACCATCGTCCTCTCCATCGCCAAGAAATTCGGCAAGCTCATCGCCGACAACTA
Organism: uncultured Bacteroidales bacterium; assembly: GCA_900318835.1. GTDB lineage: Bacteria > Bacteroidota > Bacteroidia > Bacteroidales > P3 > Colimorpha. The sequence goes on from ONLW01000004.1 coordinate 110,915, forward strand.
TCCCGACGTGAAGGTCATCTACACCCGCACCACCGACGTCGATATCTCGCTGGCCGAGCGTGCCCATATCGCCAACCGTAACAAGGCCGACCTCTTCGTCTCAGTCCATGCCAACTCGCATCCCACCAGTACGCCCACGGGCGTTGAGACCTTCGTGATGGGTCTCTCCGAGAGCCGTGCCAACCTTGAAGTGGCCAAGAAGGAGAATGCCGACATACTGCTCGAGGCTGACTACAAGGACAACGAGGCCTACAAGGGCTTCGATCCCAATGCTCCCGAAAGCTTTGTGATGCTCGCCATGTACCAGAACGCTTTCATTGACAAGAGCCTCAACTTTGCCCAAGCCATCCAGAACCAGTATAAGAAGAATCTCAAGACCATCAACCGCGGTGTGAAGCAGGCCGAGCTCTTTGTGCTCTACAAGACCACCTGTCCCTCGGTACTCACCGAGGTGGGCTTCATCAGCAATCCCGCCGAGGAGGCTTTCATGATGAGCGACGAAGGCCAGGCCAAGATAGCCGTGAGTCTCTTCAACGCCTTCATGAACTTCAAGGCCACGGAGGAGGGCACCAACAAGATTGCCAACCCCAAGATTGACATTCCCAGCTATGTCGACCCTGCCAAGGCCGTCGTTCCTGAACCGGAGCCTGTGGTAGAGACCCCTGTCGTCGACACTCCCGCTGTTGCCGTTGTGGCCCCGGCCGAGCGTCCTGTGCCCAAGGTCGAGTTGGCTCCCCGTATGGAGTTGGCCCCTGAGTCTGTGGCGCCTGTCGTTGAGGTGCCGACAGTCGAGCCTGTTGCTCCCGAACCCGCCAAAGCGGAGTCGGCTCCCGCCCCTCAGCCCCAACCTGAGTCTACTCTGGCGGCTCCCAAGAACACCGCCGTCAGCGCCACTGAGTACTTCACCGTCCAGTTCCTTACCTCCGACAAGGAACTGCGTGAGGATGACCCTGCTCTCAAAGGCATAGAGAACGCCATGATGACCCGCAACGGGAATCTCTACTGCTACTCCGTGGGGCGCTTCGCCACCTTCACAGAGGCCGACGAATACTGCGCCGAGGTGAGGAAGAACACCCCCTTCAAGGACGCCTGGGCCGTGCGTCGCGTGGTGGCTGAGCCAGCCAGTGCTCCTAGTGCCTCTAGTATTTCTAGTACCTCTAGTACTTCTAGTGCTACTGGCAATGCTAAGTCTGCGGCTAAGTCTGCTGCTCCCGCCAAGCCTCCTGTGGCGGCGCCCAAGGGCACCGTTTACCGCATCCAGTTCTGCTCTTCCACGCGCCTGATGAAGGCCGGCGACCCCGACCTTCAGGGCATCAAGGACATCTACCATGTGAAGAATGGCAAGTTCTACATCTACTCCTGCGGTAACTATACCTCGCTGGCCGAGGCCCGCAAGCGTCTGGCCACCATCAAGAAAACCACCCCCTTCAAGGATGCCTTCATTTATGGCATCAAGAATGGGAAAAGATTTAATGTGGAATAATTTATGATAGAAATCAAAGATATTACCAAGACTTTCGGTCCGCAGACAGCTGTGGACCATGTGACTTTCAGTGTCAAGAAAGGCGAGATTGTGGGCTTGCTGGGCCCCAACGGCGCCGGCAAGTCGACGCTCATGAAGATTATCACCTGCTTCATCCCGCCCACCGAGGGCGAACTCACCGTCTGTGGCCACAGCATCTACGACGAAGCCCTCGAGGTGCGCCGCCACATAGGCTACCTCCCCGAGCTCAACCCTCTCTACCCAGACATGTATGTGCGCGAATACCTGCGCTTTGCCGCGGGCCTGAGTGGTTTGAAGAACGGTGCTGAGAAGGCCGACGAGATGATAGAGGTTACCGGCCTCAGCCCTGAGGCACACAAGAAGATAGGGCAGCTCTCCAAAGGCTACCGTCAGCGTGTGGGTCTGGCCCAGGCTCTTATTCACGACCCTGAGGTGCTTATCCTCGACGAGCCCACCACCGGCCTCGACCCCAACCAGTTGGAGTTCATTCGCGACCTCATCCGCCGCAGTGGCAAGGACAAGGCCGTGCTCCTCTCCACCCACATCATGCAGGAGGTTGAGGCCATGTGCTCCCGCGCCATCGTCATCAACCACGGCCGCATCGTCGCCGATGAGGACATGAACGGCATGAACGCCAAGAAATTAACGGAACAGTTCCATAAATTAACCGAATGATTATGACAAGACAAGAACTCATCGACCTTATCAGGGAAAGAAAATCGTTCCTCTGCGTCGGTCTTGACACCGACCCCGCCAAGATGCCCGAGCACCTGCGCAACGAGCGCGACGGCGTCTTCCGCTTCAATCGCGCCATTATCGACGCCACCATCGACGCCTGCGTGGCCTACAAGCCCAACTTGGCTTTTTATGAGGCCCTTGGCCTCGAAGGTCTGCGGCAGCTGAAACTCACCATGGACTATATCCACCAGTTGAAGAAGCCTGTTTTTACTATCGCCGACGCCAAGCGCGGCGACATCGGCAATACCTCCGAGCGCTACGCCAAGGCCTTCCTCGATCCCAAGGGCGACTTCAATTTCGACTCCATGACCATCGCCCCCTACATGGGTGCTGACAGCGTCACCCCCTTCACCGTCTACGACGGCAAGTGGGTTATCCTCCTGGCCCTCACCTCCAACAAGGGTGCTTTCGACTTCCAGCTCACCGAGGACAGGAACGGTACCCCTCTCTACCAGCGAGTCCTCGATACCTCCAAACAGTGGGGCAACGAGGAGAACATGATGTATGTGGTGGGAGCCACCAAGGCCGAGATGCTGGATGACGTGCGTCGCATCGTCCCGAATAGCTTCCTTCTCGTCCCCGGTGTGGGTGCCCAGGGTGGCAGCCTCGAGGAGGTGTGCAAGCATGGATTGAACAAAGACTGCGGACTCCTCGTAAACTCCTCGCGCGGAATCATCTATGCCTCCAACGGCATGGACTTCGCCGATCGTGCTGGCGAGGAAGCCCGCAAATTGCAACAACAGATGGCTGCCGTGTTATGAACAGGGATAAAACCGGCCTCTGTATCCTTCTGGTGCTGAGTATTATTGGTGGCGGTATGGTGTTCTTTACGAGCCTCTCCATGGCCATCGCCCAGCCGATATTTGACGCGATATACACAGCTAACCAGAAGCTGATTCCCCCCGAGATGGTCACTGCTTGGGAGCGTGCGGCTGCAGTGCCGCGTCCTTTCTATGCTGCCATGGCACTCTTTGGAGCCCTCTCGGTGACGGGCTGTGTGCTGATGTGGAATCTCCGTAAGTCGGGCTACCATTGCTATGCCATCGCCCAGCTCATGATGCTGGTGCTACCCCTGCTCTTCCTCGGCAAGGGCGACCTCGGCATCGGCGACGTGATGTTCACCGCCCTCTTCCTTTTTGTCTACTACCTTCAGCTCAAGCGTTTGGATGTCTTTGCCCCCAGAGAATCCATTGCCACCGAGGATCAAGGGGAAAACAATGAATAACGGAAAACTTTTTTACCCCCTCCCTTGGGGAGGGGCAAGGGGTGGGGGGAATACCCCGTTAGGGGCTCCCGTTTAATTAAATTAATAGTAAGTTGGTCTCAACACCCAACCATACCCTTACCAACTCCCTACCAACTCCTACCACAGTAGGAGTTGGTAGGGAGTTGGTAAGGCGTTAATGGGTGGTTATTAGCTTGTTAGCATAAATGACCTTATTCCCCGTTTCCCCATTGAGCGGGAACCCTTGACGGGGGAATCATTGTCCCCCCTACCCCCACCTAGGCCCCTGTGGGGCCACCCCTCCCGCGGGAGGGGACAGCTTTCGCATCTCCCCTTCTCCCCTTGTCTTCTCTTTTTTCCTTTTTTGCATCTTCTTCATCCCCACATTCTTTCTCATACCCTCCCACGAGGAGGGGACGTTGGACAATTGGGAAGAAAAATGTTAAAAAAATGCCGGAATGAAAAAAATATGTATATTTGCACTTAATAATTGGTGGATGACTATGATTAAATAATCCATTAAATATTTGAAAATGAGAAATGTTATAAAATATTTACATTCTTCAGTTGCGCCTTTTTTGAAAGAAATTTTCTAATCCCGGCGTGGCTCCGCTGCTTTTGGGAAGCCATGTCGGGAACATGAATAATCCTGGAATCGTCCGTATTCCAGGATTATGGTATGTTATATTTATGGGGTAAGAAAAATATTAATCCAAAAAAATGATATTATGAAAAAGAATTTATTATTAGTCTTCGCTCTGGCACTATTTGCGCCGTGGGCGTTGCGTGCGCAGGACGACTGCACACAGACAGTGCCTTACTCCGAAAATTTTGAGAGTCTTACCGGCACAACCTATAATGCAACAACAAATCTAGTGATGCCTTCGTGCTGGAATGGCTATTCCAGTACAACCAATGTCTACATTCCGCGTGTGGTATCGGGCACTGGCTCATATGTCTATTATCATGGCGCCAAGGGTTTTGCCATGACGGGAGGTGTCGCAAACACCTATGGTAAGAACAAATATGTTCTTCTGCCGCCGGTGAATGTGCCGCTGAATCAGTTGCAAATATCCTTCTGGATGTGTACGGAAGGTAACACTGCCACCACAGGTACGCTGCATGTTGGCTATGTCACTTCCGACGATACCTCCACCTTCGTCTCTTTGGCCAACTATCCTTCGTCGTCTGCCACTGAGCATAGTGGCAATGGCCTTCAAGGGGACGGTGTCGGTCTTGAGGTGGAACTTGTGCTTTCCGGCGTCCCCGCAAATGCCACTCGTCTGGCCTTCAAATGGGAACACTCGAATTCTTCTTACCACACTTGTTGTATCGACGATGTGATGCTGGATTATCCACCCACCTGCCCCAAGGTGACACGTATCACTGCTGTGCCGACTAACAATAGTGTCTCCGTGTTGTGGCATGAGGCTGACAGTGCTGAGTTATGGCAGGTGAAGGTGAGTGATGAGGATGGGACGGTGGCCATGCAGATGTCAACAGATACCACTGCTACCCTCACAGGCCTCGCGCCAAATACTGACTATACTGTTAGTGTCCGTGCCATTTGCGGCATTGATGACACCAGCATCTGGAATAGCGTTGACATTCGTACAAAATGCGACCCTATCTCTGCCACACCCTCCTATATCTACGCTTTCGACGATGCCAGCACCAGCGGCGCCACAGGGCAGATAAATGCCTGCTGGGGACGTTATGTGAGCGGATCGACAACGGCCTATCCTTATCCTTACAATACAAAGAAACGTAGTGGACTCTATTCTCTTTATTTCTATAGTACCTCTTCAATCTACAGCTATGCTGTTTTGCCCGCTTTCACAGAGAATATCAATACACTCTACCTTAGTTTCTGGGCACTGAAAACCTCCGCTGCCTATGGTCACTTGGCTATCGGCGTGATGTCCAATCCCGACGATATTAGCACCTTCGACACCATCGCCACCATGCAGGTCTCAGACCTTGATACGTGGGAACAGTTCGATGTTTCGTTTGCCAACTACAGTGGCAATGGTGGCTATATCGCCATTCTGGCCCCCAAAGGTGCCGCCGCGACCAACTATGTTTGTGTTGATGACGTTACGGTGCTTCCGACGCCCACCTGCATCCGTCCCATGAATGTGACTGCGCATCATGTGGGTTCCACCACTGCCACCATCAGCTGGACTCCCAGTGTTTCGTCGTCTTTGGGCTATATTGTGCGTTACAGCACTTCCGACTTCAACCCCGAGACTTCCACCGATTACCAAGAGGTTCTTGTTACCGACACTTTTGCTGTGCTTCAGAACCTCAGCAGCACGGCTACCGCCGGCACTAACTATTTTGTGAAGGTGGCCGCCAGCTGCGGCAACGACAATAGCTGGTGGACGGGTACCACGTTCAAGACCCGCTGCGCCAACATCGCGTCGTTGCCCTACAATTATGGTTTCGAGAATGCCACGGGTTCCACTTCTTCGGCTGTCAACATCCCCTGCTGGGTTACTCACGTGGAGGGCACCACCAGCAACTACCCTTCTCCCAGTACCTCGCAGAAGCATAGCGGTAGCAAGTCTCTCTATTTTTACAGCACATCATCGATATACAGCTGGACAGTTTTGCCGGCCTTTGAGCAGGACCTCAACGACCTCTATATTACTTTCTGGGCCTACAAGACCTCTGCCAACTACGGCCATATCATGGTGGGCGTGATGTCCGATCCCGACGATATCAGCACCTTCGACACAGTAGGGGTCTATCAGGTCAGTGCCAACAACACTTGGGAGAAATTTGAGCTGACACTTTACAATTATAATGGTAACGGCAGTTACATTGCCTTCCTGGCCCCCCAAGGTGTCACCAATTATGTCTATGTCGACGACATCAATATCAAGGAGAATCCCTCCTGCATGGCTCCCCAGGCATTGACAGTCGGTAATCGTACCGCTATTAGTGCCACCATCAACTGGGTGTCTGCCGGCATGCCCACCGGATTTAACGTCTACTATGGCACACAGCCTATCAATGCCGACAGTCTGTCGTCGCTTATTCCAGAGTATACCTCCGGCACAAGTTTGCCGCTGACAGGTCTCAATCCTGCCACCACCTATCATGTATTGGTGAGAACCATTTGCGGCGACACCACCAGCCAGGGATGGATTACCGGCAGCTTTATTACTGAATGCCTCCCCGTGGAGGATCTGCCCTTCGTGGAGAACTTCGACAGCCTGGCCACCACCTCGTCTGCCACCAACTTTGATTGCCATGAGCATCTTGGTGGCGGCTATGTCTGCATACAAGCTCGCGCTACCCAGGGCATCACGGGCAACTCTATTCGCTTTACCCCCAACAGCAGCACGTTGCCCAATATCTTTATTCTGCCCGGTTTCGAAGAGAGTATCAGCAATCTTTACATGACCTTTGTTACTGTGCCAGAAAGCGCTACTTCGGGTTCGCTTGATGTGGGATATATCACCGATGTCGACGATAGCACTACTTTTGTTGTCGTGAACCACTACCCTGAGAGTATCTTCCCGCGCGTGGGCGGAACTGCCCAGTGTGTCAACTTCGATGCTACCTTCGCCGACGCTCCCACCGACGCCCGCATTGCTTTCCGCCATAATGTCAATGCCACTAACATGTGGTGGTTCCTTGATGAAATCAAGGTCATGGAGATGCCTTCCTGTATGGTGCCCGACAGCATCACCTTCAGCGATGTCACCAGCACGTCGGCTGACCTCATCATCAATGGTGGTTCGGCCAGCGGCTATGTGGCTTTTATACAGAAGATGGGAACCGACCAGATGGATACCATCGAGATAGGCGGTAGCAGTGAATCGCTCTATGATCTTGAGCCCGGTGTCACCTATGGCGGCTATGTCTATGGCGTTTGCGGTATGGACACCACTGAGATCGGCCGTGCTTTTATGTTCACTACCGCATGCGATGTGCTTGAAATGCCCGTGGCACTCAATGCCGAGCACTACTGGGAGGGAACCGCATCGGCACCCAAACTGGCTTGCTGGGATTTCCACAATTACGGATACTCTTCCTATAACTGGCGTTTTAACACTGGTGTCGCCAATACTCATGATAGTACCCGTTACAGTTACTATTTCGCTGGCGGCACTTCGACAACTTATGAGAATGATGACTGGATGGTTACGCCGCAGATGGACTTCACTGGTTACGAGTCTCTCCGCCTATGGGTGAAGACCAGCAGTACCACCACCACCTCAACCTATCACGGCCGCATGGCCCTCTATGCTACGCTGCCCGACAGTGCTGCTTCGACCGATACTGCCGCCTTCTATCGCCTCCACATTGAGGGCGATTCGGTGGCGAATAATCGTGTTGACTTCTATGGCAATACTTGGCAGTTGCTTGAATTGGTTCTGCCATCCGATCTGGTTGGCGTACATCGTCTGGCTTTTGTGGTCGATACGCAGTCGTACACCTTCTACATGGACGATGCCGAAGTGTACACCCGTAGCCAGTGCCCTTCAGTGCAGAATGTGACTGTCTATGAATACGACAATGCCACTGCCATCATCAATTGGGCTGACTCCAACAATAATGGCAACTATGTCATCAGCTATTGGACTGCTGCTACTGCAGAGGAACCCGAAGTTACCTATACTTTCGACACCTCCGTTGTCCTCAGCGGTCTCGAGCCCAACACTATTTACTTTGTCACCGTGCAGACTGACTGTGGTGTCGATTTCTCGATGGCCAACTACCCTGTCAGCTTCCGCACCCTCTGCAACAGCATTACTGATGCAGAGTTGCCTTACATCGAAGACTTCGAGGACTATGCCTCTGGAGCGACCAATCCTATCAGTTCCTGCTGGTACAAGGACAAAGTTGGCACCACTACCGCATATCCCTATCCTTACACCACTGCTGCCACCCACGGCTCGCGTGGTCTTTATTTCTATGGTAACAGCAGCGGGGCTTACAGCTATGCTGTTATGCCTGTGTTCGAGAGTTCGTTCAGCGACCTAATGGTCGAATTTGACCTCAAGCGCTACAGCACTACGACTTCCTCCTATCACAGTGTCATGTGTGTGGGTGTGATGAGCGACGTTACGGATATCACCACCTTTGACACTCTTGCCACCTACGACCTCACCGAGCTACCCGCCTCTGCAGTGCAGCGTGTGGCACTTTCGCTTGAAGGGTATACGGGTACCGGTCGTATAGCCTTCCTCGCGCCCACGGTCACGGGTTCCTCGCATTACAATCATATTTATCTCGATAGTGTGGTAGTCAAATCCCTGCCCGACTGCCGTTGGCCGAGAGAACTGACGGCTAATGCCGTTACCGCCAGCAGCGTTTCGCTTTCGTGGCTGGGTTCAGGCGACAATTATTTAGTTGAAGCATCCTTCACTCCCGACTTTACCACTGTGGCAGCCAATGCTACCACCAGCACCCCCACAGCTACTATCACAGGTCTTAACGATTATACCCGTTACTATTTCCGTGTGCGCAACGTCTGCTCCGAAGTAGATTCTAGCATATGGAGCGAGGTGATTGATGCCACCACGATGATTGACTGCGGCGATGGTTTTGATCATGTGTTCGACACTATTACTTATGGTACCACTAGCTCCTACAGTTACATCATCAATGGCTACAGTTCTTATAGCTATGGCACCTCGTGGCACATCTATACTCCTGCCGACCTGGCTGGTATGAATATCCTCGATACCGTCAACGTCATTCGTGGCATCTCGGTGGAGACGGGAACCGTGAGTGGTCAGCCTATCTCCTTCCGCGTCTACATGGCTCAGACTTCGCTCGATGAATTCCATTCTGCCACTGCAACTGCCACCACCAATCCCACCGATACCCTCCCATTTAGCTCTATGCAGTTGGTTTATGATGGTTCCATGACTTTCCGCGAGAACAACTGGAACGAGATTCCTCTTGCCACACCCTTTACCTATGATGGCAACAGCAATCTTGTGGTGGCCTTTATACGCGACACTCCTGTCACAGGCACTACCAATTTCAAGTATGGCACAACTTCGGCCTATACCACCGCTTACAGATATAAGTCTTCTTCTTCCGACTATACTTACCGTGCTAAAAGTAATGCCAACATTATCTTTAATGCCTGCAATCATGTACCAACCTGTATCCGTCCTGCGGATGTAACTGTGACCAATATTGGTAGCGATAGTCTTACCCTCAGTTGGACCGGCACCGCTGACAGTTACACCATTGTTCTCAGCACCATGCCAAACAATCCCGATACCACCACTACCGCCTCTGCCATGGTTGTCAGCGTCACTGGCACTAGTGTGGTCTTCAACGGTCTTGAGGCCAACACCACTTATTTCTATTACCTCCGTTCCAATTGTGAGAGTGAGCATAGCACCTGGACGATTGAAGGCAGTGTCACTACGGCATGCGCTATCCAGAATGTGCCGTTATTTGAAAACTTTGAAGGTTATTCCTCAATCTTTGTCTCGTCCACTTCTCCTCTTGCCACCGGTACGGTTCCCTGCTGGGATTACCTCCCCGGTGCTGCAGGTGACTATATCACTTTCGTCAATAGTGGCGCATATCTTTATGAAACAGGCTACAGCCTCAAGTTCTATCCTTCTACTGCAACGTCAAGAGCCATCCTTGTCATGCCCGTCCTGTCGCAGCCCATCAGTGGCCTCGAACTCTCCTTCCAGACCCGTCCTGAGGGGACAAGCACCAGCCCTGGATCCTTCGATGTGGGTTATATTACGAACATAGCAGATACCTCGACCTTCGTGGTTGTGGATCACTATGTCACTAGTGAGTTTGATGGAGTATATCAGGAAAAGTTTGTTACATTTGCCAATGCACCTGCCGATGCTCGTATTGCTTTCCGTCATAATACAGCAGCGACCAACTATTATTGGTTCATTGATGAGGTGGATGTCCATGTGGCACCCTCTTGCGCTCGTCCCGCCGCGGTTACAGTATCCGATATCACTGCCAACAGCGCTGTTGTCCATATTGCTGATTCTACCAATGTGATGCACTATCGCTTGCTTGTCAGCGATGGCACCTATGTCGACACTCTCGATATCCAAGATACTGTCCATACTCTCGCCCTGCAGAACAGTACCGAATACACTCTTTCGGTGCGCAGCCTCTGCTCCGCCGGTGATATGACCTCGGCTATCAGCACTTCTTTCGCTACCCTCTGTGGAGAGGTGAGCCTGCCCATGACGTTTGATCCGCAAGGCTATGCTACCGGTAGCACGGCTGAACTGCCCACTTGCTGGGCCCGATTCAATAACGCCACGGGTTCTTACAACTATCCCTTTATTACCACTACTGCAGGTGTTACAGGCTCCAAGTCGCTCTATTTCTACTTTTCCACCTCCAATGGTTATCCTACCGACGAGGCGTTCATTACGCCCGAAATTGACACCATAGAGTCGCCCAATGATGCCATCGAGATTACTTTCTGGGCTCGCGGTACCGTTGCCGGCCGCTCGATGATGGTTGGCATGATGTCCGGCGATGCCAACATGAGTACTTATACCAATATTGCCACCGTGCCCCTGACCACCACCTATCAGCAGTACACGGTTCTCACCACAGGACATACCGGTAATGGCAATCGTGTGGTCTTCCGTGTCATGATGGATACCACCGCCATCTATTCGGTTTATGTGGACGATGTGCGCATTGACCGTATTTCTGCCTGCGACCGCGTCACCAACCTCAGGGCTTCCAATGCTACGGCTACCACGGCCCTCCTCGGTTGGGCCGACAGTATTGGCAGCACTTCCTGGCTCATTGAATATGCAGTTGCCGGCAGTCGCACTACACAGACCATCACTGCTACTTCCAATCCATTCTTACTGACCGGTCTTGCCCCTGCTACGGCCTATCGTTTCCGTGTGGCCCCTATATGCGCCAGTGGCGATGTCGCTGAATTTAGCTATGAGAGTTACCGTTTCACTACCTCGCAGGTCCCTGCCGTCATGCCTTACAGCTATGACTTTGAGGATGCCACTGAGTGGAATAACTGGCAGGCTGCCAGCAACAACAGCACCATGTGGGTGCGTGGCACCTTGGCTCCCGACAATGCCACCAACGTCGGACATCTCAGCCGTGATGGCGGAATAACCTATTCTTGGACTCCCTCTACAGTTACCAATGCTGTTGTCTACCGTGATATTGACTTCGGTCCCGACACCGCCAGCTACACTGTCAGTTACACTGGTATTGAAGGTGGCCGTACTGATGGTAACTATGACGGTATCTCGGTTATGCTGGTCGATCCAACTACATATGTGGAATGCCAGAGCACTTATCTCCAGTCACCGTGGGGTCGCATACATTATGTTTATACCCACAACGACACAGTCTGGACCCGCTCTTCGGTCACTTTCCATGGCGTCTCGGGTGTCCGCCGTTTGGCTTTCATCCACTTCAATGCCACCCACAGCAATACCTACATCGACATCCCCAGCGCCATTGACAGCATCAATGTGACGCTCGACCCGTGTGTCGGACCCTACAACCTTGTTGTCAACAATGTTGCCGAAGAGAATGCCCTCGTGAGCTGGACGGGCGACGCCGACGCTGACTATGCTGTTTATTGTCGTGTTGATGGTGCCTCCTCGTCAACCAACGTATACGACACCGTCCATGGCACCTCGTGTGTCCTTACTGGTCTTCAGGGTAACACTACCTACGTATGGGGTGTAAAGAAAATATGTTCGCGCGAGGAGGAACTCTATAGCGGCTGGTCTGACCGTTCCTCCTTTACCACCAATCTCTGCGCCTACTCACTTGTGGCTGCCACTGGTGACGAGAATAATAGCTCCACCACCTCCTATATTGTACCTGTCAACAACAACTACAATTATACCCTCACTGAGACCATCATTGACAGCGCCGAGATTGGAGGTCCTCGCACCTTCACGCACTTGGCCTACTACTACAATTATTCCACGGCAATGAACAAGAAGGATACGGTCACCATCTACATTCAGCCCACCAACAAGACTGTTTTCAGTAGCACTACCGACATTGCAGCCCTCAGCGCCAATGCTGTTCAGGTTTACCACGGTAGCCTCAATTGCTCGCAGGGTTGGAACTACTTCGACCTCGACACCGTATACAACTACAATGGTAATGGTAACCTGATGGTGATTGTCGATGACAACAGCGGCAAATATAATACTTCGTCGTACACCTTCCGCACAGTAGCCACCACGGGCTACAAGACCATCGCCTACTATCATGACTTGTATAATCCTAATCCGGTTGACCCGTATAACTATTCTGGTACGAAGAATTATTACCAGTATCGTCCTTTGATGCAGCTCATCGCCTGCAACTCTTGTGAGCAGCCTATCATCGATTCGCTCGTAATCGGCGAGAATGAGATTGGCATCGCTGTCAGTGGAACAGATGACTATTATGTGGCTATCGTTGAAGGAACCAATTTCGACGTGGCAACTGTTGGCATCGCCGCCGATACTTCCCTCTACACCTTCACCGGCCTTACGGAAAACACTTTGTACACCATTGGTGTTCGTGCGGCCTGTGGGCTTGAATGGCTTGTCCGCACTGTTACTACGCTCAGGCATCCTTGCGCCATTCCTACAGCTCTTGTTGTCACTGGCGAGACATACGATGGGGCCACCCTTGGCTGGACCACTGAGGATGTCCAGAATGCTTGGCAGATCAACATTGTTGGCGGAAGCATGAACGACACTGTCAATGTTGCCACTAACCCCTGCAACATCACCGGTCTCAGCAACGGTATGACTTACACCGTCAAGGTGCGTGCCGTTTGTGGAGATGACTACACCAGCGCTTGGAGTAACGAAGTAACTTTCACCACCACCACATGCAGTGTGCCGGGCACGCCTACTGTGACCGACATCACACCCTACACCGCCACCGTCAGCTGGAGCGGCACCGCCGCCAGCTATGAGGTTGACTACGGTAACTCTGGCCACCAGCAGGGTCACGGTACCATTGTGCCTGTCAGTGGCAACAGCTTCACCATCAGTGGTCTCACTGCCGCTACGCCCTATGACGTCTATGTCCGTGCTGTCTGCGCCGAAGGCGTCTACAGTCTCTGGACCGAAGCTGCCGACTTTGCCACCACGGATGTCAATCCCGAGGATATCTATTACACCGTCACACTCAATGTGAACGACCCGTCCATGGGTACCGTTGACGGCGATGGCCAGTACCTGCAGAACAGTACCGTCACCCTCACCGCCATGCCCGCCGTCCGTCACCACTTTGTGAACTGGACCGCAGCCGACAACACCGTGGTCTCCACCGACAACCCCTATAGTTTCATTGTGACGGGTAACGTTACCTACACCGCCAACTTCGAGGTCGACCCCGTCGAACGTTACACTATTACCGCTGTGCCCAATGACCCGAACATGGGTACCGTGACCGGTGGTGGCGAGTATGACGAGAACACTGTCGTTACCCTCGAAGCCACGGCCTTCACCGGCTACCATTTCGTGCGTTGGAACACCAATGAGACCACCTCGTCCATCGATGTCACTGTGACTGCCAATGCTACTTACACCGCCTACTTTGCCGAGAACGACACCAACGTGACCTACTACACCGTCACCGCCAATGCCAACAACGCTAACATGGGCCGTGTCACCGGCGGCGGCCAGTATGAGGCAGGCACCACCGCCACCCTCCGCGCCATCGCCAACGAGCACTTCCGCTTCGTGAACTGGAGCACCGGCGAGACCACCGCTACCATCAGCTTCACCGTGACCGCCAACTTCGAGGCCATCCCGACCTACATGTTGACGGTCAGCGTCAATGATCCGGTCATGGGCCGTGTCGATGGTGTTCCGACGGCCGCCGTTGATGCAGGCACTGTGGTGCGCCTAACCGCCGTGGCTAACAACGGTTACCGTTTTGTGAACTGGAGTACCGGCGAGACCACCGCTACCATCAGTGTCACTGTGAACAGTGATATGAGCCTCATGGCCAACTTCGAGCGTGTGGGCATCGACGAGGTCACTGCCGCCAATGTCAGCCTCTACCCGAACCCCGCCAGCAGCACGGTGACCCTCACGGGCATCGAGGGCGTGGCCACGGTGACGGTGGTAGACATGAACGGCCGTGAGAATGGTAAATGGACCGTCAGCGACGGCACGCTTACCATCGACGTCAGCCAGATGTCCCAGGGCGCCTACTTCGTCCGCATC
>ONLW01000010.1 GCA_900318835.1 uncultured Bacteroidales bacterium
GAAAATGAAGCTGATTCTACTGCCTTTCTCGCTGGAAGGGCTTCCTTCTTTTCACTCGTAACCGAAAACGCTCCCACCAGCTGCGTCAATTGGCTCCTGTCACTCACATTCTTAATGGTTAAGGGAAATGTTACACCGTTGTACCTCAGTTTGTAAGTTCCATCTTTCAGCGAGCTCATAGGTTCACCGGCTGAATTCTTTATATCCTCATATGGAAATGTTGTGCCATTTATACTTATTCCGTTTCCATCCGCTCCGAACGAATAATTTGTTATGGAATCATCCGCAGGCGTACCGGTGGCAGTGCCAATAAAAGCATCAGCCACACCGTTCATTCCCGATGGATCGAAGATCTTAATATCGTTAAACTTTGTCTTCTCAACCTGGCCGTTTATCTCAAGTTTAAGCTGCTTTATCTCATTCTGTAGTATCTGTCGGTCTTTTTGAGAGTTGGTGCCATTCGCTGACTTTACAGAAAGCTCAGTCATGCGGTGCATCATGCTGGTCATTTCAGCAAGTGATCCGTCAGCTACCTGTAGCATAGAGATTCCGTCCTGACAGTTATCTGTAGCCTGACTGAGTCCCCTGATGAGGGTACGCATCTTCTCAGAGATCGAAAGACCGGTCGCGTCATCCGCTGACCTGTTTATTCTGTAACCGGAGGAGAGCTTCTCTAAGTTCTTCGACTGGTCTTTCGTATTTACTTTAAAATGCCTCGAAGCGTTTGCTGCCGCGGCATTGTACGATATAGCAATCATTACTCATCCTCCTTCCATCACATTTACACTATTTATATCGACCCCCCCAAAAAAACTTAACCGATATCTGTAATTTTTTTTAATTTCCTCCAACCATCTTTCTCGCAACAAAAAAGAGCCGTGCAATGCACGGCTCTTTTTAATGCGAAATCACAATCTCTCAAGCATCCCCATAACAAGCTTATCGGTATGCTCTATGGCTTTCTTCTCGAACTCACCATAATCCATGACAGCACTGCCATCAGCCTTATCGGATATGGCACGGATAATTAGAAAAGGCGTATCATTTAACCAGGCAGCCTGGGCTACGGCTGCCCCCTCCATCTCAGCGCACATAGCGTGAAAATTTGCACTTAGCCACTTTTTCTTATCACTGTCAGAAATAAACTGGTCGCCACTCGCTATCCTACCTGAATAGATGCTAATTTCAGGATTTACTTCATGGCAAACATCGCTAGCAACCTTAATAAGCTTCTTATCGCCCTTGAAGTAGCTCTCCTTCATACGAGGAATGATGCCCACGGGGTCACCGAAATAGCTCGTATCCATATCGTGCTGGACTGTATCCTCCGAAAGCACGATATCGCCTATATTAAGCCTGTTATCAATAGCTCCGGCGACACCGCAGTTTATGATGCAGTCGACACCAAACTTATCCACAAGAACCTGGGCCGCAAGGGCGGCATTTACCTTACCTATGCCGCTTTCTACTATTACAACATCTTGACCTGCGAGTTTCCCGGCTGTAAACACGCTTTTTGCTATCTCGCTATTAGCAGGATTCTCAACGCGGGCGATGAGCTTAGCTACTTCCTCACCCATCGCTCCTATAATTCCGATTTTCATAATGATGTTAAAATTTTTTTTGATCCTTGTTATAATAATTTTTCCGAAAAAACTCTGTATCTCTTTCCTGTTTCTGGGATGATTTTATAAGGAATAGATCAGTAGATGATGCAAATATAGCGTATTTCCTGGACTTGAAAGAATTTTTTGCAATAAATCGTATAAAAATCTTCTCAGTTTCAGAATTTTGTTGTAATTTTACACTCGGAAATGAATTTTCAATCTTTAATTTTCAATTTTCATTTGCCCAGCAGTACACCCAGCAGGTACCCGACGAGGTGGGGGAGATACGCCTCGAGGGAAATGTGAACCTCATGGTGAAGTCCACCGATGGCGAAATGATGCTGCAGACCCCTGGCAAGTACCAGGTGGCTTCGGTGAAAAACAACCGCATGACCATCAGCGATGGCGCCTACACCACCACGCTCCTACTTCCGGCTGGCCGCTCGATGACCTTTGTGGTCGAGGACAACTCCAGCCTCGTCTTCGTAGGCAGCTTCGGCAAGCGTCAGCAGCTCACCGTGCATACCGAAGATCATGCCCGCGCCCTCTTTAGCGGTTCGCTTGCCGACTCGGTGTGGGCTGTCAAGCTCACACTCCAGGCTGAGGACTATTCTCAGATACACTCCGAGGTCCGCATGCTCAACTACGGATTCGAGGTTCTGCCCAATGACTACGCCCACATCACCGTCGACTGCTTCCAGGAACGGTACGAGCCTGGCATGGAGACGAGGAGCCAGACCGTTAGTGTATGTGAAAACTGCATTGTGAACTGGAACTACTGCTACAAAGACACCGTCGAGAATGTCGGGTCTGATTCTCGCTATGCACAATATGTCCGCGACCGGAAGCAGCAGGCCATGCAGAGTCGTGACAGCGTGAAGACTGAAATACGGCACCGTTCGACCTCTTTCTCCGACGACGGGCAGACGAAACGCTCCATCTGGCGCTACCGTGATGTGGCCCTGAATTTTGCCTGGGGCTTCCACAACTGGGGCACCGGCATGTTCAACGGCTTTGAGGGCGTGGAAGGCGATGCTGCTATCCGCACCAGCTTCAATAATATCCAGCTTTCGGTAAACTACCCTATTATCGGCACCCGCCACTTCGGATTCTATGTCGGTCTAGGCCTCGAGTGGGATAAGTACAAATTTGAAGGCAAGGATATTACATTTAATACCGCCACCGATCCGCACACCTTCACCGACGGCGGCGATGCGACTTGCACCTCGTGGCTCAACACGCGCTATGTGGTTCTTCCGCTTACCTTCCGCTTCGACCTTTGGCACAACTGGTGCCTTACCCTCAGTGCCCTCCCTGGTATCCACTGGAGCGGCAGCCACACCGGCCTCCGCCGCGAGTATATCACCGACCTTGAGGAACACATTGACTACGACCAAAGCGTCAACAAATACATCAACCCCTACAAGCTCGACCTCCGCGCCACCCTCAACTACGAAGGCATCGGCCTCTACTTTCAGGTGCCCACTATGAGCACCATGCGCTCCAGTACCCAGGACCTCTACCCGATAAAATTCGGCATTATCCTGACGATGGATTGAATTTAAGCTTAAGGTTATATTAACCAGCCTTTTACAGAAAAATGAACGGCCCTCGGCAGAACCCCTGCCGAGGGCCGTTTCTAATTGACTGATACTAAGCACCAACACCGTATCAACACCGTCCCAACACCGTATCAACTCCCTACCAAGTCCTACCATGGTAGGAGATGATAGGGTGATGGTAGGTCGATGGTAGGTGTTTTGGGCTAAAGAATGGGGGTGAAAATCCTTGCGGTAGACTGGACGAATTTCTGCAGGCGGGGACGGTGCTGCCACTTGTCGGGGTCGACGAGGGTGCATTCCTTCAGGTCGTCGAGAAAGATGTCGCGCTGGCGGCGGGCGATGTCCTCGTCGTAGATGAAGGCGTTGACCTCGAAGTTCTGCTCCAGGCTGCGGGGGTCGAGGTTAGTGGAGCCGATGGTGACGAAGTCGTCGTCGCAGACCATGGTCTTCGAGTGGAGGAATCCCTTGGTATACAGATAGATTTTGACACCGGCGGGCAGCAGGTCGCGGAAGTAGGACTTGGAGGCCGCCAAGGTGATGCGGCTGCGGTCGGCAACGGCGGGCAACATTAGCCTCACGTCGACTCCCGCCAAAGCTGCATTTCTGATTGCCAGTAGGATAGGGTGCGTCGGGAGGAAATAGGGAGTCTGTATGTAAAGGTAGCGGCGGCTCTGGGCGATGGCCTGCACCATGCCCTGCATGACGGTGTTCCACTCGTCCATGGGGCCCGAAGTGACTATCTGGGCAAATGCCTGATTGTTAGCTTGGACGGTGGTGTCGGCGGGCTCTATGGAAGGGAAGAATCGGGGGTCGTCGAGCAATTGTTTGGTGCAGAAGCGCCAGTCGGCGAGGATGGAGACCTCGAGTTGGCTCACGGCAGGTCCATGGAGACGGATATGGGTGTCGCGCCAGGCGCCGTGGTTGATACCGTCGCGGTAGCGGCGGGCGATGTTCATGCCGCCGGTGTAGCCTGTGTGGCCGTCGATGACCACTATTTTCCTGTGGGTGCGGCAATTGACGTCGCGTGTGAACATCGAGGGTAGGAGTTTCTGGAACGACTGCACCTTGACGCCGCCGCGGCGCATGTGGTCGTAGTACTCGCTGCGGACGAAGAGGTTGGCCCAACTGTCGAACATCAGTCTTACGTCGACGCCCTCCTGGGCTTTGCGGATGAGCAGGCTGCT
Organism: uncultured Bacteroidales bacterium; assembly: GCA_900318835.1. Classification (GTDB taxonomy): domain Bacteria; phylum Bacteroidota; class Bacteroidia; order Bacteroidales; family P3; genus Colimorpha. The sequence continues at coordinate 4,354 of ONLW01000010.1, forward strand.
CAGCTGATGCCCTACTTCGTCGTTTTCAACAATATAGAACTGTATGTGTACGAAGCTCTTAGCGCGTGCGATGTCGTCGAGCATCGACTGGAACATGGGAGTGAAGTCGGTGAAGATACGCACCTCGTTGCCGCCGAGGACAGGGGTGTCATTGGCGTGGCGCATCATGGAGGCCAGCTTGTTGTATTTGTCGTTGGGAAGAGAGGCTATAATGTTGTTGCCCACGGCCTTATTGCGTAAGGTGTCGAATCGGGCCAACTCATTGGACTTGATGACGCGGCTGCTGCGGTAGTCTTTGCCCAAAAGCAGGTAAAAGATGGTTCCTACACCGGGAAGAAGGACGATGAAAATAATCCAGAACATTGATATATATGGTTTCCTGTTTTCAGATATCACCAATATCAATGAGCCAATGATGATGAGGCCGAGGATTATTTCGTAAATCATAATGCTATTGTTTTTTCATTTGAGCACGTAGGTCGGCGGCGCGGGCGGTGAGCTGTGCTATCTGCATCTGCAGGAAGTCGTCGCTGTACTTGCGGTCGCAGAATCCGTTGCCTCGGGCCACGAAGGAATCGTCATCTTCCTGGTCGACGGAGAGGTCTTGGTAGCTGTCAAGCAGTCGGAGAGTGTCTTTAAGCTGTTCTTCAAGTGTCTTCATAATAATATCTCATTAACAGCGTTTTCAATACCTTCATTGTCTACATCGGTGGTTAGGCGGTCGGCATGTTGTTTTACCTTTTCGTCGGCATTGCCCATGGCCACACCGATGCCTGCCCACTCAAGCATCTCGATGTCGTTGGCGCCGTCGCCGAAGGCAAGTGTCTCCTCCTGACGGATGCCGAAGTGCTGGCAGATGGCTTCCATTCCATGTGCTTTGCTGTTGTTATGAGCCACGATGTCAGTGAAGTATGGGTGCCAACGTGGCAGCCGACAGTGGGGTAGGCTTGCTGCTACCGTGCTGTCCATCTCGCCAGGCATAATGGCGATAATTTGATAAGCGGTCTCGCTGCGCATGCGGTCGATCTCCACCACCGGTGGCATCTCGAATTCCAGTTGGTTGCGCAGTCTCAATCCCACCTCATTGGGCTGTGCAAGGAACATGTTGTTCTCTGTAAATATCATGGTACAGAGATTTTTATCCTTCGCAATATCAAGCCATGCTTGAAGCTCTTTATCGGGGATTGGATTGCTCAGTAATACCTTGTTGGGTGTGAACACCAACCCTCCGTTCATGGTTATTTTGGCCTCGAAAGTGACGGGCATCTTGGGGATGAGCACGTCGGGTCGGCCCGTGGAGAGGAAGGTCCGTATGCCGACTTTGTGCAGGCGGTCGAAAGCACGGATAGTACCTGCCGAAACACGGTGTGTGGTGAAACTTAGCAGGGTGCCGTCTATGTCGAAAAATGCAGCTTTTATCATTTCTTTTTAATTTGTGCTAATTGCCATGCGTTCCACACATTCTGGAAAATGCTGTAGAAGGCTAGGAATACCGATGAAAGTGGGGTGAGGAAGGTGTTGGCCATCCAGATGCCCATGGCTGAGTTCTTCTGTCCGAGGAGCTGACCTCCGCTGATAACGTCGCCATATCTCTTGCCCAGCCAGCGGCCAAATCCAAACTGTATGATGCAGAAAACCAGTGATAAGACGCCGAGCCAGAGGATGCTGCCCCAGTTGCCTTCGCCGTTAAGGAATATGTAGTCGATGGTTTGTCCGAGGGTGAAGAGCAGGGCTAGTGACCAGAGATAGAAGCCTAGGCCTTTGTATTGTGCAATGAAATTGTTGACCCTCGGCAGCATGAACTGCATGAGTACGGCCAGGAAGAATGGCAGGGCGAGGGTGGAACCAATCTTGCTGAACATCAGTAGTAAACCGTCTACGAGGCCACGCTCTGGATGGTCTCCGATGAAACTGAATATCACCGGTGCCACTACGGCTACCATCAGGTTGCCCACGATGGTGTAGGTGGTCACAGTCTCACGGTTGGCGCCAAGCATGCAGGCTACTACCGCTACCGACGATGCCACTGGACATAAAATGCCTATCAGAACACCCTCGGCTACGATGTGGCTGCCGCCGAAGAGTGTGATTGCCATATAGCACGAGGTGCTTACCACTACCTGAAAGAGTATCAACCAAAGGTCGATTATAGTCATGCGCAGGCGGCGTAGGTCGACGGCGGTGAAGGTAAGTAGCAGGATGCAGAAGATGATGAAGGGGACGAGGAATGAGAACATGGCGCACCAGCGGTGAAGCAGGAGGCCTAGAATGATGGCGACGGGGAGGACGTATGGTCGAAAACGTTGCATTAGAGGCGTCTGACTATGTTGGTAAAGAGGACGGTCATGCGGTCGGCTGCACGGTCGGCGGCACGGATGACGTCATTGCCGTCGTTTACTACGCCGTTACCCAAGTCATTGGCTTGGTTTGTGATGACGCTCATGCCAAAGACTTCCATGCCGCTATGGCGTGCCACGATGACCTCGGGCACGGTGGACATGCCGCAGGCGTCGGCACCCCAGGCGTTGTACATGCGATACTCGGCGGGTGTTTCGTAGGTTGGACCGGTGCCGGCTACGTAGACACCTTCGCGGAGGCTGAGGCCCAGATGTTTGGCCTCTTCATGGGCGATAGTGCGGATGCGGCGACTATAGACTTCGGTCATGTCGGGGAATCGGGGGCCGAAGTCTTCCTTGTTGGGTCCCACTAAAGGGTTGGGCATGAAGTTGATATGATCGGTAATGACCATTAGGTCGCCCACGTGGAAGTCGGGGTTGACGGCTCCGGAAGCGTTGCTCACCAGTACCTGGCGGATACCCATCCGAGCGAAGACGCGCATGGGGTAGGTGACCTCCTCCATGGTGTAACCTTCGTAGTAGTGGAAACGCCCCTGCATGGCCATAACTGTCTTGTTTCCAAGAGTTCCAATGATAAGATTGCCCTTGTGGCCGATGGCAGTGGAGGTTTTGAAATGGGGGATGTCGCAGTAGGGAATAATCAGCGGATTCTCAATCTTTTCGCCCAACTTGCCGAGGCCGCTGCCCAGCACGATGGCGATGGCGGGCAACGGGCGGTCGCTGTGAGTGATTGTGTCGTTCAGATATTGTGCAGTCTCGTCGTATTTCATTGGATTCCTTTTATTTGTTCAATTCTTTTCTGTAGCTCGGCTGCTTTCTCATACTCCTCGCGTTCCTCGCAAAGGCGGAGCTCCTCTTCCAGCCGGGCAATCTCGTGCTTTGGGTCATCGCTGTCGGAAAAGAGCGAGGCTGTACTCTCCATCTTGACGCCCGTCTCCTCCAGCACATCGTCGGCCACCATGATGGGACAGCCGCAATGGAGCGCCAGGGTGATGGCGTCGGAGGTGCGGCTGTCGAACTTCTTGTCGTTGAATCCATCGGTAGTGTGGAGGGTGGCATAGAAGATTCCTTCCATTACATGGTCAATAGTGACTTCTTTGATACTCAAACCGTAATCATGCATTACATGAGCCATCAGTTCATGTGTCATTGGACGGCGAGTGGGCACCGATTCTTTGGCCAAAAGGATGCCTTCGGCCTCATGGGCGCCGATGAAAATGGGTATCTGGAGGCCGCTGACGGGCTCGCAGAGCATCAGGATGTAACTGCCACTCTGCGACATGCCGCTTTGGATGGTGAGAGGGAAGACTTGTTTCATGTTTAAGGAGTTGTGAGACAGGGGGATGTGGAGTTAAGGCGTTACCTTTAGATAGGTTGCCAATTTCTCCACGGCCCGGCCGCGGTGGCTGATGCTATTTTTGACTTCCAGTGGCATCTCGGCGAAGCTCACGGCGAAGCGGTCGGGCATGAATACGGGATCGTAGCCGAAGCCCTCCTTACCATGACGTTCAGTAAGGATTTGACCGTCGACACGACCCTCGAAGTAGCGCTCTTTCCCGTTCTCTATCAGGCAGATGACAGTGCGGAAGTCGGCTTTGCGGTTTGTTTGGCCGTCAAGGGCGGTCAGAAGTTTGTCAATGTTGTCATCGAAAGAGCAGTGCTCTCCGGCATAGCGTGCTGAATATACTCCCGGAGCGCCACCAAGGGCATTGACTTCAAGGCCGGTATCGTCGGCAAAGCAGTCGGTATGGCTTCGCTCCCACACCCATTGTGCTTTCTGCAAGGCATTGCCCTGCAATGTTTCGGCAGTTTCGGGAATCTCACCCTCGAGACCCGCTTCGGCCAAGCTCACCACCTCGACAATTCCCTTCAGTGCCGCGCGCACCTCGATGAGTTTGTGTTTGTTATTGCTGGCAAAAATCAATCGTCGCATTATATTTTAGTTTAATATAATAACTTCCAAATGCTGTTTTTATTGTGCCATGGTGAAATTTAAATGACTACTTAATTCTTTACTCAACAACAACCATCTTTTTTCAACGACAACAAAGACAACGAAGACAACCATGCTTGCGCAAGCCTGTAGACCTCGTGTGCGGGCTACCGGTTGTCTTTGTTGTCTCTGTTGTCGTTGATATCATAATCTTGTCGTTACTTAGATAGTTCATCGACCTACCACCGGCCTATCATCTCCTACCATGGTAGGACTTGGTTGGGAGATGGTACGGTGTTGGGTCGGTGTTGGTAGGGAGATGGTGCTTAGTATCAGGCTTTTATAAATAGCAAAAAAGCACCCCTTTTTCAAGGAATGCCCATTTGGGGTTCAAATATTATATCTATTTGATTACCATTATTTTTAGTGTTGTTCCAACGGAGAAATGGTGGTAGGCTCTGCCCGCTTTGCTGGGAACGATATTTCTTTGAGGGAGATATCAATCGAAGAACTTCCAAGTCATGCCCCAGAAGAGGCCGAAGCGGGTGCCGGGATAGTGGGGGAGGAGGAAGTAGTGCGGATGGCTCTCCCACAGGGCATTGACGTGGCCCGCTTTGACGTAGATGCTGGCGCGTTTGATTTGCAGGTTGATGAAGGCGTCGGCCCAGAGGCAGTCGCCCACCTCGGTGTCCTGCATATAGAAGAGGCCGGTGGCGGGGTCGTAGGCGTCGGCGGCAAAGCGCGAGAAGTAGCGTACATCGGCACCTATCTGCATGCGCAGGGCGTTGCGGAAGAGCGTGAAGTCGGCATAGATGGAGTTCTTGCTGGCCAGCAGCGGCACGGCCATCTGCACATCATCGGAGGAGTGTTGGAGGAGCTGCAGCATGTTGAAGTGAAGCCATCGCCATTGCAGGTGAAGGTCAAGCGCGGCTTGGCAGATCCAGAAGTCGTTGTTGCCCACTACGGGGGTCAGGGTGGAGTCGTACCACACGTTGTGGCTCATGTGCGAAGCGCTGATGTTCAAGTCAATCAGGCGGAAGAACTTGCTGTCGGAACTATGTTGTAGATGTGCTGCAAAACGCTGGTAGAGGATGGGATTGAGGGTGTAGCCTGTGGTGTGGAGCATTCTCACTTCGGGCAGCTGTTTTTTGTACGATGCACTCAGCTCTATTGTGTTGTTCTCTGCACTGTCGAAAGGAACTGTTAATGCCAGACGGGTAAAGATGTCGGGATCTTTGATGTTGGAATGCAGGCCAAGTAGGGTATTGTCAAGTTTTCCCTCGCCGCGGAGGGTGACATGCCACAGGTGCAGTTCCACTTTGGCAAATGGATTCACTGCGGCGCTGGTCAGTAGGGTATCGGGTGTCGAAGCGGTGTCTTTGGGAACGATGGCATTGAGGCGTCGAGGCGTGATGCCGATGGTGATTTTCAGAGGGTTGCGCCAGCGATAGTCGGTATAGGCATCGTTGGTCCAGAAAAGGGTGGCACTGGCGTCGCTCCAAAGAATGGAGTCGGTGTAATTGGTGAGGAAAGCCGCGCGTTTCCATCGGCTGTAGTCGGCTTCCACACCCAGTACACCGAGGTTGACAACATGGGGTGTGCCCACGCGGAGAGTGTCGGTGACTATCAGGGTGTCCATCACCAGACGGATGCTGTCGGTACTGATGGTGTCGTAGCGTGCCACCAACGAGTCACGCTCGCGGGTGCGTTCTACCTGTCGGACAAAGTTGTAGGTGGCATGCAGGAACGCATTGTGGTGAAGGCTCTTGGATGAAGAATTATAAAGTCTTACCGGGAGGCCGCTGAGGTTGCTCGACGAACTGGAGGTGAAGTAGCTGTCGTCTTTCAGACCACCGTTTTCCTCAGTATTGAAAGACTGCCAAATGAAACCCGCGCGTACTTGCAGGCGCGAGTCGCGCGAGAAGTAGTTTGTTGTGGCATCGAGATAGTGGTTCTTGGCTCCCGAGCCTGAGAGGTTGCCTTCGGGACAGATGAGTCGATAGTCGAGCGAGACGTTCCATCTGGGGATGATGTTCTGTGTGTGTGCCACTTGCACAAGGTAGTCCTTTTTGAGCGAGTTGTTGTACGACAGCACTGTATAGGGGGTCATCGTTTGGTAGAATCGAATGTTCTCTGGGGTCTTCAAGTATCCGTCAAAGTAGGGTGATTGTAGGTTGAATCCGAGATTCTCATCTATTTTTGGAAACACACTCAGGTGGGGGTGTCCGATGGTGCCTTGGTATAGAAAATAGTCGCCGTTGAAGCCGTCCAAAAGGTTGCTGAACTGCGACCCCGTGGGGTCGAGGGAGGGGTTCCACACCTCGTCAATCTTCACGCTGTAAGGTACATGGTGAAAGAAAAAGACTTTTTCCCGCAGCACCGAGTCGGGGGTTTCTTTGGTGTACACCAAGCCTTTGGTTGCCGAGGTATCGGCATTGTTGCTATTGGTGTCGGTGGGGAAATTGGTGTTTTGGTTGTTCCCTTTGGAGTTCAATCCCGATGCTGTGCGAAAGCGTTCGAGGTTGTTCGATGAAGAGGGTGTGCGTACTTCTATTTTGTCGAACTGTGCATGTACCGCTGCCGTGGCCAATAACAAGGCCAACAGCACCACAATCTTGTTGTGGCGTCGAAGGTGTTGTGCTACAGCGACGAATCCCATGGCAGGATTAGTTGTTTTGCAGGAATCGTTCCACGTCCATGGCGGCCACACAGCCTTTGCCGGCGGCTACGATGGCCTGGCGGTAGTTGGGGTCGCAGACATCGCCCGCAGCGAAGACACCTGGCACGCTGGTGGCTGCCGACGGGTTTTGTACCTTGATGTAGCCCTGCTCGTCGAGTTCCACTTGTCCGCCGAGAAAGTCAGTGTTGGGTTTGTGGCCGATGGCTACGAAGACACCTGTGACGTCGATGCTGCGCTTGGTTCCCGTCTTGGTGTCTTCCAGTTCGAGACCGGTCACGCCGTCTAGGTCGGTACCCAGAATTTGTGCCGGACGGCTGTTCCAGCACATTTCGATCTTGGGGTTGGTGAGTACGCGGTGTTGCATGGTTTTCGAGGCACGTAGCTCGTCGCGGCGGTGCACGAGGTAGACCTTCGAGCAGAGGGTGCTGAGGTAGTTGGCCTCCTCGCAGGCAGTGTCGCCACCACCAATGACGGCCACCTTCTGGTTTTTGTAGAAATAACCGTCGCAAGTAGCACATGCCGACACGCCCTGGCCGTAGAACTGCTTCTCGCTCTCGAGGCCAATCCATTTGGCGCTGGCGCCGGTGGCGATGACCACCGTCTCGGCCTCAATCTCTACTCCATGGTCATCCTTGGCGTGGAATGGACGCTTGCTGAGGTCAATCTTTTTGATATAACCGCTGCGCACGTCGGTTCCGAAACGCAAGGCCTGCTTGCGAAGGTCCTCCATCATGGCTGTGCCGCTGATGCCTTCGGGGTATCCGGGAAAGTTCTCTATCTCGGTGGTGATGGTCAGCTGACCACCGGGTTGCTCGCCTTCGTAGAGGATGGGTTTCAGGTCGGCGCGACCGGTATAGATGCCAGTGGTGTAGCCCGCGGGGCCGGAACCGATAATCAAGCAGCGTGTCTTTTCCATTTTTTTTCTTTTTATTTTATTTGTTTTTCTTACGTTTTTTGATGCTGAAATAAAGCAGATAGCCTACACCGACGGCAATGACGGCGGCCTGCTGCGATCCCCAGAGAAGCCATCCGCAGGCGGTGCCCACTTCCATACTGATGCCGTAGATATCAGTCAAGCCCATCATCACCAGTGCGGGATAGACACCGATGCCGCCTTGCGAGAAGGTCATGCCTACCGAGCCAAAGAGATAGACCACGAAGGCCGCCCTCATGCCCAGCCAACTTGTCTCTCCGAAAGCGTGGAAGATAATAAGTCCACCGAGAATGTAGAGCAGGTAGATGGCCATGCTGTAAATCAGGAAGAGCACCGTATTGCGTGTGCCCATGTGGAAGATGCTTTTCACGCCGTCGACCATCCCTAGCACCAAATCATTGATCTTTCTGAAGATGCTAATTTTTAGCAGCCTTTTCCAAAGCAGTTTGTAGCCAGCGAAAGCTAGGATGGCCAATGCTATCAGTACACCGGCAATCATCCATATATTGGGCAGGCTGTCGAATTTCTCCGACAGGGTGTTGTATAGCCAGTCTTTGGCCTGTCCGAACATCACCAGCATGCCGATGACGACAATCAAGCCAAAAGCCATCAAATCGATGATGCGCTCGGTTACCACGGTGCCTAGCGATTTCTCTACTGGGATGTCCTCGCTGGTGCGCAGCGTGGCGCAACGCATCACTTCGCCGGCACGCGGGAAGGCCAGGTTGCCCATGTAGGCGATGATGACCGACCCGAAGGTGTTGTTCACTCCCGGATGGTGGCCGATGGGTTTGAACAGCAGCTGCCAGCGGAGGGCACGAGTTAGGTGGCTCAGCAGGCTGCACAGCACACAAACAATCACCCACCAGTAGTCGGCCTCACGGAACGACTGCCAGATGGCTGCTTTCTGTTCGCCGTCGAGTTTCAGCAGGAACCAATAGATAAAGAAGAAGCCGATACCGAGAAAGATGACCATTCGCAGGACATCTTTCCAGAGGCTTTTCTTTTCAATCGTAGCACTCACACTTTGTTGTTTTTCGGGAATATCACCGTGGGATGCCATGTTTTGGCCTCCTCGAAGTCCATCTGTGCGTAGGCGGCTATGATGAGCAGGTGACCCACCATGGCTTTGTGGGCTGCGGCACCGTTGATGCCGATGACCCCGCTGCCGCGTTCGCCGCGGATGGCGTAGGTGGCGAAGCGTTCGCCATTGGTGATGTTGTAAATCTCCACTTTCTCGTTCTCGATGATGCCGGCAGCATCCATCATATCTTCATCGATGGTGATGCTGCCGATGTAGTCGAGGTCGGCTTCGGTCACCGTCACGCGGTGGAGTTTCGATTTCAATACTTCTATCAACATTTTGTCTTTCAGTTAAAATAGAACCCAATACAGCAACAGGCATACCAGCAGGGTGTAGAGCATGATGCGCGTGGCAGGTATGGGTTTCATGTAGTCTTTGTCGGTTATGTCGAAGCGGCGTTTGATTTTGGTGCTGCGTTTTTTGAAATTAGTCAGATGTTCGCCGGTGCTTTGCTCGGTGCTTTCCGTGGTTGCGAATCGTGGCTGGTAGTTGAAGGTGGGCATCTCGCGCTTGCGGAACATGTCTTTCCACGTCAGTTTGTGGTGCTTCTCTTCTCGGTCTATCTCTCGCACGCGGCGTTGGAAATAGGCCAGCTCTTTGTCAGAATCATCTGAATAATCAGAGTATTCCAAATGCTTCGGTTCTTCCTCTTTCTCAGCAAGTTCCCGCTCCAGCGCATACTTCGCTTTCAGTGCTTCCCATTTCTCCTTTTCGGGGTCGTAGAAGCGCGGCTGGTAGTGGAATTGGCGCGGTTTGGGGGTGTAGAACATTGGCATGGCTCAAACGGTTTCAGTGATGACAGCATCCATTTTCACGTCGAACGCCTCGACGGGAATCTCGTCCAAAAGCTGGAAGTCGAAAGCCACGCCCACCTTGAGCGCCCGCGGGGTGCTCTTCAGCAGACGGTCGTAAAAGCCGCGGCCGCGGCCCATGCGGTTGCACTGGCGGTCGAAAGCCACGCCCGGCACCATGATGAGCTCTACGCTGTCGAGGTCTGTGAACTCGGGTCCTGTGGGCTCTCCGATGCCGAACTGCTCTCCAGCCACCATACACTCGGAACCGGTGTACTGTCGCAGACGCAGGTCGTCGCCGTCTACGCAGGGCAGCAGTAACACTTTGTCTTTGTACCACTTCTCCACGAAAGCGTGAGTCTGCACCTCGTCGGCCATTGACCAGTAAAGCAGCACTGTACGAGCCTGTTGGAATGCCGGAAGTGTTTCCACCTGACGCATGATGCCCTCGCTCCGCCGGAGTTTTTCCTCCAGCGGCACGGCGCGCTTCAGTTCGCGTATTTTTTTTCTGACTTCAGACTTTTCCACCTTTAATTGTTAACCTTTAAACCAAATACTAGAACGGCAGGTCGTCGTCGGGGTTCGAAGCCATCTGGGGAGCAGCGGCAAAGTTGGCAGGCTGTGCCGGGGCGGCAGCAGGCTGTGCAGCAGGAGCTGCGGGTTGGACGGGGGCTGCAGGAGCGGCACCTTGCCAGGCGTAGCCGGCAGCGGCGGCGGGCATCTGACCCGGCACGAAGGGCTGGATGCGCGAGGCACGCAGGTCGGTGTACCACTTCTCATTGAATTCGCGGCTCTCGGGGCTGAAAGTCACCTGCACGGGCGAGCCCATCGGGATGCTCTTGGCCATGGCCACGCGTTCCTCGCCAAAGGCAGTGAAGGCCACCTTGCGCGGATAGTCGCCGTCGGTCTCAATCACAAAACCGCCGCGCACCCATGGGCCGCGGGCCGATTCGCCCGACACCTCGGGCAACAACTGAATCAATTTGCCTGTAATTTCCATGTTTCTATCTTTATATATTTTAATTATTATCAATATTTTACTCACCGAGTACCCGTCGGCCTTAATCGTACAAAAGTAGGAAAAAAAATCAACCCCGCCAAATAAAATTTTCAACACCTATCAAATAGCTGATAACCACCTACGAACGCCTTACCAACTCCTAACCAACTCCTACCATGGTAGGAGTTGGTAGGGTGATGATAGGATGTTGGTAGGGTGAAAAAAGTTGGCATGTGGATAGGGAAGGGATAAAAAAATGTTGTCGGTTCGGATTTTTTTTCTTATCTTTGCAAACTGAACCAATACAATTACTCGAATGTAGAATCTTGATATCCAAGGAGGTGTATTATGATTGAAACGATTCAGTACAGGTCAATCCGATGGCTTGACATCACCAATCCGAGTGAGGACGACTACCGTCTGCTGCTTGAAGAGTACAATTTCCACCCCTTGGACATCGAGGACTGCCGCGGCACTACCCAGCGTCCGAAAATCGACGAGTACGACGACTATTATTTCCTTATTCTTCACTTCCCCTATTTCGACAAGGGCAATAAGTTCATCCGCATCCGTGAGGTGAAAATCTTTTGGGGTAAGGACTATATCATCACTGTGGGAAAGGCCCATTGGGTGGTGAAGAAGTTTTTTGACGAGATACAGGAAGACCTTCAGGAGGGCGATGAGGAAACGCAGGAGATGATGGCCACCAGCGACCAGTTGCTCTACCACATTCTCAATCGCTTGATGTTGGAAACCAACACATTGGTTCAGCGCGTGGGTGCCGAGGTGGATCTTATCAACTACGACATTTTCAACAAACGCGCTCGTAGCATCATTGAGCAGATTTCGGTGACGCGACGCAACACCATCCTGTTGAACACCACCTTCAAGCCTCAGTTGCGAGTGCTCCACATGTTTGAGAGCGGTGGCATCAAAGGCTTCGTCGATCCCGAACTCATCGACATGGAGGACTACTGGGGCAACATCCTGGACCAGTACCAGAAGATGTTCGACTCGATTGAGGATTTCGGCGAATTGATTGAAGGTCTGTCGCAGACTTTCGACTCTTTGCTGACCAACCGCACCAACGACATCATGCGTGTGCTGACCTATTTCTCGACCATCATGCTTCCGTTGACGGTGGTGGCCAGTTTGTTCGGCATGAATGTCGATTTCCCGTTCGTCACTAGCACTACGGCTTTCTGGGTTATAGTGGGTGTTATGGCGGCGATGATTGTTGCGCTGGTCTTTTTCTTCCGGAAAATGACGGGAAGATAGTTTTTCTTTTAAGGCAAAAAAAAGCCTCTCCGAATGGAGAGGCTTTTTGGTATTGTTCAGAGTTACTTCTTGCGAGTGCCTTTGGAGGCATTGTAGAAGATTTTCAGAGCACCGGCCTTGCGAAGTTCCTGTTTGATGTCGGTCACCATACCCATACGTACCTGTTTGTCAGCCTTGATGGCAGTGGTGAGGAAGGGACGGTCGGCCTCGATACGCTGTTCGCGTTCTTTTTCCACGAAAGCGATGATGTCGGAGACTTCGGAGATCTGGTCGTTGAGCTGTATACGGGGTTCGGTGCCGTATTTCTTCTGCTGTTCGGGCATGGGAACACCGACGTTGATATAGCTCACGAGGCTCTTCTTTTCAAGTTTGGTCACTTCGGTACCTTGTGGAGGGATAATCTTCACATAGAGGGTGCTCTCGCGCATGGTAGTGATGACCATGAAGAAGAACAGCAGCATGAAGATAATGTCACTCATGGAGCCCATGTTGAGAGCGGGCGTCTCTTTTGCTTTTTTACCAGTAAAACGTGCCATTATTTACCTCCAATTTTTGTAGGCTCGGCCTCGGAGATGGCCATGGGGATGGCGGTCTCGACGGCTTTGCGCTGTGGTTCACTAAGGTCGGCATAGTGTTTGCCGAAGCGGGAAGTTGCCAGTTCGTCGCGCATTTCGTTGATGGCGGCGGTCAACTCGTTCTGCACTTGCAGGTACATGTCATAGGAAGTACCGCGGTCGTTGCGGAGGGAGATGACGCCTTTCGATACATCGTAGGTACCGAGGAGGTCAATCTGTGTGGGTTTCTTCTCGGGCATGTGCGCTTTGTTCTGCGGATTGCCCAGGAATTCTTTCGCACGGTCTTTGAGGTCCTCGATGCGGCCGTACTCTGTGTTGAAGAGCAAGCGGTCGTCTTTGTTGACCATCACGACGAAGATATTGCGCTCTTTGACTTCTGGCGGGTCTACGTTGTCAGGCAGAGGAGGCGGAAGCTTCCTCGCGAGGCCCATGTCCGAGTTGATGTTGGAGACCATCAAGAAGAAGGCCAACAGCAGGAACGAGATGTCGGACATCGAGCTAGTATTCAATCCAGGAGTTTTTCTAGCCATATCTTATTTCTTTTTTAAAGATTTAGCGACTTCGGAATAAATGATGCAGCCAGCGGCACCGATCACAAGGATGTAGACCAGGATACAGGCTGCGCCGATGAGTTTGGAGGTACCTTCAGTGGTGCCGCTCTTCTCCATCAAGGCAGGGGTTACATCGTCGCCTTTGGCCAGCAGGAAAGCAGCCAGGCAAATTACGATGACAACACCGAGAATGATGAAGAATTTCTTGGCATAGCCAGGGACGTTTTTGAATCGGTCGGCCAGCTTGATGCACAGGAAGTAGATGATGGCTACGATGGAAAGGCACACCATGGCCGCAAGAATCCAGTAGATGGTATCGAAGAGACCACCCTCCCGGACATCGGCCAGAGTCTTCACATCGCTACCGTTGTTCATGGCAAAGAGAATCGCGAGCACGAGGCACAGGATGGCAATGCCGAGACCAACATAAGTGATGATTTTATCGGTTTTCTCTTTCATAATGGTTCTTTTTTTACGTTGTTAAGTTAATACGTTGATACGTTTACGGGATATTCCCGGGAACCATTATTTGTGGTACTTCACGAGGATGTCCATGAAGGAGATGCTGCCGTCTTCCATCTGGTCAACAAGGCTCTCGATCTTGGTGAGGATGTAGTTGTAGAAAATCTGAAGGATAATGGCAACGATAAGACCGCCAATGGTGGTTAACAGAGCCACTTTCATACCGCCAGCGACGACGGTCGGGCTGATGTCACCGGCAACCTCGATGTCATCGAAGGCCTGCACCATTCCGACAACGGTGCCGAGGAATCCGAAGGAAGGTGCCAGGGCGATGAACAGACCGATCCAGGTGAGGTTGTTCTCGAGGCGGGCCATCTGGACACCACCGTAGCTGGTGACGGATTTTTCAACGTTCTCCAGGCCCTGGTCGACGCGGTCGAGACCCTGGTAGAAGATGCTGGCCACGGGGCCACGGGTGTTGCGGCAAAGCTCTTTGGCGCCCTCATAGTTGCCGCCCTTGACGTTCTCCTCAATGCCGTTGAGAAGTTTTTTGACGTTAGTGGTGGCCATGTTCAGGTAGAGGATGCGCTCGATGATGAGGGCCATACCGAAAATGAGGCAGAGGAGCACGGGGGTCATCCAGCCGGCACCACCCTGGATGTACTTCTCTTTAAGCACCTGGTGGAACGACTTGGTGGTCTCCTCGGCGGCGGGGGCAGTCTCTTCGACAGCCTCGGTGGCGGCGACAGCTTCGTCAGCAGCCTGCTCGGTGGCCTCGGCAACCTGTTCTGTGGCTTCGGCAGCGGGTTGATCCTGTGCCTTCACGTCATTGAAGTTGGCAAATGTCAACAGTCCGACTATTGACATCAAAGCAATTACTTTTTTCATGATGTTTTTAGTGTGTTGATTATTAATTAATTGTTTATACTTTGCCTATTATATTTCGTACTGCAAATATACAAATATTTTATAATGTGGCCAAAAAATAATTATTTTTTTCTGCCATTGAGGCTATCCATCATTTCGTGAAGGGGCTTTTTTAACTCCTCCGAAGCTTGGATGCCGTTGAGGCATTGATTGGCGGTTTCGAACTCTGAGGCGATAGCCTCTTCCACTTTGGTGCGGAGGTTGATGGCATTGTAGAGCTCCAGTACGCGATGCACTTTCTCTTCTTCGTTCATATTGTTTTTGGCGGAGAAGAGGGTGGTGAGTTCTTTTTTCTGTTCGGGCAGGCATAGATTCAGGGCGGCCAGTGGAAGATAGCTTTTTTTGTTGTCGCGGATATCCTGTCCTGTTTTCTTGCCAAAGACGGCTGTGTCGCCATAGCCGTCGAGGAGGTCGTCCTGCAGTTGGAATGCCAGCCCCATATGGATGCCGAACTCATAGAGTTTGGCACTCTCTTTGTCTGGTGCTCCGGCATAGAGGGAACCAATCTTGAGGGCTCCGGCCAGCAGCACGGCGGTTTTCTGGCGTATCATGTCCATGTAGTCGCTGATACTCACCTCGTCGAGCGTCATGGTCTCGAAGTTCATGTCTTTCTGCTGTCCTTCACAGACCTCGATTGCTGTTTCGTTGAAGCATTGTAGAATCTCATGCAAGTGTGGCGTCGGTTGTCGGAGGAAGTAGCGCCAAGCGAGGGCGAACATGGTGTCGCCACTGAGGATGGCGGTATTGTCGCCCCACTTGGTGTATACAGTGGGTTGTCCGCGACGCAGGGGGGAGCGGTCCATCAGGTCGTCGTGCAATAGGGTAAAGTTATGGAAGGTCTCGATTCCGAGGGCTGCGTCGCGGGCCTCCGCTTCCTCGCCTCCAAAGAGGGCGTTGGCGGCAAGCAGTAGGGTGGGGCGGATGCGTTTTCCACCCAGTCGCAGGGTGTAATTGATAGGCTCGTAGAGTTCCTTTGGCTCAAAGACAAACTTCTCTTCGGCGAATATCTCTGATACGCGGTCGAAATAATATTTTATACTATTCATATTTATAATATTAATAGGCTATTCCGTGTTGTGTACACCACTTCTGTGCTTTCTTGTGCCCCAATTTGGCAGCACGTTTATAGTTGTTCTGTTCTTGTTTGGACTTCTTCTGCTTGGCATATAATTCGGCGATGCGGCAGTAGGTTTCAGCATCCTTTTTGTTGATTTCCACAGCGTGTTGGTAGCAGCGGATTGCTTTCCCGAATTCGCCCAACTCAGCATAGGTGCGTCCCATGAGGCGGTGAGATTCGCTCTGTTTGGGGTCTATGCGCGAGGCGGTACGATAGAGCGCCAATGCCTGATTGTAGTCGGCCTGGTTGAAATAGATGTCTCCCAGTCGATTGTAGGCGTTGATGTAAGTACTGTCGTATCGTATGACTGTCTCCAGACACTCTATGGCGTTGTTTTTTTCGCCTTTGAGCAGATAGGCCCAGCCTAGGCAGTAGATGAGTTTAATGGAGTTGCGCTCCACTTTGAGGCCTTTCTTGAGGGTGGTGATGGCAAGGTCGTAATGGTTACGATAACAGTACATTGTGCCTAAGTTGAAGTAGGCATCGATATTTTTCGGATCAGTCTGAATGGCTTTACGAAAGGTCTGAGTAGCTTCGTTGTCGTTGCCTTTGTAGAACTGGATGATGCCAACAACGTTGATGGCGCGGGCCGACTTGGGGTCCTCTTTCTGTGCTTTATGGGCCCAGGAGAGAGCATTGGTGTAGTTCTCGTCAATGCAGTAAACTAGCGCGAGGGTAGCCATAGCCGAGGCGCGGAGCGCGTTCTCGTGGCTGTCAGCTATCTCAATGGCTTTCTCGGCGGCACGTTTGGCGGCAGGCCAGTCGTGCAACTCAGCTTGACATTCTGCCAGATGTGTCATCGCCAGAGCGCTGCTATCGGCTTTTGTGAGCCATTTGGCTGCTTCGGAGAAATGCTCCTGATGTTGTAGCAGCATTCCCAGCCGCAGACGAGCCTCTGCATTGGTGTCCACAGCTTCACGGTAATAGCCGACAGCAAGGTCGTTGAGACCCTTGCTGTCGGCTATTATACCTTTCTCGAGACTCCCTTGGGCGTGGATACCCATGGAAAGCATCAAGATGAAGCTTAGTATGAACAATCTGCGAGACATTTATTCGAGGCTTGCAATCTGTGCTTTCAAAGCGGCGATTTTTGTCTCGGCATCGCGCTGTTTGTTGCGCTCTTTCTCGATGACTGCTGCAGGGGCACCATTAACGAACTTCTCATTACTTAGTTTCTTCAGTACACTGGCAAGGAATCCTTCAGCGTACTTCAGTTCGTCCTGCAACTTCTTGAGTTCCTCGTCTTTGTTGACGTTCTCAGGCATCGGCACGAAGCACTCCATGGTGCCGACCATAAAGGATAGGGCACCGGAGGGCTTCTCTTTCACTTCGTTGATGGCGCTGACATTGGCCATCTTACGCACGATGCCGTTGAAACGGTCGAAGCGGTAGCGGTCGTCGGGAGCAATAAACGAGACTTCTAAAGCCTCCTTGGGTGAGAGGTTGCGGGTGTTGCGGATGTTGCGCACGCCGGCGATGACCTCCTTGGCAGTGTCGAATTCGTCGAGCATGCGCTGGTCGTAGAAGACAGAGGTGGGCATGTGCTGGTTCATAATGCTGAAGTTGGCATTGATGAAGGCGGCCTTCTCGTCGTCCTTGCCGATGGTCTGTAAGGCATGCCAGATTTCTTCTGTAACGAAGGGCATGAAGGGGTGCATGAGGAGCATGAGGCGGGAGAAGATGGAGATGGTGGCGTCGTAGGTCTCGCGGTCGATGGGAGTGCCATAGGCGGGCTTGACCATCTCGAGGTACCACGAGCAGAAGTCGTCCCAGATAAGCTTGTAGGTGGCCATAAGGGCCTCGCTGAGGCGGTACTGGTCGAAGTCTTTCTCGATTTCTTCGATGACCTGTGCCATACGTTGCTCCATCCACTGGACGGCGACGGCATTAGTTTCACTAGTTGAACTAGTTTCACTAGATATTTGCCAGCCGGAGACCAGGCGCAGGGCATTCCACATTTTGTTGCTGAAGTTGCGGCCCTGTTCGCAGATCTTCTCGTCGAAGAGGATGTCGTTGCCGGCAGGAGCGGTGAGCAGCATACCCATGCGGACGCCATCGGCACCGTATTCTTCCATCAACTTGATGGGATCGGGGCTGTTGCCGAGCGATTTGGACATCTTGCGGCCCAGCTTGTCGCGCACCACACCGGTGAAGTAGACATTGCGGAAAGGCACGTCATGCATATACTCCTCTCCGGCCATAATCATGCGGGCCACCCAGAAGAAGATGATGTCGGGGGCGGTGATGAGATCGACGGTGGGGTAGTAGTAGTTGATTTCGGGGTTGCCGGGGTTGCGGATGCCGTCGAAGAGGCTGATAGGCCAGAGCCAAGAGCTGAACCATGTGTCGAGGGCATCTTCATCCTGATGCATCTCGCCGGTATAGTTGTATTTCTCCTTGGCAATCTTGCGGGCTTCCTCCTCGTTGAGGGCCACAATGATTTCCTCCTTGCCGTTCACTTCGATGTACCATGCCGGGATACGGTGGCCCCACCAGAGTTGGCGGCTGATGCACCAATCCTGGATGTTCTCCAGCCATTGGCGATAGGTGTTTTTGTACTTCTCGGGGTAAAATTTAATCTTGCCTTCCATGGCGGGCGGCAGGGCGATGTCGGCAAAGTGCTGCATCTTGAGGAACCACTGCAGCGAGAGGCGTGGCTCGATGGCGGTGTCGGGGTTGCGCTGCGAGTAGCCCACCTTGTTGGTATAGTCCTCGACCTTCTCCATGAGGCCTGCTGCCTCGAGGTCTTTGGCGATCTGCTTGCGGCAGGCGAAGCGGTCCATGCCTACGTAGAGGGGCGACTGCTCGGAGATGGTTCCGTCGGCGTTGAAGATATCGATTGTCTCGAGGTTGTGGGTCTTGCCCAGATTGTAGTCGTTGACATCGTGGGCGGGTGTCACCTTCAGACAGCCGGTACCGAATTCGATGTCCACGTAGCGGTCTTCGATGACGGGTACCTCGCGACCTACGAGGGGCACGATGACACGGTGGCCGCGAAGCCACTGGTTCTTCGGATCCTTGGGGTTGATGCACATGGCGGTATCGCCCATGATGGTCTCGGGACGCGTGGTGGCGACGACGGCGTAGTAGCCTTTCTCGTCCTTGTGGATGATTTCGCCTTCCCCAGTGACCAAATCGCTGGGCACACTGTCTGCAAGATAATATTTCAGGTAGTAGAGTTTGGAGCGCTCCTCCTTGTATTCCACTTCCTCGGTCGAGAGGGCGGTGAGAGCCTTGGGGTCCCAGTTGATCATACGCAGGCCGCGGTAGATGAGGCCTTTGTTGTAGAGATCTACGAAGACCTTGGTGACACTTTCACTGCGGGTGTCGTCCATGGTGAAGGCGGTGCGGTCCCAGTCGCAAGAGGCACCGAGTTTGCGGAGCTGCTGCAAGATGATGCCGCCATGCTTGTGGGTCCACTCCCAGGCATGCTCGAGGAACTGTTCTCGGGTGAGATCGTGCTTCTTGATGCCCTGCTCGGAGAGGGCTTTCACCACTTTAGCCTCTGTGGCGATGCTGGCGTGGTCGGTGCCGGGTACCCAGCAGGCGTTCTTGCCTTGCATGCGGGCGCGGCGCACCAGCACATCCTGGATGGTGTTGTTGAGCATGTGCCCCATGTGCAGCACGCCGGTCACGTTGGGCGGCGGGATGACGATGGTGTAGGGCACACGGTGGTCAGGCTCCGAGTGGAAAAGTTTCTTGTCGAGCCAGAATTGATACCATTTCTCCTCGATGGCACGAGGATCGTATTTCGATGCTAATTCCATTTATTGTCTGTTAGTTGTATTTCTTTGCACGCTTCTCGACCTGTTTGGACACTTCGTCGGAGTTGAAGGGGATGGAAAGACCGACGCCGAAGTTCAGACCGTTGATTTCCTTGAATTTCGGGACAATTTCGTAGCCAACGGAGAAGTGGAGGAAGTAGACGTTGACAACCAGTGTGGGAGCCATGGTGAAGTAGGTGTGACCCTCTTTGTCCTGAAGGTTTCCGGTATTGTCATAGATGAGTTCATCGGCCTTGTTGAAGCCCATCACGAACATCGGACGGAACGAGATGGCGCCCCAGCCTGTGACGTCCTTGTCAAAATTGTAGCCTATCCAGCCGAAACGCATCGACCAGGTCGGCTCGCGTTTCACGTTGTCGTTGATGGTGAACTTGTTGCCGTCGCCGAAGCCAACCGACATGAAGGAGCCACCAGCCAGTGAGAAGCCGTAGGGGTAGCCCGTCTGGTAGGAATAGCCCACCATCTTCATCCAGCGGTACTCAATGTTGAAGATGTTTTTCTTCTCCTGTGCAAAAGCACCGACCATCAGCGAAAGCATCGCCACTAAAAGAATACTTTTTTTCATGTTGTTTAATTTTATGTTATTATTACTATTTTTAAAATTTCGAGAACGGATGCTTCCGCCACCACATGATGAGCAGGAAGCCGATGAGCATGCCGCCCAGGTGTGCAAAGTGGGCGATGCCGTCATAGGAGTAGAAGATGCCCTGTATCAGCTCGATGGCTATCATGCCGCCAATGAACCATTTGGTCTTGATGGGCATGAGGAAGTAAAGATAGATATACTCATTGGGGAAGGTCATGCCGAAAGCTAGCAGCAGGCCGTAAACCGCCGCCGAGGCGCCTACGGTGACATGCAACCCTGGAATTATCGAATAGAGCAATCCAGCCCCGATGCCACAGGCCAGATAGTAGAAGATGAAACGCTTTGTGCCCCAGAAGTTCTCCATGGCGGCACCAAACATCCATAGGTTGAACATATTGAAAAAGATGTGGCTGAAGTTGGCATGCATGAACATGTAGGTCAGTGGTTGCCAAAACTGGAACATTTCGGTGTCAGTGCTGAACAGTGCCAGATAGTTTTCAATAGCGATACCTTGCCGTTCCATTACAATGTCGGCGGCGAAAACGAGGGCATTGATGATGAGTAGATGCTTTACCGCGGTGGGCAGCAGGCTGAATCCTTGGGGGTGGTATTGTGTCATTTCAGTAATTCTTCGGGTTTAACAATGGTGATGATTTTCTTGCCGTTGGGCGTGGTGTCGGCCTGCGGGCAGGCGAAGAGGTCCGCCACCAGTTGTTGCATCTCTTCCTGGCTCAATGTTTTGCCGGGTTTGATGGCCATTTGGCGCGCCAGCGAGGTGCATAGGCTCTGGCTACGGTTGTTGAACTTCTGCAGTGTCGAACTCTTGTAGTCTGCCAGCATACGGTCGAAGCACTCTTGCAGTTCGCTTTCCTTAATGTCGGGGGGGGTGGCGGTGACCACGAAGGTGCACTGCCCCATGGCGTCGATGGCGAAACCATAGTCTTTCAAGTCGGGCAACAGCTCATTGAACATGTCTGCGTCGGCTGCCGAGAACTGGCAGTTGACAGGGAAGAGCAGCGTCTGCGATTGTTTGATTGCTTGATTGTTTGATTGCTTGAGTTGGTCGAACAAAATGCGCTCGTGGGCACGTTGCTGGTCGATGACAGCGAGTCCGGATGTGAGAGGGGTGACGATGTAGTGGTTTTGCACTTGGAGGCAAGTACTCTTGGGAAGTGAAGGGGGGGGGGTAAGGTCCTTAGTATTCTTAAGGTCGTTAAGGGTTTTAAAGTCTTTAGGGACTTTTTCGAGGTGGAGGTGAGTCTGGGAGGGGGTGGAGCTGAACGGATTATAATTGGGGTTGTAGCTAATTTGGGGCATCGGCGGCACGTAGCCTTTGGGTGCCGGTGGTATGTTGAACTCCGCAGGCGTATTGAATTCCAGCTCTGTGGCCAGCGTGAACTGACCCAAAGCTTTCTTCACAGCCGACCGCAGGATGGCGAACATCGCATGCTCATCGACGAACTTTACCTCGGTCTTCGTCGGGTGAATGTTGATGTCGATGCGCGACGGATCCACCTGCAGGCCGATGAAGTAGCTGGGGTAGCAGTGGTCGCCCAGCATGCCTTCATAAGCGCGTTCAACGGCGGCGCTCAGGGCAGGATGCTTGATGAAGCGGCCGTTGACAAAGAGATATTGCTCGCCACGTGTCTTGCGCGCATATTCAGGTTTGCCCACGAAACCTTTAATCTTCAGCAGATCGGTCTCCTCCTCCACACTGTAGAAGCGTTCCTTGTAGGTGTTGCTGTAGAGCTGGCTGATGCGCTGTAGCATGCTACCGGCCTTGAGGTCGTAGAGCAGCTTGCCGTTGCTTGTCAGGGTGAAGCCCAAGTCGTAGTGTATCAATGTCACACGGCGGAAAACTTCTTCTATATGCGAGAGCTCGACACTGTCTTTTTTCAGGAAATTGCGGCGGGCGGGAACATTGTAGAATAGGTTCTTCATGGCCATCGAGGTGCCCGGCGGGCAGGCCGTGGGCTGCTGGCTGACAATCTGCGAGCCTTCGATGATTACCTGTGTGCCCAACTCGTTGTCGTGCAGCCGTGTGCGAAGCTCCACTTGCGAGATGGCTGCTATCGAGGCCAGTGCCTCGCCGCGGAAGCCCATGGTACGGATGGCGAAGAGGTCGTTCGACTGGTGTATCTTGCTTGTGGCATGGCGCTCGAAGCAGAGGCGTGCGTCGCTGTCGCTCATGCCGCAGCCGTTGTCTATCACCTGTATCAGTGTGCGTCCGGCGTCCTTCACCACCAGATCTATCTGTGTGGCACCGGCGTCCATGGCGTTTTCCAGCAACTCTTTGACGGCGCTGGCGGGACGGTCCACCACCTCGCCGGCCGCTATCTGGTTGGCCACACTGTCAGGCAATATGTTGATTAGGTCCATTGGCTAGTTTTATGCAAGTTATTTTGGCTGTTTGGTGAGCGAAATTTCGGCTTTGCGTTTCTCATAGTCTTCAAGGAAGCGCAGCAACCCCTTGATGGGAAGCACTTTGTTCATGATGATGTCGCGTTTTTCGTTGAGTATGATCATGGTCGGGGCCCCATGGACATTGTAGGCTTCCTGATAGTCGATGTTGACGTTAGGTCCGCCCACGTTGATCCATTTGAAGTTGTGCTTCTTGACGTAATTCTTCCATTTCGGCACATCGCTCTCATAGCCTACGGCATACACCTCAAATGGGCGGTAAGGAGCCGTCAGCAACGAGTCGTAGAGAACCTTCAGTTCCTCGCTCTGCTCCTGGCAGTGGTGGCAGTCGGGGTCCCAGAACCACAGAATGACATATTTCTGCGGGAAGCGGTGGCTGCTGATCCAGTCGTTGGGATTGGCGCTTTGGTTGGTGTCGGCCATCCACAGCTCCTGGCCGTGGGCACCGATGATGCTCTGTTTGATGCGGTTATAGTTGAGCTTCATGTTGTAGAGCGTGCCCTCAGTGGCCCATGGACAGCGCCCTTTCAGGTAGTATTCGCTGGCCAGGTGGCACCACACGGCATCCCACCCAATGTTGCGCGTCGAGCGCCAGT
Organism: uncultured Bacteroidales bacterium; assembly: GCA_900318835.1. Lineage (GTDB taxonomy): Bacteria > Bacteroidota > Bacteroidia > Bacteroidales > P3 > Colimorpha. The sequence goes on from ONLW01000010.1 coordinate 27,431, forward strand.
AGCGCGGCTCGATGTGGTCGAACACATAGCGCAGCAGTTCGGTGTTGTCGCCGATGAGGGCGGCCAGGTGGTCGATTTCCTTGATGATGGTGTCGCTGTCGGCGTGATACATGATGCCGTAGAAAAAGTAGTTCATTTTGCTGAAGAGGTTGGGAGTGTAGAGCATCTCTTCCATCTTCAGCGGCATCTCGCCACTGAAGAAGTTGTCCCAGTAGTGGGTACGGAAATAGAGCGCCTTGTTTTCCACCTCTTCGGGTACTTCGCTGTCGTCAAAGAAGTTCACTAGGTCGAAAAACACCTGGCTCTTCTTCGGGTGACGCACTTTGTCTTCATAGGCTTTCATCTCGTCAATCAGTGCCTGCTCATCCTTTTCGGCCTGCTCCTTAGTGGCGTCGTCCTTCTTGCGTTTGCCGATGTCCTGCATCCGCTGCTTGGCTTCATTTATCTTGGCAAGGTAGCTGAACATGCGACTGTTGGCCTCGCTGCCCTTCACCTTTACCTTTGAGGGCGTCAGGGAGGCGTCGCCTGTGATGGTGAACGTGCGGCTGTCGTCGATGGCGAAGTCACCGATGGCTTTCCCCTTGTCTTGGTGCACCAGGGCGTAGATGTTTCTATTCCAGTTTTTTTTGCCCTTGAAGACATAGCTGCCGTCCTTTTGGACGCGGGCAGAATCCACCACCTGCAACTGGTCGCGGAAATGACGGGCGATGTACAACACGCTGTCGCTCACCCCCTCAAGTTTGAATTCTATCTTGTATTGCTGGGCACACACAACAGAACTCGTCAACCCCATCAGACTCATTAAACCCAACGCAAATATTTTTTTCATATTTTTATTAAATTAAAATCTAAATAACGTACCCCTCCTGCAATTATTGTGTCCGCTCTCAAAAAAACTTCCGTTTTCTCTCCCCGAAAATTGTTGATAACTTTTTTCAAAGTGTCCCTAGAAATGCATAACTCTCTGTATTAATGGCAATAAGGGGAGTTGGTGCTATCTAACTGCCATATTCTTAGTACCTTCTCCTTACCAACTCCTACCCAAAAACCTACCAACTCCTACCATCGTAGGTGATGATAGGGGTTTCGTGGGGTGTTGATAACTCAAAAAAATTAGAGATTCAGATAGGCCGAGAGGAGGAGTGTCATGTTGTCCTTGCGGTCGGTGAAATGATAGGAGGCCGATTCGGGGGTGAGGCGGTAGGCGACACCGAGTCCCCAGGAGATTTGGCCCCACACCACCAGACCGTCGATACCGGCGCCCACCTCGGCAAAGCCCTTGTCGGGCGCTTGGTAGTGGGAATCTGACGTTTTGCCCCAAGCCGCGTTGCAGAGTACGAAGGGGCGTGGTGAGGATCCGATGGCAATCATGCTGTTATAGAAACTGAAGAGGGGATCGGTGGTGGTGAGTTTCATGGTAACCAGGGCGAAGATGCTGGTTGTGAACTCGTTCTGTCGGGCAGTGAGGAGCGCGTGGTTGAGGAACAGAGGACTTGACCAACTGCCTCCAAGGTCGAACATACGACTGTAAGGAACCCGCTCCGAGCCTTCGACGATGCCGCCCTGTCCGAAGAGCTGTAGCTCGAGGAACGACAGGTGGTGGGTGCGCTTGTATTGTACCAAGGTGCGTAGGAAGGCTTCGGCTGTGCCGCTGTTGCCCGTGCTGTAGGTGCCGAGGGTCACTCGTCCGCTCCATCCCGAGGTGTGCTCAATAGTGAACTGGAGTTCGGCAAAGTTATAGGTTGTCAGTTCATTGTATTCGTCATTGGTGGGGTAGAAAATGTTCCCGAGGCTGTCGTAGAGCGGCCGCTCATGCGAGAGGTGCAGCTCGAAACTTTCAATGAGTCGTTGGGCGGGTCTGTTGGAAAAACCGAAAGCGAGGTGCCATTTGTCGCTGAAAAGCCGTGTCATGATGCTGGCGGGAGCCTGGAGGATGTTGAGGGCAGGGGAGGAAAGGACGCGCGAGGCGGCGGCCGACAAGTCGTGTGAGAACTCCATGTAGGTGTGAATCTGCCGTTTGGAGCGCCATTGCAGGTCGGCTTTTACGCCCCATTTCCACCGCTGGTCGGCATATCCGTAGGCACCATATCCGCCCAGCGACAGCATCTTGAACATGTGCTGTTGGGCAGTGGTATCGAAATTGATGTCGTATTGCAAACCTGCGCCCCAGCGTGACTTCTCGTACTGGTTGTAGTCGAAGACGCGGTCGGGGTCGAGCCACAACTGGTTTTTCGTCCCTTCCGGCAGCAGGGGTATCTGCTGCCCCATTGCGCTCATAGGCAACGCAATAAACGCCATCGCTATCAAAAAGTACTTTCTCATAACGGATGCAAATTTACACTTTTTTTTCCAAAAATTAAATATAATGCGTATATTTGCAAAATATTATTTGTTCATTATTATTAAATAACATACACAAATGCAGAGAGATAACGAGATTTTTGGCCTCATTCAGAAAGAGCGTGAGCGCCAGACCAAGGGCATCGAACTGATTGCCTCTGAAAACTTTGTCAGCGACCAGGTGATGGAAGCCATGGGTTCCGTCATGACCAACAAATATGCCGAAGGTTACCCCGGCAAGCGCTACTACGGCGGCTGCCAGGTGGTGGACCAGAGTGAGACCATCGCCATCGAGCGTGCCAAGAAACTCTACGGTGCTTGCTGGGCCAACGTGCAGCCCCACAGCGGCGCACAGGCCAACATGGCCGTCTTCCTGGCCTGCCTCAACAGCGGCGACACCTTTATGGGCATGGACCTCAACCACGGCGGTCACCTCTCGCACGGCAGCCCCGTCAACTTCAGCGGTATCAACTACAAGGTGGTTGGCTACCAGGTGAAGGAAGAGACCGGCACCGTTGACTACGAGGACATGGAGAAGAAAGCCCTCGAATTCCGTCCGAAACTCATCATCGGCGGCGGCAGCGCCTACAGCCGTGACTGGGATTGGGCCCGCATGCGTGAGATTGCCGACCGCATCGGCGCCATCCTCATGGGCGACATCAGCCACCCCAGCGGCATGATTGCCAAGGGCTACCTGAACAACGCCGTCAAGTATTGCCACATCGTCACTACCACCACCCACAAGACCCTCCGCGGACCTCGCGGCGGTATGATCCTCATGGGTCAGGACTTCGACAACCCCTGGGGCAAGACCACCCCGAAGGGTGAGATCAAGAAGATGAGCGCCCTGCTCGACAGCGCCGTGTTCCCCGGCACCCAGGGCGGTCCTCTGGAGCACGTCATCGCCGCCAAGGCCGTCGCCTTCGGCGAGGCTCTGACCGACAGCTACGACCAGTACATCCAGCAGGTGATGAAGAACGCCAAGGTGATGTGCGAAGCCTTCGTCAACAAGGGCTACAAGGTCATCAGCGGCGGCACCGACAACCACCTCATGCTCATCGACCTCCGCACCAAGTTCCCCGAGCTCACCGGTAAGGAAGCCGAGAACGCCCTCGTGGCCGCCGACATCACCGTCAACAAGAACATGGTGCCCTTCGACAGCCGCAGCGCCTTCAAGACCAGCGGTCTGCGCGTCGGAACTCCCGCCATCACCACCCGTGGCCTGAAGGAAGGCGACATGCAGGTGATTGTCGACATGATTGACACCGTCCTCTGCAACCCCACCGACGAGGCCGTCCGCGCCAAGATTACCGGCCAGGTCAACGAAATGATGCAGAACCGTCCTCTCTTCGCCTGGTAGTTTCTTGATTAGTTGAGAGTGGGTAGTGTGTAGTGGGTAGCACTCGTGGTCAAATGCTTCCCTCTATCCACTACCCACTATTCATTTTATTATTATGGCTTTAATCAAATCATACAAAGGCCGTTCGCCCCGCTGGGGGAAGGACTGCTATTTCAGCGAGAACGCCACGATTGTTGGCGACGTGACGCTGGGCGACCAGTGCTCGGTGTGGTTCAACGCCGTGGTACGTGGCGATGTGGCCCCCATCACCATCGGCGACCGCTCCAACGTACAGGATGGCTCCTGTGTTCATGTGACCCACGACACAGGTCCCACGCATATTGGCAGCGATGTCACCATCGGCCATAACGTCACCGTTCACGCCTGCACCATCCATGATGGTGCCCTTATCGGCATGGGTGCTACACTGCTCGATGATTGCGAGGTGGGAGAGGGGGCTATTGTGGCCGCTGGAGCTTTGGTGTTGCAGGGCACCAAGATTCCCCCTCATGAAATCTGGGGTGGCGTTCCTGCCAAATACATCAAACCTACACGCCCTGGACAGACCGACAACGCGGCCCACTACGTGGAGTATGCCAAAGAATATATGAGGGAAATGCAATAAAATTGACGACTCATCGTTAATGCATAAAATATATAAATATGAATATTTTGGTTACCGGCGGAGCCGGGTTCATCGGCTCCCACACATTGATAGAACTCTATCAGGCTGGTCATACCGCCGTGGTAGTGGACAACCTTAGTAACTCCAATCCTGTGGCTCTTCAGCGTGTGGCCGAGATTATCGGTGTGTCAGAGATACCGTTCTACAAGGTGGATATCCGTGACCGCGAGGGTCTCGAGAAGGTTTTTGCCGCTCATAAACTCGACGCCTGTATTCATTTCGCCGGCTTCAAAGCTGTGGGTGAGAGTGTGGAAAAGCCATGGGAGTACTATGAGAACAACATCGGCGGTACCCTTACGCTGGTCGACGTGATGCGTAAGCATGCTTGCAAGAACATCATCTTCAGTTCTTCTGCTACCGTCTATGGAGACCCCGTGGAGATACCTATCACCGAGCAGTGCCCCAAGGGCCAGTGTACCAACCCTTACGGCTGGACCAAGTCAATGCTCGAACAGGTGCTGCTGGACATCCAGAAGGCCGACTCCGAGTGGAATGTAGTTCTGCTGCGCTATTTCAACCCCGTCGGAGCACACCCTAGTGGCCGCATCGGCGAGAACCCCAACGGCATTCCCAATAACCTAATGCCTTACATCACCCAGGTGGCTGTGGGCAAACGCAAGGAACTCGGTGTCTTCGGCAACGACTACCCCACACCTGACGGTACCGGCGTCCGCGACTATATCCATGTCTGCGACCTCGCCGCCGCCCACGTATGCGCTCTACAAGCCATCTGTCGTCACTGTGGCATCGGAATCTATAATATTGGTACAGGGCATGGATACTCTGTTCTCGACATGGTAAAAGCCTTCATCCGTGTCAATGGCGTCGATGTTCCCTACAGTATCAAGCCCCGTCGCGCCGGCGACATTGCCACCTGCTACTGTAATCCCGCAAAGGCCAAAGCCGAACTCGGCTGGGAAGCCAAGTACGGTATCGACGACATGGTCCGCGACTCCTGGCATTGGCAAAGCACAAACCCTGACGGTTATCCGGAGAATTGATTAGATAGCTCCCTACAGAACGATGAACTGACACGGGGACTGCCAAAATGGCAGTCCCCGCTCTTTGGTATAGTTATTGCCTAGGAGATCCTAGGACATCCTAGAAAAAAAAGACAAAATTAAAAACCAAATAACTATGACCTTAGACAAGTTCACAATCAAAGCGCAGGAGGCCGTGCAGAAGGCGCAGGAGGTGGCCCTTGGAGGGCAACATCCGGCCATCGAGACGGCTCACCTGATGAAAGGGCTCCTCTCGGAAGACGAGAACGTGACGCCCTACCTCCTCAAGAAGATGGAGGTCAACATCCCCCGCCTGACGCAGCAGGTGGATGAAATCCTTAACTCGATGCCACGCGTCAGTGGCGGACAGGTCTACCTCAGTTCCGATGCCAACCAGGCCCTCGTGGCCGCCGGTCAGCGGGCCAACAAGATGAACGACGAGTTTGTCAGTGTGGAGCACCTGCTGCTGGGCATTCTCAGTGGACGCGACCGTGTCAGCCAGCTGCTGAAAGACGCTGGCGTCAGCGAGAAGGGTCTGCTGGCCGCTATCGCCGACCTCCGCAAGGGCAGCAAGGTGACAAGCCAGAATCAGGAGCAGACCATGAACGCCCTCGGCAAGTACGCCAAGAACCTCAACCAGCTGGCGCAGGCTGGCAAGCTTGACCCCGTTATCGGGCGTGACGAGGAGATCCGTCGTGTGTTGCAGATTCTTTCGCGTCGCACCAAGAACAATCCCATCCTCATCGGTGAACCCGGTGTGGGTAAGACGGCTATCGCCGAAGGCCTGGCGCAGCGTATCGTCAGTGGCGACGTAGCCGAGAACCTGAAGTCGAAGACCATCTACTCGCTCGACATGGGTGCCTTGATTGCCGGTGCTAAGTACAAGGGCGAGTTCGAGGAGCGACTCAAGAGCGTCATCCGCGAGATTAATGAAGCCGACGGCGAGATCATCCTCTTCATCGATGAAATCCACACCCTCGTGGGTGCGGGTGGGGGAGAGGGTGTCATGGATGCCGCCAACATCCTCAAGCCGGCGCTGGCCCGTGGCGAACTCCGCGCCATCGGTGCCACCACCTTGGCCGAGTACCAAAAGTATTTCGAGAAAGATAAAGCCCTGGAGCGCCGTTTCCAGAGTGTGCTTATCGACGAGCCCTCCGTACCCGCCACCATCTCCATCCTGCGTGGCCTGAAGGAGCGCTACGAGGTACACCACCGCGTGAGAATCAAAGACGAGGCCATCATCGCCGCTGCCGAGCTCTCGCACCGCTACATCAGCGACCGATTCCTCCCCGACAAGGCCATCGACCTTATCGACGAAGCCGCCGCCAAACTGCGGCTCGAAATCGACTCGGTGCCCGAGGAACTCGATGAAATCGAACGCCGTATCCGTCAGTTGGAGATCGAGCGCGAGGCCATCAAGCGCGAGAACGACCAGGACAAGATTGCCCAGATTGACAAGGAACTGGGCGGCCTCCGCGAGCAGCGTGACCAGATGAAGGCCCGCTGGCAGAACGAGAAGAGCATCGTGGAGGAGATTCAGGCCGAGGTGAAGAACATCGAGTCCTACAAGTTCGAGGCCGAGCAGGCCGAGCGTGCCGGCGACTACGGCAAGGTGGCCGAGTTGCGCTACGGTCGCATCAAGGAGGCCGAGAAAAAAGTTGAAGACCTGAAAGCCAAGCTAAAACAGATGCAGGCCGACAATGCCATGATTAACGAGGAGGTCGACTCGGAGCAGATTGCCGAAGTGGTCTCCAAGTGGACAGGCATTCCCGTGACGCGTATGCTGCAGAGCGAGCGCGAGCGGTTGCTGCACCTTGAGGACGAACTGCACAAGCGCGTGGTGGGTCAGGACGAGGCCATCAGCGTCATCGCCAACGCTGTGCGTCGCTCGCGTGCGGGCCTGTCGGACGGCAAGCGCCCCATCGGCAGCTTTATCTTCCTCGGCACCACGGGTGTTGGCAAGACCGAGTTGGCGAAGGCCCTCGCCGAGGTGCTCTTCGACGACGAGAATATGATGGTGCGTATCGATATGAGTGAATACCAGGAGCGCCACAGCGTCAGTAGGCTCATCGGAGCGCCTCCAGGGTACGTCGGTTACGACGAGAGCGGCCAGCTCACCGAGGCCGTGCGCCGCAAACCCTACAGCATCATCCTCTTCGACGAGATCGAGAAGGCACATCCCGACGTGTTCAACATCCTGCTGCAGGTGCTCGAGGACGGTCGTCTGACCGACAACAAGGGCCGCACCTGCGACTTCAAGAACACCATCATCATCATGACCTCGAACATGGGCTCGGACATCATCCGTGAGAAGCTGGAGGGCAGCACGATGCCCACGCAGTACGAGCTCGATGAGACCAAGAACGCCGTGATGGAGATGCTCAAGCAGCGCATACGTCCCGAGTTCCTGAACCGTATCGACGAGATTATCATGTTCCAGCCGCTCTCGCAGAGCCAGATACGCGACATCGTCCGCATCCAGCTGCGCTCTGTGGCCAAGATGCTCGAACAGAATGAGATTACCATCTCCGCCACCGACGAGGCAGTGAACCGTCTGGCCGAAGTGGGCTACGACCCCGCCATGGGTGCCCGTCCGGTGAAGCGCGTCATCCAGCGCGAGATACTGAACGAGATGAGCCGCCAGCTGCTGGAGGGCAAAATCCACAGCAACGAGACCATCATCATCGATGTCATCGACGGCCAGTTCGTGTTCTACAATCCGAACAGCAAGAACACCTAATTTCTATAGAACGTCGAATTGAACAAATGCTACAGGGGCCCGCGGAGTACCGCGGGCCCCTTAGTTATTATCTGGCGTAATACTCAAGCATTGTTTTGTGTATGTTGCGGAGGAGCTGGGGTGTCTGGTAAGGGATGAAGAAGAGACCCTGCTCCCAGCTGTGGTCGTAGCGGCCGTTGAAGCCGTAGGCGATGAGGTAGCTGAAGTTGTCGGCGAGGTACTCCTCGGCGGCGAAGAAATAGTCGGAGTTGTGACCCATGACGTCGTAGAAGTCGGTAGCCTGCCCGATGGGAATCATGGTGTTAGGCTCGTCGAGGGGCACCAGCACACCTTGCGTATAGTAGAAGAAGTTGGCCTCGGGGTCGGTCGCCGCGGATTCGGCATAGCTGCTGGTGTAGACGGCGGTGAGGATGCAGCGGCGCTTCACGCCACCGATGGTGAACTCGGCCCAGTTATCGTTACGCTCCACGTCGGGGTTGCTCGCCAGTAGGCTGCGCACCGTGGGGCCGAACTCCAACTCGTGGTCCATCACCGTGAACCCGACAAGGCTGTACATCAGCTGGCGGAATTGGGTATCGTTGCGAGTGATGACGTGGAATATCTCGTGGGCAACAACCTCACGGATGAAGTGGATGCGGTACTCCCAATAGTCGGCGTCGAAGGCTGTGTCGCCCTGAAAGGCACGGGCAGTGCGCTCGGTCTCGAACGAACTAAGGTAGATCTGGTTCTTGTGGGTATAGCCGCCAGCATAGCCTTCATCTTCCATGTCGCTCTTGATGAAGACAATCTCGTCATCGAGAGGAAGTTGGAAGCCCAGCTCGACGCAGCGGCTCTCGATGAAGTCCATCACCTTCGAGAGGGCTTTCTTCTCGTCCTCGGTGAAGTCCACAATCTGGGCCTCGGCTAGGGCTTTGTACTCGTCGAGGGTGGCACCGGAGCGGCAGGTCTTCCAGTCGAGGTCGTTCTGGTTGAGTCCGTTGATATAGTCGATGTTTTCCATCTTCATCCGCAATCCTTCCTCCTTCGAGGCGAAACGGTAGCGCAGATGGGTTGTCGTGGCGGACGTCCCGTCGTCCTCTTTCTGGCACGCGGTGAAAAATGTCAAAATTAGGCCTGCAAGGAGCAGAATCTTGGTGAATGTTCTTTTCATTGTCATGTTGTTGTTTTTTCGGTTCGATTATTCAATTGTATGCATAGAGTCGTTTTGGGCATCGACCGTGGTCGATTCATATTACCACCACCACTTTTTTAGTCGGCCGGTCACCGACTTTGACAAGGTAGACGCCTGGGAGCGCAGACGTCTCGTCTGCCGTGCTGACCAGTCGGCCCATCATGTCGAAGATGCGGACTGATTCACCTTCGGTCACCTCGACAATGATGCGGCTGCCAACGGTGCGGACGAGGATGTCCTCGGTCTCAGAGATGTCCGCGCTACCGGGGATGCTGTTGCAGTTCTCTTCGATATTGGGGAAGCGACCCCAGGCGGGGTGCTGGCGGTAGGTGTTGGCGGAGCCGCAGGGGACGATGAGGGTGGTGCGATAGTGGGGAAAGACGGTGTCGCCGAGGGTTGGGGGGACGGCGCTTTCAATGGTCAGGGTGTCGAGGTCGGTGCCGTCGAGGAAGAGGCTGTCGCCGAGGTGGGTGACGCTGGCTGGCAGGGTGAGGTTGTGCAGGCGCAGGCAGTTGCCCAGGGCCAGTGTGTCAATCAAGGTGACGTGCGGCGGGATGACGAGGCTCTCAATGTCAGTGCCCCACAGCAGCCAGGCATTTATTGCCTCCAGCTGTTCGGGGAGGTGCACATATTTGAGGGAAGGGCAGTTGTTCATGGCGATGGCGCCGATGTGGCGCAGCTGGTCGGGGAAGAGGAGGGTGTCGAGCAGGAGGTCGCTCTGGAAGGCGTGGGCTCCCACGCTGTCGAGCGTCGAGGGCAGGTCGATATGACGCAGGTTTTCACAGCTGAAGAAGCAGGCGTCGCCGATGGTGCGGAGTCCTTCGGGCAGCGTCATTGTCTCGAGGCCCATGCACATGAAGAAGGCGTATTCGCCCAAGGTCACGAGGCCCTGGTGGAGGGTTGCCGAGGTGAGACCGGTGCACTCCTCGAAGGCGCCTAAGTCGATGGTCTCGACGCTGGCGGGGATGTCGATGGAGGTCAGGGAGGTGTCGCCATAGAAACAGGAAATGGGAATGGAGGTGATGCCCGTGGGGAGAGAGACCGACTGCAACCCCGTGCATTCGTAGAAACCAGCGATGCCGAGCTCTGTAACGCCCTCAGGGATAACTATCGAGGTGAGGCCTGCGCAGCCGTGGAAACTCTGCTGACCGATGACGCGGAGTGTTGCTGGCAGCGTGATGGCGGTGATGGAGTCACAATACTTGAAGGCTTCTGGTGCGAGGGTTGTCACAGGATGGTTGCTTCCGCCCTGCGGCACCGAGTCAGGGACAACCACCGGGCCCTGCGGCTTGCTGTAGCCCCACCAAGTCTCGATGCGCACACCGTCGTCGTGCATGTCGGGGTACATCGGAGGTACCAGCATCGCTTCGCCCGTCGTGTCGAGCAGATAGTACAGGGTCACCCCCTGATGGGTGTAGGTGAAGAGAGAGTCCTGGGCTTTAGACTCAAGCCCTGCAAGAGTTGCCACCGCGAGGATGGCTGCAAACAATTTTTTTTTCATTAGATATTATTGTGTTTTTATAGAATTCTGAAAAAGAGTGATTTTGTGTAATTCCACATTTCGTTTTTTCGCCTGCAAAGATACACCTTTTCCATTACATGCAAAAAACCTTTTTTTCCACCGCCTGTTTACAAGATGAATGTTAAAATTAACATAAAAACAGCCTTGGAGACCCTTAGGACCCACTTCGGGCCAACTACCTGTCAATGACCTACCAAGGCCTTACCAACTCCTACCATGGTAGGAGTTGGTAGGGAGTTGATAGGGCGATGGTAGGGTTTTACTCGGAAGAAAAGCTCTACTTAATTTTGTTATGTCGGTAATTATTCGTAACTTTGCAGGTGGAAAAAAATGAAATTTCAAATTTGAAAATTGAAAATTAAGATTTTAGGATAAGCGAGATGGATAATTTTGTAGTATCGGCAAGAAAGTATCGTCCCACGACCTTCGCCAGTGTCGTCGGGCAGGAACATATCACGCGGACGCTGAAGAACGCCATCGCCACGGGTCAGTTGCCCCAGGCGTTCCTCTTCTGCGGCCCCCGCGGCGTGGGCAAGACCACCTGCGCTCGAATCCTCGCAAAGACAATCAATTGCGAGCGCCGCACCGCCGATGGAGAGGCTTGCAACGAGTGCGATAGCTGCCGTTCGTTCAACGAGGGTGCCTCGATGAGCATCTTTGAGCTCGATGCCGCCTCGAACAACTCGGTCGACAATATGCGTGAGCTTGTAAAACAGGTATATATACCGCCGCAGACGGGCAAGTACAAGGTCTACATCATCGACGAGGTGCACATGCTCAGTCAGGCGGCCTTCAACGCCTTCCTAAAGACCCTCGAGGAGCCGCCGGCATACGCCAAGTTTATCCTCGCTACCACCGAGAAGCATAAGATTATCCCGACGATTTTAAGCCGTTGTCAAGTGTTTGATTTCAAACGTATTGAGAACGATGATATCGTGCGACACTTGAAATATGTGGCTGACAGCGAAGGGGTGAAATACGAGGAGGGTGCATTGGAGATTATCGCCCGCAAGGCCGAGGGCGGATTGCGCGACGCATTGTCGATTTTCGACCAGCTGGTGAACTTTACCCAGGGTCAGTTGACCTATCAAGGCGTGCTTGAAAACCTCAATGTACTTGATTCGGATTATTATTTTAAACTTACTGATTTTCTGAAGGCTGGCAACCTCAGTGGCGCCCTGCTGCTCTATCAGGAGATTATTGGCAAGGGCTTCGGTGGCCAGCATTTCCTCACCGGTTTGTGCGAACACATGAGGAACCTGATGGTGAGCCTCGACCCGATGACACTGCAACTCATCGACGGTGGCGTGGCCTTGCGTCAACGTTATGGCGTTCAGGCTCAGCAGTGTGGCCTTCCGGCGCTGCTGGGATGGCTCAACACCGCTTCCGATTACGAGTATAAGTTCCGCGAGGCTAACAATAAGAATCTGTTTGTCGAGGTGTGCCTGATGAAGATGTGCCTCGCCCCCGGCCCATCACCGAGCGGAGAGGGGAGACCTGTCGGCGCTCCAGGAGCGCAGGGATAGATTGCAAGAAGTTCCGAAAGGGCAGGCACGGACCACACACCCATCCCGTCTGTAAAGACGCAGTTTGCTGTGTCTCTGCAAAAGGCTTCCGTTGTAAAGGAGACGCAGCAGGCTGCATCTCTACAGGGGACCCCAAAGGTAATCGGCATGGTGCCGCCGCTGATGGGTGGCATCTCCATCAAGGCGACGCAGGATGCCGGCAAAATGCCGACGTTCCAGCATATCGAGGTGGAGGTAAAGCCGCTGACGGAAGAGGACCTAACGGCCTATTGGAAAGAGGCGGGCGAGAAGTTGGGCTTGCAGGAATTGCTGTCCGAGGGTGTTCCGAAGTTGGGCGAAAAGCAGGGATGTTTTGAGGTTGATGCGCAGTCGGTTTCGTTCCATGAGGAGTTCAAACAGCATAAAATCAATGTTATGGAATTCCTTCGTGGCAAGACGGGCATGCGGATGCTCGACTGCAAGGTCAACCCGCTGTTTGTGAGCAAGGACGAGGTGATATATTCGCCCGAGGACAAATACAAGGCCATGGTAGAGCAGAATCCTCAGTTGGCGGAGTTGAGGAAGTTGTTCCCGATAATTGATTATTGATGGTTTAAGGTATAAAGTTTAAGGTGAAGATTCCATTTTATAAGTTTGACGGTGCGGGAAATGATTTCGTCGTGATAGACAATCGCGACGGGAGCTTCCGTGCCACGGAAGCCGAGGTGGCAAAGATATGCCACCGGCGTTTTGGTGTGGGGGCCGATGGACTGATGACGCTTGAGGCGGCATTGGATGGCTATGATTTCGAGATGAAATACTATAACAGCGACGGACGACTGGGTTCGATGTGCGGGAACGGTGGCCGGTGTATCACTGCTTTTGCTCATCTGCTTGGATTGGGTAACAAATTGCATTTCAAAGGATATGACGGACCTCACGATGCCGAGATTGTGATGTGGGATGAGGAACGGAGGCTGGGGATCGTGAAACTGGGAATGCGGAGCGTCGCCTCCGGCGAGGTGCGTCGTTGCTTGGATGGATGGTTTCTTGATACTGGCTCGCCGCATTATGTGCAGCGTGTTAGTGATTTGAAACATTTCGATGTGGTGGGGGAAGGCCGTCGAATCCGCAATATCTCTGAGGAGTTCACTCAAGGTACAAACGTGGATTTCATAGAAGATATGCCTGACGGGCGCCTTTTCGTCCGAACCTATGAGCGCGGGGTGGAGGATGAGACGTGGGCTTGTGGCACAGGTGTCACGGCTTGTGCTATAGTGACTGGAAACCATGTCATTGTAACCCGAGGTGGCGATTTCAAGGTGACTTTCGACGTTACGGGTGAGGAGTATAAGAATGTTTGTCTGATTGGCCCGGTGGCCTTGAATTACACTGGAGAATGGACCTGTTCAGCGCGATAGACACCGAACCCATCCGCAAGCGCATGGAGGAGTTGGCCGAGGAAATCGACCGGCTGAACTATGAATACTATATGAATGACCGCTCGCTGCTGTCGGACTTCGAGTTCGACGCCATGCTACGCGAGTTGCAGGACCTCGAGCGGCAGTATCCCGAACTGGCTTCTCCACTATCGCCTACTAAGCGTGTGGGTGGCGAGGTAAACAAGAGTTTCCGTCAGGTGCAGCACCGCTTTCCGATGCTGTCACTGGGCAACACTTATTCCATAGAGGAGATTGAAGACTTCGAGGCCCGGACGCGAAAACTGCTCGCAGGCAAGGATTTTACCTATACTTGTGAGTTGAAATACGACGGTGTGGCTATTGGATTGACCTACCGTCATGGTCGGCTGGTGCAGGCGGTGACACGTGGCAATGGAGCTGTGGGTGACGACATTACGCTTAACGCAAAGACCATTCCCACTATACCTCTGAAACTGAGAGGTGAGTATCCCGATGATTTTGAGGCTAGGGGAGAAGTGGTCTATCCTTTCGAGGCCTTCGACGCCATGAACAAGCAGCGCGAAGAGGAGGGCTTGGATCCTTTCGCCAATCCCCGCAATGCCGCCAGTGGCAGTCTGAAACTGCAGGACTCAGCCGAATGCGCCAAGCGCAAACTGATGTTCTGCATGTATTTCATGATGGCTCCCGAGGGTGTGACGTTGCCAGAAACCCACTTTGGCCGTCTGGAATGGGCGAAGCAGATGGGCTTCAAGGTGCAGCCTTACATTAAAGAATGCAAGGACATCAAAGAAATTAAAGAGTTTATTGAATACTGGGACAAAGAGCGTTGGAACCTTCAGTTTGGTATTGATGGTATCGTTATCAAGGTGAACCAGACTTCTCTGTGGGAGAGTTTGGGGGTGACGGCTAAGAGTCCGCGCTGGGCTATTGCCTTCAAGTTTAAGGCCGAACGTGTAAGCACGCCGCTGGAGAGCATTAGCTATCAGGTGGGACGCACGGGTGTCATTACGCCGGTAGCCAACCTGCGGCCGGTGTGGCTGGGGGGCACTACGGTGAAACGTGCCACGCTAATCAATGCCGACTTCATTGCTAGAATGGATATTCACATCGGTGATTACCTTTTCATAGAGAAAGGTGGTGAGATTATTCCCAAGGTGGTGGGCGTAGACCTCGAACAACGCAAGGAAGGTTCGATGCCGGTGCAGTACATCGTACGTTGTCCGGAATGTGGAGCCGAGTTGGTGCGTGCTGAGGGTGAGGCGGGGCACTATTGCCCCAATGCCGACGGATGCCACCCACAGATTATTGGACGGTTGGAGCATTTTGTTGGCCGCAAGGCAATGGATATTGAGAGTTTGGGACCTGAACGTCTGGAGATGTTCTACAAGGCTGGTCTGGTGAAGAATATCGCTGACATTTATGACCTGAAACGGGAACAGTTGATAGGCCTGGGTGACGATTCAACCATACAGGAAAAGAGTGCCGACAATTTGCTGGCGGCCATTGAGGATTCGAAGCAAGTGCCTTTTGAGAAGGTGCTTTTCGCACTGGGAATAAGATATGTGGGAGAAGTGGGCGCCAAGAAACTGGCACGCTACTTTAAGAACATCGACGCCCTGATGGGTGCCGATGTCGCCGAACTGGCCCAAGTGGAAGATGTGGGCGAAGTAACGGCGAAGGCGGTGAGCGACTGGTTTTCCAATTCACTACACCGCACCATTGTGGAACGGCTTAGAACAGCCGGTCTGAAAATGAGTGGAGAATGGAAAGTGGAAAGTGGAAAGCTGGAAGGAATGACCTTCGTGGTGAGCGGCGTTTTCGAACACTTTTCGCGTGAGGAAATCAAGGCCGACATAGAGAGTCACGGAGGCAAAGTGTCGGGCTCCATCAGCGGTAAAACCTCCTATCTGCTTGCCGGTGAGAAGATGGGACCCGAAAAGTTGAAGAAGGCTGAGAAACTGGGAGTGAAAATACTTTCTGAGACGGAATATCTTGCTATGATAGCCGAAGAATGAGACGGTGGACAACCATAGCACTGGCGTTGTTGTCGGCTTTGGTCGTACAATCACAGGAGACGTTTCTCAGCTGGGACTTCTCCCTCAATGCGGGCTATATGATGCCCAACAATTCGGCTTACCGCGACAATGCCTCTTCCACCTTTGGACTGGATGCCACCTGCTGGTGGAGAGGCCTGGATTCTTCCTATTGGCGTGTTCTACAAGGCTATCCTTCTTTCGGAATCAAGGTCTCGTATGCGCATATTCCACGTTCGCTGGCTGGCGATAGAATCGGTCTCACCGGCCACTTGCGGCAGCCGCTTTTCGGCTCCAAATACTGGGAGTGGAGTGCGGGCCTGGGGGTGTCCGCTTATACCAAACCCCGTAGCATTACTGGCGACACCAGCAATATCTTCATCGGGTCACTAATCAATTGCCTTATAGATTTGGGTATCACCTATCGTCCTGTTGACAATCTTTTTCTCTCGGCCCGTGTACTGCATACCAGTAATGGCATGCTGATGTGGCCCAATATGGGATTGAACTATTTCCAGGTGGATGTGGGGTACACCTTCGGTAACTATAATGCCGACTGGAAGTCGGCGCTCCAACGTCGACGGGAGTGTTATCCCGAAATGGCCGACACTTGCCGGATGCCGAAATCGGAGTTCGGTATAGCCTTCTCGCCGGGTACCGTGATGGCTCGCGACCTTGACTTTGAGGGCTATTATTTTTGTTATGATGTCAGTCTCTATTATCAGAAATACACCTCGTCGACGTTCGCTCTCGGTGCTGCTGTCGACTTTTGGTACAACTTCTGCGACACTCGTCACCTTAACCGCGAGGATGGTGTATACAACATTCCCCTTTACCTTAGCGCCATGTTTGTTTTCGAACACTTCTGGGGACCCGTGAGCCTCAAAGCGGGTATCGGTCCAAATATTGTAGTGTCGCCGCAGGTAACTATCCCGTTCTACGAGAGGGTGGGGGCCTACTACAACTTCGGTCGCAACTGTCTAGGTGTGGCTGTCAATGCTCACGGCGGACGTGTGGAGTTTATCGAGTGGACCTACGGCCGCCGCTTCCCTGTATGGTAGGAAATATTATCCTTCCGATTATGAAAAAAACAGCCCATGGCGCTGCTGGTGCGTCATGGGTATGAAATGTTTCGGTGAGGTAGAATGTTATTCTTCCGATTTTTTCAGGATATCTTCGACGATGGAGGCTTTCCAGGGGGTGCTCAGGTCGAAAATTTCCTCAACAGGGCGGCTGAGCATCTCGATGAAAAGATGTGTGTTGTCCTGATGATCCATCTTCTCCAACTCCTCCGCCACACGCCCCCAGTCGTGTTGCGAGTAGAGTAGGGGAACGAAGTTATTCATGTCAAAATTCTTCACTACCATATTGTCAATTCCCTCCGTCTCGATGCGCGAATGCGCACGGGCCAACTTCATCTCCCCAACCTCCTGTAGCACTTGCTGGTACTTTTCATAAAGCACATACTCGTTCATAAGAAAAGCCACCATTGTGTCCGAAACACTGTTCCAAACCCTCCGCGGTAAAGGTCGCGCCACAAATCGCCCAATCATGAAACTCCCAGCTGTCAGTCCCGAAATATCCTCTTTTCGGCACCGTTTGTATAGTTGTCGGAACAACTCTACCTTATTACCAGATGTCAACAGGTCGAAAAGACGCCCTTGGTCGTTATGGTCTCCCATACGGCTCTGTAGCACACCCTCCACATACTCCTCCGGATGCTGCTCAAACCACGTGTTCACTATGGCGGCTGCCTTCTTTGGCTGGTTCTGCAGGTTGCACCGGATTAGACGTGCTAGTTTGCTGATATCTGTAATATACGCCACCTCGTTCGAGGTAACAATCTGCTGATAGCGTTCGTATGCATTCTTCATCCGGTTGAAAAAAAGCCTCTCCTCCTCATTCAGATCCACTTTCCCCCCCTCAAGATACTTCGTGAAACGTGCGGGCTTGAAAGCAGCCTGTCCTTTGTAGATGCTCTGGCGTTTCGAGCTCACCGTCACCATTTCCCCCTCGCTAATCCTTAGCCCCACTGCGTTTACAATGCTGTTGCCCTCCATCCGGATGCCATACGTCTGCAAGTCCATGAAAGCCGGAATCCCGTATCCACGGCACGCCGTCACCACATGTATTGCTGCTGGCATCATTGAGAGAATCGCATCCAGTTCGTTCAGCGTCACCGTATCCTGTGGCACGAAATGACTCTGGCAGAGACACACATGCTCCCCCTTGCTCTTATATTCGTGTGCTTTCCCCACAGAAAAACAGAGCCGCGCCGAAATTGCCGTTCGTGGAAGCACGCTCAACCCCTGCCCGAAAAACTCAAGTTCCGAGATTGTTCCGTCATCAATCGAGGCCGACACTATTTGCCGTAGGTGATAGGGTTTGATCAGGTCTAAAACATAATGGTCCGCAATTAGCCCCTCATTCAGCATATCAATGGCTGACACAAGCGCCGCACGCCCAGTCATCTCCGATGCGTTCAACTGCAGCACCGAAAACATACTCAATTGATGGGGACGGCTCTCTACCGCAAACTCTATCGTCACGGGACATTTGTAGCGGCTCTCTAGCTTCTTCAGCAAAGGGTCGAAATGGTACACCGCAGGAAACTGTTGGCGAATCTCATTGCGATCCCTGTACGCACGGTCCTCTGTTGTCACATCACCCGTCATGATCTCTTCCCCAAAAATATTCCGGTAACTCTCAATCTGTTTTCCCTCCCCAGTCCGCGAATGACGGCTGTAGAGCACTCCGGGATAACTCTCGTCGTTTCCAATCGTCCACACCATCCGCTGCAATATCAGGCTCGGATATGCCTCTTTCCCCTGCATGAACGTCAGAATCAAATTGGGATTGTTCAAATAGAACTGGCGGACAAACTGTGTTAGCCGCAATGCCTGGTACCACGCGTCCGTAATCAGCCTCTCTTCTCCCGCTGCAACGATTTTACCCTCCAACTCAGCAATACGCGTCTTCTGGTCGCTGACGGAAAGTTTGATGTCGGTCGTGGGATACTCGTGGTCTAGGTTCAGCATCTCGCAGAGGGTGTGGAGCGTGCTCAGGTAAACACGGTTCGCCATCGTTGGCTCAAAGCTCTCTTTCAGCGCCCGGTAGGCCACCCGGGTCACCCCGATATTCAGCAGTGTGGGCATTAGGCCGGGGATATACTGCGGCATGGCACAGCGAATTGCGAAAACCAACGGATTGCGCACATCCCCCAGCCGACAGTTCGTCATAATTTCCAAGTTCTGGATGGCCCTCCGTAGCAACTCCGGAAGCCCTTCGGGATGGTTGAACGATTTGGCTGTCAGGATCACGAAATCCGGCACTGGGTAACAGTTTTTCGTCAGGTCCAGCAGCATATGCCCCTTATAGCTAATCGCCTCGTCCGTAAAATCGGAGTCCGTCGTCAGCGTCGTGATTAGCTCATCAGACTCGAACAACGGGTTTTGTTCGACAAAATCGATGCATTGCCACCGGAAAGTGCTGCGGATATCCTCCAACATCTCTCCCTCCTCGATAGTCAGCAAACCCGCTCGCTCCGCAAGCAACATCTCCAGAAATCTCCTCTGCTCCCTCCCTCTCAGTTTCAACAACTGGTACATGTCGTACCATCGGGGCGGGAACTCGCGGATAACATCCTCGCTATCACCCTCTAAACGATAGATCACAGTGCCAGGCTTGTTCCCCTCCAGCACGTTCGCGGGATCCTCACTGTCATGATTGAAAATCTCGCGCCCTTCACGCGCATAAAGCGTCACCATATAGAAATTAGGATAACTCGCCCTAATGCGGAACCGGCTGACCTTCATGACCCTTAACCTTTAATCCTTATTCCCCCTCTTGTGCCAGAATCGCCTCCAGCTGCTCTTCTGGAGTCAGCCCAACGAATGGAAGCATCTTGCGAGTATCGGCGGCAAGCACGTGGTCGGGATACCTCTCCAAAAACTCCGTGTAAGCTTCGCGGGCAAGGTCGTATTGTTGGTTCGCCTCATAAGCTTGCCCCTTCATAAACTGGCAGATTGCCAAATCCTCAAATCCCGGATAGAGGTTCATGATACTGTCGAGCATCGCGATACCTCCCTCGAAATTGCCCGTGTTCACCTGCACCTCTGCACTGCGCAGCATATAGACGGGAGCCAGACTATCCTCGGGAAAATTGCTGGCAAACAAACCGTAGAGTGCGATAATCAGATTGACTTTTGACGTGTCGGCACCAATCGCGAAAAAGCCCAGCCCCTGTTCCACATTGCTGATGGAATCAATCAGGGCATCGTGATCCGGCACCTCGTCCCTATGGCCGCAGGCCACTGCCAGCAGCGCACCAAAAGTAAGGATAGCTATCTTTTTCATAATATTTTATGTATAATTGTAATTGGAGCGTCGGCATCCAGCCGACATTAAACTATATTGGATTGCCGACATTAAAAAGCCGTAATCATTATCATCTCTTCATCCTGTAGTGGGTACGCACCTTTCCCGCAGCGATCTCGTTCAGGCGGCGCTTCAGCATCGTCCGGCGTAAGCTTGAGAGTCGGTCCGTGAACACCTTGCCATCCAGATGGTCCACCTCGTGCTGCGTCACGCGGGCGAAGAAACCGTCAATATTCTCCTCGTGCAGTTGCCAGTCCTCGTCATACCAGCGCAGGCGCAGCGTTGTGGGACGCAACACGTCCTCGTGAATGTCGGGTACGCTCAAGCAACCCTCGTTGAACCAGTCTTTCTCCGAGCCAAACTCCAGAATCTCCGGGTTTATCAGCGTGTGCTCCTCGGTAGGCTCGCCGTAGGTGTTCATCTTCTCATCGTAGGGGCGGAAACCAATCACTACCACCCGAATCGAGAGGTCCACCTGCGGGGCAGCAAGCCCCACCCCGTCGGCTGCATACATAGTCTCGTACATGTTCGCCACGAGTTCCTTGAGGTTGGGATAGTCTTTATCGATGGGTTGCGCCTTTTTGCGCAATGTCGGGTGTCCATAACCCACAATGGGTAAAATCATATCGTTCTGTTGTTTATTGTGTTCATATAATCCTGCAGCATGATGGTGGCTGCAATCTGGTCAATCATACCTTTCTCGCGGCGCTGTTTCTTTTTCAAGCCGCTGTCAATCATTGTTTGGAAAGCCATCTTCGACGTGAAGCGTTCGTCCACGCGGGCAATCTCTTTATTGGGGAAAGCTTCAGTAAGCTGCTTTACAAAAGGCTCGATATACTGCATTGACTCCGAGGGACTATTGTCCATGTGCTTGGCTATACCCACGACGAAAGTGTCCACTTCCTCGCGCGCGCAATATTCCTTAATGTAAGTGAATAGGTTAGGGGTGGCCACTGTCGTCAGTGCAGTGGCAATAATACGCACGGGGTCGGTCACTGCCAACCCCGTGCGCACTTTTCCGTAGTCTATGGCCATTATTCGTCCCATAACTTTCACCATTCACCGTTCACCTTTACTTGTGGCCCCTCTCGGGTTCGAACCAAGGACCCGCTGATTATGAGTCAGCTGCTCTAACCAACTGAGCTAAGAGGCCATTCCAACTTTTTCCCTCGCTGAAATCGGGTGCAAAATTACTACTTTTTTTCGACATGGTAAAATTTTTTTTCATTTATCCACTTTTTATTCTTATCTTTGCTGCATTAAAATTCAAACAATAAACAATATAAAAAATTGAACATCATGAATATAGATTGGCAAAACCTCCCCTTCGGTTACGTCAAAACCGACTACAACGTGCGCTGCTACTTCCGTAACGGCCAGTGGGGTGAAATCGAAGTTTCCAGCTCCGAGAACATCGAAATGCACATGGCTGCCTCCAGCCTCCACTACGGTCAGGAAGCCTTTGAGGGCCTGAAAGCCTACCGCTGCAAGGATGGCAAAATCCGTATCTTCCGCCCCGAAGCCAACGCCGAGCGCCTTCAGAGCACCTGCCGCGGCATCATGATGCCCGAGTTGCCCACCGAGAAATTTGTCGAGATGTGCAAGAAGGTCATCAAGATGAATGAGCGCTTCATTCCTCCCTATGGCACTGGTGCCAGCCTCTACCTGCGCCCCCTGCTCATCGGTACCGGCATCACCGTGGGTGTGAAACCTGCCGACGAGTATCTCTTCCTTATCTTCGTCACTCCTGTGGGACCCTACTTCAAGGGCGGCTTCAAGGCCAACCCCTATGTCATCACCCGCAAGTACGACCGCAGTGCCCCCCTCGGCACCGGTATCTACAAAGTCGGTGGTAACTATGCCGCTTCCCTTAAGGCCCACGTCGAAGCTTGCCACGGTGGACAGTATGCCTGCGAGTTCTACCTGGATGCCAAGGAGAAGAAATATGTCGACGAGGCCGGCGCTGCCAACTTCTTCGGCATTAAGGACGGTACCTATGTAACCCCGAAGAGCACCTCCATTCTGCCCTCCATCACCAATAAGAGCCTCATGCAGCTCGCCGAGGATATGGGCATGAAAGTCGAACGTCGACCTATTGACGTTGAGGAACTTGCTTCCTTCCAGGAGGCCGGTGCCTGCGGTACCGCAGCCGTCATCAGCCCCATCGAGCGCCTCGATGATCCCGAGACCGGCAAGAGTTACGTCTTCGGCAAAGAGCCCGGTCCCTACAGCACCAAGCTGTACAACGCCCTCCGCGCCATCCAGCTCGGCGAGGCCGAAGATGTCCACAACTGGAACACCATCATGGACTAATCCGCAGAGAAAATATGTAAAAAAAGCCGCTCGAGTGAGCGGCTTTTTTTTTGTTGCCTTTAACTAAAATTAACAACCGTATTAACACCCTGACAACCACCTATCAACACCTACCGTGGTAGGAGTTGGTTAGGAGTTGGTAGGGTGTTGGTAAGTACATTGTACGAAGCATGTGGTATCCGTTCCCCGAGACACTCCATCCGGGAGGGCTGAAAAACTTTTTTTTTTTCAGTCCAATATTTTTTCGTATTTTTGCATTCGCTTACGAGAGTAAACGGTAAGCAGTAAGCAAGAAAAGCATTGCGATACTGTCCCTGATCTGAAAATCGGCAATATTACAGCAGGAGGATGGAGCATTTTGCTTTCGCTTGAGTGTGTATGCTATACCCATAGCATATCTTCAGGCGTGAGATATGTTCTATAGACTCCGTTCCTGCGAAGGTGTTTGCCGATACCTGGATTAGACGGACATGAGCACATAACCTCATGCCTTTTCTATTTATTAAAGATAAATTTTTCCGTTGGAGGGTCGGAACTAAACAGTTGCGCCCGGCACGAATAAGGGTAATAGTAATGAAGAAAATTTTTTGGTGTTTTGTCACAATGGTTGCATTACTGACAACAAGTTGTGCCTCTTTGAGGATGGACAAGGTGGAAAGCGATGGAACCAGGTTCTTGAGTACAAAAGACTCAAGGTTGTATACTGGTTTTTCGACGGGAGGTGCCTTTGCCTTGACCTGTCTTGTGTCGAAAGACGGTGTTACGACATATAATCTTAGAGTGGTTCTTAACGAAGGAAATGTTCGTATTTCAGAAGGACGGAAACTGATGATGAAAACAGACTCGGGGAAGATTATTGAATTGACGAATCTTTTTTATGTCGGGCCGGGAAGCTACGAAGATGTGTATCCGAATATTGTGGCAGCGGCATACTATGGGTTGACAGAAGAGCAGATTAATCAGATTATTAAAGGTAATATTGTGAAGATAAGGATAGAAACTGATGGCGAAATGATAGACCATAATCTAAACAGCAACCAACTGTCTTCTGGTTTGAAAGAAAAATATGAGACAATCAAAGTTGCGTTAAAAGAGAAAAAGAGTGTGTATTCCGATTTTTAGTTTTTTGGGACAAAAAAAAGGCCGCACCTCGTATGAGGTGCGGCCTTGCATTTTTAATACCTATATTAATTAGGCACCTGCGGAGCATGTTCGCTCCACTTCAGTCGCGATCAAGCACCAATTTTGGCGGTGTAGGCGGCGGCATCCATGAGGGTGTCGATGTCGGCCATGTTCTCGGGTTTGATCTTGATAATCCAGCCATTGCCGTAAGGATCGGCGTTGATGGCGGAAGCATCTTCGAGGGCGGTATTGAACTCAACAACCTCACCCTTGACGGGCATCAGCAGGTCGGCAACGGTCTTCACGGCCTCGACGCTACCAAAAGCCTCGCCAGCTTCGATTGTTTCGCCTTCGCAGGTGACGTCGACAAAGACGATGTCGCCAAGCTCATGCTGGGCGTAGTCAGTGATACCAACGAAAGCAAATTCGCCTTCGATACGCACCCATTCGTCGTCCTGGGTGTACTTCAGATTTGCGGGAATGTTCATGTTATTATGTAATTAAATGTAATAATAATTATTTTTTCAAAGTGCAAAAGTACATATTTTTTTTCATCCGTAAAAAAAAAGATTGTATTTTCTGCATTTTTTTTCTCTCAATTGAAAAAAAAGCATTATTTTTGCATCGTCAAAACAGGAATAGAGTGAGGGCGATTTTTCTTTCGGTGTTTTGACAATCAGCATTTTAATAGATTTTCCGATTAACGTACCAAACGTATTAAACTATTCACATGTACAGCAAGTCAGAACTTACTGCCAAAGCCCAGATTGAGTTGATCGAGATTGCCAAAGGAATGGGCATTGCCAAAGCCACGCGCCTTGATGCGCAGGAGCTTATTTATAAGATTTTAGATCATCAGGCAACCCAGCCTGCCGAACAAAAACCGGCGGATGACCAGCCGCGCAAACGTCAACACATGAAACCTAAGCTGTTGGCAGAGTCGACCATGAAGAATCCTGAGGTGCATAACAGTCGCAAGAAACCAAATACCCAACCCGCCCAACGTCCTGCCGATTCCCAGTCTGCCGTGAAACCCGTTGAGACGTCCGATTTTAAGGATTTCAACCTGCAGCTTTCCTCTCTCGAGATGCCCACGGTGCCCGAGGTTCCTGAGGTGTTGAGCCCTATGGGCCGCCCTCTTTTCCGTGCAGTGTCTTCTGCCCAGAATGCAGATGCTGCCGAGAATACAGATGATGCTAAAACATCTGAGCCTGAGGTGACAGACATGCCTGCAGTCGAGAAACCTGCCAAGAAGAAACGTGGGCGTCCCAAGAAAAATGAAGAGACAAAGGAGGAGACTCCTGAAGCTGTGGAGCCCAACGATGCTTCCCTGCCAGCAGAGGATGTTGAGCCCGTAGAAAAACCGGAGCCTGTTGAGGCCCCTAAGGAGAAACAGGAAGCCCCAAAGGAGCCCCGTCGCGAATATCGCTTCGAACAGGAGGGTGTCATCGAGGCCGAAGGCGTGCTTGAGATGGTTCCCGACGGCTACGGGTTCCTCCGTTCGAGCGATTACAACTACCTTTCTTCGCCCGACGATATCTATGTCTCACCCCAACAGATTCGCAACTACGGCCTCAAGACCGGCGACACCATCCGTGGCCGTGTGCGCCCGCCGCGTGAGGGTGATAAGTTTTTCCCTATTGTGAAACTTTTGGAGATTAACGGCCTTTCGCCTGAGCGTGTGCGTGACCGTATCCCCTTCGAATCACTTACTCCGCTCTTCCCGAACGAGAAGTTTAAACTTACGGGTCATCCGCAGGAGACGCTTTCAACCCGCATCATCGACCTCTTCACCCCCATCGGAAAGGGGCAGCGCGGTCTTATCGTCGCCCAGCCCAAGACCGGTAAGACCACTCTTCTCAAGGAGGTGGCCAATGCTATTGCCTATAACCACCCTGAGGTATACCTCATGGTGCTGCTTATCGACGAGCGTCCCGAGGAGGTCACCGACATGCAGCGTAGCGTCAAGGCTGAGGTTATCGCCTCAACTTTCGACGAGCCTGCCGACCGTCATGTGCGTATCGCAAATATCGTTCTCGAAAAGGCTAAGCGACTTACCGAGTGTGGCCACGATGTGGTTATTGTCCTCGACTCCATCACCCGTCTTGCCCGAGCCTTCAACACTGTCCAGCCCGCGAGCGGCAAAGTGCTCTCCGGCGGTGTGGAAGCCAATGCCCTCCAGAAACCAAAACGCTTCTTTGGCGCTGCCCGTAAGATTGAGAATGGGGGCTCGCTGACAATCATCGCTACCGCCCTCACGGAGACAGGAAGCAAAATGGATGACGTCATTTTCGAGGAATTCAAGGGTACTGGAAACATGGAGTTGCAGTTGGATAGAAAACTTGCCAACAAGCGTATCTATCCCGCCATCGATCTGACGGCATCCTCGACCCGCCGCGACGACCTCCTTGTCCAGCCTCAGGTGCTTAGCAGAACTCTTGTCCTGCGTAACCACCTCACTGACCTCACACCCGTCGAGGCGATGGAATTCCTCAAGAGACAGATGGTCAACACCCGCAACAACGAAGAGTTCCTTTATACAATGGATAAATAATGAAAAGGGGATTCGGAAGTGATAACCATTCGGGCATCAGTCCCGAAATAATGAAAGCCATCGCCCTGGCCAACGTAGATCATGCTTTGGCCTATGGCGACGACGAATGGTGCGCCCGCACTGAGACGCTTTTTAAAGAATACTTTGGACCTCAGTCCAAAGTCTATTTTGTTTTCAACGGCACTGGAGCCAATGTTCTGTGCATCGACGCCATGTGCCGCTCCCATGAGGCTGTGGTTTGTGCCGAAACGGCTCATATAAATGTTGATGAATGCGGAGCCCCGCAGCGCGTCGTGGGTTGCCGTCTGCTGACGGTTGATACCCCCGACGGCAAGCTCACATCCGAGTTGGTAAAGACTCGTCTCCATGGTTTCGGTTTTGAGCACCACTCGCAGCCTCGCGCAATCAGCATTACACAGAGCACAGAACTTGGCACTCTTTACACCCTTGAGGAAATACATGCATTGGCCGATTTGGCACATTCATACAATATGTACCTCCATATGGATGGTGCCCGCCTCGCCAATGCCGCCGTAGCATTAGGTTGTACCTTCAAGCAAATGACCACCGACCAAGGGGTCGACTGCCTCTCCTTCGGCGGCACCAAGAATGGCCTCCTCATGGGTGAGAGCTGTGTGATATTGAACCCAGCCCTTGACGTTGATATGAAATACCGTCGCAAACAGATGACGCAGCTCTGTAGTAAAATGCGGTTCATCGCTGCCCAGTTCGAGGCCTACCTCACCACAGGTCTCTGGCACAGCAATGCCCAGCACAGCAATGCTATGGCGCAACTCCTCTACCGTGAGGTGGCTGCCTTGGGGGTCAAAGTGATGTACCCCGTTCAGGTCAACAGCGTCTTCGTCCAGCTCCCCTCTCAAGTTTGGCATGCCTTGCAAAAGGAATACTTCTTCTACGACTGGGATGAAGCGCACAATGTTGTTCGTTGGATGTGCAGTTTCGACACCACGGAGGACGATATCCACGCCTTTGTAGCTGCCCTCAAGCGGCTCCTCTAAAAAATCACTACTACTGGTGACCCTTATGGGTTACTTTATTTTGTATCTTTGCAAAATAAAACTATCAGAGGAAACTATGCTACTATCTGAATTACAAACAGGTGAACGCGGCGTTGTGGTCCGTGTCGCGGGTCACGGCGCTTTCCGCAAGCGTATCATTGAAATGGGATTTATCAACGGCGTCACCGTTGAGACCATCCTCAACGCACCGCTCAACGACCCCATCAAATACCGCATTATGAACTTTGAGGTCTCCCTTCGGCGAAGCGATGCACGGAAGGTTGAGATTGTCAGCGAGCGTGAGGCTGAGAAGGAAATCCTCAACCATGATGACTACAAACCCCTGGAAGCGCCCCATTGCGACGCTATGCACCATATCGCTGCCCACCGAAGCAAAACCATCAATGTGGCCCTTGTCGGCAATCCCAACTGCGGCAAAACCAGCATCTTCAATATCGCCGCCCATGCCCATGAGCGTGTAGGCAACTACAGTGGTGTCACTGTTGATGAAAAAGTAGGTACTTTTTCCCATGGCGGCTACACCTTCAACCTTGTCGACCTCCCAGGCACCTACTCTCTCTCCGCCTATTCTCCCGAAGAACTTTATGTCCGTAAACATATTATTGAGAAAAATCCTGACATTATCCTCAATGTTGTTGACGGCTCCAACATTGAGCGCAACCTCTACCTCTCCACTCAGCTTATCGACATGGATATAACCATGGTGATGGCTCTCAACATGTACGACGAGTTGCAACGCAGTGGAGACAAACTGGACATCGAACAGCTCAGCACCCTCTTGGGTATGCCCATCGTCCCCACCACCGGCCGCAATGGAGACGGCATCGACCGTCTGTTCGACAAAATTATAGAAGTCTTTGAAGGTCGTGACAACAAAACCCGCCACATCCATGTCAACCATGGCCGTGAATTGGAGCAATGCATCAGACAACTTCGTACCGAACTCTATGAACATGGATTCAGCGACTCTCTCTCCACCCGTTTCCTCAGCATCAAGCTCCTCGAAAATGATCATCAGCTCGAGCAATATGCCACCCAGCGTGACCCCGACGGCAGTGTCCTCAAGATGCGCGACCAAATTGCCCGCGATTTCAAAAAAGATAGTGGCCGCCGACTGGTGGACAAGGATATCAGCAAGGGACATCAGGTGACAGTCGAAGATGAACAGCAAGACATCGAAAGCGCCATCACCGACGCCAAATATGCTTTCGTCCGCGGAGCCCTTGCCGAATGCTATCAAAAGAACGAAAAAAGCACCCTTCACGCACATACCGACAAGATTGATGCTATCGTCACTCACCGATGGTTGGGATACCCCGTGTTCCTCGTCGTGATGTTCATCACATTCTTCTGCACCTTCGCCATTGGACAATATCCTATGGACTGGCTGGAATCTCTCTTCGGCTGGATGGGCGAACTTGTGGGCGCCGCCATGAGCGAGGGACCCCTGAAAAGCCTTCTTGTCGACGGTATCATTGCCGGTGTCGGCTCCGTCCTGGTCTTCCTGCCCAACATATTAATATTGTACCTCTTCATTTCTTTTATGGAAGACAGCGGCTATATGGCACGCGCAGCCTTCATCATGGACAAGTTCATGCATCGAATCGGCCTCCACGGCAAAAGCTTTATCCCCATGATCATGGGCTTTGGATGCAATGTCCCTGCCATCATGGCCACCCGCACCATTGAAGACAGAAAAAGCCGTCTGCTCACCATGCTGGTCATCCCCATGATGAGCTGCTCCGCCCGAATACCCGTCTACGTCATCCTCGTCTCCGCCTTCTTCTCACAATGGGCCGCCTTCATCCTCACCGGCCTCTACCTTCTGGGAATGATTATGGCCGTCCTGATGGCCAAACTCTTCAGCCGTTTCTTCGTCAAAGGTGAAAGCCTCCCCTTCGTCATGGAACTGCCCCCTTACCGTATGCCCACCACCAAAGCCGTCCTTCGGCACACCTGGGAAAAAGGCAAGGAATACCTCAAAAAAATGGGTACCATCATCCTCGGCGCCAGCATCATCGTCTGGGCACTCAGCTATTTCCCCACACATGAAGACCGCATCCTTCAGGCAGAAAACAGCTATATGGCCAAAATCGGCAAAACCATCGAACCCGTCATGCGCCCATGTGGATTCGACTGGCGGCAGAGCGTCTCACTCCTGGCCGGCGCCGGTGCCAAAGAAGTCGTCGCTTCCACCATGGCCGTGCTCTATTCCACCACAACCGACGAAGCTACAACCTTGGAGCAAGACTTCGAAAGCAAGGAAAACGAAAACCGAATCAGTGAGCTCGTGCATAACAACATGTCGCCACTCAGCGCTATGTCCATGCTGCTCTTCATCCTGCTCTACATGCCCTGCATCTCCACCATCGTCGCCATCAAAAACGAAAGTGGCCGATGGAAATGGGCCCTCTTCACCCTCCTCTACACCATCGGTCTAGCCTGGCTCGTATCCTCCATCTTCTTCCAGACAGTAAGCCTCTTCATCTAAAAGACCATGCAAAAACTCATCGTCATCCTCATCGTAATTGCGGCACTTGCCCTCCTTGTCCGTCGTCTTTGGCATACGGTCAAAGGTGAGGATGGCTGCAACTGTGGCTCCCCCAATTGCCCTTACCAGGGACAATGTGATCGAAGAAAACATAATGAATAAAACAAGGGCGCCCCTTGAGGCGCCCTCCCCCGTCACCATCAGCCGATATTGCCAGAGCCGATGTAGGCACTGTCGCTCACCTCACCCAGGGTGAAACCCCACACATGCACCTTCATGCCGTTCCAGCAAGTCGGCACCGTCACGCTGATGCTCTTCACACTGCGTTTCACCGGCGTAGCCAGCACACCACTCTTCATATCGGGACAATAGACAAACACGTACACCTCGTCGTCGAGACTCGTCTTCTCGCACTCCTCGTTCGAATCGAATCCCACGGCCACCCTCTGCGGAGTGTCGAAACTCGGCGTGCCAAACTGTACACCCGTCAGCGCCCCTTGGGCCACCAGAAGGTCGGCGTAGTCCACCGTCACGCTGTCGACCGTGCTGGCCTGCACAGCCCCCCAGTTCTTCTTCACGAAAACATTGCCCTCTGTAGTGCGGCTTTTGGCGGCGGCATCGCGCAGGCCGATGCGGATGGCCGACAGAAAACTTGAGACCAGCCCATTGATCGTAGCGAAGCGGGCACGGATCAGCAGCTGGGGCGCTCCCTTGCGGTCATGGATGTGGCGGACATAAGCTCGCATCACAGGAATCCCCTTCCAGAACGACCCCACAACGGTGCCTACTTTACCAAAGAAACCATCCAGAATTCCACGATTGATTGTTGCCATAATTTTAAATGTGTTTTAAAGGTTAAAAAAATGTTTGTTTGTTTGTTTGTTTTGTTTGTTCCTCACTTTATTTGATTAATTCAGCGGTGTCCGGTTCCCCTTCGGGATTGTTTTGTCGGTCGCGACGACAATGACAATATACGGTTTTTTGAAGGGACAGTTTTGAAAATGCCTTGATTGTCCCCGGTTGTCCATGTTTGACTTTATTTGTCCCCAGGACTCATTGCGGTGGCATCGAAACGATGGTTGTCCATGACGGCGTTGGCACGTAGCACTGTCTCGATTTCTTCGCGCATGTAATAGATACGTTGACCTATTTGTGAAGGATGGAAGTATCCTCGCTGGGTCCAACGGCGTAGGGTCTTCTGGGAGATGCGCAGCAGGCGGCACACCTCGTTCACCTCGAGCCATTCCACCGCCGAGGAGGGTTCCGGCTTCTCCACACTAAGAACCTTGCCTTCTCGTGTGGAAGGATACTCGCTGCGCATGAGTTTCTCAAGCTTTTCTCGACTCAGCGTGCCTCCCTTGCGCACACTGATGCTGAAGTTGTTCACGCGCCCGTCGGGCGTGGTATAAAACACATAGACAAGCGTAGGCTCAGCCTCGTAGTCCAGTTCCAACACGTGCAGGATTTCCTGCAATGCTTCTTTTGTCATAATCTTAATTATTAATGGTTACGAAGGCAAAAATAGTGCTTTCGCCATGGATCCAAAGGTGGGCAAGGTTGTGGTGTTAGAGTGGTGATGCGAATGGTGTTATTCGGGTGTTATTATTATGATATTTTAATTGCATTATTGTGAAATAATATTTACCTTTGCACTTTGAAGATTCGTTCCCGAAGAGATGTGCTTTTGTTGTTATGTACTTGATTGACTGGTTGAAGCGGGATTATGACATCGAACTTGATGCCTCTTGTTTCCAGGACGGCGCTGCCCTGGCGACGGAACTGTGCCGTGCCCTCGTCGACACCGGTCGGGACTATGCCGAACAACGCCACATTCTCCTCCAGAGCACCGACCGTCACCCTGACCTTGCTTTCGGTACTGTCTGTCTCGACCAGATTGACCGCATTGACGCCTTCCGTCGTCGTCGGGCAGGTATCGACGACAAACCTGTGCGAAAATGTCATTCGGGTGTATCCAAAAACAAGCAGTGGAATGCCGGAGCCGACTATGCCGACATGCGTTTTGTGGCAGCTCGCGAGGTCAATGGGGACAGCGCCGCTGCCGTTGAGGAAATGATACGGCGGATGGTTGCCGAGGGCTGCATCGAGGCCCGTGACGACGTGGTGCGCGACCTCAGGCAGGGGTTGGGCTTCATCCTCCCCGGCGAGGATCCCGTCCGCCGACGCCGCACAGTGCGGTGGCTCCGCGGACTGAATGCCCTTCATTTCTGGGTCGAGGCAATGCTCAATGGACGGGAACCGCTCATCCGACCTGCCGGCGGTGCACAGGGGTGCTGGAAGACCGCCGCCAGCCTCTTTGTCGACAAGGACGGTCGTGCCCTCACCAACCAACGCCTCGAGCACGGCATCCTCCGCAACGAGGAACAACGCCGCTGGCTCCTCAACGTCATCCCACGGACTCCTCGCGCACAATAAATAATGTATAATAACGTTAATAACAATATACCGTAATTACGAAAAAGAATAGAACCATGGAAACAATT
Organism: uncultured Bacteroidales bacterium; assembly: GCA_900318835.1. Lineage (GTDB taxonomy): Bacteria > Bacteroidota > Bacteroidia > Bacteroidales > P3 > Colimorpha. Next base: position 59,586 of record ONLW01000010.1, read on the forward strand.
ACCCTCGGACGCAGTGGCCTTGTGGTGCCGCGCAACGGCTTCGGAGCCCTCCCCATCCAGCGTATCAGCGAGGCCGATGCCGTGCGTCTTGTGCGTCGTGCCCTTGATGGCGGCATGTACTATTTCGACACCGCCCGCTTCTATACCGACAGTGAGGAAAAGCTTGGCGTGGCCCTCGAAGGTCGCCGTAAGGAGGTTATTATCAGCACCAAGACCGGCGCCACCACTGCCGACGGCTTCTGGAAAGACCTCGAGACCAGCCTCCGTCTTCTCAAGACCGACTATGTGGACCTTTACCAATTCCACAATCCGGCCTTCTGCCCGAAACCCGGTGATGAAAGCGGCCTTTACGAAGCAATGGAAGAGGCTATGCGTCAAGGGAAAGTGCTGCATGTCGGCATCACAAACCACCGTCAGTCTGTAGCTGTGGAGGCTATCGGGAGTGGCTTGTATGAGACTCTTCAGTACCCCTTCTCCTACCTGGCTACGGAGGCCGACCTCGACATCGTGGAGCGCACGCGCAAGGCCGACATGGGCTTCATCGCAATGAAGGGCCTCAGCGGAGGTCTCATCACCCACAGCGCCATCGCTTATGCCTTCCTGGCGCAGTATCCCCACGTGGCCCCCATCTGGGGTATCCAGCGCGAGAGCGAACTCGATGAATGGCTCTCCTATCAGGACAATCCGCCGCGACTCACGCCTGAGATGCAGGAGATTATTGAGAAAGATCGCCGTGAACTCAGCGGCGACTTCTGCCGTGGCTGCGGCTACTGCCAACCTTGTCCTGCCGGCATCCAGATTCAGGACTGCAACCGCATGTCGCTCTTCCTTCGCCGCGCGCCACACAGCGTCTACCTCACCGAGGAGTGGCTCCACGAGATGGAAAAAATTGACGGCTGCATCCATTGTCGCCAGTGCGTCAAGCGCTGTCCCTACAGCCTGGACACCCCCAACCTCCTGGTGCGGAACAAGGAAGACTTCATGGACTTCTGGAAAAAGAAAAACAAATGACTTCCCATGGAGACGCTGCAGGCTGCGTCTCTACGGAGGGGGCGATGATGATAGAAGTAATGTTAATAAGAATGTCCTATGAACCCCCTACCAACTCCTACCATGGTAGGAGTTGGTAGGGGGTTGGTAGGTAGATGGTAGGTAGATGTATGGTACTTGAAATTAAGCAGATAGCGCATATTGAGACCCCTTTTGGGACGAAATTCGGCGTTCCGCGTCAGGCGGGTCTCGTGGAGGTGCCTTGCAGGGTGGTTTTCGAACCCGAATTCAGGGTCGCCGAAGCCATCCGCGGGTTGGAGGGTTTCGACTACGTGTGGCTCCTCTGGGGCTTCCATCTCAACGGTCGGCAGGAGTGGTCGCCCACGGTGCGCCCGCCACGTCTGGGGGGTAACAAGAGGGTAGGGGTCTTCGCCACGCGGAGTCCCTACAGGCCTAATCCCGTAGGGTTATCATCGGTTAAACTATTGAATGTCAATGTGGAGTCTGGGATTGGTCCAGTGCTCACCGTTGCCGGAGCCGACCTGGTGGACGGCACGCCCATCTACGACATCAAGCCCTATATTGCTTACGCCGACAGCCACGAAAGCGCTCGCAGCGGATTCGCCGCCGAGGCACCTCGGACACTGCTGGCGGTGTGCGACCCTGAGAATTTCTTGGGGAAAATGACTGTGGATGAAGCCGATGCCTTGCGACAATCGCTCTCCCAAGACCCCCGCCCTCACTATCAGGATGACCCCGACCGCATCTATGGCATGCTCTTTGGCGGACGAGAGGTCAAATTCCGGGTTACCGACGGTACGGTGACAATCATTGGTGTTAAAAAATGTTAATGATGAAATTTTTGCCTCCCGTTTTTGTCTATACCCATAGATGAGCGAGAACTACACACAACTAATTCAGGACTGCCGGCGTCGCAACCGCAAGGCGATGCGAAGACTATACGACCTGACTGCGCCGATGGCCATGGGTGTTTGCATGCGCTATAGCCACAACCGTGACACGGCCCAGGATTTGATGCAGGAGGGCTATATTAAAGTGTATGAAGGACTTGGTACGTTGAATGAGCCCGAGAAGGTGATGGCGTGGGTGTATCAAGTGATGGTCAACGAGTGCATCAACTACTGCAAGCGCAACACCTCGCTCGAATATTTAGATGATGTCGGCGTGGAGCCCGTGACGTTCCAAGCCGACCCCTTCGGCATCGAAGAGGTGGTACACAACCTGCAGCAGTTGCCGCCACGCCAACGGGCTGTTTTCAACATGCTGGAGGTTGAGGGTTTGACAGTGGAGGAGGTAGCCGAGCAGATGAAAACGCCGGTGACCAATGTGAGGACGCTGATGGCGAGGGCGAGAGCCAAGATGAGGGAATTGCTAATGAATTGAGTTATAGTTATGGATATGAACCTGAAAGAATATAAAGCGCAGCCCGACGAGGGCCTTTACGAGAAGATAGAAAAGCGCCTGAGGATGAGAAGAATGGTGCGGATAGGCGTGGGTGTTGCCGCAGTGTGTGTGGTGGCAGTGGCCGTTGTGTTCCTCTCTGTTGGTGGAACACAGAAGGAGGAGGAACTGGTGATCGTGGCAAGGACCTTGGAAAATCCCGTCAAACAGCAGGTCGCTTATCTGGAAGTGCCCCAGGAAAAACCTGATGTGGAGGCCGTTCCCGTTGGAGAAGCGGTGCCAGATTGTAGTGTCCGCCCTGTGGAGGAAGCCGAAATGGTTGTTGCCCCCCGGCCCGATGAGGATGGTCACAGCAGGTCTTCAATAGATGCAGTAGCGCAACAGATAGTCTCGGTAGTTGCTCCCAAAATCGATGTTGTGGTTGCTGTACAAAAGCCAGTTGTCCAGCAGGAAGAGCCTGCTGCATCCAAGATGGATGATGCTCAAGAAGCGGTTCCGACGGCCGTCAAGGAAGGTGAACCGCCAGTAGTGCCGGTGCATTTCGACAACCTCATTTGGGCTCCCACCATCATTGTCCCCAACGGCGATGTGGATGAAAACCGCACTTTCGGTTTTAAATTCAGCTCAAATGTCACCGAATTCCATGTGTATATCTATAATCGAGGTGGTCGTCGCGTCTTCATCAGCACCGACCCGTCGTTTAAGTGGGATGGCACTCACAATGGTACCGCTTTGCCGCAGGGCGCTTATGTGTGGGTGGCAAAATACCGCGACACAGAGGGTCGACTGTGCCAAGAAAAAGGCACCGTGACACTCGTCCGCTGACCTCTCGTCGAGGTTTTTGCACTTCGCAATCATGCGGTTATCAATATCTTAAATATATATATACGCGTAATTCAAAAATTATGCGTATTTTTGCATCCGAAAATAGTTGGGGTCTTTCTATCGCTCGGCAGCGATGTTGAGAGGAAAGTCCGGGCAGCTCGAGCCACCATGCTTCCTAACGGGAAGGAGTCTCTTTCCGAACACAACGAACGGGAAAGCGTAAGCGGGGAGACCACAGAGAGCGCCACAGAAAAGATACCGCCGGTTAGAGGAGTCCAAATTAATTATTAACCGGTAAGGGTGAAAACGCGGGGTAAGAGCCCACGACGTGTCCCGGTGACGGGCACGATGGCAAGCCTCATGGGCTGAAAGACCATGTATACCAGTCTGTCTGACGACAGCAAGCAGGCTCGCTTGTCTGACTGGGGGGTAGGTTGATTGAGACCGTCGGTGACGGCGGTCCTAGATTAATGATAGAACACGACAGAACCCGGCTTATAGACCCTGGCTATTTTTTTATATTAATAACTGGCGAAATTGAAACACAACAGACATGGAAAACCTTGGGGTTGGCTGGTGGCAGTGGCGCTGCTCGTCGGCTGTTCGGGCGAGTATGTGGGTATGCCGAGGGCCGAGGTGTTGAACTATCAAACGGTGCAGACCTACGGTGGACTCCATACGCTGGCCACCGCCTATGGGGAGGCGCTCAATCGTGCCATCGCCGTCGATACACTGCATCCTGGCATGTATGCCGAATACGGTGTTACGCTGGCTTTGATGGGCCACACAAACATTGCCTGCCGCATGCTCAACGCTGAGGCAAAGGCCTTTCCGGAAAGCAAAGGAATTGTTTACCGTATCAAGCAACGTCTGATGCCAGAGTTGCTGGATGACACCCTTGCCGCTCCCTACCGTGACACAGCCAACTTGGAACAGCTGGCCGGGTGGGCCTACGACTCGCTGACCGCTCTGAGGCCGTTGCCCTTCGTGGCCCCCGTCATAGACAGTACCGACAGCGTATGGATTAGCCAGCAAACCCCTCAAGACTCAATCAAACTCCCTCTCGAACTTACTGCCACCGAGAAGCGTGAAATGCTTGAGAGACAACAGGCCGAAGCAGCCCTTCGCAAACAAGCGGTCGCAGACTCCATAGCCGCCGCCAAGCAGGCCAAGATAGATGCCCGCAATGCCGAGCGGAAGGCCCGTGAGAAGCAGCGCGAAGAGGGCCGTAAACAGAAGGCCAAAGAAGCTGCAAGGAAAAACAAGAAGAAATGAAGAGGATTGTAAACATAGTCATGCTGTTGTCCATGGTGGCAACGGTGTCGTGCAAGAGCGAGAAAAAGCTTGAGGCTTACAGCGACATCTACAAAGAATGTCCGACGACGATTTACGTTGCACCACTGAACGACCTTTCGATGCGCCACGCTTTGCGTACCCCTGACGACTCGCTCTACAACCTCTCCCTCAACATTGCCGCCCAGCAGCTTTTCCTCACAGCCAGCGACCCGCTGGTCTTCAACGGCTACTATGTACCGGGGCCTTTGGCATCCGCACAGATTGCCGCCACCGAATGGCGTACCGGCAAACAACTTCGCAATGAAGATATCAGCGACTATAAGACCCTCCTTGGCATCGACGCGGTGCTCTTCATCACCATCCACCGCTGGGCCAACACTTCAAACAGCTGGACGGTGGAGACCGAGTATGTGCTTCGCTCGACGGTGAGTGGCAACGAGTTGTTGCATGTGTCGGTGGCTGCCAAAAAGATTCTACCCACCGACCTAAAGGGTAATCCCTTGCCGTTGCGCGACGACGAGGCCTTTGCACAGCGGTATGGCTGTGACTTGGAGACCGCCCAGCGCTGCCGTCTGGTGGAGACATTGAACAAGTTTGTCCTCAAGGACCTGCCAGCAGGCAAGCGTGCCCGCGTGCACAGTTCCGAGCGATATGTTCGGTCACATCCCGAATATTTCAACCTTGTTATTCATCCCGATGGCACTGTGCAGATGCAGCAAACCGAGATGTTTACCGAATTGACTGAACAAGACTGACCTATATAGAAATGAAAATAGAAGTATCGCTCACTCCCGCCCTCTATCCCTACCGAACCATCAAGGAAAACCATGTCACTGTGGCCATCGACGTGTTGCGTGCTACTACGGCTGTCTGTGCCGCCTTCCAGGCAGGCTGCCGCGAAGTGGTTCCGTTGGATACTTTAGAAGGGATAGAACTTTACCGTGCCGAGGGCTATGGTATAGCCGCTGAGCGCGGAGGGAGAAAATTGCCGGGTTCCGACTATGGTAACTCTCCCACCGAATACATGAGCAAAGATATGAGAGGTGTGCGGCTGGCCTATAGCACTACCAACGGCACGGTGAGCATACTGAAAGGCGCTGACGCCAAGTTGACATTGGTTGGATCTTTCGCCAATATGGATGCGCTGTGCGGGCGGTTAAAGAAAGAGGGTAGGGACGTGGTGTTGCTGTGCAGTGGCTGGCAGAACGACTTCTGCCTTGAGGATACGCTGGTGGCTGGAGCTATCATCGACCGGCTGGGCACCCCCCACGGCGATGCAGCGAATATGGCACAGGTTCTGTGGAAACAAGCCGAAGATAATCCTTACAGTTACTGCCGTGATGCTTCACACGTACACCGCCTGCATGGTTTCGGTGTCCAAGCCCAGGCCGATATCGAATTTGCATTCAAACTCAACACATGCTCTGTAGTGCCGGTGCTGGAAAGAGGGAAACTCACGATATGAAAAGGCTGTCGGTCATAGTGATGCTTGCGATGTGTGCCATAGTGCCCGCGAGGGCGCAATGGGACACTGTGCTAAGCAACTCCTCACTTTGCGAGAACATCACCATGACGGCTACCTCCACGGGCTTGATTGGGTTGGGATTGTTGGCAGCCTACCAGCCTGATGTCAACAATTGGGCTGTGCACCTCAGGGATGAGGTGATGTACCACAACCCACCAAAACTGCACTTCGATGACCAGTTGCAATATCTTCCGGCCATCGCTCCTGCTGTACTCAACCTCTGCGGGCTGAAAGGCAGTCACAACTTCAATCGACTGGTGATACTTGAAGGGGGAAGCTACCTGTTGGGAACAGGCTGGCTCAACGCCTTCAAATACGGATTCGCCAAAGAGCGTCCCGACAGTTCGACCAAGAACAGTTTTCCCTCTGGCCACACTTTCACGGCCTTTGTGGGTGCCGAGATTCTTCGCCGTGAATACGGCAAGGAGTATCCTTGGATAGCTGTGGCAGGCTATGCTGTGGCCACGTTGGTGGGTGTGATGCGTGTCTACAACAACCGCCACTGGGCCGGCGACGTGTTGGCCGGTGCAGGGTTGGGAATTCTGAGCACTACACTTGTATATTGGGTATTGGATTAATTTAGAAAACGATATTATGATAAAAATCAACAACCTCAAAGGCGATTTGTTTGGCGGTGTGACCGCCGGCATTGTCGCATTGCCGTTGGCATTGGCCTTCGGTATTCAAGCATTTTCCGGCGTCAGCGACCCACAGGCAGCCTCTCTTGGTGCATACGTCGGTCTCACGGGAGCCATGCTCCTCGGTTTCTTTGCAGCCCTTTTTGGCGGTACCCACAGCCAGATCAGCGGTCCTACGGGTCCCATGACGGTCATCACCGCCACCCTCGTCTCCGGTGCCTGGGCCTCCTCTGGAGGCTCGCTTTCCGAGGTGTTCATCTCCATGGCCCTCGCCGCCATCTTCTGTGGCCTATTCCAGATTCTCTTTGGCATCATCAAGATTGGCAAATATGTCCGCTACATCCCGTATCCTGTTTTGAGCGGCTTTATGAGCGGTATCGGTGTCATCATCATTCTTCAGCAATTGTATCCTCTGGTGGGGCAAAGTGGCAGCGGCTCGATGATCGACCAACTTGCCGGTCTTCCCGGAGCCTTCTCCCACATCAGCCTCACCGCCTTGCTTCTTGGACTCGGCACTGTGGCTATCATTTATCTCTTCCCGCTGATTACCAAGAAGGTGCCCTCCACGCTTGTGGCTCTCATCGTTATGACGGTGGTCTCCCTTTTCATCAATATGGATGGTGTGGCTATCATCGGCGAGATTCCTTCTGGACTCCCCGTTCCTTTCTTCGCTAACTCCAACGTCACCCTTTCCGGCATCAACTGGGGCGCTGTACTGATGGCCGCCATTATTCCTGGCCTCACCCTTGCCGGCCTTGGCTCCATCGACACGCTACTCACCTCCGTGGTGGCCGACAATATCACCAAGACCAAGCACAACAGTAATCGTGAGTTGATAGGGCAGGGCATAGGCAACGCTGTGGCCGGTCTCTTCTGTGGTCTCCCTGGCGCCGGTGCCACCATGCGTACCGTTGTCAATGTCAAAAGCGGTGGCCGCACGCAGCTTTCCGGAATGGTACACGCCCTCCTGCTGCTGGCCATTCTCCTTGGCCTCGGTAGCGTAGTGAAGTATGTGCCGCTGTCGGTCCTGGCTGGCATCCTTATCACCGTGGGCTGGGGTATCATCGACTTCAAGGGTTTCAAGGATTTGGTGAAAATTCCGCGTGCCGACGCCGTGGTGCTCATCGTGGTCTTTCTGGTTACCGTCTTTGTCGACCTCCTCACCGCCGTGGGCATCGGCATGGTTATCGCCTGTGTGCTCTTCATGAAACGCGCTTCCGACCTCGTCGAGGGCGGCTACAGCAGTCAGGAAATGACCAACTTCGACAAGGAAAGCCCTTGGGCCGACGAGCACGGCATGCCCGACACCGTGGCTCACAAGATTTATATTCAGCGTCTTAACGGTCCCATCTTCTTTGGCACTATCAACAAGTTCAAGGAGGTGATGCAGACTGTTCCGGCCGACGCCAAAATTGTTATCATCCGCATGCGCCTGGTGAGTTTCATGGACCAGAGTGGCCTATATGCCATGGAGGAGGCTATCAAGGATATACAGTCCCGTGGCGCTCAGGTTCTTATGACCATCATCCAGCCGCAGCCGTTGTACATGCTCACCAAGATGAACCTGATCCCCGACCTTGTTCCAGAGAGCCACACTTTCAAAACCTTCGAGGATTGCACCGAATATCTTAAGAAAGAATTGAATTAATAATATAAAAACATTATAACATGGGTCGCGCATTTGAATATCGCAAAGCAAGAAAACTGAAACGTTGGGGTCACATGGCCCGCACATTTACCAAGATTGGCAAGGAAATCGAGCTGGCAGTCCTCGCCGGCGGTCCCGATCCTTCGAGCAACCTCCGCCTGCGCCTGCTGATGCAGACCGCCAAGAGCGAGTCGATGCCCAAGGAAAACGTCGAGCGTGCCATCAAGCGTGCCACCGAGAAGGATAAATCGGCCTACAAAGAGGTGGTTTATGACGGCAAGGGCCCTCATGGTGTTGCCATTGTGGTGGAGACTGCCACCGACAACCCTACACGTACCGTCGCCAACCTCCGTGCCGCCTTCGTCCGCGGCAAGGGCGAGTTGGGCACCATGGGCATGAACGACTTCCTCTTCGAGCGCAAATGCTCGTTCGTTGTGGCCTGGCGTGACGACATAGACATGGATGAGCTTGAGCTCGAACTCATTGACTGCGACATCGACGAGGTGTTCCGCGATGAGGACGAGATCCTTATCTACGCCAACTTCACCAACTACGGTCCCATTTCCAAGTTCCTCGAAGACAAGGGCCTTGAAATCAAGAGCTTCAAGTTCGAGCGTATACCCCTTACCACGCGCGAACTCACTGACGAGGAGCAGGAAGACGTCAACGGTCTCCTTGAGCGTCTCGAAAACGATGACGACGTGGTGAACGTATTCCACAACATGGCGTAAAACCCTCTTTTGTACTACATAATCGCCACTTAACCAATTGGTTGGGTGGCGATTTTTTGTTTGTGTACATCTAATAGCCTGTAAATTAATACAATTGTCTTACGAAAGCCCTATCAACCCCCTACCAACTCCTACTACGGTAGGAGTTGGTAGGGGGTTGATAGGTACATGGTAGGTGGTTTGTACTACCTTGGTCACATGTTGGCAATAATAAAAATGCAATGGGCAAAGTGTTGGTTTTTTGTTTATTGTGACATGTTAAGGCTGGAAAAGTGAAAAAAAAATAAAAGATTATGATTGCTATTTGTCAATTTTTTCGTATCTTTGCACTCGATTTTATAATATAGATAAGAAACAAAAAGTATATAACAATATGAAAGTTAAGACTATCATTCAGATTGTGCTGGCCGTCGTTATCGTCGGACTGGCCTACATGCTTTACGACAGCATTCAGAAACCCATGCGTTTCGCCGACGAGTATACTCATCGTCGCGATGCTTGCGCAGAAAAACTCAAAGCTATCCGTACTCTCGAAGAAGCCTACAAGCTGACCTACAGCAAGTATACCGGCAGTTTCGACACTCTCATCAACCGTCTGATGAACGAAGACAGCATGAAGGTGGTCAGCAAGCAGGTCAACCGCGAGCTCATCCCCGCTGATGTCGACATCAATGAGGTGCCCGAGAGCGAGGCTGTCAAGAAAGGCTGGATTACCCGTGGCGAAGTGTTTGTCAACCCCATCGCCAAGCTCCGCGAGGACGGTAAACTGCCCATCATCGACGCCGCTACCGGAAAGAAACGCCAGCTCACTGACGAGGAGCTCAAGAACCTCCGCTATGTTCCTTATCCCAAGGGGGAGAAAAACGAGTTTGAGCTTCAGGCTGGTATGATTGATAAGAGCGGTTTCATGGTTCCCGTCTTCGAGTGCAAGGTGGCCCTCGAGACGCTCCTTAGCGATTTGGATCCGCAGTTGGTCACCAACAAGATTGCTGAGATTCATGAGGTTAAGGACCGCTATGCCGGATGGAAAGTTGGCGACATGACTCAGGCTGTCACCGATGGTAACTTTGAATAATAATTAATATGTATCGCTGCAAATCTCTGATAGTTACCGAAAAAGAGTTTGCTTCAAGCGAAAAAAGATTATCCATTTGCCTTCGGCCAAATGGATTTTCTTTTTCGGAAGTGACTCTTTCGGGAGTACTCCTCACCTTTGGCGAAGCTGAGGGTATGCATGCTACGTCGATGACTGGCGTGATGGCCGATGTTAAGGCATTCTTCGCCTCGGTGGGCATCCGTCCGCTGGGCTATGCCTCGATGGAACTTGTCGTATTGAGTGACGAGAACGTATGGGTGCCCGACGAACTGTATAGTCCCTCTGCCAACCGCCAGTACCTGAAGCTGGTGGGCAGTTCGTCTGCCACTGTTATGTCCACGGCCTGCAGGCAGCTGGCCTCCACGGCGGTCTATGTGGCCTCCGAGTCGTTGGCCACAGCTTTCAAAGTGGCTATGCCTGGCCTCTCGGTTGTCAATCAGCATGTCAAACTAGCTTCCCTGGGCCTTGAGCGTCGAAGCATGCAACATCCTGTGTTGCTGACACATTGGCGCGAGGGCGTTATCGATTTTGCAGCTTTCCGCGACGGACGTTACATCTATGGAAACACCGTGCACTTTGCATCCGACAGCGAGGCTCAGTTCCACACTGTCGAGGTGTTGAAGAGTTTTGGTCTCGAGAACGCCAACACCGAGTTGCTGATGTGCGGCGAAGTGGGCCGCGAGCGCTTTGCCCTCCTACGCCCCTACTTCCCTGTGGCATCGCTCTACACCGGGATTCACACCTCCTACCTCAATCCTGCCTTCAAGACACTCCATACCTATAAGAACGCTCTGATATTATGAGAATCATCTCCGGAAGTCTCAAAGGTCGTCGGCTCAATCCGCCTGCCAATCTGCCTGTGCGCCCCACCACGGATATGGCGCGCGAAGGATTGTTCAATATTCTCAACAATTATGTTGATTATGAGGATTGCACAGTGATGGACCTCTTCACCGGCACTGGTGCTGTGGCAGTGGAGTTCATCTCGCGCGGCGTGCGTGAGGTAACTGCCATCGATATCAACAACTCCTGCACGGAGTATGTCAAGAGCGAGGCTTCAAGATTGAACCTTAGAAATTTGCATGTGGTACGTGCCGATGTCTTCGACCTTCTCAAACGTGCCAATCGCAAGTTCGACATCGTCTTTGCTGACCCGCCCTACGCTATCGAGGGTTTGGATAAATTGCCTGACCTCGTCTTTGAGCATCAAGTGCTTACCGACGACGGTATCTTCATTCTTGAGCATCCTCGGGAATATGATTTTGCCGAGCATCCTCACTTCTGGCAGCACCGCAATTACGGTAAGGTCAACTTCACTTTTTTTGCAAACAAATTAGATGAATAATATGAACGCAATCGTAAAAACCAACTTCAATTTCCCGAAGCAGAAAAGCCTCTATGTGGGCAAAGTGCGCGATGTGTACAACATCGACGACAAGTATATGGCTATGGTGGTCAGCGACCGCATCTCGGCCTTCGACGTTGTTTTGCCGAAAGGCATCCCCTACAAGGGTCAGGTTCTGAACCAGATTGCCGCTAAGTTCCTCGATGCCACTGCCGACATCCTGCCTAACTGGAAACTCGCCACTCCCGACCCCATGGTCACCGTGGGACTGAAGTGCGAAGGTTTCCGTGTGGAGATGATTGTCCGCGGCTACCTCGCCGGCAGCGCTTGGCGCGAGTATAAGGCTGGTGCCCGCACCCTCTGCGGCGTCCAGCTGCCCGAGGGTATGGTCGAGAACCAGAAGTTCCCCACGCCCATCGTAACTCCCACTACCAAGGCCGATGAGGGACACGACGAGAACATCAGCCGCGAGGAGATTATCCGTACGGGCCTCGTCAGCAAGGAGGACTACGACCAGCTGGAGCGTTACGCTCTCGCTCTCTTCCAGCGCGGCACTGAGATGGCCGCCCAGAAAGGTCTCATCCTGGTGGACACCAAGTACGAGTTTGGTAAGCGCGACGGCAAGATTTACCTCATCGATGAGATTCACACTCCCGACAGCAGCCGCTACTTCTACGCTGAGGGTTACGAGGAGCGCCTGAAAAAGGGTGAGCACCAGCGCCAGCTCAGCAAGGAGTTTGTCCGCGAGTGGCTTATGGATAACGGCTTCCAAGGCAAGGATGGCCAGAAAGTGCCCGAAATGACTGACGAGATTGTGAACAGCATCTCCGACCGCTACATCGAGCTCTACGAGCACATCACCGGAGAGAAGTTCCAGAAGGCCGATGACTGCGCCGATGTTGCCTCCCGCATCGAGAAGAATGTAACCGACTATCTTTCCACCCTCTGATGGAGATAGAACGGAAATACCTTGTGAACTATCTCCCAGAGGATTTAGATACTTGTCCTCATGTGGAGATTGAACAAGGCTACTTGTGCACATCGCCCACCCTGCGCATCCGTAGGATGGGCGATGCTTTTATCTTGACGGTGAAGGAGAAGGTGCGTTCCGTTACCTCCGCCATCGTCAACCGCGAGGAGGAGTTTGCTCTCTCTCAAGAGTCGTATATACGTTTGAAAGGCAAGTGTGAAGGCTATATGGTGGGAAAGACTCGCTACCGTATCCCTGTTGGGGAATATGTTGCGGAACTGGACATTTTCCACGGTCGCCACGAAGGCTTACTTCTTGTTGAGGTGGAATTTCCTTCTATTGAGGCCGCCGACGCCTTCGCTCCCCCCGACTGGTTCGGTAAAGACGTTTCCGAAGACCCTCGCTACCGTAATAGCTACCTATCATCCATAAAATGAAACGCATTCCCCATACTTTTACCATTGTCTTTGCACTCATCGTGTTGGCGGCTGTAATGACTTGGTTCATCCCGGCGGGAGAATTCCTGCGCGAGACCGTCAACGGCCGCGAGGTGGTGGTAAACGATTCGTTCCATTACGTCGATCATGCCCCTCAGACATGGCAAATTTTCTCGGCTCTCTTCAACGGCTTCGTCGACAAGGCCGATATTATCATCTTTATCCTGATGGTAGGCGGTGCCTTCTGGATACTCAACAACAGCCACGCCATCGACGTGGGTGTCATGTCATTCCTGCGGAGAATCCGCCTTTTAAGTCGATACAAATTGATACAGAAACTCGGAGTGGAGAATATCATTATCACGCTGGTAATGATTATGTTCAGCCTCTTCGGCGCCATCTTCGGCATGAGCGAGGAAACCATTGCCTTCGTGGTGGTATTCATTCCGCTGGCCATCCAGATGGGCTACGATTCCATTGTGGGAGTCTGTATGTGCTATGTTGCTGCCCATGTGGGCTTTGCGGGCGCCATGCTCAACCCTTTCACCATCGGTATCGCACAAGGAATCGCTGACCTGCCGCTCTTCTCGGGTTTCGAGTACAGGGTCTTCTGCTGGGCAGTGCTTACCATTGTCGGCATTGCCTTTGTGCTTTGGTATGCCCATAGGGTGAAGGTGAAGCCCGAACGTAGCCCCGTCTACAAGTTCGACGACTATTGGCGCCAACGCGTGGAATCCACGCAGCAGACCACCCTCACCGTCCGTCAGGGAATCATTCTTATCATCCTCTTGCTCACTATAGTAGCCCTTGTAGTAGGGGTGCGTGAATTTGGCTGGTACATCGCCGAGATCTCGGCCCTTTTCCTGGCTATGGGTATCCTCAGCGGTATCGTGGACAAACAGGGTGCCGACGATATCGCCAAGCTTTTTCTTGCCGGTTGCAAGGATATCCTCTCCGCCGCCCTCGTAGTGGGTCTCGCGAGCGGCATCATCTTCATCCTCAAGGACGGACACATCATCGACACCATCCTCTACGGCCTCACTCGCTCGCTCTCGCAGCTGGGAGAGGTGGCCTCGCTCGGTGTGATGTATGTCTTCCAGACCTTGCTCAACATCGTTATGCCCAGTGGCTCGGCCAAGGCGGCACTCACCATGCCCATCATGGCGCAGTTTGCCGACCTCATGAATGTCTCACGCCAAACCACCGTTCTTGCCTTCCAGTTCGGTGACGGCTTCACCAATATGCTGACGCCGACAAGCGGAGTGCTCATAGGAGTGTTAGGCATCGCTCGCATTCCCTACGGCACATGGCTCAAATGGGCTTGGAAATTCATCCTTGCCCTCATCATTTTAGGTTTTATTTTAATGCTTCCTACATTATGGTTAGAACTTCCTGGTTTTTAGTTGCCTTGCTGTTCCTGTCGCAGGGCGTATCCTATTCTCAAGACAGCGCCTATGCGCGGAGGTTGATTCGCGATTTGTCGTCGCCCGCGATGTTTGGGCGGGGAATGCAGAACAGGGGAGACTCGATAGCGGCGGACTATGTGCGCAGCGAGTTGATCGCCAACGGTGTAAAGCCGCTGGGGAAGGACTACTTCCAGTATTTCCGCTTCCCCAACACGCGCACCACGCCGCCCATCGTTAAGGCCGGCTATCGTTCGCAAAATGTCTGCGGATACATTCCCGGCGAGAGTGACTCAATGATTGTCTTTACCGCTCACTATGAGCACCTTGGCATGCACGGCGACACCATTTTTTTTGGTGCCCACGACAACGCCAGCGGCACTGCCGCCGTCCTCGATATAGCCCGCATGATTGCGGAAAGTGGAAAGAAAGATGGGAAAAGCGGTGCATCCGCGCCAGAAAAACTTCCCCCTTACACTTATGTATTCCTCTTCTTCGGTGGCGAGGAGAGTGGCCTCATCGGTAGCGGATTCTTTGCCGACATGCCACTCATCAAACTCAACAAAGTCAGGTTGTTGGTGAATATCGACCTCTTCTGTGGCGGCGACGAAGGCTTGATGGTTGTCAACGCCAAAGCTCCGGAAACCAAGCCCTACGTCGACCTGCTGACGAAGATAAATGATGAGCACCATTATGCAGCTAAAATTGGCCGTCGCGACAATGCCGCCAACAGCGACCATTATTTCTTCACCCAGGAGTGCCCCGCCATCTTCATCTACACCCTCGGCGGCCCCTTTGGAGGGTACCATAGCCCTACGGACACTTGTGACGGCTGTGGTTTAGGCAATTACATGAATTTTATGACCCTTCTGAAGACCTTTTTGAAACAGCTGTAAATTCTCCTGCTGAGTCTCTTTGTCGTTATTGGTGTTTACTTTGTCTCGACGGGAGACGCAGCAAGCTGCGTCTCTACGGAGGAAAACAGATAGGTAAAAAACAGCTCAAAGAGAGGTTGAGCTCAACTACCTATAAACCAGTTATCAAAGCCTTATCAACTCCTAACCAACTCCTACTATGGTAGGTGTTGGCAGGGTGTTGGTAGGTGGTTGATAGGGGTAAGGTTATTTCTAGAACACTCCTCGCCCTTCTCGAAAGGGGAGGGGTGGACATCGCGGGGCGATAGCATAATTTATATTAAATCAATAATTTT
>ONLW01000006.1 GCA_900318835.1 uncultured Bacteroidales bacterium
TTCGTAAAATTCGCCGTTGTGAAATTAACCTGCATATAATATAATCCGAAAATGTACCGTTGTCAAGGAAAAAAATGTTAAATCTTTCATAGCCCCCACCCCTTGTTGGGAGGAAATGCTACGCAGGGCGTTGAGAATCTGCAGGCTATCTCTACCTATATCCACCCTACCATCACCTACCATGGTAGGAGTTGGTAGGGGGTTGGTAAGGTTGTTGTAAGTTCTTTAACTCTTTCGGGTGTTGATTATTATTCCGGTTCTCTGTTGCTCGTAAGGACATCGCCGATGAGGCTTTTTTTTTCAATTGACAATTCATTCGATATTTTTTTTTGACATTTTTGAATTTATATTTGTCCAGTTCGGAAAAAGTTCGTATCTTTGCATCACGAAATTAGTAAACGAATTATAAACAATCGTCTAACAATTAACGGGTTAGACGGCAAAAAGTAAGAAAATGAAAAAAGGAATTCATCCCGAAAACTACCGCCTCGTGGTGTTCAAAGACATGTCGAACGACAATATGATCCTCACCAAGAGCTGTGCCAACACCAAAGAGACCGTTGTCTATACCGATGGTAAGGAGTATCCCGTCGTGAAGCTCGAAATCTCGAACACTTCGCACCCCTTCTTCACTGGTAAGTTGAAGCTCGTTGACACCGCCGGACGCGTCGACAAGTTCATGAACAAGTACAAAAAGTACGCCAAGAAGGCCGAGTAAGCAGACTGGTCTGCAGGCGCCTGATTGAAGTTCAGTTGAGGTACAGCCTTCGGACAAGAAGGTGTTTTGAGAAAGAAAAAGTAATTTGTTTTAGATTTTTGGATCTAGAAGACCCTGTCCGCCGAGGCAGGGTTTTTCGAAGATGGAGAGATGGCAGAGCGGTCGATTGCGGCGGTCTTGAAAACCGTTGACCTGCGAGGGTCCGGGGGTTCGAATCCCTCTCTCTCCGCCAAACAAGGACATTCCTCGGAATGTCCATTTTATTACATACAAGATGTTACAACTGCAATATATTAAAGATCATCGTGAGGAGTGCATCTCCCGTCTCAAGATCAAGAATGTGGCCGATGTGGAGGCTCGCATTGACGAAATCATCGCCCTCGATGCCGAGCGCCGAGCCCTGCAGGTGAAGGCTGATGGTGTGAAGGCCGAGTCGAACCGTATCGCCAAGGAGATCGGTGCCTTGATGAAGCAGGGTAAGAAAGAGGAGGCTGAGGCCAAGAAAGAGGAAAGTGGAAAGTGGAAAGCGGAGAGTGAGAAACTTTCAGCCCAGCAGGCTGCCACCGAGAAGGAACTCAACGAGAAACTCATTTCGCTGCCCAACACTCCCCATATCACTGTGCCGTGCGGCAAGAGCGAGGCCGATAACGTGGTGGTGGCCGAATTCGGCCACAAGCCCGAGCTGCCATCCGACGCACTGCCCCACTGGGATCTCTGTGCAAAATATGACATCATTGATTTTGAACTAGGTAACAAGGTGACTGGTGCCGGATTCCCCTTCTATAAGGGCAAAGGTGCCCGTCTGCAGCGTGCCCTCATCAATTTCTTCCTCAACGAGGCTGCCGATGCCGGCTTTTTGGAGATTCAGCCCCCGCTGATGGTCAACGAGGCCAGTGGGCTCGGTACCGGCCAGCTGCCCGACAAGGAGGGGCAGATGTACGCCATCCCGCTCGACGGATTCTATATGATTCCCACCGCTGAGGTGCCCATCACAAACATCTTTCGTGGCGAGGTTGTCGATCCCAAGCAGCTGCCTATCAAGCGCGTGGGTTACAGCGAGTGCTTCCGTCGCGAGGCTGGCAGTTACGGTAAGGATGTTCGCGGCTTGAACCGTCTGCACGAGTTCTCGAAGGTGGAGATTGTCGTCATCGAGCATCCCGACCGCAGTTATGACATGCTTGAAGAGATGAAGAAGCATGTTGGAGGCCTGCTCGACAAGCTGGGCCTGCCGTACCATATCCTCAAGCTCTGCGGCGGCGACATCAGCTTCACCTCCGCAATGACATTCGACTTCGAGGTGTGGAGTGCCGCGCAGAAACGCTGGCTGGAGGTGAGCTCGGTGAGTAACTTCGAAACCTTCCAGGCCAACCGCATGAAGTTGCGCTTCAAGGACGAGAACGGCAAGATGCAGCTCTGCCACACCCTCAATGGCTCAGCTCTCGCCCTGCCCCGCATTGTGGCCGCCCTGCTGGAGAATAACCAGATCCCCGACGGCATCATCATGCCCGAATGCTTGCGTCCTTATCTGGGATTCGACAAGATTGACTAAAAAGGTCAGATACAAAAAAAGCCCGCTCAACTGAGCGGGCTTTTTTATAGGTTTCAAGAACTAGAAGTGGAAGCCGATGCGGAGCATTACGCTACCGACCGAGCGGCGCTGACGACCGTTCTGGGAGTCATTGTGCTCTTTGGCGTATTCGTTGTCGTTAAGTGTGCCCGAAGTGTAGTCGATATTGTGGGTACCGAGGCCGTAGTAGTAGAGACCGGCGCTGACATGCTCGCCGAAGTAGGCACCGGCGCCAATCATCCAGGCAAAAGCGAAGGTGGACTTGTAGGCAAAACGCTCGTTTCCGCTGCCTTTACCCTCAGAGGTAATCCAAAGGAAGTCGCTACCCACGCCAAACTCGCCATAGGCTGAGATGTCGTTCCAGGGCAACTCGTCATAGATATAGCTCACGCCACCCATCAGCGGGATGTTGAAATAGGTGGGCGAGGTGTAGTATGCATCGCCATATTTGTCGCTCCATTTGCTGGAGATGGTGTTCCACAGGAAGTCGATATTGACAAAAGGAGCCACCATGCCCACTCCCACGTCGAAGCGGTAGCTGGCACGGTAACCGAGACCGAAACCAATGGAGGCGTTTTTGCCCATTTGCTCTGTCGTCAGGGGCACTCCGGAGGTGGGGAATGTGACCGGCGAATTGGGGGTGAAGGCCAGGGCATTAAGGTTGGGACCGTTGGTTGCATTGCGCCCGAAGTCGCCTGTGGGTATGTTGCCGTTCAGGAATACCGATTGGCGGAACTGGGCTTGTGTGGCGGTGCCGAAGCCAATCATCAGGGCCGTTAGGCACAAAACTTTTACTACTTTTTTCATCGTTATAATATTATTTGTTTCTATTCGGTTTTCTTCTTACGGCCGCGCTTCTTGGGTTCGGGCTTGGCCTCTTCATCCTCGGGAATGGTGGCATCAAGGGGCGGGTTCTCGGCGTCGAAGTATTCTTCCTCGATGCCACGGAGGTCCTCGTCCGAGGGCTCAAAGTCTTCATCGCTGGGCTCATCGTCGTCATCACCGATCTTCTCATAGCTGTCAAGCTCTTCTACATCGTCGTCGTCACCGAAGGCGGCACGAATCTCCTCCTTGTTGATGCCGAGGGTGAGCTTCTTCTTGCGCTTCTCATCATCTTCGAGGTTGGTCTCGAAATCGCCATGGCGTAGTACACGTTCCTTATGGGTGGGGTCAGACTCCTCTTTCTCAAGGGCTTCGCTTAAGGGGGCGAACTCGTCTTCCTTGCCGCTGTCGTCGTCATCATCGAAGAGCGCCTTGTCAAGGTCCTCTCCAAGGGTGTCGATAACTACTTCGAATTTCACCATGTAGCAGGTATCTTCGGTCTCAAAGGGAACTACAAAAATAGTCTCTCCATTGGGCTTGGTAAACCGTTGCAAATAGTCGTTATAGCCGTCGGGATAGGCTACTTTGAGCTTTTCCTTCAGGTCCTCTGTCAGGTTTTTGTAGCTGACTATCAGGTTTTTTTTATGCTTTTTAGTAGCTGTCATAGTTTGTTGAATTTGATGCAATAATAGTAATAAAATATTATATAACCAAATTTTTTTTACGCGACCACTATCGATTCATCATCCTCAACCCTTAGGTTGCGCATGATAAACTCGCGGCGTTCAAGGGTGTTCTCGCCCATGTAGAATGAGAGAACTCCGTGGGTGTCAAAGTCTTTATGCAGCAATACGGGGTCAAGCCGCATATCTTTTCCGATGAAGTTTTTGAACTCGTCAGGGGAGATTTCGCCCAGACCTTTGAATCGGGTAATCTCGGCTTTGGGGGTGTCGTGGATGGCGGCAATGCGTTCGTCGTCGGTATAGCAGTAGGTTGTCTTCTGCTTGTTACGTACACGGAAGAGGGGCGTCTGCAGGATGTAGACATGTCCCGTCTGGATGAGTTCGGGATAGAATCGTAGGAAGAAGGTGAGGAGCAGCAGCCGGATGTGCATGCCGTCGACATCGGCATCGGTAGCGATGACAACGTTGTTGTAGCGGAGGTTCTCCATGCCGTCGTCGATGTCAAGGGCGTTGTGCAACAGGTTGAGCTCCTCGTTCTTGTAGACATCTACCTTGCTGATGCTGTAGGTGTTTTTCGGTTTGCCTCGAAGCGAGAAGACGGCCTGGGTGTCGACGTCGCGGCTTTTTGTGATGGAGCCCGAAGCCGAATCTCCCTCGGTGATGAAGATGGTGCTTTCGAGGCGACGGGCATGGTTAGTGTTGTAGTGCACGTGGCAGTCACGTAATTTGCGGTTATTAAGGCTGGCCTTCTTCCCGGCTTCGCGTGCCACCTTCTTGATACCGGCAATCTCTTTGCGCTCTTTCTCGTTGGCGTTGATTTTCTGCAATAAGGCGTCGGCTGTCTCGGAGTGCATGTGGAGGTAGTCGTCGAGGTTGCGCTTGAGGATGTCGAGGACATAGGTCTTGAGCAGCGGCGAGTCGTTGGTGCCGTCCACCTTGTTGGGCTCCAAGTGCGTAGAGCCAAGCTTGGTCTTGGTCTGAGCTTCGAAGACAGGTTCCTGGATTCTTACGCAGAGGGCGCAAACTAGGCCGCCGCGGATGACCTCGGGAGCATAGTCTTTCTTGATAAAATCCTTGACCACACGGGCGTAGGCTTCGCGGAAGGCGCTCTGGTGCGTGCCGCCTTCGGTGGTGTGCTGACCGTTCACGAACGAGAAGTAGTAGTCGTTGCTCTGGCCGTTGATATGGGTGAATGCGGCTTCGAAGTCCCCCTCCTTGATGTGGATGATAGGGTAGAGAGGTTCGTTTTGAAGGTTGTTTTCGAGCAGGTCGAGCAGGCCATTCTTCGAGTAGTAGCGCTTGTCGTTGTAGTACATCGTCAAGCCGCGGTTCAGGTAGCAGTAGTTCCAGATGCGTTTCTCGACGTACTCGCCGATGAAGTGGTAGTTACCGAAGAGTTTGCTGTCGGGAACAAATTCCACGAGGGTGCCGGTATCGTCGCTGGCGAAAGCAGTGATACCGCTGTCATTGGTGAGTTTGCCCTCACAGAACTCCGCGATGCGGGTCTTGCCGTCGCGAATCGACTGCACCTTGAAGTATGATGAGAGGGCGTTCACGGCTTTTGTACCTACGCCATTGAGTCCCACCGACTTCTGGAATACTTTACTGTCGTATTTGGCACCGGTGTTGAGCTTGGAGACCGCCTCCACCAGTTTACCCAGCGGGATGCCGCGGCCGTAGTCGCGGATGCTTACGCGGCGCTCGCCAAAGTTAATCTTCACTTCAATCTTTTTGCCGAAGCCCGAGGTGAATTCGTCGATGGCGTTGTCTATCACCTCTTTGATGAGCACGTAGATGCCGTCGTCGTGACTCGAACCGTCGCCCAGTTTGCCGATGTACATACCCGGACGCAGCCGGATATGTTCCATGTCCTCCAGATGGACGATGGAATCGTCGTTGTAGTCAACAGGGTTTACGTTTAGTATATCGGTCTGTTCCATAGTTCTTTATTCTTCCATTTTCATTTCTGACGTGATGCTGTATCCCGTCTCTTCTCCCTCCTCCACGGCCTCGCCGGTAAGGACCTTGATTTGGCCTTCCGGGACGCCTTGTTCCATGAGGTAGCGGCGTACAATCTCGTTGCGGAACTCGTAGCCGCGGGCCACGGTGTCGTTCTGCGGCGCGGGCATGCGTTGTTCGAGGGTGATGATCACCAGCGAGTCGCTCTTGGCTACTTTGGCCAAGTCACCCAGCGTGTGATAGTTTTCCGAGGTCAGGCCGCGTTGGTGAGGTTCAATGGCCATGAAGTCGAGGTTGTCGTTGCCCATGCCCAAGGCGTTGCCGAGGGCGCGCAACGGCGAGGTGGCTACCTTCACCAGCAGGTTGCCCAAGGTTTTCCAAACCAGCTTCATATAGCTGAATTCGGGATTGTCGATATCGCCCTTGATGGGCAGGTCGATGAGAATCTTGTCGTCTTTGTCGCGCAGGATGTAGAGGGCGGTCTTCAGCGGAATCTTCATCTCGGGTTCCACGTCCTTGCGGCGACTGCCTACGCGGGCGTTGTAAATGTCAATCTTGTTCTGGTTGTCGAGTTGGCTATTGGCAATCTGTAGGCGGGTGGTGAGGCCGAAGACACCGTCCTCCACGGGCTGTCCGGTATAGGCTACCGTCCAAGGACTCAGTTGCTTCATGTCCAGTCCTTTGATGGAGAGAAGTAGGCTTTGATGTTCCTTCCAGTTGTCGATATTGCCCTTCCAGTTCACCATCAGGTGGCCGCCTCCAGGCAATGTGGCACGCAGTTTGGCGTTGTTTTCTCCGCCGAGGCTCAGGTCGGTGGCCTCGATGTTGATGTTGGTTACCGGGAAGTGGAACTCATCGGGCAGCGTGTGGTCGTCGTAGGTGAGGTTGCAGTTGGTGATGGCTAGCTTCCCAATCCGTAGTGACGCAGCAGGCTGCGTCTTTTTGCCGGTTTCGCTCTCCTCGGAGGACGCAGCAGGCTGTGTCTCTACAGCCGGAACCAGAATATCATCCACCGTGCTCTGGTCTTTCCATTGCTCATATTTCGCCGTCAGGCCGTCGAGGGTAATCTCTTGGATGTCATAGCTGTTGGCATCGAGGTTGATATTGTTCACCCGCACCTCAAGCTTGTTCAGGCTGGCCAGCGAGCCGTTGCCGTTTTTCAAATCCACCGCTTTGAGTATCAGCGAGCCGCTGATGTGGCTTTTCAGTATTTCGTCGATATCGCCCTCGGCCCTCAGGTGAGCTTCGAAGGCTCCATCCATCTGCTTGATTCTCATGTAGTCGGTGGCAATCGGCAGGATGTTCTTCAAGGCGAAGCCTTCCAGATGGGCCACCAGGTCGTAGGTGTTGTGCTGGGAGTTGTAGTTGCCGTCGATGTTCAAGTGTCCGCCTTCGGCAAAACCTATGTTTAGGCCACCCTCACTCTGCTCCTCGCCGCCCAGCACGAATCCGGGAACCCGCAGGTTGACGTCAGGCAGTTCCCATTTCTTGCCGTTGGCCAGGTCGTGGTAGTGTATCTGTGCGTGGCTCAGTCGGATATTGTAGAACTTCATCACCCAGTCGCTCGGCGTTGTGTCTTTGTCCTCATCCTCGTCGCTGGCGAAATGGTCGATGATGCTTTGGAAATTGAATTTCTCTCCCTGTTGAATGATGTTGACATTCAGTCCGGAAAGAGTGATGTGCTTCAGCTTGACGGTCTTGCCTAGCAACTTGAGCAGGCTGGCTTTCACGTCGAGTGTGTCGAAACTGGCGAAGAGATCCTCTCCATTGTCCTCATAGAGGCTGAGGCCGTGGACGGCCACGTGGCCGGTGTAGACGTTGACCTTCAAGCCTTCCACATGCACCTTGCGGCCCACCAGTTCCTCGCCGTGGCTGTTGATGTAGCTTTTGGCAACCGGCGACACTAGAAGTGTTGCCAGAATGATGATTCCCAGCAATATGCCTATCACCCACAGTACTATCTTCCAAACGCGTTTCATTATATATTATATATATTGATTCAATTTATAATAATACTGGTAACGGCGTGGCTAGGGGATTATTGTGTTGTCTGGGGAAAAAATATTTTTTGCCCCCACCCCCCAGCCCTAGCCTAAGGGCTGGGAAGGCTACGCAGCCACTCTTTTTTTTCGTCCTCTCTCTGCAGGGAGGGAGCAGGGGGTGGGGGTATGGTTCGCACAAACACCCTACCAACTACCTACCATCTCCTTACCAACTCCTACCATGGTAGGTGTTGATAGGTCTTTTATTGTGTTAAAATCCTTTGTCTTAACATTTATTAGTAAAGTTCGCGCCCTGTAAATAAAACTTTGGGCGTGACACAATATTTTTGCAATTGTGCCGTTTTTGAAAAATAAAATAGATTGAAACGATGAAAAAAATAATTACGAACGTTGTGTTGATGCTGGCTGTGGTCGCGATGTCGGTGGCCTGCAGCAAGGAAGAGTCGTCTAGGGTTTCCGAGGAAAACCTTATCGGAATCTGGAAGGCTCCGGTGAACATTGGTGATGGCGCTGTGCAGGGAATCAGCGGTAAGAAGCTGATTATTTACCCTAACCATAAGGCTACGTTTGCCTCCCTTGAGTTTAATCATTGGAAACTCGAGGGTGATGAATTGACATTCACCAACTACACTGACCACGGCGTTGACTGCGAGGTGGATGTGTTGAAGTACACCATCGTGCAATATGCCGACACGGTGATAACGCTTGTGGGAACCTACACTCAGTCCTATGGCGACAGTCTCTACCTGAAGGCTGACCTGAGTGCCATGTTTCAGCGGCAGGCTCCGGTGATTCCGTTACCCATTCCGCAGCTGTAGGTTTATTCGTAGAAATGCATTTCGGTGAGGTACTTGTATACCGGTTCGGTAAGCAAGTACCTCACATCTTTTTTTGCCGCAATCTGGCGGCGGATGAAACTGGAGGAAATGTCCATCATCGGCACGTCAACGAGGGTGACGTTGCGGTGCGAGGCTAGCGGCAGACGGTCGTAGCCCGGACGAGGATAGACGTAGATCTTGTGGTTTTCGATGATATGCTGGTAGTTGCGCCAGCGGTCGAAGGTAGCGAGGTTGTCGCCGCCCATGATGAGGCTGAACTCGCGGTCGGGATATTTATCGGTGAGGGCGGCGAGGGTGACCACGGTGTAGCTCGGTATCGGCAGGTGCATCTCGATGTCGCAAACGCGCAGGCGGTAGTTGTCATCGATGGCGCGCTGCACCATCTGCAGCCGGTGGTGGTCGGCAAGAAGGGTAGACCGCTCTTTCAAGGGGTTCTGCGGCGACACCACAATCCACACCTCGTCGATACCCTCATGTTGCAGCATGGTATTGGCAATAATCAGGTGCCCCACATGAATGGGGTTGAACGACCCGAAGAAAAGGGCTGTGCGCTTCATGGTTATTGCTTGATTGTCTGATTGTTTGAATGCTTGAGTGGCTGGCGCGAAAATTTGACTGCGCAAGCACTCAAACAATCACGCAATCACGCATTCAGGCAATCAATAGTACTTGTACTCCGTCTCAATCTTGATGTGGTGGAGTTTCTGGCCCTTGAAGGTGTAGATTTCGGCCACCTCGCCGGCGCCGGAGATGACCTTCAGCACCTGCACGTCGGCAGTGTACGACTTGGGAAATTTCTTGAAGAAAACCTTTAGGACATCGTCCTTGGCCATACCCACATGGATGCCGTTGGCAAGGATGACTTCGGGATCGTTGATGCGGCCACCGAGGAGTTCCACCTTGCGCGTCCAGATGGAGTAGAACATGTCGAGATAGCTGTCGTCAAGGCGTTTCATGCGGTTGACGCTTACTTCCATCGAGTCGAAGAAGCGGCGATAATCGCTCTCGCGATACCAGTGCAACTGGTTGTCGGTGATGTACTGCTCCATCGACTCCCACACGCCGAAGGGGTAGATGACGTGGTTGGAGAGCGAGTAGATGGTCATCGTGTCGGTGTAGACTTTGATGTCCTTAATCATGTATTCTTCGCGACCGAAGGCCATCATGCGCATGGCTTTGGCTCGGGAGGAGACGTTCCCGGTGAGGGCGTTTTGCTGTGCGAAAGCCATCGTGCCGCAGAGCACCAAGGCTGCTATGGTAAGAATTCTTCTCATCTCTTATTATAAATAGTATTTATAAAATAACGCGGGATGCAATGGTTTATTGCATCCCGCGTGAGAATTTTTTTGTAAGGGGTTACTTCACAATGGTGAGGCGCTGGGTGGCTACACCCTTGTCAGTAGTGATGCTGATGAAATAGACACCGGCGCTGAAGCTGCTGACATTGAGTTCGAGGATGTCGGCGTTGACATTCTCCTGGCTCATGACCTTGCGGCCCAGAGCGTCGACCATCTCATAGGCACGGATGGTACCCTCGGCGGTGACATAGGCCATCTCGGTGGCAGGGTTGGGATAGGTGACCACGTTGATGCTGGCCTCAACGCTGTTGATGCCCAAAGTGGGATCGGTGTGGTTGAGCAGATATTCGCTCTTGGTGGCATTGTAGACCTTGCGGTCGTTGACGTTGGAAGCGTAGTTGTTTACGAAGGCCACGAGACGGGCTTTCTGGGCATTGATGTTGTAGGGGAGCTGGTAGGTGAAGGTCTTTTCGAAGGTGCTGTTGGCGGTGCTAGTGGTGATGACGTTCTGGTCACCCCACACATCGGAGATGCAGGCTCGGATGACGTGGTCGTGGCGATAGGTGCCCTGGGCGCCGCTTTGGGAACCCATGATGCTGTCCTGAGTGACATAGAGGCTCACGCGGGCACTGCCGAAGGTGATGTCGCTGAAGAATGTTCCGCTTACTTTGACGCTGAGTTCACGGGTCATCTCATTGTAGTTGATGTCGCTGATGTTCACAGAGACCATGGCGGGAGTGGAGGTGGCGGTCAGGAGTTGCTCGTCGACATAGCCTGCGCTGGGGAAGAAGATGGGACCCGGATCATCGGTGGTGGCAAATTCGTTGTTGCGGTCAATCATGACGGCGGGAGCATAGGTTCTGCCATTGTTGTTGTAGAAAGCCATCATTTCATTCGACTCGGTGATGGTCATGTTGTCAGTGTAGTAACCCACGTGGTGTGCTACCCAAGCCACGTTGTTCTCGATAGGCTCGATGGCATTCTCAAGGGTCACATGGGCGGGAGGACAGTTGGGGCAGCGGGCGGTGGTGAAATGCTCAAGCAGGGCCACACGGTTGGTTGCATAGAGAGCGGGGTCGTAGATATTGACGGTGGCGGTACCGGTGGTGTCGGCATCTTCGGCATTCTGGACGCCGTTGGGATTGGTGATGGCGACATTGATGGTCAGGTTTCCAAGGGTGCTGTAGCTGATGGGGAAACTGTGGACGTAGGACCCAAAGGATGCCACATTCACGTCGGTGACATTGATGGTTTGAACGTCATCATTGTTAAGGGTGTAGTTGATATCGAACGAGGTGAGGGGCTGCGAACCGGTGTTGTACACGGTGACAGAGACAGGAAATTCGGTGTCCTGAGCGGCATAGGGGGCGGCTGAGACTCCGGTGAGTTCCATGCTGTTCTCGGGAAGAATGGTCACGTCAAGGTTACCTACACCGACATAGTATCCATTGGCACCGTAGTTGACAAAGGCGATGTGGATGGACTGGTCGGCAAATTCCTCGAGGTTGATAAATCGGGTGTTGATCCCCGAAGGCACTGCCGACAAGTCAAGGATGGTGTGGGTGAAGTTGGCTTTTTCGGTTCCGGAGGTGCTCACCAACACTTTAAGTGATTCAGGGTAGGAGTCGGAGAGGCCGAGAAGGTTGAAAAGCAGACCATAGGCTCCCGTGGCGGGAATGGTGATCTGAGGGGTCACCAGCCAACGGTCGCAGGCGGCGCCGGTAGTGGTGTAAGATGTCGAGAGTGCCATCTTGGTAACATCGTCGAGTTTGCCGACGCACCAGCTTTTGCCAAAGGCGGTGTAATCGGAATAGTTGGTCAGGTCGTCTTCGTAGAGAACCCATCCTTCGGGGATGCTGCCGAGACCGTTGCTTCCGGTGGTGACGTTGCTGAAGTCCTCGGAGAAGACACTCTGTGCATTAGCGGCAAGGCTGAAAGTCAGCGCTGCTGCAAGAAAAAATAATGTTTTCTTCATAGATTTATTGTGTTTAATTTATTGTTTTTTCGAAGTGCAAAAATACACATATTTTTTAATATGGCGAGATTTTTTTTCTTTTTGTCCCATTTTTATGTATCTTTGCATCATGATTTATGCCACGATTATTGCCAACCGGCTGAATGTCAATCAGCGGCAGGTTGAGAAGACAATAGAACTTTTGGAGTCGGGTGCCACGGTGCCTTTCATCGCGCGCTACCGCAAAGAGGCCACAGGCGGCCTCAACGAGGTGCAGATTGCCGCTATCCGCGACCTTATAATTAAACTGAAGGAACTTGACAAGCGCCGCGAGGCTATCCTCGCTTCCATTGAGGAGCAGGGCAAACTTACCCCCGAGTTACGCAAACAGATAGAGGAAGCCATGAGTCTCACGGAGATAGAGGACATCTACCTGCCTTACCGCCCCAAGCGCCGCACCCGCGCCACCATCGCCATTGAGAAGGGGTACGAGCCTGTTGCAGAAGCTATTATGAAAGGCCATTGGGACGATTGGAACGACGAGGCGTTGGCTGGAGCCCGCGACATCATCGCTGAGCGCATCAGTGAGGACGCCGCCGTGCGCAACCGCGTCCGCAATGTCTTTCGCCGCCGTGCCATGCTCTCTTCCTCATTGGCTCGCGGCGTGGACGAGAACGACGAGAAGGTGGGTAGGTTCGAGAGCTGGATCGACTGGAAAGAGCCCATTGGCCGCGCCCCTTCGCACCGCATTCTGGCTCTCTTCCGTGGCGAGGAGGTCGGCGTGCTCAAGGTGCACGTGAAGCCCGAGAAAGACGACGAAAGCATCGGGGCCATGACCTCCCATACCCGTCCGCACGGCAAAGCCGGCGAACAATACGACCTTGCTGTGGCAGACAGCTACAAGCGTCTCGTCATGCCGAGCATCGAGACAGAGTTCCGTAACATACTGAAGGAGAAGGCCGACCGCGAGGCTATACGCGTCTTCGCCGAGAACCTGCGGCAACTGCTTCTGGCCGCTCCTATGGGACAGAAGCGCACCCTGGCCATCGACCCCGGCTTCCGCACCGGATGCAAGGTGGTGTGTCTCGATGCCCAGGGGCAACTGCTTCATAATGAGACTATCTACCCCTTTACCTCGATGCGTGAGGAGCGTGCTGCTGTCAACAAACTAGAGGCGCTGGTCGAGGCCTTCCAGATAGAGGCTATCGCCATTGGCAACGGCACCGCCGGCCGCGAGACCGAGGAGGTGGTGCAGCGCTGCCACTTCAACCGCAAGGTCATTGCTGTCAGCGTCAGTGAGGCTGGCGCCAGCGTCTACAGCGCCAGCGACGTGGCCCGCCGCGAGTTCCCCGACTATGATGTCACTGTCCGTGGTGCCGTCAGCATCGGTCGACGACTGATGGATCCCCTCAGCGAGTTGGTCAAAATAGACCCCAAGAGCATTGGCGTGGGTCAGTATCAGCACGATGTGGACCAGAAGATGCTCTCCGAGAGCCTGGGCGACACGGTGGTGAGTTGCGTCAACAGCGTGGGCGTGGAACTCAACACCGCCAGTCGCGAGCTGCTCTCCTATGTCAGCGGCATCGGCCCCTCGTTGGCCGACAAGATTGTGGCGCACCGCAACAAGAACGGCGCCTTCCCCTCGCGTGAGGCGTTGCACGACGTGAAGGGTCTCGGCGACAAGGCTTTCGAACAGTGTGCCGGCTTCCTTCGCGTGCGCGAGAGTGCCAATCCGCTGGACAGGAGTGCCGTCCACCCCGAGCGCTACGCCCTGGTGGGGAAGATGGCCGCCTCGGTGGGCTGTGATGTGGAGACATTGATGAAAGACAGGGAATTGCGATCAAAGATACGTCTGGAGGACTTTGTAACTCCTGAATGCGGTATGCCCACCCTGCAGGACATCATGAAGGAGCTGGAGAAACCAGGACTGGACCCGCGCGCCAGATTCGAAGTCTTCGAGTTCGACAAGAACGTCACCCGCTTCGAGGATGTCAAGGAGGGCATGGTTATGCCCGGCATCGTCACCAATATCACCGCCTTCGGTGCCTTCGTTGATATCGGAGTACATCAGGACGGCCTCATCCATGTGAGCCAGATGGCTAATCGTCGAGTCAGCGACCCGGGCGAGGTGGTCCACCTCCACCAGCACCTCAAGGTCAAAGTCCTCGAAGTGGACCTCCGCCGCCATCGTATCAGTTTAACATTGAAGGGTGTCGAGTAGGGGGCAACCTCGCACAAACTACCTACCAAACCCCTATCAACTCCTAACCAACTCCTACCATGGTAGGTGTTGATAGGTCTTTCTTTAAGTTAAAATCCTTTGATTTAATGTTTATTAGGAAAGTTTGGCGCAGAATTCTAAATCTGTGCATGCATCGGAGTTATTCGCCGACAAGGAGGAAAGGCAGGCGGGCCTGAAGGCCTTCGGCGGTGGAGATGTAGCGGAGGTTGTTCTCCATGCGCGAGATGGTTCTCATCGTTTTGCTGGCGGCTTTCCATTTATTAGCCAGGCGAATCTTTGCGAAGAGGTTCAGGTCCTCTTCGCTGCTGCCGTTGAAGAACTCGATGAGTTGAGTCCATGTATCTTTTTCCTGGGGGAAGTCTTTAACGGTGTAGTCGGTAATGCCAGCTTTTTCAGCAGCGATACTCAAGGCAAGGTCGAGGCCGCCGAGGGTGTCGACGAGGCCTATCTTGATGGCATCGGCACCAGTCCACACACGTCCGCGGGCAATCTTGTGCACCTCGTCGTAGGTCATGTGACGACCCTCGGCGACGCGGCCCACGAAGACTTTATAGAAATCCTCGACATTGCGGGTCATCATGGCCATGGCGGTGGGAGAGAGGGGGCGCAGGATGGTGAGTCCGTTGGCGTTGCGGTTGGTGGCGACGGTGTCGGTGTGCAGGCCGAGTTTCTGGTTGAGAAGTTTTTGCACGTTGGGGATGGTGCCGAAGACTCCGATGGAACCGGTAATGGTCATGGGTTGTGCTACGATGACGTCCGCCATGCAACTCATTTCGTAGCCTGCCGAGGCTGCGAGGTCGCCCATGGAGACGATGACAGGCTTCTTGGCCTTAGCGGCAATGACGGCGTGGGTCATGCTTTCGCTGGCGGTGGCGGCACCGCCGGGCGAATTGATGCGTAGCACGATGGCCTTCACCTTTTCGTCGTTCATGGCCTCGCGGAGGGCTTTCACGATGTCGTCGCCGTAGACCCCTTCGTTGAATCCCTTGGCGCTGCCGTCCATCACGTTGCCTTCGGCATAAATGACGGCAATTTGATTGCTTGATTGCTTGATTGTTTGATTGCTTGTTTGGAAGTTCTCGGCGTAGTCTTCGATTGGCAGCAGGTGTTCGCCGCCGTAGTTTTCTTTCAGCATATTGCGGACATCCTCCTCGAAGCAGAGGGTGTCCACAAGATGGTGCGCGCAAGCGTCGTCGGCCAGATAGCCGCTCAGGTCGTCGGCAATCTTGTTGAGCTCGTCGGCCTCAATATGGCGGCTCTTGGCGATGGCTTTGGTGACGGAGCACCAAATACTTGAGATGTAAGCGCGTATCTGCTCGCGGTTGGCATCCGACATGTGGCTCAGTGAGTAGACTTCGCCGGCGCTCTTATATGCGCAACTTTCGGGACGGATGAGCTGCATCTCGATGCCCAGCTGGTCAAGCAGGTCTTTGTAATACATAACCTCTCCGCCCATGCCTCGGAAGTCGAGCATGCCGCTGGGGTGTAGGCTGATGAGGTCGGCGGAGGTGGCGAGATAGTAGCCGTGCTGGGAATAGCTGGTAGCATAGCTTACCACGGGTTTGCCGCTCTGACGGAAGGCTTCGATGGCGTTGCGCAGCTCTTCCATTGAGGCCCACGAGATGGTGGCACCGTTACTTTCTTTAATCAGGATGCCTTTGATATTGTTGTCGGTGGCGGCTTCACGGATGGCATTGATAGCGGGGATAAGACCAACAGTCCTATCGCTATTGAAGGTTTGCATTAGACTGTTCGCAGCACGGTCTCCAGTGATATGGCTGAGGTCAATGGTGAGAAAACTGTTTGCTTCCACGGCAGTTACAGGTTTCCCGGAAAGTGACGAAATCATGGCAAGCATCATGATAAACTTGACCAATGCGCCAATGACTGAAACGATGAGCACACCTAGCACACAGGCGAGCATGACTTTGCCAAAAGAGAGTTTCTTTTCCATAACTATCAATGTAAATAGAATTGCGGCGAGCCGTTAGGCTCGCCGCAATTGTTTTAAAGCTTGTCGTTGCTTCCCAGCACATTCACAATCTTGTGGATGTACATTTTCTTCATGCTCTCGCGGGCAGGTTTGAGGTACTGGCGGGGGTCGAAGTGGTCGGGGTGCTCGGCCATGTGCTTGCGGATGGCGGCGGTCATGGCGAGGCGGCTGTCGCTGTCGATGTTAATCTTGCAGACGGCGCTCTTGGCGGCCTTGCGGAGCTGCTCCTCGGGGATGCCCACGGCGGCCTTCAGGGCGCCACCGTTGGCGTTGATGGTGTCCACCTCGTCCTGGGGCACCGAGCTGGAGCCGTGGAGGACGATGGGGAAGCCGGGGAGTTTCTTCTCGACGGCCTCGAGGACGTCGAAGGCCAGGGGAGGAGGCAGCAGGCGGCCGGTCTGGGGGTCGACGGTGCACTGTTCGGGTTTGAACTTGTAGGCGCCATGGGAGGTGCCGATGGAGATGGCCAGGGAGTCGCAGCCCGTGCGGGTGGCGAAGTCGATGACCTCTTCGGGCTTGGTGTAGTGGGAGACCTCGGAGGCTACCTCATCCTCGACGCCGGCCAGCACTCCGAGCTCGCACTCGACGGTGACGTCATACTTGTGGGCATATTCCACCACCTGACGGGAAATCTTGATATTCTCCTCATAGGGCAGGGCGCTGCCGTCGTACATGACGCTGGAGAAGCCCATGTCGATGCAGCTCTTGCAGGTCTCGAAGCTGTCGCCGTGGTCGAGGTGGAGGACGATCTGGGGGTTGGGGCAACCGAGCTCCTTGGCATACTCGACGGCACCCTCGGCCATGTAGCGCAGGAGGGTGGGGTTGGCATAGTCGCGGGCACCCTTGCTGACCTGCAGGATGACGGGACTCTTGGTCTCGACGGTGGCCTGGATGATGGCCTGCATCTGCTCCATATTGTTGAAGTTGAAGGCGGGGATTGCATAGCCGCCGTTGACTGCTTTCTTGAACATCTCGCGGGTATTCACGAGACCGATTTTCTTGTAATCTACCATATTGTTAGTGTTTATGTTTTTTTTATTGTTTTGAATTTGCAAAAATACAAATTATATTTCAAACGACCAAATTTATTTTCTTCGAAGGATATTTTGGTAGATTCCGTTTATGATAGGTTAGTGCTTGAAACACTGTTCGACGTCGAGAGAGAGTCCCATCGACAGGGTTCGTCCGATGGTGGCGGGCGAATTGTTGTAATAGTAGTCGGGGCGGTAGTCGAAAAGGTTATCCACGGTAGCCGTGAGTGACAATCCGCAGTCGAAGTGGTGGCCAAGCGTGAATCGCCAAAGGGTGTAGCCGGGGTAGGTGATTTCTTCAGTCTGTGTGAGGTCGCTGTATGTGGCGTATTCGTCGCAGGTGACGGTCGAGAGAATTCTTCCGTTGAGTGCCAAAGTGGAGCGCCCCCAGCGCCAGTGGCGGGAGTAGTCGATGCGCAATGTGGCGCTATGAGGGCGGGTGGAGGATGCTCGCATGCCGCCCTCATAGAGGCTTTCATGGGTGAAGATATAGGATACCCGTATACCGAGGCCGTAGTCCCATCGGGCCGAGGCGGAAAGGTCGAGACCTGTTATTCTGACAGGGCTCATATTGGAATAGATCATGCCGTTCTTCTCCTGGCTCCAGAATGTTGTGATGCGGTTTTTGACATGATTGTGGAATGCCATGAGGGTGAAATTGTAGTGGCTGTGACTCCACTCGACAGAGGCGTTGAGGTTGTCGCTCACTTCAGAATGCAGGTCAGGGGTCCCGTAAATAATGAAGATGTTGGCCATGTCGAAATTCATGTACATCTCTTTGAGTGTGGGAGCGCGAAAGCCATTGGCATAGCTGGCGCGAAGATTCATCTTGGAGAATTTGTACATGAGGTTGATTTTGGGTGAAAGATGTGATATTGAAGCCTCTGAGTAATAGTCGTAGCGCATTGCGGCGACGATGTTGAGGCGTGCGGTGGGTTGCCAGTCCCATTGGGCGAATGCGTTGGTGGTATATTGTGTGTGACTGCCGTCGGAGAATTGGTACGACATGAGGTGGTCGCGCAGGAAGTCACCGCCGAATGCGAGTGTGCCGAGGATAGATGATGAGTCTGAGGAAGACCAGAAAGCGTGGTTGAAGAGAGTGCGGAGTGTGTGTTGGACGTTGCTGTAGTTGCGCACGTCAAGATGTGAAGATGCGGTGTAGTTGCTTTTGTCGTATTGGTCAAAAGCGTAGGATATCATCATGTCGGTTTTATTCCCGAGGTCGAGGTCTCCCTTAATACCGGCGGAGAAATCACGGTAGCGGTCGTTGACATTGGGGTCTCTCTCTCGTTGACGGAAGAAATATCCAGCCCTGCCGGTGAATGCGAGTCTGTCGGATGCTTTGAAGAGAAGTCGCTCTTTGGCATTGAATGAGTGGTTGGCGAATATGGTGCGCAAGTCACCGGTATCGGCCAGATGGACGGCATTGGCGTGATTGTATTGTAGGTTGGTGAGACTGTTCCAACGTCTGCGGACGATTCCGAAGGTGCCGTTATAGTGCTTCTCGCCGAGCGATGAGGCGTGTGCGCCAAGGTTGAGGCTCCAGGGCTTATCGGGAGTGTGTGTAATGATGTTGACAACACCTCCCACAGCATTGGATCCATATAGGGATGAGGCTGCCCCTTTGATTATTTCGATACGTTGCACCGCGTCGAGATTGAGGCGTGAGTAGTCGATGTTGTCGAGAGTCTCTCCTGCAAGACGTTCGCCGTCGACGAGGAATAGAACTGAGTTGCCCCCGAATCCTTGCATGTTGAGGCTGACCTGCTGGTTCATGGAGAAAGAGAACTCGATGCCCGGCAGTTCGGTTTGGAGGAGTTCTTGAATGGAAGAAACATCTGCAATTTTGATATCCTGCTCGGTAATGACCCGTGTGACCACAGGTACCTCCATGATGAGTTTTGGCGTGCGAGTTGCGGTGATGACTACCGTGTTGAGCAGTCGCGAATCAACTTGGGTAGAGTCTACCGTAGGCTTTTGTGCCAGAATGGTGAAGGCGGAAAGGATGGTCAATAAAACCAGCAGAGAACGTTTCATTTCTAGTCGTTGATGATCCTGTAGCGCAGGGAGATAATGCCTTTGGTGAAGGCCTCGTCCATGTAGGCGGTGAACTGCAGCGCTACAAGTGTGCCGTCGGAGAGGCGGAGGAGATAGACTTTATTGGATGGTGTGTAGATGGGTGGCATGGTGGACAGGTCGACGTCGAGCCAACGGGAGAGTACCGGATTGACTGGCGAAGGCGTGTATCCCAGATAACCTTCCATCATGGTCGACATGTCGATTACCACTTGGCTATCGGCATCAGCGATGTAGTTCAGTCCCTCGAGATCTATGGCCATGTTGACGTTGTCGAATGGACTTTCGGCAGCGATGCCGTTGTGGGTCTTCACATCGTAGTGGTGGATGGCGAAGTCCCACTCGGCTGGTGCGGCCTGCCCAAGGGTGATGTTGGCGGTGTCGATGTGTCGGTGATGGAGATCGATGTAGGTCCATCGAGTGTAGCTGGTGGCATCAATGCGGAGGATGCCTCCGCGGCCGTCGTCGTCGCGTTGTACAAAACCAAAAGGATTTTTGGCGGGCTCGTCATAGAGCCCGCCAAAAAGTCCGTCGCATGAAACCAATGCCAGCAATGCTGGAAGTAGTATTAACTGCTTCAGTTTCATGAGTGAGGTGGTGATTATTTGCTTGAGAAACTGAGCTCAACGGACATCGGCATGGCACCGGGTGTGACAGGGCAGGTGAAGTTGAGTTTGCCGTCATTGATAGTACCGTCGATGGAGCCTTTATAAGGAACCTCATTCACGGTAATGGTGAATTGGTCTTTCTTGAGGGTGTAAGTGTTGCCGCTTTTGTCGACATTGACATTGGTGATTGCGAGTTCGGGCATGGCCATGTGTCCTTCGCCGAAAGCGGGAATGGTCATGGTGACCTGGTCGTCGGATGATGACTGGACGTTTACCTCGAGATCGAAAGAGCCATAAGAGGTACCGGAAACGGACATGACAAGGCTGCCGTCATAGTTTCCGACGACCTCCTTTGCATACTCTTTGTTTTCTTTACTGCAGGAAATAGTGGCAAGGGTGAGAACTGAAAGCACCGCAGTTAACAGAAATTTGCTTGTTTTCATTGTGATTTTTTTTTGTTTTTTTGTTTGATATTAAGTTGTTTAACAATAAGTCTTGAATAGTTAATTTTGTGACAAAAATACAAAAAAATAATAAAATATCGATAGCTAAAAATGGTGATTTCACCCTTTGTGGAAGAAGATGGCATCCTTTACTTGGAGAAGATACCGAAGACGGCGGCACCGCTGCCGGTCATCGAGGCGTAGAGGGCGCCCCTGCGGTACATGTCCTTCTTGAGGGTGGCGATGGTGGGGTGGGTGGGGAAGACCGAGGTCTCGAAGTCGTTGACGATGAGGTTGCGCCACTCTTCAATAGGCCGTCTTACTACTTCTCGCAGGTCGGGCCGCCGGGTGCCGAAGAGATCGCGTTTGAGTCCTGAATATGCCTCTTTAGTGCTTACATGCTCTCCATCCGGGATCTCAATCAAGATACGGTAACTGCTCATATCCAACTCGATGGAATCCAAAACGTCTCCGATACCGGAGGCGTAGGCGGTTTTGTTGCGGATGAAGAAGGCGCAGTCGGCACCCAACTGAGCGGCACGGCGTTCCAAGTCGCAGTCAGTCAGTTTTAAAGAGAATATCTGGTTGAGCATTTTCAGTGTGAAGGCGGCGTCGCTGCTGCCGCCACCGAGTCCGGCACCGAAAGGAATGTTTTTTTTCAACCGAATGTTTACCGGTGGGATGTTGAACTCGTCGTGTAGCAGTCGCCAGGCTCGGATGCAGAGGTTGTCCTCGGGGGCGTTGTCGAGCACGATGCCCTCTTGTGTCATCTGCAATGAGTCGCCAGGTTCGATGATGAGGGTATCCGTTAAATCCATCACTGGCAGGAAGATGGTCTCCAAGTCGTGGTAGCCGTCCGGGCGTTTGCCGACAACATGCAGGCCGAGGTTAATCTTGCAGTTTGGGTACGTTGTCATAGGCACGGATAATGTCGGTGACGAGGCGGTGGCGGATGACGTCGCTGTTGTCTAGCTGGATGATGTCGATTCCATTTACATCCTTCAGAATTTGAACGGCTTGCAGCAGGCCACTCTGTTGGTGACGTGGCAGGTCGACTTGGGTGAGGTCACCTGTGATGACGAACTTGGCGTTGCGTCCCATGCGCGTGAGGAACATTTTTAATTGCGCCGAGGTAGCATTCTGTGCCTCGTCGAGGATGACAAAGGCGTTGTCCAGCGTGCGGCCGCGCATGAAGGCCAGCGGTGCGATCTCGATGGTGTTGTCCTCCCAGTAGGAGAGCAGTTTCTGCTGTGGTATCATGTCGCGCAGGGCATCATACAGAGGCTGCAGGTAGGGGTCCAGCTTGTCGCGCAGGTCTCCCGGCAGGAAGCCGAGATTTTCACCGGCTTCGACGGCGGGACGCGTGAGGATGATGCGTCGTATCTCTTTGTTCTTCAGTGCACGTACGGCCATGGCTACGGCAGTGTAGGTCTTGCCGGTACCGGCGGGACCGATGGCAAAGACCATGTCGTGTTCGTACACCGAGCGCACGAGGCGCTGCTGGTTGGGGGTGCGTGCCTTGATTAGCAGTCCGTTGCGGCCGTGCACCAGCACTTCGTCGCTCATCTCCGACTCCGGGCTGCCGCCACCGCTTTCCATAATGCCCATGATGGCGTTCTCGGTGATGCGGCCGAACTTGTCGTAGTAGGTCATCATGGCCTGCAGCTTGCCCTCGAACCAGGCAATGTCCTCCTCGCTGCCGATGGCTTTGAGCATCTCGCCGCGGGCAATGAGTTTCAGTTTCGGGAATAGCAGCCGCACAAAGTCGAGCATGCGGTCGTTGGTGCCCCAAAAGCGCGCATAATCAATTTCTTCCAGTGAAAAAATCTTCTCGTTCATTAATTCATTCATATTGCAAAAGTACAAAACATTTTCCCAGTATCCAAAGAAAAGATATTAACATCTGTTAACAAACCTGTTTTTGCCCTAAGAACTCCCTATCAACACCTACTGCGGTAGGAGATGGTAGGGAGTTGGTAAGGAGATGGTAGGGAGTTGGTAAGGAGATGGTAGGGAGTTTATGGCTAGCGTTATGCATTGGTAATCATTGTAATAGGAATATGATTTGGCTCTTTTGAGAAAAAAATGTATTTTTGCATTTCTTTTTAGGATGAAAATGTTTTTGATTAACATAAATTAACAATTGGATATATGAATAATCACATCGTCATAATGGCCGGCGGCATTGGTAGCCGTTTCTGGCCCTTGAGCACCCCCGAGTTCCCCAAGCAGTTCATTGACATCTTGGGTTGCGGCCGTACGCTGATACAGCTCACCGTCGATCGCTTCAAGGGGGTGTGCCCGATGGAGAATTTCTGGGTGGTGACCAACGCCTCCTATGTCGATATTGTCCGTCAGCAGTTGCCGGAGATACCTGTCAATCATATTCTTGCCGAGCCTGCGGCACGCAACACGGCACCCTGCATCGCGTGGGCCTGCTGGCGCATCAAGGCCGAAGACTCCGAGGCCAATGTGGTGGTGACGCCCGCCGATGCCGTAGTGATGAACCCCGAGGAGTTTCGCCGCGTGATTGGCAATGCGCTGAAGTTTACCGAGAAGAGTGATGCCATCGTGACCGTCGGCATCAAGCCGTCGCGCCCCGAAACGGGTTACGGCTATGTAGAGACGCAGACCGATGCGTCTCCCGCCGAAAGTGAAATCCACAAGGTGGCGGCCTTCAAGGAGAAGCCTGATTTGGAGACGGCAGAGAAGTACCTGAAGGCGGGGAATTATTTGTGGAATGCCGGCATTTTCGTGTGGAATGTGAAGACAATCATCGAGGCTATAAAGACATATAAACCCAACATTTCCAGCGATATGGAACGAATGAAAACGGAGGCCGACGTGCAGGAGGTGTTCCCGCAATGTGAGAAGATCAGCATCGACTACGCCGTGATGGAGCCTGCCGCTGCCGACGGTAAGGTATATACCCACCCTGCCGATTTCGGATGGAGCGACCTTGGCAACTGGGCTTCGCTGCACGACAAGCTTCAGAAAGACAGCGAGAACAATGGCGCCGTGGGCAAGGTGCGTCTATATGAATGCAAGAATTGTGTGGTGCATGCCGAGGATGCCTCGAAGGTTGTCCTTCAGGGACTTGACGGCTACATCGTTTCTGCCAAGGGTGACCGCCTGCTGGTATGCAAACGCAGTGAGGAGCAGCGCATCAAGGAGTTTTCACAGGCCGACTAAACGTTATATATATAATGAATACGATAATTATTGTGGCACTCATCGCTGTGGGCGTTGTAGGACTGATGATGGCCGGTTTGGGTCTCAAGATGCTTCTGCATAAGGAGAAAGAGTTCAAGCGGCCTTGCGCCAACGCCGACCCCAAGACGGGGCGGTGCGCCAACTGTACCTGTGGAAAAAAGAAGAAATAGAAAGCGGGACCGTGAGGTCCCGCTTCTGTTTCTTAGATGGTTAGCTTGGCGCCGAAGAGGAGTGTGCGTGGTAGTGAAGGGCCGTAGATGTAGGCGGCGTCGCGTTCGGGGCCACTGTCGAGGTCGCGCTGGTATCTGTTGAAGATGTTTTGCAATCCAATGCTGATTTCCAGCTCGGTGCGTTCTCCAAAGGGGATGCTGTAGGCGGCTTTGAGCGAGAGATCGAGGAAGGAGTCGGTGATGACTTTCTGTACTTCGCTGCCACTGCCGTGCTTGGCGTCGTTAGCCACACTGTGGTAGACTAGCATGGGACCGGTGAATGTGCCGGTGGCGGTGATTTGCAGGTGCTTGAAGGGGCTGTAGCTGCCGGTGAGGTAGGCGTAGAAGTCGGGCGTGCGCTCCATGCGGCGCTCATATTGGCCTTCTTCCCATTCCTTTCCCTGGCCGGTGTAGAGGCTGCTCTGCCAAGTGCCGCCAAGCTGCAGGCGCATGGCCTCGATGGGCGAGATGGTCATCTCGACGTTGACGCCCATCACTTCGGCCCCGTTGGCGTTGCGACGCTCGTAGTGCATGTAGCCACTGGTGGTGTCGTCGAAAAGCAG
The DNA here is from genome assembly GCA_900318835.1 of uncultured Bacteroidales bacterium. Lineage (GTDB taxonomy): Bacteria > Bacteroidota > Bacteroidia > Bacteroidales > P3 > Colimorpha. Next base: position 24,222 of record ONLW01000006.1, read on the forward strand.
CTCATTGACAAAGGCATCGTTGATGCGGGTATAGAACCCTTCGATGAGCACGTCGGCCTCGAGGCTGCCGAGGTGCAGGCAAATGTCGGTCGAGCCGGTGATTGAGTGCGACTGCTCCATGCGGAGGTCGGGGGCATTAGTGATTTTGTATAGCTCGCCGTTGACGGCACCTACATGCAGGTCCTCGTCGTAGACCTGTGGCGCGCGGAAGCCCGAGGCATAGCCGACGCGGAGGGCCAGATGGTCGTTGGGGGCGTAGCGCAGGTTGAGGCGCGGGCTGACGACGGGAGCGTCAATCATCGTGTGTTTGTCCATGCGAGCTCCCACGAGGATGCTCCAGCGGAGGTTCTTCCATTCGTTCTGCAGGTAGGCGCTCAGGATGCCGATGTTCTGGCGTAGGGTTTCGGGACTGCCATAGGTGTGGTCTTTCAGACGGTCGAGGGTGTGCTCTAGGCCGGCGGTGAATTCGGCTGGCATGAGCCAAAGTGTGTCGAAATGGCGGCTGTAGAGAGCACCGTAGTTGAGTGTGAGGTCCTGCGTGTAGCCATAGGCGGTACCGAAGGGTTCATCGTCTTCGCGCTCGCCGTAGTAGCTCTCACGGTCGACATGCTGCATCGAGGCAAAGAGCGAGGCATGGCGCAGGCCGCTGGCGGGCAGCCAGTCCCATTTAAGGCTGGCACTGTGGATGTCGTGCTCACCGCCTTCGGAGATGTGGGCCATGGGCGACGGCAGGTCGAAGCAATCGCCGCCGCGGCGGAAGTCGTGGATGTTATGGTATTCGAGGTTGAGCTTGGTGAAGTCTGAGGTGCGCAGGTAGCCGCGGAAGCCCACCATACGGGCCTTGAGCAGACCGATTTCGGAGTAGCCGTCGCCGTTATGGTCGTAAGGTTCGCGGTGACGGTTGTGGCCAAAGACAGCGATGCCTGCACGGCGGTCGTCGCTGACAACGGAGGCGTTGAACGAGTTGGAGAAATCCCAGCTCTTCCCGCCAATGAGGCTTGTTGTGTTGCCTACGCTGGCCTCATTGTATCGGGGCTCGCGGGTAATAACATTGATGACGCCGGCTATGGCGTTGCTGCCATAGAGTGCAGAGCCGCCGCCACGCAGCACCTCCACACGGTCAATCAAGGCTGTGGGCAGCTGGTCGAGTAGGTAAATTCCCGCCAGCGCACTGTTTACCGGACGGCTGTCGATGAGAATCTGTGAGTAAGCCTGGCCGAGACCATTGATACGCACCTCGTTGGCGCCGCAGTTTTGGCAAGTGTTCTCCACCCGCAGACCTGTGCTGAAGTTGAGGGCCTGGCCAAGGTTGACGGCGCTTGCAGCCTCCATCTGCCCGCCATCAATGACACCTACGGCTGTGGGCGCCTCACTACGCGAGGTGGCATGCTGTGTGGCCGTGACCACTACTTGGCGCAGACGGATGGTGTCGCTGTGGCTCTGCGCCGTAGCCATCAGCGGAAAAATAGTTATGATTGTGATGATTATTTTCTTCATAAAATGGTTTGATGTTTGAATAATGCACTAAAGCTGCCTAGTGATTCTAGGCAGACCTGATGGACTGTAAATGTTGGAAGATACTTACGCCACCGGCGGTGCCCGCAGTTGTGCCACCCCATGGTGGAGCAGCATCGTCGGATTGGATGCCGACGAGAGAAGCATCTCCGCGGTGGGGAGGAGGATTGTCGATTGCCCCATGGCCTGACTGAGATAGTCCAGGCTGAGGAAATGGCAATATTGGCAGTCGGATTGGTGATGGTGTTGCGCCTCGAAGTGACCGACGCATTGCAGGCAGTCGTCGTGGAGGTCAACAGTGTCATGATGGACGTGCAGCGACGACATTACCAGCATTGGCAGGTAGGCTGCCAACAGCACTATCGGGGCAATATGTCGCAATGCACGGTGGTTCATTTCTTTTTCTTCGGGTTGGCAGGAAACCAGCCTTTTCTTACGCGCTCACGCTGCTGGAAAAGTTCCAGGATTGACCAGAAACTGGAGAATGCCACCACGCCAAGGATGGTCGAGGGAATGATGGCAGCGACCGCCAGCGATGCTGCCAGGCAACCGATGCCTGCCAGCAGAAACATCCACCAGCAACGCACTCCAAGATGGTATTCGGATTTGATGACGATGGGGTGAAAAAGCCCGATGCAGAGGAATGTGGCCGCCCCAATGATGATTCCAGTATAGTTCATTTCGCAGATAGTCAATAGCTTGTTATAAACGCTTCGCTTGCTAACCGGTTGCAAAGATACAACTTTTTTGTCGACCACGCAATACCTAAATATAATGAAAAAGAGCACAGGCTTAATCTGTGCTCTCTTGCTCCCCCTGAAGGACTTGAACCTTCGACCCCCTGATTAACAGTCAGGTGCTCTAACCAACTGAGCTAAGGAGGAATGTTGGTGTTTCTCTCTTGAAATCGGGTGCAAAAGTACGAATAATTCTAATACTGACCAAATTTTTTTTGAAAATATTTTTACTTTTTATCTTAACTTATTGTGGATTCGATGGATATATTTTTCAATTCCTCTACCATATCGGAGGCTATGAGGCTGGATTCGGACTGTTTTTGCACCAAATTGTCTCCGATTTGGCCGTGAATCTGTACTCCAAGGCATACAGATTTGAATAAGTTGCTGGGTTTCTGTGCGGTAATTCCGAGTAAGATGCCTGTCAGCACGTCTCCACTACCGGCAGTTGCCATGCCTGCGTTCCCTGTAAGGTTCTCATACACAAGTCCGTCTGGGGTGTAGATGTGGGTGTGATGCGATTTTTTTACAATAAATATATTGTGACGTTGCGCCATTTCGGCCGGGTCGGCGTCACCGAAGAGGCGTGCGTATTCGCGGGCATGGGGTGTAAGGACGGCGCCGGAGGCCAGCGGCAGCCATTTTTTGTTCAGGGCCAGTATGTTGAGGGCGTCGGCATCGAGGATGAGGGGGATGCCTTCAAGGTGACGGTACTCCGTGAGCAGGTCGTGGAGTGCCTGGCAGGTGAACTCGTCGGTGCCGATACCGGGGCCGACTGCGAGGGCGGTATAGTGGTCGAGGTGGGGTGGGGGAGCGGTGAAAACCGTGTCGCAGGCATCAGGGCTCACCATGGCCTCGGGAAAAGCCGCCTGCATGGGATCGACGCAACGCCACGGCAGGTGGGCGCTCACCAGGCCACAGCCCGAACGCAGCGCCGCCCGTGCGGCCAGGATGGCGCAACCCATACGCCCGTGGGCCCCGGCAATCAAAAGCCCGTGGCCATAGTCGTGTTTTGTGGTCTCTTGGTTTCTCATTCTTATAATCAGTTGCATTTTCCGTCGGGAGTGCAGACTTCGGGTGTGGGGGTATGGGAGAGAGTGTCTACCTTGCTGTAGTCCAGTTCGGTAACAGGTACGGTGATGTCTCTTATGTCGGTGGGACCGAAGGATTTGGCACCGGATTCATCGATGACAATGGTGCATTTCATACGGCCCTGAGGGTCGAGCATCAGTGTGGTGGGCACGCCGTCGACGCTGGTAATAGGTTGTTTTTGAGGCGCTATTGCGTTCGCAATATTGTTCAGGCGATCCTCGGCCACGTCGCAACCCAACTCGGCATGGCTCTCGCCATCATGCCGGAAAACATTCCATACAACCGACCACATGTTCTTCATCATCAGTGGCCGGTATTGTGGCAGAGTGTCGTTTATCCAGTAGCGGGGTGAGTCTATGTGGCTGGCTTTGAATACCATGTCCATGTACTGTGCCGAGCTGTAGTCGACCTCCACGAAGTACCAGTGCACCAAGTTGCTGTCGCATTCGGCCATTTTCTTTGGGTAGACGTCGCGCATGTTTATTCCGCAGTAGCCACAGCATGAACTTGTCAGTACCACCACTTTGTAGTGTGTCGAGTCGGAGGCAATCAGCTGCCTCAACTGTTCTACCGTGATGGGGGTGAGCTCGTTCATTTTGAGTACTCTACGGTAGTTCTTCTCGGTGGGCTTCGATATCCAGATATTGCAGCCCGTCAGCAGTAGACAAATAAGAGTTCCGAGGATAAGTGTTTTTTTCATTTTCATTAGTAACGTGTTTTTTGAGGGTTTATTGTTCGTTTTTTTTTTAGTAGACGAAAGGAGGGCCGAAATCTTACACGGCCCTCGCTTCCGACCTCTCGGAAACGTAGAAAATACGTTGGTTGTATATGATTGGTTATCAGTGAGATGCTTTTTTGTACAGTTGGAATGTTAGATAATGGGTAACTGGCTGTAAACCAGTTATCAACTCCCTACCAACTCCTAACCAACTCCTACCATAGTAGGTGTTGGTCTGTTTTTGGTAGTTTTTTGTGCTCAATTTGCCATAAAAAGAAAAGCCCTACGGGCTATCCTCGTAGGGCTGTTAATCGGCAAAATTTGTCGGTGGTTAGTAGCTGCGGGCGAAGACGACGCGGCGGTGGCTGGGTTTGCCGCTGTAGATACATTTGCCTTCCTCTTCGGGGGCATCGTAGGGGATGCAGCGGATGGTGGCCTTGGTCTCTTCCTTGATGCGTTCCTCGGTCTCAGGGGTGCCGTCCCAGTGGCAGAGCAGGAAGCCGTTCTTTTCAATCTCGACCTTGAAGTCGTCCCAGGTGTCGACCTTGCGGGTCATCGAGGCGCGGAAGTCAGCAGCTTTCTTGAAGAGGTTCTTTTGGATATCCTCCATGAGGCCGTAGACGTGGTCGGCGATACCTTCGAGAGGCAGCGTAGCCTTTTCGAGTGTGTCGCGACGGCGCACCTCACAAGTGCCGTTCTCCATGTCGCGGGCACCGATGGCCAGCTGCACGGGGACGCCCTTGAACTCGTACTCGGTGAACTTCCAGCCGGGCTTGTACTCCGGACGGTTGTCGTATTTCACCACAAGGCCTTTGGCTTCGAGGGCTTTCACTATCGGGGCGATATGTTCGTCGAGCTGGCGCTGCTGCTCGTCGCTCTTGCAGATGGGCACGATGGCCACATGGATGGGCGCCAGACGCGGCGGCAGGACGAGACCGTTGTCGTCGCTGTGGGTCATGATGAGGGCCCCCATCAGACGGGTGCTAACACCCCACGAGGTGGCCCATACGTATTCTAACTTATTCTCTTTGTTGAGGAACTGCACCTCGAAGGCCTTGGCGAAGTTCTGTCCGAGGAAGTGGCTGGTACCGGCCTGGAGGGCCTTGCCGTCCTGCATCATAGCCTCGATGCAGAGGGTGTCGAGGGCACCGGCGAAGCGCTCGTTGGGGCTCTTGTGACCCTTGATGACGGGCACGGCCATGTAGTTCTCCACGAAGTCGCCGTAGACATCGAGCATCTTGCGAGCCTCGGCCTCGGCCTCCTCGCGGGTGGCGTGGGCGGTGTGGCCCTCCTGCCAGAGGAACTCGGCGGTGCGGAGGAACATGCGGGTGCGCATCTCCCAGCGCACGACGTTGGCCCACTGGTTGCAGAGGATGGGGAGGTCGCGGTAGGACTTGATCCAGTTCTTATAGGTGCTCCAGATGATGGTCTCGGAGGTGGGGCGCACGATGAGTTCTTCCTCGAGCTTGGCGGCGGGGTCAACGACGACGCCGTTGCCGTTGGGGTCGTTCATCAGGCGGTGGTGGGTCACCACGGCGCACTCTTTAGCAAAACCCTCCACGTGCTCGGCCTCACGGCTGAGGAAGCTCTTGGGGATGAAGAGAGGGAAGTAGGCGTTGACGTGGCCGGTGGCCTTGAACATGCTGTCGAGTTGGTGCTGCATCTTCTCCCAGATGGCATAGCCATAGGGTTTTATCACCATACATCCTCGGACAGCACTTTGCTCGGCGAGGTCGGCACGCACCACCAGTTCGTTATACCATTCGGAATAGTTCTCACTACGTTTCGAGAAATCTTTAGCCATTGAATATATATTTTTCTATTATTATACAATATTTTGTGACGTCTGTCGTTTCTTTAAACGATTTGCAAAGATACGAATTTTTTTGGAAATGAGAAATAAATTTTGGATAATGATGCTGGGTGCCATGCTGATACCCGGAATGGTAAAGGCTCAGGAGAAGCATGGAATCGACACGCTGCAATGTCATATCGTCGGGGTGTCGTTCGGGGTGTTGAATCCTTTTGATGGCAGCCATAGTGGCGGCTTTGAAGGGGGGAACATGAAAGACCTCTACGACGGGCCATATCTTAACTTTTCTGTCGAATGGGCATATAAGTGGAAGAGTAACTGGCTGGTGTCGATGGAAAGCGACCTGTGGTTTGGCTACAATAGCAACAATCTGCGACAGAGGGTGGAGCGCATGGGTGACATCTTTACGAGTCAGGGCTATATGATGAGTATGAACGGGAGCGATGGTGTGGCGGCATTGTACAACCGAGGGTTGGCTGTGCGTCCGGGTGTTGGAAAGATTATCCCGCTTTTCCGTAAGAATCCCGATTCGGGCATCCTGTTGAAATTGAGTGGCGGATGGTTTATGCAGAAAACAATCCTCACGCAGGACATGAACGAGGGCGAGGTGCCGCAGCTGGGAGAGGATATGATGCCGCTCTATGACCACTTGCGCAATGGTGTGATGCTGACGGAGAGTGTGGGATTCATTTATATGAGCAACCGATTGACGTATGTGAATTTCAAGGTTACCTTCGACCTGAGCCAATGCTGGAGTTGGTCGTCGCGCCCCTATATTATCGACAAGGTGATGGGTCTGAGCGGAAAAGACAAGAATAGATATTTCGATTTGATGGGTGGAGTGAAACTGTCGTGGATGTTCCCGTTCACGGGCAAGACATCGTATGACTACTATTATTATTGATTATGAGAGTTCTGTATACAATAGGGATTTGGTTTTATACTTTTGGTATCCGTCTGGTTGCCTTTTTTGGACACGAGAAAGCGCGTCAGATGGTTAAAGGGTGGAATCAGTGGCCCGGACAGGTGTCCAAGTTGAGCTCCGATGCTCCCACGGCCTGGTTTCATGCGGCTAGCCTCGGTGAATTCGAACAGGCGCGACCTGTGCTCGAAGAACTCCGTCGTCGGCATCCAGACTATCAAGTGTTTGTTACCTTCTTCTCGCCTTCCGGCTATGAGGTGAGGAAAAATTACGCTCAAGCTGATGCGATATGCTACCTTCCAATGGATACCCCACGGAATGCGAGTCGGCTGTTGGATGCTGTAAAACCCTCGGTGGTCTTCTTTGTGAAGTATGAGTTTTGGTACAACTATCTGTGTATGTTGCGAAAACGCGGCATCCCGACCTACATCTTCTCTACCATCTTCCGCCCTAACCAGTACTTTTTCAAGTGGTATGGTGGATGGTTCCGTCGACAACTCAAGTCCTCCTTTGCTCATCTTTTTGTGCAGAACGAGGAAAGCCTACGTTTGTTGAAAGGCATTGGCATCGGGCAGTGCTCGTTGGCAGGTGACACACGTTTCGACCGGGTACATCAGATTGCTGAGGCTTCTGAAAGCAATGATGTTGTGGAGAAATTCCTCCAGGGTTATGATGGCAAGGTGCTGGTGGGAGGAAGTACGTGGCCTCCCGACGAGGAGATTATCTCCCATGTGCGAGAGTGCAATAATGGCTGGTTTCCTGGCCGCATTATTCTGGCCCCCCACGTGATTAGCGAAGAACATCTCAAGCAGATAGAATCCCTCTTCCCCGACAGCGTTAGGTATTCTGTTTTGGCAGGGATGAACGGTAGTACCAGTAAAGTTTTGATTATCGATAATATCGGCCTTCTTTCCAAGCTCTATCGTTATGCCGATGTGGCCTATATCGGAGGTGGCTTCGGAGTGGGAATACACAATATCCTCGAGGCTGTTACTTTCGGCAAGCCTGTTTTCTTTGGCCCCAACTATAAGAAGTTTCAGGAGGCGTGTGACATCATTGTCCGTGGTGGCGGTTGGAGCATTGGCATTGCAAAAGAGTTGGAAGATGAACTGAAACAACTAGTGACCGCTCCAGAAGTGTTTCGGAAATCCTCGCAGGCCTGCACCGACTATATGAGTGAGAACCTAGGTAGCACAGAAAAGATTCTTTCCACCATTGAGATTTAGGTTTCTACATATAATCTTTTTTGCCATGCTGGCGATGCTGGTTACGGGGTGCTACACTAACCGTTACATTCCCGACGGTAGCTATCGGCTTGACGAAACGGTGCAGACGGTGGAGATGGCGGACAGTACGGAAGTTCCTTCCGAAGTGGAGGAGGCGCTGAAGAAGTCGGAGAACTATTATGTCCAGCGTCGCAACTCCAAGGTCTTGGGTGTTCGTTGGTTGCCCGTCGGTATGTGGATTTATTGTATCGCCAAGCCTGAGAACACCTCCTTTTGGGGCAACTACTGGCATCGCCTCGGTCAGGCCCCGGTTATCTATGACGAGGACAAAGCCCGCCGTACCGCCCGCCAACTGCAGGGACTGTTGGAATCTAAAGGATGTTTCAATTCCACTGTTACCTTTGACACCCTTGAGATTTCGGGAAAGAAAATCACTATAGGCTACCACATCACCGCCACCCAGCGCTATCTTATTGATGAGGTGGGTTACAGAACAGGGAACGATACCATTCGGCGGCTATTGGACCGCTGGTCGGCGACTTCGTCGCTCAAGGTAGGTACTTATTATGATCAGGAGGTCCTCTCCTCTGAACGTTCCCGTATCGTCTCTCTTCTTCGCGAGCGTGGATACTATCTTGCTACCCCCGAGAATGTTTCTTTCTTCGTCGACACTACTTACGACAAGCGGCACCTTTCGGTCGAAGTCCTTGTCGACAGTCGCAACCTCCGCGTTTTCCGCATTAACAATATCTTCATCTATCCTAACTCCACCGCTGGTCTCCGCTCCAATGAGTCTGCCTTCGAGACCACCATTGCGCCTTTTTATGATATTCGCGGTCGCTCCATCGACTTCCTGTTTGTCAAAGAACGTGGCAAAAAGATGACTATCGACTCTACCGCAATTTGTCGTGCCATGATGATGTTTCCTGGTATGCTCTACCGACCCTCTCATATTTCTAATACTTATAATTCACTCCTTAACCTACGCAATTTCAAATACATAAATATTGAATTTAACGAGTCTCCTTTCTCCACCGATTCTGTTCCTCTTGTCGACGCCCATGTGCGTCTCATCAACACAACCCAGCAGAAAATTACCCTCTCTCTGGAACTTACCAATGCATCCCCCATTTCCGCCACCGACACATCTTCTAATTTTTTCACCTCAGGTAATCTTGGCATCGAGACTTCCCTCGAATATCAGCATAAAAACCTCTTTGGAGGCGCTGAGCTTTTTAAAGTGAAAAGTTCTTTGGTGCTAGAACTGCCGAAATTTATTCTCAAGGGAGGACGGGAAAGTTTCTATGACAACTTCTCTACCTTTGAAGTCAACCTCGATGCCTCACTCGACATCCCCGAGGCCTACCCCTTCTCCAATTTCTTCCGTCTCCAGAACACCCGTCCCCATACCCTTTTCAACCTTGGTGGATCGTACCAGTACCGTTACTGGTATGAACGTATACTTGCCAACACCTCTTTCGGATACACATGGTCAAAACAGTCGAACCTTCAGACCGTTAAACAATCCACCCATCAGCATCAACTCCTACCCGTCGAGCTCACTTTTGTCCGTGTCCTTAATCTCGACGTCGACTTTGCTCTTCGCCTTAGCAATGTGAATGACCTCCGCGTAATCTATCAATATAGTGACCACTTTATCATGGATGCCCGCTATGACTACACCTATTCTAACCAGAGGTTCGGTACCCGAAACAATTTCTCGTTGGTTCACCTTTCTCTAGAGAGCGCCGGTAACCTTCTCAACGCCTATTCACGCCTTGTTAACGGGAATTCAGACAGCAACGCGGTTCGCGAAATCTTCGGTGTCCCATTTGCACAGTATCTTCGCCTAGGAGGTGAATATACATACTACCTCTACCATGGTCGTCGCAGCACCTTCGTTTCTCGAATCCTTTTCGGGGTGGGCATCCCCTACGGGAATTCCATGGATATGCCATACGAAAAAAGCTTCTTCGGCGGAGGCCCCACCACCATGCGCGCATGGCAACTTCGTCGTTTGGGTCCGGGGTCCTATGATGGCTCCACGCAAATGATTGAGCGTGTCGGTGACATCCAGATGGTTCTCAATTTTGAGGAACGCTTCCCCATTGCAGGCATCTTCGAGGGCGCACTCTTCACCGACATGGGCAATGTATGGCTTTTTAACCCATCAGAACTATATCCAGGTGGAGAATTCCGTCCGAAGGAATTCTTTAAGGAGGTGGCTGTCGATGTAGGATTGGGACTGCGTATTAACGTCTCCATTGCCACCATCCGACTCGATTTTGCCATTCCGCTCTACGACCCCGGTTTTGAGACCTCTTTACGTTGGCGGCCTCCCCATTGGCAGTTTAAACAGATTGTTGTTAATTTTGGTATCAACTACCCCTTCTAGTGTATTTAAATGTTTAAAGGAAAGACCCTCACGTATGTTCTAATTACCGCCTCTGTTGTTTTCTGGGGTGTGAGTTTTATTCTTACCAAGGAACTTTTCCTCAGCGAGGAACATATTACCGTCACTATCCTCATCGCCCTCCGGCTCGCCATCGCTACAGCAGTCATGCTGCCGTTGCTGGCACTCTCGGGGAAACTGCAGCGTATCCGCAGGGAAGATCTCAAATGGTTTCTCCTACTGGCCTTCTGCGAGCCTTTTATTTATCACCTATGCGAAACCAATGGTGTCCGCCTTGTCAGCGGCTCTTTGGCATCGGTGGTAATTGCCACTATCCCCCTTTTCGTGCCTTTCGGCATGTGGGTGGCCTACCGGCAGCGCATAAAACCGTCATTAATTGTTGGAGTACTTCTCTCTTTGGCAGGAGTATTTCTTATGCTTAATGGTGAGATAGGATTCCAAGGTTCTGCTCTCCAAGGCATTCTCTTCCTCTCAGGTGCCGTGCTTATCGCCATTGTCTATACCCTGTTGCTGGTCAAGATTGTGGATCGCTACCACCCTCTGGTTGTCACTACTTGGCAAAATGTCATAGGCCTAGTCTATTTCCTACCGCTGATGTTTGCCTTCGATGGAGCCTCTTTGCCGCTACTCTCATGGAGCCCCAAGATGCTTCTCATTCTCCTCACCCTTGGACTCTTCTGCTCCACACTGGCCTATGCAGGCTACAACTACGGCGTTCGCAACCTTGGCGCCTCCGAGGCCTGCATTTTTAACAATGCAATACCCGTCTTCTCCCTCATCGCTGCTGTGGCTATTGGACAGGAGGAATTCAGTTGGCTCAAGGTTGTCGGGATGGTCATCGTTATCGCCGGTGTCATCCTTGCCCAAAATCCATTCAAAACTTCGAAAAATCCAGAATCTCCAGCTCCGCAGGCTGAGGATTGAGCACAAACCTCACCAGCGTGGCTTTTTGATGGAACCCCTGCTGTCCGGCAGCACCAGGGTTGATGTGCAGGAATCCATAGTCTTTGTCGTACATCACCCGCAGGATATGGCTGTGTCCGCAGACGAAGATGTCGGGCTTTGCCAGTTCCAGCGTCCGTCGTAGTTCGTAAGGGTAATGGCCCGGCCAGCCACCGATGTGTGTCATCAACACCCGCTGGCCTTCCACCTCGAAGAACGCACGTTCCTCCAATTCATAGTGCAAGGCAAAACTGTCGCAGTTACCCCATACGGCACGCACAGGCTTCCATGCACGCAATTCTTCCAGCACCCCTGGTCCCAAATCGCCTGCATGCCATATCTCGTCGCAGTCTTTGAAAAACTCATAAACCTGTTCGCGTACTACACCGTGTGTGTCGCTCAATACTCCTATCCGCTTCATTCGTTGGCGTGTATTTCCTTCAAGTTCTCTCTAATCATCTCTTTTAGGTAGTTGATGATGTGGATGTCGTTCATTGACATGCCGTCCAGCGCCTCCTTTAGTTCGTCGGTGTCGAGCACAAACTCATCCTCGTCGGTTTGATAGGTGATGACGAAATGGATGTCTTCGTGAGCCGACAGCAACATTACCAGAGTCCCCGGCAGGTCGCCCATCGGCGGACGATCCCAGTGGTTGTGCTGGAACCAGAACTCCAGACGTGTACCAACGCCTACTTCGGAAGTCAGTTTCATCCCGCCACCGCAGTTCTCCGTGTTCATCTTGATGAGCGGCAAACCCAGGCCTACCTTGCGGGTGGTTCGGCTTGTGGTGTACGGGTCGGTTACTTTTGCCAAAAATTCGGGGCTCATGCCTTTGCCGTTGTCTTCTATGGTGAAGTGGAAGTCGTTATCCTTCAGACTGTCCCTGATGGTCAGTTTTACATCCTTGGAGTTAGCTGCCGTCGAATTTTCCATCAGGTCGTACACGTGCATTGCCAGTTCTTTCATATCTTGGTGCTATTAATTCCGATTGCAAAAATACATATAAAAAATCATTCCGCCAACAATAAAATATCAACAAGCCCGTTTTTTATATATTATTCATATTAATATAGTACGATGAAAAGACTTATCGCTGTAGCTCTATGCTGCCTCTTCTTCGCCGCCTGCAAGGACGACGAAGACTTTATCGCCCCGGCTTTTCTTCATATCGATGCCATTACCCTCGTTCCTCCGGCCACCAATCCCATCACCCTCGAAAGCGGTTTCTACACTTCTGATATCGTGGCCTGCTATGTTTCTGTCCACTATCCCGGCTCTTCCAAACTCGACAACCTTGGCCTTTTTGAACTTCCCTTCACAGTCCCGGTTCTCAACGATGGCCCCATCGACTACATCGAAATTTACCCCGCTGTCCGCCAGTCCGGCTCTGCCTCCCACCTCCCGTACTATACTTTCTATAAGCCTATCAAAATCACCAAGCTTACCTTCGACCTTGGCGGAGCCCACTATGTCGACACACTCTTTACTCGCAGTGGCGACACCCTAAGTCTTGACACTCTTCATACGACCTATGACCTCACCCTGCAGGATGTTCACATGTTCGAGCTTTTTGAGCCGACCTCCTCATCTGTCTATTTTGACTCTGTTACATGGCATAAACACGCTCCTGACGAGGCCTGCACCGGACAAGGTTACGCTTCCGTCCATGTTCCCGACACCCTCTCGCGTGTGCCTTTTGCCATTAACTATGATTTCTATGTCAACGACTCGCGCCGTGCTGTCTATCTCGAACTCGATACACGCTCCGACATACCTTTTGAAATCTATATGACTGCCGCCTACACTTCCGGCGGTGCCACCGACATCCAGCGAGTGATGGTTATTAATCCTTCCACAGAATGGAAGCATATCTACGTCAACCTCGGCCGCACGTGGAACTATTTTAACTATCAAGTCCCCTTCCGTCTTTCCTTTGCAGCCCTCAATGTCGAAGGTGAGACTGGCGACATCCGCATTGACAATGTCCGTGTGTTGTCAACCCTCAAAACCAGCTAAATGATGAAAAGAAAACAAACCATCAAATATATCCTTTGCGATATTCTCGCAGCCATGCTGTCGTGGACGGCTCTCTTTGTATTCCGCAAGCTTGCTCTCGAGCCCCTTTCCGTTTCCTGCTTCCAACTGTCAACCTTGAATGATTCCAATTACTTCCTCGGCCTCGTTATTATTCCTCTGGGGTGGCTGGCTCTGTATACTGTTCTCGGCGCCTACCGCGACGTGCTCCGCAAGGCTCGACTCAAAGAACTCCTCGACACCCTCCTGGCGTCGCTCCTCGGTGCCATTGTCATCTTTTTCCTCCTCCTCCTCGACGACACTGTCCCCACTTATCGTTACCACTACCTTGCTTTCCTTTTCCTCTTTGTTGTCCATTTTGTCCTCACCTATTTGCCTCGACTTCTCATCACCTCGCAGACTGTCCGCCGCGTCCACTCGCGCCAGATAGGTTTCCCCACCCTCCTTATAGGTTCGGGCAACAAGGCCCTTCATACCTATCTTGATATCGAAAATCAGGAAACTTACTCTGGAAATCTCTTCGTGGGCTATGTCAACGTGGGTGTTGGCGGTGAATCATCCCTGCGAAATATCATGCCATGCCTGGGAAAGCTCGACGATATTCGCCCGCTCATTGAACAGCACCGTATCCAAGAGGTTATTATTGCCCTTGAGGACGACCAGCGGTATCTCACCGCCGATATTCTCCGCACCCTCAACGCTGCTGCCGATCTCATTGTCAAGATTACACCCGATGCACGCGACCTCATTGTTGGATCCGTCAAGCAGGAGGCTATCTTCCATTCGCCCTTCATAGTCATCAACAACCGCCTGATGTCTGAGTGGCAGTACTCCCTCAAGCGCATCGGCGATGTCGTCATTGCCCTCCTGTCTATGATTGTCCTCTCGCCGGTCTATCTTGTTACGGCCATTATTGTGAAATGCACTTCCCCGGGCCCAGTATTCTACGCACAGGAACGCATTGGCCTCTACGGCAAGCCTTTCTGCATGCATAAGTTCCGCTCTATGTATGTCGATGCCGAGTCGACCGGCCCGGCACTTTCCAAGGATGACGACCCGCGCATTACGCCCTTCGGACATTTTATGCGCAAGGTTCGTCTTGATGAGATACCCCAGTTCTACAATGTCCTCCGTGGTACCATGTCCATTGTCGGACCCCGTCCCGAGCGTCAGTTTTACATCGATCAGATTGTTAAGCGTGCTCCCGAATACCTGCTGCTGCAGCGTGTAAAGCCTGGCATTACTTCTTGGGGGCAGGTGAAATACGGATACGCTTCGTCGGTCGACGAGATGGTCGAGCGTCTGCGCTATGATCTTCTTTACCTCGACAATATGTCTATTACCACCGACCTCAAAATTATGGTCTACACCGGAAAGATTATTCTTCAGGGTCGTGGAAAATAATCCATCCGACCGTTCTGAGTTGTGGTGTATGGGAGTAATGTATGGTTGCTCCCTTTTTCGTTTCAAATGCCTATCAACATCCTACCAACACCCTTTCAAGTCCTACTATGGTAGGAGTTGGTAGGGTGTTGGTAGGGGTTTGGTAAGGTGATTGTGTTTAGTGTGTGGTAGTTAGGTACTGTTTTGTGTGTATTCTGCTGTGGGATAGTGCGTTATGTGTATGGCTGTAAATTCGGTGTAAATTTTTTGAATTTTTTTTTACAATGTAAGTGATTTAGTTGTATCTTTGCAGGACAATCCGCGTGAGTTGGATTGGAAGATATGGTTGAATTTTAATTACATCGGTTAAAATGAAGAATAAGTATTACGACCTAATCGACCAGACATTTGATTTTCCGCAGGATGAATTCCGGACGGAGGATGGCGAGCTTTATTTCCATGACATCCCTTTGATGGAAATTATCAAACAATATGGCACACCACTGAAGATTACCTATCTGCCTAAGATAAGTTCACAGATTCAGAGGGCCAAACGTTTGTTTAACGTGGCTATTGCCAAAACTGACTATCGCGGCACCTACAACTACTGCTACTGCACCAAGAGCAGCCATTTCGCTTTTGTTCTCGAAGAGGCATTGAAGAACGATATCAATCTCGAGACATCGTCGGCTTTCGACATCAACCTTATTCAGGAACTGCATAACCAAGGTCTCGTGGATAAGGACAAGGTTGTGGTATGCAATGGTTTCAAGAAGGAACAATATGTTGAGAATATTGTGGATCTGTTCCATGACGGTTTCCACAATGTGATTCCCGTGCTTGACAACAAGAACGAGTATTATATGTTGGATAAGGCCTTGGAGACCGGTGCACAGGAGCCTATGATGCTGGGAATCAGGATTGCATCGGAGGAAGAACCGAAGTTCGACTTCTATACCTCGCGTTTGGGTATTCGCTACAACGACATTGTCAGTTTCTACGAGGAGCAGGTGAAACCCAACACGAAGTTCCGTTTCAAGATGCTACATTTCTTCATCAACACGGGTATCCGCGATACCGCTTACTATTGGAACGAGCTGGCCAAGTGCGTCAATGTCTACTGCGACTTGAAGCGTGTGTGTCCTGAGCTGGATTCGCTGAACATTGGCGGCGGTTTCCCGAGCAAGGTGAGCCTGGCGGCCAACTATGACTATGAGTATATGGCCGAGGAGATTCTGGCACAGATAAAGAATATCTGCACACAGCGCGGCGTAGAGGAACCGAACATCTTCACCGAGTTCGGCAGCTTCACCGTTGGAGAGAGTGGCGCCACTTTATACAGTATTTTGGACCAGAAACAGCAGAACGACCGCGAGTTGTGGTATATGATCGACAGTAGTTTCATTACCACACTGCCCGACACCTGGGGTATCAACCAGCGTTTCATTATGTTGCCCATCAACCATTGGGACTGCGAGTACCAGCGTGTATTCCTCGGTGGCCTCACCTGTGACTCGGAGGACTATTACAATGCCGACTCGCACGCCAATGCCATCTTCTTGCCCAAGTTGCAAAAGGATGAGCCTCTCTACATCGGATTCTTTCACACGGGAGCCTACCAGGAGAGTATCGGTGGCTACGGTGGCATTCAGCACTGTCTCATTCCCGCGCCCAAGCATGTAATCATTGACAAGGACGAGAACGGGGAGTATTCGACGAAACTCTTTGCCAAGGAACAAAGCTACAAGTCGATGCTGAAGATTTTGGGCTATTAAAAAAAGGCTGCCGAATGGCAGCCTTTTTTAATTTTCGTAGAGCTCGTGGAGCTCGATTTCATAGATGAATGGCGTATAGCCTGGAATGTTGCCAGACCCTTTGACTCCGAAAGCAAGCTGATAGGGGAAGTAGAAGCGGTAGATGCTGCCGGCATTCATCAATTGGAATGCTTCGATCAGGCCCGGGAACATGGGTTCGCCAACGACATGGAGAATGGGTTCGCGCTTGCCATAGGTCTGGTCATAAGCTTCGCCTGTGAGCATGACAAACGAGCGATAGTCAAACTTGATGCGTTGTGCGTATTTCGCCTTGGGACCTTTGCCTTCGCGCAGTACCTCGTAGTAGAAGCCCGCGGGGTGACGCTTGACGTTGGAATTCTCTTGCTCAAGTTTCTTAAAATATTCGGCTTGGGCGGCATCGACCTCTTGTTGTGTCTGGTTGGAGGTTTGTTGGGCACCGACGGAGTACATGGCCATGATGTAGTTGAGGGCTTCGATGATTTCGTCGGGGCTCATGGGCTGTTCTTTACCTCCGTTGAGGGTGTATTGAGCCGACTGCAGGATGAGATCAGCGTCGAGTTCGTTGAAGTAGCCTTTCTTCAATGCGTCGGCAATATTCTGTCCGTAGGCCCAAGAGAGGGAGTCGGTACGGTCTTTGAGTTCGGGAGCTTTGGCTCTGTTGTTGCATGAAGCCAGCAAGAGGGCGCAGGCCGATAAAAGAAGGATTCTTTTCATGAAAATGGGTTATTTGTTGACAACTAGTTTTTTGACGGAGACGGCAGTATCGGTGTGGAGACGGAGGAAGTAGACACCCGGAAGGATATCTTGAATGTCGAGGGTGACAGAGGAAGTTGCCTTTAGGGTGCGGCCGGTGAGGTCTAGCAGTTCGATGAGACGGAGACCGGGAGCGTCGATGGTGACGTGGTCGGTGGCGGGGTTGGGGTAGACGTTGACAGGTTGATTGTCGGATACCTGATTGATTCCCACAGTGATTTCGTTGAAGGATTTGTGGTAGGGTTTATGTCCTTGGGACGTGATGGAGAGGCAGTAGGCGCTGATGTCGGAAGTGTTGTCGATGTTGAGGTTTGCAATGCCTCTTTCGTTAGCGAAAGCGGCGGCAATAACGTTGTTGTGGAGGGAGTCGACGATAGCGACATAGGCGTTGGGAGCGGTGGTAACATCTATGGTATTATCGTTACGGTTAACGTTTACTGTGAGGTCGGAGGCACGTCCCAACCAAGGGAGGAGGGATGGGTCTCCCATGAGTTCGTAAATCTCCCAGTAGTAATGCTTGTATCTGGAAGAACTGGTGTTGACTGCCATATTACCATAGAAAACCAAGGAACCCGCGGAGACTGCATACTGTTCATTGTTTTCGTTGTGGGTATGGAAGAGACGGTCGTAGATGCCAAGATTCTCGGAATCGTAGGAAGGATTCAATTGGTTGTTGATGTTGGAACGGATTCCAACTGACCAGTAGAAATCTTCGGCCCAGATGGTTGAGTTGGTACCACCGATATAAATGACGGCGCCAGCGTTTTCTTTTTTGCGAAGGAGGGTTTCTCCGAAACAAGAGGGGTTATCAAACTTGTTGGTGAGGCAGCAATTTCCTATCATCACAGAGGGCTTTCCCTTGTTCGACATGGAGTTGATATTGCTGTTGGTGAAGGTGGGTTTGTGCCATCTGTCCCAGTCGCCATGGGCGGAGTAGTTAATCCAACCCAAACCCTCGCTGTAGAGTCTGCGGAGGGCTGTAGCGGTGGAGTTGTCGCTGCAGTAGCCTGTGACGGTGACACCGTCGGGAACGAAATCGACATTGTTTTTATAGTAGCTGACAGTGTCGAAGCCGTTGCTATAGTTGATATATGTCTTTGCAATATAGTCCATGGATGGGTCGCAATAGCGCCATGCGTTGTCGTAGGAGTCACTATGATAGGCGTTGTCTTCTCCGGCGATGAGGGCGGCGTGGGCAAGGTATTCATCGTTGTCAAAAGCATACTGCTCATAGAGAAGAGTCTTCTTGATAATGGCGGCAACGGTATTGGTGTCGGTAGCGGAGAAACGGCCTTGGTAGCAGTCAGGAATATTGTCGTTGCCTGTCCAGGTGACAAAGTAGAGGTCGGTGACATGGTCGTCTAAAGAGTAAACGTTGACTCTGGATTCGAAAGCGGGAATCTGTTCGTTGTCGCCGACAAGGATGAGGTAGGTCGGTGCAGGATCCTTGACAGTGGCGTTGGTATAAATGCTTTTAAGATAGTTCGCGATGGCGGTATTGTCCGAGAGTTGCGCATCATCGGTGTAGACAAGGTTGACCAGCATGCCTTGTGAGCGTTTCCAGTTGGCATAGAGGTTCAGTTTTTCGCAACGAAGCGAGCCTGACGCCATGATGACCATGCGGATGGGCGCTGGGAGGACTTCCTTCAGCGAGACGAGTTGGTTGAGGGTAGTGCCGGCCGAGAAAGCTGGTGTGTGGTAGCGGTTGAAATGCTCCTGGGTACCCTCAGCGTCGGAGTTGATATAATGCACTGTGATGTCGGCACTGCGGCATACGATTACCTCATTGGTGACAGGGTTCACCTGCACGGGACTGAAGGTGAGGTTGGCCAAACGACGGTCGCGTGCAACACCGAGAACCTCGACTGAGGCCAGAGGCATGCCCCAGAAGGCATTGGTGGCGTATCGGTCGGCATCAATTACCGGCGCATGTTGGATGGTATCGCTTTTAATGCGGCTAGGTTGGAGTGGGTAAATAGTATTATTAATAAAAAGAGTGAGGGTGTCATAGACGGCATTAGTGACCTCGACTTCCACATCATCGCAGAAGGGAATGGTAATCATGTCGATGCTCATGGGCAGTGCTGGCGACCCCAACTCTCCACCGAGTTGGTAGCCGGCGAGACTGAGTACATCAGCCTTGCTGTCAGCAAAGGGTATGGATTCTGTCTGTAGGGTTGGGGTCTGATAGTGTACCTCGAGCCGGTTGAAATTATCGGTTACCACCCGCTGGGCATGCATGGCCGTCAGTGGTGCAACCATAAGTGTCAAAATAAGAAATATCTTTTTCATTGGTTTATTATTTATCTATATGTATTATGTATCGCTTGAAGCGAAAAACTTTTACTCAAGATGGAACATTTTTTCAATAGTAGGGCAGGGGGCTGTGATTGTAATGGGGAGATGTGTGACAGGGTGCTCGAAAGAGACGGTATGTGCATGGAGCAAGATGGAACCATCGTCGTTGCTGCGTGGGGCACCGTATTTGAGGTCACCCTTGATGGGACAGCCGATGTTGGCCAGTTGGCATCGTATCTGGTGGTGACGGCCGGTGTGGAGGTTGATGTCAAGGAGGTGATATCCACCGTCAGAGACGGCAATCTCTCGGTATTCGAGGCGCGCTAGCTTGGCGTTTGGACGTGCTGAGCCAAAGACGTAGCTTTTGTTGCGTTCCTCGTTCTTCACCAGCCAGTTCTCAAGGGCACCGACGGTTTGAGGAGGGGCATTTTTGACTACCGCCCAATAGTGCTTCTCAAACTCACGGGTACGAACTTTTTCCACCATACGACTGAGGGCTTTCGAGGTTTTGGCAAGCAGTACCACTCCAGAGACAGGTCGATCCAGACGGTGGATAACACCGCAATAGACTTGTCCGGGCTTGTGGTCGCGCTCCTTGATGAATTCCTTGACCAAATCGGCTAGACAGGGGTCGCCTGTTTTGTCTCCCTGTGTGATTTGTCCAGGCAATTTGTTGATGGCCAGCAGATGATTGTCCTCGTAGAGTATTTGGTCGGCAATCATGGTTAAACGATTTCGGCAATGGGGCTGATGGCGTTCTTCACTTTGTCCTGCAGGTCGACGCTGATGGGGAAGTCGAGTGGCAGGAAGAGGTCGACACGCGAACCAAAGCGGATGAAGCCGAGTTCCTGGTTTTGCTTGACGCGCTCGCCTTCTTTGGCGTAGCAGACGATGCGGCGCGCCATCACGCCCGCCACTTGGCGGATGAGGATGCGTTTGCCGTTATCAAGGAGCATGCCAATCTCGGTACGCTCATTGAGGTCGCTACTTTTAGGGTACGAGGCTACGAAATAGTTGCCACGGCGAAACTTTACATACTCCACTAGGCCGTCGCAAGGGTAGCGGTTGACATGCACATCGGTTCCACTCATGAAAATACTAATCTGCATGCATTCGCCTTGAATGTAGGCCTTCTCGGTAACCTGCTCGATGGTGACGATGGTGCCGTCGGCGGGTGAAATGAGCTCCGAGGGATTGTTGGCGAAGATGCGCCGTGGAATGCGGAAGAAGGCCGTTACCAGAAAGCCGAAGACTACTAGGCCTGCGACGAAAAGATAATGGACCACGTTCCATTCCTTGACCAACAATAGCATCAGCAGCACAATGACAAAGATGCCTGCGCCGGTGAGCATGATTATTTTCTTTCCTTCACGATGGATTGTCATATTCTTATATTATTGTAAATAGGGTTATGTATGCAAAAGCGAAAGGCATGATGATGAGTAGGCTGTCGAAGCGATCAAGGAAGCCTCCATGGCCGGGCATGATGTTGCCGCTGTCCTTGACTCCTACGGAACGCTTGAGCATGCTCTCCACAAGGTCGCCGAGGGTGTCGACTACACTGCAAATGAAGCCGAGGACCAGCCAATGGTACCATGCTACAGTGGGAACTACCAACGGACCGACGAAAACGGCCAGCATTATGGTGACGAGTATGCCGAAAGCGGTGCCTTCCCAAGTCTTTCCTGGGGAATGACGCACCCACATCTTGTGCTTGCCGAAGAGAGAACCTCCAATATAGGCACCGGAGTCGTTGACCCACACCATTACTACCAGCATCAAGACCATGAGGGGACCTGAATAGTTAGAGAAAAGCATGAGCATCAGGCTAAGTGGTAGGGCGACATAGAGTAGGGGAATCATCGTGTAGGCTGCATCGCGGAAAGGCTGTTCGCTCTGTTTCCATAGCTGTACGATGGCTGCCAGTGCAAAAGTGGTAGGGAATAAGATGAATGCCATTAGCATCAAGTTGAAGTTCGCCAATGGTAGTGCCAGAAGACAGCAGGCAGCATAGATATAGCCCAATACCTGACTGGGTTTTGCTCCTTGATGTTTTACGATACGGAAGAATTCAAAGGTGCAGCCCATCGAGACGAAGAGCAGGAAGGCTCCGAAAAGGATGCGCCCCAGATGGAAATTATTGAATAGGTATCCGCTGAGGAGTGTGCCTAGGAATAGGATGGCATAAACTACGGCACTGGCTGTGCGAATCCAGAATGTTTTCATGACAGGGTAGTGTTTTCAGGGTTATACGTATTCTTGGACAACTCCGGAGTTTCTGAATCTTCCTCGATTTCTGGTTTCTCAGGAGTTTCCCACGGACGAGGGCCGTAGATGCGCTCCAGATCTTCACGGAAGAGCACCTCTTTTTCATAGAGTTGCGCGGCTAATTGGTCGAGTTGCTCGCGATGATTTGTCAACAACTCTTTAGCCTTGTTGTAGGCCTCTTCCACCATGCGGCGAACCTCTTTGTCTATGGTTTCGGCGGTCTTCTCGCTGAAGGGTTTCGCAAAAGCATATTCGCTTTGGCCGGTGGAGTCATAGAAGCTGATGTTGCCCACTTCGGGACTCATACCATAGTAGGTCACCAGTGCCTGAGCCATCTTGGTGGCCCGCTCGATGTCGTTCAACGCACCGGTGCTGATGCGCCCGAAGACGATCTCCTCCGATGCGCGGCCTGCCATGAGACTGGTCATCTCGTCGAACATCTGTTCGTAGGTGGTAATTTGGCGTTCTTCCGGCAGGTACCAGGCGGCACCGAGGGCTTTGCCACGTGGCACAATGGTGACTTTCACCAACGGGTTGGCCCAGCGCAGTAACCAAGAGACCGACGCATGTCCGCTCTCGTGGTAAGCGATGGTGTGCTTCTCTTGGTCGGAGAGTACCTTGGTTCGTTTCTCAAGACCGCCGACGATGCGGTCGACAGCGTCGAGGAAGTCTTGTTTCTCGATCTGTTTCTTATTCTTGCGGGCAGCGCAGAGTGCAGCTTCATTGCAGACATTGGCGATGTCGGCACCGCTGAAGCCCGGAGTTTGTTTGGCCAGAAAATCCTTGTCCACATGACCTTCGCTTCCTTCCTGAGTATTGAGTTTCAGGTTTTTCATGTGGACGGCGAAGATGGCCTTACGCTCCTCGATGTCGGGTAGCTCGACGTAAATCTGCCGGTCGAAACGGCCGGCACGCATCAGTGCTTTGTCGAGCACATCAGCACGATTGGTGGCGGCCAGCACAATGACGTTGGTGGTGCTGGAGAATCCATCCATCTCGGTAAGCAGCTGGTTCAGCGTGTTCTCGCGCTCATCGTTGCCACCGGCAAGGCCATTCCTTCCACGGGCACGGCCCACGGCATCAATCTCGTCAATGAAGACTATGCAGGGTGATTTCTTTTTGGCTTCGTCGAACAGGCCGCGGACACGTGAGGCTCCCACGCCGACGAACATCTCCACGAAGTCGCTTCCGCTCATCGAGAAGAACGGCACGCCCGCCTCGCCGGCCACGGCTTTGGCCAGCAGGGTCTTACCTGTACCTGGAGGGCCAACCAGCAGTACACCCTTGGGAATCTTGCCTCCCAGTTCGGTGTAATGTTTAGGGTTCTTCAGGAAGTCTACCACCTCCATCACCTCTTCCTTGGCACCGGCCAATCCGGCCACATCCTTGAAGGTGACGTTGACCTGCTTGGTGGCGTCGTACTGCTTGGCACGTGAACCGCCAAAGCCGAACAGACCGCTGAAGCCGCCTCCGCCTTCACCTCCCATCTGCTTTCGGGCGTAGGCACTCATGCCCCAGAAGAGGAAAATCATAATCAAAAGAGGTCCAAACCATATCAGTAACTCGCGCCAGGCATTGGAGTGGGTCTCTATCTTGTAGCTGATGTGCTCTCCAGTCTTGGCCTCGATGATAGCCAATTCCTTGTCGAAATGCTCGTAGTTGCCTATGTTATAGGTGTACACACCCGTGGGACCTTCACCACCGGTGATGGTCTGTGTCTGCAGATCTTTGTAGAGTTCCGGATGGGTCTTGATGGCGTCTTTCTTTATTCTGATTTCGGCTACCTCCTGGTTGATGACGGTGATAGTCTCGTAGTCGTGACGCTCGAGTATGAGTGACAACTTATTCCAGTCGACAGTTTTCTTGGCCTCATTGCCATTGCCGAACATGCCGAAGAGCAACGCTACCATGATGACTCCGTAGACGATGTAAATCCACTTCGCCGTCTTGGGCTTGTTGCCACGGGGAGCATTAGGCATCTTGTTCTGTTGTTGTTGTGCCATTAATTCTTTAACCTTAAAGTGATGATCATTAACTTTTAACAGCTATCTCTTCCCCGTCGCTCCAAAGCTCGTCGAGGCGGAAGAAGGCGCGCTTGTCTTTCTGGAAGATATGGATGACTACATCGAAATAGTCCATCAAAATCCACTCGGCGTTGTTGTAGCCTTCAATCTTGTGGGGATTGAGGCCAGTGGCTTTCTTCACGGTCTCGAATACAGCGTCGCTCAAGGCACTGACGTGCGACGGCACATTGCCGCTGCATATCACGAAATACTCCGCCGGAGCGCCGTGGACTTTCCTCAGATCTAGAATACGTACATCTTCTCCTTTCTTTGTGTCGAGTGTTTGTGCAGCCAATCGTGCCAGCACCTCTGCTTCTTTTTCTCTATTGTTCATTTATATTTTATTGTTCTTTATTTAATACTTAATACTGTGTGCGACCTTTAGGACGTGCAAACCTCTGCTGTCAGCGTACGCACGCCGTCCTCTTCCACAATCTCCACCCTCACATACTCTTCGGGCAGCAACTCTTCTACTTTCTCGGTCCATTCCGTAAAACAGTAGCAACCGCTATAGAAATATTCTTCGTAGCCAAGGTCGTAGGCTTCGGTCAGATTCTTTAGCCGGTAGAAATCGAAGTGGTATATGGGTTCCCCGTCGCCCGATGAGTACTCATTGACGATGGCGAACGTCGGGCTGCACACATTGTCTCCCACGCCTAAAGCGGCGCAGAGCTCTTTGATGAGTGTGGTCTTCCCAACACCCATCTTGCCGAAGAACGCGAAAAAGCGCTCTCCGGGGAATGTTCCGAGCAGTTCTTTTGCCACCTTGGGCAACTGTCCTAGATTATCAATTTTAATTTTCATTTTTCAATTCTCAATATCACCTCTCACCTTTCACCTTAAACGGTCGGCGGCTCTCACCAGTGCCTCGTCCTTGCGGATGGCCCTTTGCGCTAGGAAGAAGAATACTATGGAGGCTAGCGGGAGGAAGGCTCCGACACCCCACGTCACCTGCTGCTCCGTCTGGGTGAAGAGGGCGTTGAGCTGGTCGGCATAGGCGTCGACAGCCCAGAAGAAGAGCAGGAAGGCATACACCACATTGAGCAGGAAGGCCACTGCCACCATGCGCATCTGAAGCGTGCGTTTTCTGTAGAGGAAGATGCACAGCACGGCCATCGCCAGAATTACGCAGGTCATCGCCACCAGCGGCCACATCGACACGTCGACCTGCGACTGGAAAAGCTCCACCCGAGGTTCGCCGTTGGCGAGGGCGATACTGTAGTGCGGACCGTCTTTGGACACAAGGTTGAGTTGCGAAACAACCTGCTGGTTTTCGGTGTAGTCGATTGAGTAGCTGGCCACGGGAAATACGAAGCACAATCCCATGCAAGCGGCGGCAAAAATAAGCCATAATGTTTGAATTCTCTGTATCATGATTATGTAAAGTTTACAACTCAATAGCCTTGCGGCCTTTGTTCATGACCACGGCGTTCTGCACATACATGAAGCCGGGGTTGCCGCGCATCATAGTCTCGATGGCGGTGGCGTCGGCGAAGTAGTATTCCAGGCCGTCAATCTTGTTCTCATACATCCATGTCTGGATGTCCTCGGGCAGTGCGGAAGTCAGCAGCACAATCTCCTTGCCGTTCTCTTCGGCCAGCGTGATTGCTGTTTTGATTTCCTCAACGTCTTTGGCACCAATCTTTTCCAGATGGTGTATCGTTATAATCACCAAACCTTCTTCGGCGGTAATCATGTCGAGGGCGCGGTCCGACCCCTCCATGTCGAGCATCGAGAATCCCGGAGCCTTGATTTCCGGCATTTCCACGCGGCTGCTTTCCCACTCCCAGGTGTTGGCCCACGCGCTGTCGGACAGATACTCCATCAGTTTGGCCGACTCGAACTCCATTGTCTCGCCGGTCTGTTTGTTCTTGTAGGTGACATAACTCTTTGGCGTCGAACCTTCCTCCATGTCAATCATCTGGTTGCCGACTTTCCAGGGGCGGAAGTCGATGACCGGCTCGTGGTTGATGTTGTAGATGCAGAACACCAGCATCACCGCCAGACCGGCGATGAAGACGATGCAGTCGCGCTCGAAGCGGCGTTTCATCCGCAGGCGGCAGGTGAGGAGAATCCACACCGTGGGCACGTCGAGGATAACGTTCTTCCAGAAAGTCTGCCAGTTGGTGAGCTTGATGGCGTCGCCGAAGCAGCCGCAGTCGTCCACCAGATTGGTAATGGCGTCAAAGAGGGTGGTGACGGTGAAGAAGGCCATCATGATGGTGAGCATCCAGGCCGTAACCACGCGGAAGGAGTTGAGGATGAGCATTACGCCAACCAAAAACTCAGCGCATATCAGCCCCACTGCCAACACGCCCGCCAGTGGCAGGGCCCAGTCGAAGCTCATGCCCAGAATCTCCCAGTTCGACATGTAGTCCTGCACCTTGAACATCGTTCCCATGGGATCCACGCCCTTCACGAACGATGAGAACAGGAACACCAGTCCCACAACCCAGCGCGAGACCACATTCAGTGTGTAGTTGAGTTTTGTATCCTTGATTTTCATGATTTTGTGTTTTCTTCGGTTAATCTAACGAGGCAGAACAGCGAGTAGTTGACAATGTCCATGTATCCGCCCTCGACGCCCTCGCTGACAAGCGTCTTGCCTTTGTTGTCTTCTATCTGTTTGATGCGCAGGAGCTTCATGAGGATGAGGTCCACCATCGAGCTTACCCGCATCTGCCGCCAAGCCTCGCCGTAGTCGTGATTCTTGTCCATCATCAGGTCCAGGATGTGCTTGGTCTGCTCATCATAGAGATTCATCGTCTCTTCCAACGACAGCTCCAAACTTTCACCTTTCACCTTTAACCTTTCACCTTGCATAAGCGCCATCACCGCGTAGTTGACCATGGCGACAAACTCGTCGCGGATGTCGTCGCCCACGCGGTTCTCGCCGCTTTCCTGTATGCTGCGGATGCGGTTGGCTTTGATGAATATCTGGTCGGTGAGCGACGGCAGGCGCAGTATGCGCCACGAGGTGCCGTAGTCGCGCGTCTTCTTTTCGAACAGTGCCCGGCATTCCACCACCTCCCGTTCCATCTCTTTCCTTGTATCGTGTCCCA
This sequence comes from uncultured Bacteroidales bacterium, assembly GCA_900318835.1. Lineage (GTDB taxonomy): Bacteria > Bacteroidota > Bacteroidia > Bacteroidales > P3 > Colimorpha. The sequence continues at coordinate 51,257 of ONLW01000006.1, forward strand.
TTAGTCCGTTTTTAATCATAATTAACCTTAAACGTGACATCGATTTATTTATTGTATGATTTATTATAAAAATATTTTTATTCGCCCTTAACTATCTTTTCAGTCTGAATGGATTTAACATCTGTTAAGTTAATTTTATGGTACGAATAACCCTTCATCTACCTGTTTTCGGTGCGTGTCCCCGTTTTTGTTGCAAAACTCTCTGTACCTGATAGAGATAAACTACCTACCATCTCCTTACCAATTCCTAACCAACTCCTACCATAGTAGGTGTTGATAGGTGTGTGGTAGGATGTTGGTGTTTAAGATTTGTTAACATTTCGTCAATGGTGATTGCGACAGCAGTCCCTTCCTGGCCGGGAGGGGTTGAGAAAATGTTTTTTCCATCGAAGCAATATTTTTTTCGGAGGTGCGTTTTTATAGTAATTATTGATTATCGATTTTATGGAAAGACAGCATTTTACTCCGTTCAGCATCACCGTGCAGGGGCGACTGGTCACTTTCGACCGGCCGGCGGTGATGGGTATCCTCAATTATACCCCCGACTCGTTCTATGACGGTGGCCGCCACAATGACCCCGAAACGCTTGTCAATCACGCCCGTAAACTCGTGGACGAAGGCGCCGACATCGTCGACATCGGCGTTGTCTCGTCACGTCCCGGTGCGCAGTTGTTGCCGCCGGAGGTTGAGGCCCAGCGTCTTGCCGGAGCAGTGAAGCTGGTGCGCGAGGCGTTGCCCGAAGCCATCCTCTCGGTCGACACCTGCTACAGTTTGCCAGCCCGCGAGGCCATTGAGGCTGGCGCCGATATCGTGAATGACATCTCCGGTGGCCAGTTCGATGAGGCAATGTTCCAAACCGTTGCAGACCTGCAAGTTCCGTATATTCTGATGCACAACCGTGCGCTGCCTTCCGAGATGCAGCAACACACGGGCTACGACGATATTGTCGACGACCTCACCAAGTATTTTTCCGAGAAATTGAACACTCTCTACCGATTGGGTGTCAAGGATATATGGATTGATCCGGGCTTCGGTTTCGCCAAGACTGTTGAGGAAAACTATGAATTGCTCCACCGATTGGACGAGCTGACGTCGCTCTTCCGTGAGCCTTTGCTCACCGCTTTGAGTCGCAAAAGTATGATTTACAAGAAGCTTGGCATCACGCCCGACGAGGCGTTGACGGGTACTATCGTCCTCGACGCCATCGCCTTGGAGAAAGGCAGCAGCCTCCTGCGCGTCCACGACCCACGGCCCGCACTTGAAACCATCAAACTGTTATCAATATGATTATCAATGCTATTTTAGGCCTTCCGGAGCTACAGCTCATTGACATTATCGACATTGTCATTGTGGCGGCACTGGTCTTTTATGTCTACCGCATGATTCGTGGCTCGAACGCCATGCTTATCTTCTGGGCCCTGGTCATCATCCTGCTGGCTTGGCGTGCTGCCGACCTGTTGGGAATGAGGCTTTTGGGTGCTATCCTCAGTGCCATAGCCAGTGTGGGCCTGATAGCGCTTATCGTTATCTTTCAACCCGAGATCCGTCGCTTTCTGCTTTTCCTCGGCACCAAGACGCAGTTCGACCAGTCGTGGGTGCAGCGCTTCAAGTTTTGGAAACACAACATGCAGAACAAGCCGCAGAACGCGGTGAACTACGAGGCCTACATCAACGCCTGCATGCACATGTCGCAGTCGAAGACCGGCGCCCTCATCGTTTTCAAACGCAGGAATGAGGTGGAGGATATCGTCAATACCGGTGAACGTATCAATGCCATGGCTTCCAGTGCTTTGATTGAGGCTTTGTTCTTCAAGAACTCGCCTCTGCACGACGGTGCCGTCATTGCGCACCACAACCAGATATTGGCTGCACGCTGCATCCTGCCTGTCACCTCGCGGCTCGACATCGACCCCAACCTCGGCCTGCGCCACCGCTCGGCCATCGGGGTCACTGAACAGCTCGACGTGTTGAGCGTTATTGTGAGCGAGGAAACCGGAGCTATTTCCTATTCCCTCGACGGAGAAATCCACCACGACATTACCCCTGTGGAGCTGCGTCAGGCATTGGAAAAGTATGAGTGCTGAAGATTGAATAACAGACCATTGTAAAATTATTTGCAGCGATACGAATTTTTTCCGTATCTTTGCACCCTATTTATATATTGAATCATCTAACATATATAATAAATTTAAAACAACAAAAAATGAAGAAATCAATTTGGATTCTGCTGCTGACCGTTCTGATTGGCGGCACCTCTTTCGCCCAGCTGCCCGGTGCAGACAAGAAAGAAAAGAAGAGCGACCTGAACGCTCAGGTGGCCCTCGACAAGAAAGTTACCTACGGCAAACTTGACAACGGATTCACCTACTACATCCGCAACAACAAAAAGCCGGAAAACATGATTCAGTTCCGTCTGGTCTCCAATGCCGGTTCCATCATGGAGCGCGACGACCAGCAGGGTCTCGCCCACTTCTGCGAGCACATGGCCTTCAACGGCATCAAGGGTTATCCCGGCAACGAGATGATCGACAAGCTGCAGAAGCATGGTGTTGAGTTCGGCCGCGACATCAACGCCTACACCTCGTTTGACCAGACTGTTTACTATGTGAACATGCCTGCCGACGACGAGGAAATGGTGAAGATGGGTGTCGAGATTCTCGACGGCTGGGCCGGCAACATCCTCTTCGACGAGAAAGAAATTGAGGAAGAGCGTGGTGTTATCCATGAGGAATGGCGCGGTGGTGTTGGCCACGGCGACCGTCTCCGCAAGAAGACTTGGCCCATCATGCTCAAAGGTTCCCTCTATGCCGACCGTCTCCCCATTGGTAAAGAGGAAGTTATCATGAACTTCAAGCGCCAGAGCATCGTTGACTTCTTCAACGACTGGTATCGTCCCGACCTGCAGGCCATCGTCATCGTTGGTGACATGGACAACTACGAGTACGCTGGCAAGAAGGGTGTCAAGGCCATGGAGCAGAAGGTGAAAGACACCTTCAGCAGCCACAAGTTCCTCGGCAAAGAGAAACTGCCCCGCCTGAGCTATGAGATTCCCGACAACAAGGAACCCCTCATCTGCATCGCCACCGACAAGGAGGCCACCAGCACCACCCTCGAAATCTTCTGGAAACACAAGAAAGGTGTTAACGGCACCGTCGGCGCCTACCGCGCCATGCTTGTTCGCAGCCTTATTGGTATGATGATCAACGAGCGCTTCCGCGACATCACCGAGAAACCCACTGCCCCCATGATGCACGCCGGTGGCGGCTATGGTGGATTCCTGGGCCGTGAAATCGATGTCTTCGAAGTTAGCGCCTCCCCCAAGGAGAACCGCATCAACGAGACCGCCGAACTGCTCCTCAAGACCGTCAAGCAGATGACCGACCACGGCTTCCTCCAGACTGAGCTCGACCGCCAGAAAGAGGACCTCCTCAGCACCTACACCAAACTCGCCAAGGAAGAGAACAAGACCCAGACCAACAGCTTGGCCGACGAGTACACCAACCACTATCTGGACAACGATCCCTGCCCCGGCATCCGTCAGGAATGGAAATATGCCAAGGAGTTCATCCCCGAGATTACCCTCGAAGAGTGCAACGCCCTCATCAAGACCTGGGTCACCGACAACAACTTGATCTTCTACCTCACTGCCCCCGAAAAAGAAGGCTTCAAGGTTACCACCGAGAAAGAAGCCCTCAAGATTATCAAGGATTTCAAGAAAGTGAAGACCGAACCCTGGGTTGACACCTTCAAGGATGAGCCCCTCTTCACCGAGACCCTCAAGGATGTGAAGGCCAAAGTGACCAAGACCAACGATATCCTCGGCTACATCGAGTATACCTGCCCCAACGGCATCCGCTTCATCATCAAGAAGACCGACTACAAGGCCGATGAGATTCAGATCAGCTCCTTTGGCTTCGGTGGCACCTCGCTCTACAACGACGAGGAAGCTTACCAGGCCCAGAACGCTGCCGGCTTCGTCGATGCCGGTGGTATTGCCAACTTCAGCGCCACCCAGCTTGGCAAGAAACTTAAAGGTATGAACCTCAGCATGAGTCCCTATATCAGTGAAGAGACCCAGGGCTTCAGCGGTAGCTGCTCGCCCAAGGACCTCGAAACCACCCTCCAACTCATCAACCTCTACTATACTGCTCCCCGTAAGGACCAGGAAGCCTATGAGCGTAACATCGAGAACACTGTCAACCAGATTAAGTTCCTCAGCGAAAATCCGCAGGTGGCCTTCATTGAGACCTACTACAAGACCGCTTTCCCGAAGGACAAACGTCAAGTGGTTGTCCCCACCGAGGAGAAGGTGCGCAGTCTTAATCTCGACCGCATGTTCCAGATTTATCAGGAGCGCTTTGCCGACGCTTCCAACCAGACCTTCTTCTTCGTTGGTAACATCGAGGATAAGGACATCGACCTTATTGCCAAGTACATTAACAACCTGCCTGTCAACGGCAAGCAGAAGAACGAGAAGTTCATCAACCGTAACCCCGAGTTTGCCAAAGGCATCCAGCATGCCGAGGCTGTCAAGGGTATCGAGAAGCAAGGTATGCTCCTCATGAGCGGTCAGGTGAAATGCAATGCCAAAGAGCTTGACCCGCAGACCCGTATCGCCATCACTGAGCTCGGCGAGGCCCTCAGCATCACTGTTACTGAGATTATCCGTGAGAAGAACGGAGACGCCTACAGCCCTAGCGCCGGTTTTGACTATGAGATTACTCCCGAAGGCGAGGTTAGCTGGCAGTTCTACATTGGCTGCGACCCTGAAAAGGCCAAGAAGATTGAAGGCGACTGCATCGACATCCTCAAGCAGTACATGAAGGAGGGTTGCGATGAGAAGACCCTCGGCAAAGTTCAGGAGCAGATGATTGTCAACCGCGACAAAGCCCGTCAGAACAACGGTTTCTGGCTTGGTCAGATCAGCGCCAGCTATCGCTTCAACGAGAGCCGCGACTTCGTCAACCAGTACAACGAGATGGTCAAGAAGGTTACCGTTAAGGACATTCAGGCTATCGCTGCCAAGTATGTCAAACTCGACAACTATGTCTGTGTGACCCTTCGTCCTGAGGATGGCGCCACCGGTACTGCCGACTGATTTTGAATTGGTCAAAAAAAAAGAAACTCCGCAGAGCTCATCGCTCTGCGGAGTTTTCTTTTTGTGATGATGGTGTTATTCGCGAATAATGTTTTCGGGGCGGATTTCCTCTTCGGTGATGGTGTTTACGAGGGTGGGGGAGTAGGGACGTGTGAGGCGGATGTAGTTGTCGGTCCAGCCCTGCATGTTGTCGCCGTGAGCGGTGGACTCCCAGAGCACTGGACGGACCTTGCCGATTTGGCTGGCGATGAACTCTTTGTGTTTCTTTTCGCTGAGTTCGAGAAGACGGGCGGTGTGCTCGTGTCGTACTGGGATTGGAATCTTCTCGCCAAGTTTCAGGGCAGCGGTTCCAGGACGGTCGCTATAGGTGAAGACGTGGAGATAGGAGATGGGTAGCGAGTCGATGAAACTGAGCACCTTGCCGAACTCCTCCTCGCTCTCGCCGTTGAAGCCTGCCATCACGTCGGCAGCTATGCAGGCGTCGGGCATCACTCTCTTGATGCACTCCAGTTTGTTGCGGTAGAGGGCGGTGTCGTAGCGGCGATGCATAAGTTGCAGCACATGGTCGCTCCCAGCTTGCAGGGGAATGTGAAAGTGGGGGAGGAATGCTCGGCTGTGTGCTACAAAGTCGATAATATCATCGGTGAGCAAGTTGGGCTCGATGGAGGAGATGCGGTAGCGCAGGATACCTTCTAATTTATCTAGTTTATCTAGTAGCTTTAGGAAGCTTTCTCCCTGATGCTGGCCGAAGGTGCCTGTGTTGACGCCGGTGAGAATGACTTCTTTGGCACCTGTTTGGGCGATGCGTCTCGCCGCGCACAGGGTTTCTTCCAGACTCGCCGACCGTGAGCGACCGCGGGCGTATGGAATGGCGCAATAGGTGCAGAAATAGTCGCAGCCGTCCTGAATCTTGAAGAAGGTGCGGGTGCGATCCTCGCCCGAGTAGGAGAGAAGTCGCTTGCTTTCGTTTCCCAATACTTGGGTAACGCCAGGCATTTTCTTGATTTCTTCGGCGGCTACTTGAGCAAAACATCCCATCACGACAATCTGTGCGTCGGGGCTCTGACGGTGGGCTTGACGGATAGCGTTGCGGCACTTTTTCTCGGCGACGGCAGTGACGGTGCATGTGTTGACGATATAGAGATCGGCTGGAGTGTGAAAGTCGACTATGGTGTTGCCCTCCTCTGAGAGACGACGAAGGAGATCGGATGTTTCTGCATAGTTGAGTTTACAGCCAAGAGTTTGTGCGGCGATTTTCATATAAAATGTTAAATTGTTATTTTTTTATCGAAAATATTTTGTCGGTTTCAAAAAAAGTTGTATCTTTGCATTCGTGTTTGAGGACGTAAGAACGTCACAAATGGTTGATAAATAAGGGAAAAGGTTTCCAGAATACCTTCTAAATTTTGGATTTTGTAATAGTGTTTAATGGAGGAAACGCCCTGCAGTCTAGCGGGGCGTTTCTTTTTTTATGATTTGTAGAGGATGTCATTTGTTAAGCATCTCCTCCAGGGGTGAGTGCTCTTGGAAGCGGGTGGACTGGACCATTTTCAAGGCATCCTCATCGGGAAAGATGGTGAAGTCGGGTTGCGGGTCAAGAAGGAGTATGTCGCGGTTCTCACTGTCCTTGCCGATGCCTTGGATGCAACTGCGAGCCACTGAGATGTGACTCTTGCGGTTAGCGAGGGCAAAGAGTTCGTCACCAGCGCGGGAAAAGACGGGGTCGTAGCTTTCCTGAGCGGTGAGTTTGGCGCCGTCGCGAAGGAGTATGATGGTTTTGGCTTTGCCTTGGGCAGCCATGCAGGCGATGTCGTGGATGGAAACGAAGCGGGGCTCTGGGGTGAGAAGGAGTATCTCGCGGTCGTTCATCATGCCGTAGTTCCAGCGCTCTTTGATGATGAGGGTCCCGTCCTCGTAGTACTTGTAGTCACCATGCTTGAGGCCTCCGTTGTAGTTGCCTTCGCGGTTGAGTTTGCCGTTGTCATCATAGGCTACAAGGCGGCCCTCAAGACCACCATTGACATAGTTTCCGGTAATGTAGCCCTGCTTGCCGATGCGTTTCCACCAGCGACCGTTGCGGTGGTTGTTGGTCCAATTGGAGACTTCCGCGGTGTCGCCGTTAGCTTCAAAGATGACATGGCAGCCATCCTTGATACCCATTTTGTAGGAAGCTTCCTTGACGAGATGACCGTCCTCGGCATAGAAACGCCAAAGACCGTCGCGGTTGCGTTGGCTATATTCGCCGCGGGCAAGAAGATGTCCTTGCTCGTCGTAAGCTTCATGCATGCAGCGCTTGCCAGGCTCGGAGTATGTGTTGCGGATACGTACGCTGCCGTCGTGGTAGTAGTAGGTGAAGATGCCAGTCTCGAGACCATCCACGAAGTCGCCCTCGAAGATTTTGGAACCATCCTTATCGGTGCGAATCCAATGCCCTTGACGGCGACCCTGATTGTCAATTTGATTTTGGGAAATGGCGCTGGCGGTAAACATTATGGCCGTGGCAAGGAAAAGAATACTTTTTTTCATCGGTTGCAGTAGCTATTATATATTATTGTTCTTATTAATTTTAAGTATTATGTGACTGAATAACGCAGAATTAGATAAATTATTTTGACAAATGGAAAAAAAGGTGTATTTTTGCACGCAAATATAAAGTATATATGACAACAAAGGTTAAAACACTGACTCATTTTGCGGTGCTGGATACGTTGCTTGTAGTTGCCGCTTGTTTTGTTCCGGCGGCCTCGCATCTCTTCGCTGCGCCGCTCTATATGCTCAATCCCATGCTTGCGTTGATGTTGGCAGGCATCCTGGTGGGGCGCGATTGGCGTAATGCGCTGGCGCTGGCTGTGCTCATGCCGTTGGTCTCATGTCTGGTAGTTGGGATGCCTACAGCTCCCAAGATGGTCTGCATGATGGGAGAACTGGCCGTTGTAGCGGGATTGTTCCATTTGTTTGAGTATCGCCTGGGTGCAGTGTTGTCGGTTTTTGCGGCCATTGTGGCTGGCAAGGTGGTCTACTATGCCATGAAGGCCCTCATTTTGGCACCAGCCACCTTGGTGGGCACCGAGTGGTGGATCCAGCTTATGGCTGTTGCCCTTTGGGGGGGATTGTTCGCAATGGTATACAACAGAGTGAAGAAATGAGAAATATTGCAGTGATACTGGCGGGTGGTACCGGTAGCCGTATGGGTGGACCGGTACCCAAACAATTTCTGCTTTTGGCCGGACGCACTGTGATAGAGTATTCCATAGATACTTTATGCAACCATCCGGCAATCGACGAGGTGGCCGTGGTGGTGCATCCCGATTGGCGTGGTCGCATGGAAGAGATTGTTGCCGCAAGTTGCAGGGAGAAGCTTAAAAAGATTATCGATGGGGGAAACGAACGTTATATGTCGTCGCTCAACGCCATCATGGCTTATATCGATGAGCCCGACGACACCAACTTGCTGCTGCACGATGCTGCACGCCCCCTGGTGAGTGTGGATATTATCGACCGTGTGACCACAGCACTTGTACGCCATGAGGCTGTGGGTGTGGCTGTGCCCAGTACAGATACCATCTGGGAGGTGCATCCGGATTTTGATGCTGTGGAAGTGGGGCGTTTTGTGGCCAGAATTCCCGAACGCCGATTGATGTGGCGGGCCCAGACCCCCCAGGCTTTCCGTTTGCCCCTGATTCGTGACGCCTACCAGCGCGCCTTGCAAGACCCCCAGTTCCAAGCTACCGACGATTGCGGCGTGGTCCGCAAGTACATGCCCGGCACCAAGATAACGGTGGTGGAAGGCAGCGACCGCAATATGAAAGTGACCACCCCGCAGGATGTCGCCATGATGGACAGTTTGTTGATAAAAAATAATTATTCGTCTGTAAGACAATAATATGGAGAAAAAAAGTATATGTCGGTATGAGTGCCGATATGATCCATCCGGGTCATCCGAATATAATACATGAGGCTTTGAAGCTTGGCAGTGTCACGGTCGGTGTGTTGACCGACGAGTCTATTGCCAGCTAAAAGCGTTTGCCCTACCTTACCTAATCAACATTGTGCAATAGAAGTTATAGAAATAAAATAGAGATATGAAAGAACCGAAAATAATTGGAGTCATTCCTGCGAGATACCAGTCTTCTCGATTCCCCGGTAAACCGTTGGCTGATGTTTGTGGCAAACCCATGATATGGTGGGTGTATCAGCACGCTTCACAGGTGAAGTATTTTAACGAGTTATATGTCGCTACTGACGACCAGCGCATCTATGATGCTTGTGTTGCTAATGACATGAAGTGTATCATGACTTCTACCAGTCATCGTACTGGTACTGATCGTATAGGTGAGGTGGCAGAAAAAATTCCTGCTGACCTCTATGTGAACATTCAGGGTGACGAACCCCTGATGGAACCGGAGGTGATGGAAAAGGCTATCCTTCCGTTCTTTGATAATCCAGAGCTTCAGGTATCAAACCTGATGACCAAGATTAACGATCCTGTGGATGTGGTTAATTTCACCGTTCCCAAGGTTATTACCAACAAGGAAGGTATTGGTATTTATCTGACACGCTCTACGGCTCCTTATCCCAAGGGCAGTATTGACTATGCTTACTACAAGCAAGTATGCGTGTACGGTTTCACTCCTGCCGCATTGAAGTTCTACTGTGACTATGGTAAGAAGTACGGCAAGGCCAAGATTGAAGCCATTGAAGATATTGAGATTCTCCGCTTCATCGAGAACGGCTACAAGGTACAGTACATTGAAGTGGATAGTGAGACCGTGGCGGTTGATACGCCCAACGATTTAAAGAAGGTTAATGAGATAATGGCAGCCAAGCTGCAGAAATAAAGCTATGCAAATACTGGATTGCACATTGAGGGACGGTGGTTATTACACCAACTGGGACTTCAATGCACAGGTTGTGGACGCTTATATAAGCGCCATGAAGGGACTACCGATTGACTACCTTGAACTGGGTTACCGGAATAACCCTTTGAAGGAGTATAACGGAAAGTTTGGCTATTGCCCGCTTTCCGTGCTGAAACATATTCGTGAAAACTCCAAGCAGAAACTGGCCGTAATGCTCAATGAGAAGAGTACCAAACCAGAGGATTTGGACAAACTCATTGCGCCATTGAAAGGTGTAGTGGATATGATCCGTATGGCGGTTGACCCTAAAAATCTTGAGCGTGCTGCTGTTTTGGCTGAGAAGGTAAAGGAGTACAGTTTCGAAGTGGCTTTCAATGTGATGTACGTGTCCAAGTGGGACCAGTATGAAGGCCTGTTTGAAAAGCTTCCTCGCTTGAATGGTACTGTGAAGATTTTTAATATGGTTGACTCCTATGGTAGCGTAACTCCGGAGGAAGTAAAAGCCATCATTGAGAAAATAAAGAAGTATCTTACCTGCCAAATTGGTTTCCACGGTCACAATAATCTTCAGTTGGGTCTCATTAACACACTAACCGCCATTGAATGTGGTGTTGACAGTGTGGATGCAACCATCCTGGGTATGGGTCGTGGTGCCGGCAACTTGAACATGGAACTGCTGCTGACATTTCTTAACAAGCACAAAGGTCTCAAAGTAAACTTCAATGAGTTAGGTGATGCTATTCAGGCGTTCACACCGCTTTATGAGAAGTACCGTTGGGGAACCAGTCTGCCGTACATGATTTCTGGGGCGAACTCCTTCCCTCAAAAGGAGGTGATGGATTGGGTAAGTAACCGTGTTTATTCTTTCAACAGTATTGTTCGTGCGCTTGACAACAAGAAGGACAAGAAAGAAGACAACGCCAAGTATCCTGTTTTAGAAGTCACTAAGAAGTACAAACAAGTTTTGGTAATTGGTGGCGGTAACACAGTTGCTGAACATGTGGAGGCTATTCACGAGTATCTGGATAAGAATCCTGATACGGCTATTGTGCTTTCTACTGCCCGTCATGCCAAACTGTTCCTGGGCCGCAAAGAGCCTGTGTTCTACTGCTTGGTTGGTAATGAAGGTCATCGCTTGACAGCAAATGTGGGTAAAGCAAAGTATAATGGAACTTGCATCCTTCCTCCTTATCCTCGTACTATGGGAACAGAGGTGCCGGAGTATGCAGAATCCAGCACATTTGAACTGAAGGAGATTTCCTTTATTGATAACTACAAAGATTCTGTAACTACCATTGCTATCCAGTTGGGCCTGAACCTGACAGACGGAGAAGTATATCTGGTCGGATATGACGGTTATCCTGGAAGTGTGTTGTCAGAGAAGGAAGTTGCCCTTACGCACGAGAATAATGAGATTTTCATGGGCTATGCATTGGCTCGTGGTTCTCAGATGAAGTCGCTTACACCGTCTATCTACAGGACGCTGGATGTGACATCTATTTATCAGTTAATTGACTAAAATGAAAGTAGTAACCTTTGGTGAGATAATGGTGCGCTTGGGAGCACCCGATTACCTCAAGCTTATTCAAGCGAATAGGTTTGATGTGAGTTATGCCGGTGCAGAGGCCAATGTGGCCGTATCACTGGCCAATTATGGTTTGGAAACGGATTACATCACATGCCTTCCGGACAATCCTATTGCAGAACGTTGCATAATGGATTTACGTGGGCATAAGGTGGACGTTGACCATATTCAGCGAACCGGTAAACGTATGGGTATTCTCTATCTGGAAACAGGTAGCAACGCCCGTCCATCAAAGGTTTACTATGATCGTGAGGATAGTTCCATTGCAACAGTAGCTCCTGGTTCCATTGACTGGAACGAGATTTTGAAGGATGCCACTTGGTTCCACTGGACGGGCATTACTCCAGCTCTTTCAGCTAATGCGGCAGCAGAGTGCCTTAAGGCCATCAAGACTGCCAATGACCTGGGAGTAACCGTGAGTTGTGACATCAACTACCGTGGAAATCTGTGGAAGTATGGAAAGACTGCTGCTGAAGTGATGCCTGAGATGGTAGCTGGTTCTGACATCATTCTTGGAAATGAAGAAGATTGTGAGAAGGTGTTTGGCATCAAGCCTAAAGATTTTGATGCAGCCAAGACCAATGGAAATGTTGACCAAAGCAGTTTCCTGAGTGTTTGCCAGCAGATGAAGGAGAGATTCCCTCGTTGTAAGAAACTGGTGGTTACGCTCCGTGGTGCCATCAATGCCAACCATAATACTTGGGGTGGTGTGCTTTACAATGGTAAAGAACTAATAGAGTCCCGTCGCTATGATATTACAGATATTGTAGATAGAGTAGGAGGAGGTGATTCCTTTATGGGTGGACTCATCTTTGGACTGCTCCATTATCAGGATGACCGCAAAGCTTTGGAGTTTGCTACAGCAGCAAGTTGTTTGAAGCATACTTTGAAAGGTGATTATAACTGGGTTACCGTCCAAGAGGTGGAGAACCTGATGGGCGGTGATGCGAGTGGAAGAGTGAAAAGATAGAAGATTATTAATAAAACGTGACGTTTAAATGCGATAATCTTGAGCGATGGCGGATGAGGTCTAATGTGAAATGACTGATTATGTTATCCAATAGAACAGCGGGAACGGTGTGGCTCAAGTGTCTGTAAAGTTGAAAAATGAAAACCAACTATAATTATGGATAGACATTGTAAACAGCAGTTAGAGAAGTTTGGAATGAAAGTGGAGGATGTTACACACGTATGCATCGCGCCCACATTATATCCATTGTTGCAATATTTACTGCTTATGGAAGATGATATTGCATTCCGTCATACTTTCTATTTTGTTAATGAACTCATTCCCGAAAAAGTTCGTACACAACTTCCTTGTCAGTGTTTTAACTATTTTGGGAAAGAATTATCACATAAGCTAAACAGGAGGGTGATAAAACTTAAACTTAGGTTTTTCAAATACGTTGATTTCCCTTTTCTAAAAACTGCAGAATTTTTCGCGTATGACCTACCTTATGGTAGTCTTTGCATAGGAAATCATAAATACAATTTGCTTCCAGATGCTCCTAATTGTATGACATTAAACTCCCAATACGACAGTGCGGAATACATCCGAATGCAAAATCGTGCGAATTCGTTGATGGGCAAAGTTCAACGTATAGTATATGGCGACCTATTCGTAAATTATTTGGGACATAACAGCCAATGCAAAGCAGTATATCTCACAGAAGAGAACACAACACCTGTTTTAAATGGTAAAACTGTAAGTATTCAGACTCTACCTTCGTTATGGGAAAAATCTTCAAAAAGGAAAAAAGATTTTATTTTAGGACTATTTAATGTAACTGCTACAGATATTACATTATTAAATAGTCGTCCAAATCTTTTCTTCTCACAGCCTCTATTGAATGATTGTGGTTTAACCGAGTCTGAATACGTAGATATCCTTACGAAAATATTCAATAATTACCCAACCGATAGTTTAATAATCAAAACACATCCGAGAGATAAGTTTAATTACACTAAACATTTCCCCAATATATTGGTGTTCTCTAAAGCAATTAGCAGTCAGTTGCTTTATATTACAGGGGTGACCCCACAGACAATAATAACTATTTCTTCTACCGCCATTGAAGGGTTTCCTGAGTCAATTGCATGTGACTATTATGGAATTCATATTCATCCAAAACTGGAACATTTTTTTGGAAATGAATACCGACCAGCGCGAAGTGTAACATATAAATAAAATTATGCTTTCTAAAATCATTGCCAAGTTAAAATCACTTTTCCTATATCCTTTTCAATTCAAAAAGTTTGGGAAGAAGAGTAGGATAGACAAGCCGCTGCATATTGACGGTAAAAAGTATATTGAAATATCTGATCGGGTATATGTACAGCCATATACATGGTTGGCTTGCCAGCCGCTTACAGGATGTAGTAATCCACTCCTTGCCATAAGTAAGGGATCTGTTATCGGAAATTATAACCACATATACGCCACACAGAGGATAGTTATCGAAGATCATGTCCTTACCGCAGATAAAGTGTATATCTCAGACAACCTGCACGGTTATGCCAATCCCGACATCCCCATCCTCCAGCAACCTATAAGGCAAATTGGGGAGGTTCGTATCGGAGAAGGTAGCTGGCTTGGCGAAAATGTATGTGTTATCGGGGCTTCTATCGGGAAGCACTGCACCATTGGTGCAAACTCCGTGGTTACGCATGACATTCCCGACTACTGCGTTGCCGTCGGTTCTCCGGCACGGGTCATCAAACAATACAATTTTGAAACCAAACAGTGGGAAAAGAAATGAAAAAAGTCCTTATCATATCCTCGCCTTTTTATGACTACCAAATCAGCGTGGGTAGGGCGTTTGAGGAGCTCGGCTACCAAATAAAGATTGAGACATATGACGATCCTATTCATCCGTTTAGGGGTTTGCTGAAATGGAGGCACAAGTTCGCTCGCGATAAGGAATCTCTTCGTGCACAAAGCCGAGCTAAGTATGATGCCTACATTAAGCAGGTATATGATAACTACCAACCCGACATTGTGTTCTCCTACAACGGTACTATTCTGCTGGATGAACGTTTGGACTATTTTAGGCAGAAGTCCAAGGTGGTCCTTTGGATGTACGACAGTGTGCAACGCCCGGATAGACTCCGGTGTGAGAAGCATATCGACCATGCGGATGCGGTATTCTGTTTTGAAGAAAGGGACGTGGACTACTACGCCAAACAGGGCAAGACTGCATATTTCCTCCCGCTGGCTTGCGATACGTCAGTCTACCATCCTCTGCCTAACAACGACAAAGGTATTGATATCCTCTATGTGGCGACATTGTACACTAGCGCCAAACGTATGCGTCTCATTAAGCAGGTGGTCAACCATTACCCGCAGGCGAAGATTCTTGTCTATGGATGGTATAAGCCTTTTGTGAAGATGCCTATAAAGTGGCTGTTCCGCGAAAAGAGGGATGTGTTCAAAAACAAGAACATCCCGCCTGCCAAAGTCAACGAGCTGTTTGCCCGTACCAAGGTGGCTCTTAACATACATCATGAACAAACCTTCCACGGGGCCAACCAGCGCCTGTTTGAGGCTTGCGGCGCTGGCGTGTATCAGGTTTGCGACGCCAATCCCTACATCGAATCACTCTTTCCTAACGGCGAAGTGGGACTGTACCACAATGAAGAGGAAATGTTCGAGCGGATAAGTTGGGCATTGGATGAGAATAACCGTGAAGAGCGAGAGAGAAGAGCCTATGCAGCATACAATATTATTATAGAACAACATACCTTCACCATCCGTGTAAAGGAGATGCTCAAAGTTATCGGAGAATAATAAAACAAAATAAGTATATGAAAGTTCTAGTTACAGGAGCCAACGGATACATAGGCAGCCATGTTGTATCGGCATTGCTGGATAAAGGTTGCGAAGTGATCGCTTGCGACTTGGTGACAGACAATATTGACCGCCGTGCAACTATGGCACAAATGAATCTGTTTGCCGATGATTATAATGACATATACAATAGATTGGGTGCGCCAGATGTATGTCTCCATTTGGCATGGCGTAATGGCTTTGTACATAATGCAGATACTCAGATGGGTGATGTGTCGGCACATTACAATTTCATTGCTGCACTAATAAAGCAGGGACTCAAGCACCTTGCAGTGATGAGTTCAATGCATGAGGTCGGCTACTGGGAAGGAATGATAGACGAGAATACCGCTTGCAACCCCATGTCACAGTATGGCATCGCCAAGAATGCCTTGCGGCAGTCGTTTACACTCCTATGCTCACAGAATAATGTCACGCTGCAGTGGCTAAGAGGCTATTACATCATAGGAGATGATAGCAAGAACCATTCTATCTTTACCAAGATTTGTCAGGCTGAAGCGGAAGGAAAGAAAACATTCCCGTTCACTTCTGGTAAGACCAAATATGATTTTATATCAATCAAAGAACTTGCCAATCAAATTACTGCCGTGGTGATGCAGGACAAGGTAAATGGGATTATTAACTGCTGCTCGGGTAAACCGGTTACTTTGGCCGAACAGGTTGAGACGTATCTAAAGGAACATGGATTCAAGATAAAACTTGAATATGGAGCCTTCCCCGATCGTCCCTATGATTCACCTATCATCTACGGCGACAACAGTAAGATAAAGGCGATAATGTCAGTCTAATATTGTACGGAACTTGTCGACCATTCTGTCGGAGGAGTATTGGTTGGCGAAGACTTCGCGGCTGTAGGCGTTGAATCGGGGGCGTGGCTTCTGGCAGAAGCCGTTGATGTTGACGGCAAATTCGTCGGCTGTCAGGCAGCAAGCACCGGCTTTCGTGTAGTCGAGTTCGTAGCCACTCCAGGCTTCGGGGGTGCCTATGATGTTCTTGCCGTACATGAGACTCTCACAGGTTTTTACTTTCATACCGCTGCCTTTGAAGATGGGCAGCACCATGATGTCGGCGGCCTCGAACAGCGGCTCGAGGTCAGGCACATTGGAGAGTACTTCGATATCGGGCCTCATCCAGTCGGCTTCCCTCACCTTTTCCATTCCTTTGCCCACAATCTGCATGCGGATATTCACCTTTGGCAGGACATTTCTGACGAACCATTCGATACCCTCGACGTTGGCGGGCATATAGGCTCCGAGGAACATGCAGAGTGGCGGATTCCTGATGGATTCGGTGGGGTAGGAGTCGCGTTTGTAACGGTCAACGAAGGCAATGGGAATGAGCTGGTCGGCATGTCGATGGTAGCGGCGGAAGAGTTCGTCGTCATCACGCTTGGACAGGGCGATGGTGCGGTCGGCATAGCGGCAACTCCAACGGTCGTTGCGGTCGGCACAGGGTACTGTCAGCCACCGCATGGGGTTCATCGTTCCCGAATATTTAGCAGAGAAATAGATGGTTTCCACATTATGGAAGAAACCGACTACGCGCCCTTTATAGCCAGTTTCTTTAAGCCGTTTGGCAATGATTCCGAAGACCGAACGGTCGACGAATACCACGTCGTAGGTCTGGGCCCGTGATACAATCTCGCGGACGCGTCCGGGGGTCAGTCCGAAGTAGTAGCCCAAGGGCATATAAACGATGCCTTGCAGGTATTCTCCAAGGGTGCGGTGGTGGGCTTCGTCGTGGATGAAGTAGGTGTCCACGTTCTCCTCACCGGCAATTTGTGCCAGTACCGTACGGTTTAGCTCGCTGGCCTTTTCTCCCCCTTCGGGAACACCGCGGGTCTTCTTGTATCGAACAGTCAGTATCTTCATTTTTTGTTTTTACGGTACACAAGGAATATGCTGCCCGCTATCGCCAATACCAGCAGGATGCCGAAGATGATGTTGACGGTGATGAGGCGGTAGAGGCCAGGGGCTTCGCAGCGGAACTCGATGACGTGGTCGCCGGCGGGAATTACCATGGCGCGGAGGATGTAGTTGGCGCGGACATATTCGGCAGGTTTGCCGTCGATGTAGGCACGCCAGTCGGGGGCGTAGTACACTTCGCTGAAGACTGCCAGCTGGTCGGCAGAGGCATGGCTGCGGTACTTCACATAGTCTGTCTGGTAGGGCACCTGGTGCTCCATTTCGATGGTGGCAGTGGAGTCAATACTGAACGTCGTGCTCAGGGATTCGAACTCATGGGTGTTGACGACAGCCGTCGTCGCAGGGTTGAGGTCGTTGAGGGCCAGAATCTCCTCATTGGCATTTTGCACGGGCTTTACTTCACGCACGAACCAGCAGTTGCCCAGAGCATCGGGGTTGCGCTGAATCTGTCCGTTTTGCATTACAATGTAGCGTGTGTTGAGCATGTTGAGCACGCCCATGTTGATGTGGCGGCCGAGGTAGAAGTCGATAATGTCTTGGTAGCGACGCAGTTTTGCGGCGTGGTAGCCACCCACCTGATGGTGGAATGCCGAGGGACGCGAGTCGTTGAAGGTGTTCACCGAGAGGTCGAACACGCGGTAGTCCTTGTCACCATTCTGTGCGGCGAGGGCGTCCAGAGCGTCGTCGGTCTGATTACGGTACAATGCCATGCGGCTGGGGTCAGAGAAGTTGCTCTCGTCGAGGTAACGACGATCCACGCGCCACAGGTCGATGAGCACCAGCACTATTAGTGCACCGATGATGATGCCGGCCTTCTTCACTTTTTCATTCACATAGAGCCAAATGGCAACGGCAGCCAGCAGCACGAAGGCTAGGCTGCGCCAGGAATCGCTGCGGAGCAGAGCTGCACGGTCGCTGACGAGGACGCTTTTGATCATATCCCACTGGTTGCCGTATTGTGCGGCCATCTGCTGGTCGCTGGCACCGGTGTAGCTGAACGAACCGCTCAGTAACAGCACTACGAGGATGAGCCCGCCGACTACGCCGGTGGCGATGTACAGGCTGCGGTTCAGTACCTTGCGGTCGATGGGGCTCTTCTTGTCAAATACCGCTTTCAGCGCCAGCACGGCCATCACCACCATTGTCACGTTGGCAATCACCAGACTCATGCTGGGTGTACGGAATTTATTGTACATTGGCAAGTGGTGGAAGAGAAACTCATTGAATGCCATGAAGTTGTTTCCCCACGACATGAGCAATGCCAGAAGGGTTGCAATTAGCAGCCACCAGCGTTCGGGACCTTTCACCACCAAGCATCCCAGCACAAAGAGAAAGATGATGATGGCGCCGAAGTAGACGGGTCCGCTGGTGAAGGGCTGGTTGCCCCAATAGAGCGGAGCTTGCTCGCTGTGGAAGGTTTTATAGAAGGCACTTTCGGTGCCCACTTTTTCTCCGCTTCCGCCACCCATGGCGCCGGGGACGAGGAGTGTGTAGGTCTCGCCCACACCATAACTCCAACTGAAGGCATAGTCGATATCCAGACCGGTGGTTTCGCCTCCGATGGAGGCAGGCTCGCTGTCGTGATAGAGGTCTTCTGGGGTCACCGTGATGTCGTTGCCGCCACGCATGGTGTATTTGGCGTATTCCTGATTGGAGAAGAGGAGTGCTGCGTTGCCGCCGATGGCGAGGGCGCTGCCTGCCACCAGTATGGCGACGGCTATCAGGAATCCTTTCACCTGCTTCTCTTTAACTGCGAAGACGGCATATACCAGTCCGAGAATCACTCCCGCCAGCATAGTGTAGTAGGTAATCTGGATGTGGTTGAAGGCAATCTGTATTCCCAGAGCAAGGGTGAAGAGGATACCCCCCCACAGCCATTTGCGTTTGAAGAGCAATACCATGCCTGCCAATATCGGGGCCATCATGGCCAGCGACCATGCTTTGGTGATGTGACCGGCCTCGATGATGATGATGTTATAGCTTCCCAGGCCGAAAGCCAGTGCACCCAACAGGCTCAACCACGGCCCAGCGCCGAAAGCCATCAGGCAGATGTAGAAGCCCAGCAGGTAGAGGAAGAGTACTCCAATGTCGCGTCCCCGTCCGGCAAACTGGAGGTTCAACACATTTTTTATCGTGGTAAACACGGAATGGTGGTTCACGCCAGTTGTAATCTGGTAGCCGGGCATACCGCTGAACATTGAACTGTTCCATATTGTCGGCTCGCCAGTCTTTTCGTGCAGGTCGATTTGCTCCTTGGCCATAGCTTCCCACTTCATTGAGTCGCCCTGTAGCATTACTTTCCCATTCAGTGCGGGGGCCATGTAGATGCAGGCCGCAATCAACATCGCGGCCACAATTCCAGCATGAATAAAAATGTTTTTCTTCATATTGTTACTTGTTTTTTTACTTCACTTTCGGGTACTCCACTCTCACGTGGTAGATGCTCATCATCTTCGATTTCAGCATCTTTCTCATGCGGGCGATGTCGCCGTAGGAGAGGGGGCAGTTGTCAAGTTGTCCGGCTTTGATCTTGCCGTCTATCAGGTTGTCGATCATGGTGTCGGTGGCCTCCTTGGTGTGTTGCTTGAGGCTGCGGCAGGCGGCTTCGACGGTATCCACAATCATCACCACGGCGGTTTCACGGCTGTAGGGACGCGGGCCGGGGTAGCGGAAGGCTGCATCGTCGAAGTTTCCGTCGGGATGCTGCTCTTTGGCTTTTGCATAGAAGTAGCCGGTGTAGGTAGTGCCGTGGTGTGTGCGGATGAAGTCCTGCACCTCGGCGGGCAGTCGGTATTTCCGGGCCTCCTCAAGGCCTGCTGTCACGTGGCTCGTAATCATACGGGCACTTTCCTCATAGTCGAGTTCGTCGTGGGGGTTGAATCCTGTTGATTGGTTTTCTGTGAAATAGATGGGGTTGCGAATCTTGCCGATGTCGTGGTAGAGGGCACCGACTTTGGCCAGCAGCACGTCGCCACCGAGGTCGCTCACGAGGTCCTCCACGATGTTGGCTACCTGCATCGAGTGCTGGAAAGTGCCGGGAGCTCGGCGGCTCAGCTCGCGCAATGCCTTGTTGTTGGTCGATGATAGTTCCATGAGTGTCAGCGCCGTAGTCATGCCGAAGAGTTTCTCGAAGATATATATCAGGGGGTAGGCGAGGAGTGTCAACACTGCATTCAGGAAGAAAATCAGATACTTCTCTCCGGTAAGGTTTTCAAAGTTTGTGTCCTGACTCAGCACACCGGCCGTGTAGATAAGCGAGTAGCTCACGAAGATGACGAGCGACAGCACGAAGAATTGGCTGCGTTTTTCCAGATTTCTCACCGTGATGATGCTCATCATACCCGTGATGAGCTGGTAGAAGATGAACTCGAAGGCGTTCGGAACCAGGTTGGCGAGGATGATGACGGTGGTGAGGTGGATGTAGAGGGCCACGCGCATGTCGAAGAAGACGCGCATGAGGATGGGCACGATGCACAAGGGCACTAGGAGGACCCATTCATGGGCTTCCCACACCATCAGGGCTTCCATAGCCGCCGCCAGAAGGATTACCACCAGCACCATGATGACCTTGCGGTTGTCTTCCAGGATGCGGTGGCGCGTGTTTTTCAGGAACATATAGAGTGCCGTGAAAGCGATGATGGCCAGGAGGAGCTGTCCGCCCATGCGGCCCCACACGTTGAACCCTTCGGAGAAACGACGTTCCTCCTCGGCTTCGAGGGCGGCAATTTTCCTGCCGCGCTCTTCGGTGACGAGTTCGCCTTTGCTCACTATGCGTTCGCCGTTCATCACCAGTTCGGAGGTGTAGCTCAGCTGCGAGAGACGGCTTTCGAGTTCGAGGGCAGTGCGGCTGCGGTCGAGGATGTAGTCGAAGGAGTTATTGCTGTCGTTTTCAGCTATTTCGAAATCGGACATTCTGTATTCATGACCGATATTTCCGTCGAGGACAACCACTTTGCGGTCCGGACTTGTCGTGCCCCATTCCTCTCCCTGCGGCATCTCGAGCGTGCGGCCGTTACCCACTTTTGTATAATAAAGTATGGCCTTGCTGCGCTCGAGGGCCTCCTCGGCCTTCACGTCTTCGGCGCTTTTGAGTACCGCAAAGTCGAAAGGCGCCACCAGATCCGCTCCACGCCACACGGCGCCCACCTTGTAGTCGTATTTTTCCCCTCGTCCTTCGTGGGGGAACATTAAGACGATGATGCAAGATGTGACGAGCATCGCCGTTATTTTATATATCAGTCCGAGATGGCGGACCGTCCCCGATAGCATCTTTCCCATTTCCTGACCCTTAGTTTTTAAACCTTTAGAAGTCTACAAGCATAGAGCTTTAAAATGCAAAAGTACGACTTTTTCTCCGTATGGCAAAAAAAAACTCCCGCAGTGGCGTTTTATTATGGAAAATACTTTTTGCGATTCAAATTGTAAAGATGTTAACAGATGTTAAGTGTCAATACCCTTACACAACCTAACCAACACCTACTGCAGTAGGTGTTGGTAGGGAGTTGGTAAGGAGTTGGTATGTGGTTTATCTATATTTGGTACAGTGTGTTAGGTTCGAAATCGGGATTTTGTCGCAGAAACTGGTGGCTATAGCGGTTTTGATTTTGTGAAATTAACTTAATAAATGTTAAATAGCGATGGATGTTTCTTGTTGAAAAACCTCCATGTTTTGGCAGCACCATATTTTTATTATGTTTTTTTTCTGTGTGACGCAATATTTTTGAGTTTTGCAAGTTATTGATTAAAATTAGGACTAATATAATTGAAAATAATAAAAAAACAATAAAATGAAGAAAGCATTTGTTTTGGCAGCTGCTGTGCTGCTGGGAATGGGCACCATGATGGCCCAGAATTCGTTCAAGGGTATCGTGAAGTACAAGGTGGAGTCTACCGGCTCCGTTTCGATGACCATCCCCGAGGAGATTGCCACGGCTGAGATTAAGGTCGACGGTGACAATATGTTCACCAAGAGCGCCATCTTTATGAGCGGCATGGGTACCGAGTGTGTTCTGATCAGCGGTCTCAGCAATACCAGCTGTCTCGACCTCAGTAGCTTGCTGAGTTATCTGCGTGCCCAGGGTTCGGAGTTTACCTATGAGGGCACTGGCAAGATTATCGTGAAGAATACTGCCAAGGAGAGCGCTTTCGACTCGCTCGAAATCAAGGATACCGAGCCCGGCCATTTCTACTATGAGTATGTCTCCGGCGAGACCAAGGAGATTGCCGGTGTGAATGCCAAGAAGATGATCCGCCACATGTATGACGAGGAGGGTGTCGACCATCCCATGACGATGTGGTACACCGACGAGATTGGCCCTAGAATCAATATCCTCTTCAATGGTATCAAAGGCATGCCCTTGGAGTGCACCATGGATGCCGGCGAGGGTAAGGCTATCACCTACACGGCCACTGAAATTGTCAAAGGTAAGGTCAAGGAAGCCGACTTCCTGTTGCCCGACGGTTACGACACGCTCAGCGACGAGGAGATGGAGGAGTTTGGTCAGCAGCTGATGGAAGAGCTTGAGCTGCTGCAGGGGGAATAAACGGGTTTAAGATTTAAGGTTTTAAGATTAAAGGTGGCAGGAGCGAAAAAGAAACAGGCTGCAAAGCCAAAGGGTAAGGGCAAGAGCACTCCAAGGGGGAAAAACCGCTGGGGCGCTTTTGTCGCGTTTGTGAAGAGTGAGCGTTTTGCGCATATCCGCGGTGTGGTGTATGTGCTGTTTGCAGTGTTTCTGCTGCTGTCGCTGACGAGCTATTATGCGACAGGCTGCGACCCGACGCGCCATTGGCTGAAGACTTTGGGCTTCGGGACGGCAGAGTTTTTCGCCGTCAATCTTTTTGGTATCGGCAGCCTAGGATTCACATTGTTGTTCTTCGTCTACGGCCTGCGGCTGTGGAGGGTGAGCGTGATGCCATGGTGGAAGACCTTCGGCAGCACAATGTTCTGGATGGCGTGGCTGAGTGTGACGTTAGGCTACATCGCGGTGAAATGGATGTCGGGAGGCGTGGGCTTCGAGCAGTATGCGGGCATCGGTGTGCTGATGGCCGAGCCGTTGGAGAACCTCATGGGCTGGTGGACGCTGGTGCTGCTGGTGGCTGTGGCCGTGGCAGTGCTGGTGATGGTTCACAAGATGGAACTGCCCGAGGTGCATGTGCCGAAGATCGACCTGAAGAAGGTTATTGAAGAGGTGGAGAAGGTTGAGGAGAAGGAGGGGAAAAAGGCCAAGAAGAAGGTTGAACCCGAATTCATCGACTTCGCCGAGCAGCAACAGGAGGAGGACGAAGGTGCCGAGTTTGAGGAGGCTGCGATGGAGTTGTTCCGGCAACACAATCCGGTGGAACCGGAGGAGGAACGCAACCAGAAGACCGAGCCGCAGGACAATCTGGAGGGGGAAGTGGCGTTTGGCATCGACGACGAGTTTGTCCGAGTGAATGCAAAGGCACAGGAGACGGGGGAAGAGAAGACGGAGGATGTGACGTTCACCATTGAAGGAGAGACGGAAGTGGAAGGTGGAGAGGTGGAAGAGAAAAGTGAAGATAGGGAAGAAGAAAGTGAAGAGATGGCGGAGGAGGGTGAAGAACTGGAAGAGGATGACTACAGGAGGCATTACGGCTTGGACGAGCCGTATGACCCGCATCTGGATTTGAGTGACTATGAGATGCCTGAGACGGGTATCCTCGAGGACTGGGAGGTGGCCAACACCAAAGTAACCAAGGAGGAGCTCGTGGCCAACAAGGACCGCATCGTGCAGACGCTGAGGGACTATGGCATCGAGATTACCGACATCAGCGCCATACCGGGACCTACGGTGACGCTCTACAAGATTAAGCCTGCCGCGGGTGTCAGAATCTCGAAGATTAAGAATCTGGAGGACGACATTGCCTTGAGCCTTGCGGCCTTGGGTATCCGCATCATTGCACCGATTCCAGGCGAAAGCAATGTGGGTATCGAGGTGCCGAATGCGAAGCCGCAGGTGGTGGCCATGAAGACCATGCTGGAGAGCGAGGCCTTCCAGAAGGCCAAGGAGAAGATGGAGTTGCCGATAGCCTTCGGCAAAACCATCTCGAACGAGTGTTTCGTGACCGACCTGGCCAAGATGCCTCATTTGCTGATGGCTGGAGCCACAGGTACGGGTAAGTCGGTCGGCTTGAATGCCGTGCTGGCGAGCCTGCTCTACACCAAGCATCCCAGCGAACTGAAGCTGGTGCTTGTGGATCCGAAGAAGGTGGAGTTTAGCCTCTATTCGGCATTGGAACGCCACTATCTGGCCAAGATGCCCGACGAGGAAGAGGCCGTGATCACCGACGTCAAGAAGGTGGTGCGGACGTTGAACTCGCTCTGCATCGAGATGGACAGCCGCTACGACCTGCTGAAACAGGCCAAGGTGAGGAAGATTACAGAATACAATGAGAAGTTCTGCAAGCGGATGCTGAATCCGGAGCACGGACATAGGTATCTGCCCTATATCGTGGTGGTGATTGACGAGTTTGGCGACTTGATTATGACGGCCGGCAAGGAAGTGGAACTGCCTATTGCACGACTGGCGCAGCTGGCCCGTGCCGTGGGTATCCATCTGATTATCGCCACCCAGCGTCCCACGACGAACATCATCACGGGCACCATAAAAGCCAACTTCCCCGCACGAGTGGCGTTCCGTGTGACGAGTGGTATCGATTCGAAGACCATCCTCGATACCGGTGGCGCACAGCAGCTGATAGGTCGTGGCGATATGCTTATTTCATTGGCAGGCAAGGATATGATACGCTTGCAGTGTGCATTGATTGACACTCCCGAGATTGAGAAACTGGTGAAATACATCGGCGACCAACGGGGCTATCCCGAAGGATTTGAACTTCCTGAATATCTGGATGAGAATGAGGAACCGAACAAGGAGTTTGACGCAAAGCACAAGGATGAGTTCTTTAACGACGCGGCGCGGCTGGTGGTGGCGAGTCAGTTCGGCTCCACATCGTTGCTACAGCGCAAGTTGCAGCTGGGTTACAACCGTGCCGGCCGAATCATCGACCAGTTGGAAGCTGCGGGCATTGTAGGACCGAGCAACGGCTCGAAGCCGAGGGATGTGCTGATACACGACGAGGTGAGTCTGGAGGAACTGTTAAAATCATTATAATGGTATTACGTAATAACGATATAATATGAGAAAGAAGTATTTGTTATTGGGAATGGCGGCGGTGCTGGCAGTGGGAGCGGTGAGTTGCTCGAAGGAGAAGAAGTGCCGTTGCGCCGTGTTGCATTCGTCGACGGTGAGAATCATTACGATTGACGGTGGTGACTGCGAGGATATCAAAGTGTTCCGTTACCATACGCCGATGAATGTGGCTGTGACGGATTCTCTGTTGTGTACGGATTATGAATTCAAAATAGACTCAGAGTTATGAAAAAACTGATATATGTGCTAGCTGTGGCAGGCGTGATGGTTCTGACCGGCTGTGGTAAAGAACACCAGTGCAGGTGTGAGAAGACAGACGTGGAGTCGGGTTGGGATGAGAATATGGTGTTTGTATTGGATGGCTCGGTGTCGTGCGAGAATATCACGGAGATGGCTTTTGAGGTGCATGAGTCTGTGGAAGGTGGTACGACGTTGAGGAGGGTGGAGGAACACAAAGTGAAGTGCCGTGACTATGGCGATTAGGATAGCACTGAGAGTGCTGGTGGGCTTGGTGTTCTGTGTGTCGGCGGTGGCGAAATTACTTGCCATCGACGATTTTGAGCTTTATGTTTATTCTTATGGATGGCTATCATTGAACGTAAGTTATGTGGTGGCTAGATTGTGCATTGGTTGGGAACTGGTGCTGGGTGGGCTGCTACTGACCGGCTGGTGGAAACGTATGACGAGGACTGCAGTGCTGCTGACGCTGGTGGCCTTCTCCCTGTTCCTGTGTTATGCGGCCTTGAGTGGAAGAAACGAGTCGTGCGAGTGCATGGGTAAATGGGTGGATTTGAACCCAGGGATGAGTCTGTTGAAAAATGGATTACTGATTTTGCTTGTCCTTTGGGGAGTTAGGGAAACGGGAGCTAAAGAGTCGAGACAAATGTGGAAGATGATTGTGGGAGCGGTGGTTGGAGTAGTACTGATGGTGATACCGTTTGTGGTGAGTGTGCCCGACAGTTGGGGTTTTGGACCACAACAGGAACTCTATGGTGAGTCCGATTTGAAGGAGGCAACATCGACTGACGGT
This sequence comes from uncultured Bacteroidales bacterium, assembly GCA_900318835.1. Classification (GTDB taxonomy): domain Bacteria; phylum Bacteroidota; class Bacteroidia; order Bacteroidales; family P3; genus Colimorpha. The sequence continues at coordinate 77,772 of ONLW01000006.1, forward strand.
GCGTTGCTGAAGATGGGTGTGGGTGAGGGTAGGAGACTGGTGGTCTTTGTTACGCCTAAGTGCCCTTATTGCAAATTAGCCCGCAAGAAACTGGCCGGACTTGTGAAACGTCATGGATTGAAGGAGGGAAGCGTGGTGTATGTGGAGCCTGAGGATATCGGAAAAGAGCTGTGGATAAGGATTACTTATGGCGCACGTCCGCTGATGTTGCTGATGGATGGGCAAGAGGTGGAAGCGACGTATCATTTGCGGAATGTGGACGAGGACGAGGTGGTGGATTTTTTGCATTGACCCGTTGATATTTTTTTTACAATACATTGATTTTTTTTGTATTTTTGCAATTTCAATCAAGCGGTTGAAGAGTGCATATATTTATTAGAATCAATATTTTATATATTATTTATCATTAATTAAAAACATTAGATTTTATGAGTGGTTTTTTCGGCGTTGTCTCTGAACGACCCTGTATCTCCGATCTGTTCTATGGGACGGATTATCATTCACACCTTGGCACCAAGCGTGCGGGAATGGCGACATTCGACGGCATGCAGGCGCACCAGAACATTCACAACATCCAGAACTCTCATTTCCGTCCGAAGTTCTCGAAGGATCTGGACGAAATGAAGGGCAATGTGGGTATTGGAGTTATCAGCGACACCGAGGCACAGCCTGTGATGGTCAATTCGCATCTCGGTCGTTGGGCTATCACCACGGTGAGCAAGATTAACAATATTGAGGAACTGGAGCGTGAGTGTCTGGAGAAACACCAGCAGTTTACCGACTTGTCGCGCGGCAAGACCAACCCCACCGAGTTGGTGGCTCTGCTCATCTCACAGGGTAAGGATTTTGTGGATGGTATCGAGAATGTTTACCGCAAGGTGAAGGGTAGTTGCTCGATGCTGATTCTTACCCCCGACGGTGTTATCGCCGCCCGTGACCGCTATGGCCGCACGCCCATTGTTATCGGTCGTCGTGGCAATGACTATGCACTGGCCAGCGAGAGTCACTCGTATGTGAACATGGGTTATGAGACCTGCCGTTTTGTGGGTCCCGGCGAGGTGGTGAAAGTGACTACCGAAGGTGGCATCAAGGTGCTGCGTCAAGCCGAGGAGAAGCTGCAGATATGCTCCTTCCTCTGGATTTACTACGGTTATCCCTGCACCGAGTATGAGGGAATCAACGCTGAAGATGTGCGCTACAATCTAGGTCGTATCATGGGCGAGCGCGACGACATCACGCCCGACTTTGTTAGCCCCATTCCCGACAGCGGTATCGGCATGGCCTTAGGATACAGCAACGGGCGCCAAATACCTTACAAGCGCGGTTTACTGAAATATACTCCGACATGGAGCCGCTCATTTATGCCTGTTAGCCAGGATGACCGTTTCCTGGTGGCCCGCATGAAACTCATCCCCAGCCGTGCTATGCTGGAAGGCAAGGAGGTGGTCTTCTGTGACGACTCTATCGTCCGTGGTACCCAATTGCGCGACAACGTGAAGATGCTTTATGACTATGGTGCCAAGAAGGTGCATGTGCGTATCAGCTGCCCGCCGCTGGTTCATGGTTGTACGTTCCTCAACTTCAGTGAAAGCAAGACCGACCGTGAGCTCATCACCCGTCGCGTCATTGAAGAGCTGGAGGGTACTCCCGCTGCCGCTCTCGCTCCCGAGAAACTGCGTGCTTACCAGACGGCCGACACTCCAGAATACGTCAAGATGGTGGAGGTAATCCGTCAGCATGTGGGTGTGGATACCCTCAAGTTTAACACTGTGGAAGATGTGTGCGAGGCTATTGGTATGCCCAAGGAGCGTATCTGTACGCACTGCTTCGACGCAAGTTCGTACGGCGATTAATTATTTGCAACGTTGATAAGTTGATTCTCTAAAATGAAAAGACTGCTGCTGATAATGCTTTGTCTGTTGCCCTTCTGTGCAGTCAATGCTCAGAAGAACAAGAAGACTGCTCCAAAGAAGGAGAAGGTGCCGACGGTCGTTTCCGTGGGTGACATTCTTCCTAATTATGGTCTGGACACGTTGATGGTGAACGACACATCTCACGTGATAGATTATCTGGAGAGCCAGCCTCAGGATTATGTGGAGCTGACCAATTATTGTGTCGGTGTGAGGACGAAAGCCCAGCAGGCCATTAATTCGATAGAGAACGACTATGAGAAGCGTGACAACTTGATTTGGATTGACTCGAACACTGTGTTGTCGGATTATGACATCTATGAGTATCGTTTGCGCCGTTTGGCCGACTTTATGGGCAAGATGAGCATCCGCTACAGTCGTCTCGAACAGCAACGAGTGGAGGCCGAAAAGGAGGCTGCACGTCAGCGTGCCATCGAAGAGGCAGAAAGACAACAGCGCGAACGCGACAAAGAGGCTACCGACCTGCGTGACAACATCGACCTTCACCATCGGGCCATCATCACCGCTTGTGATGGCGTGGGCATCAAGGACAAAGCTAAACTTAAAGAGCTCAAGGACCTTTATTACTCCTACCTGATGGTGTACAACAAGTACGACCTCTCTACGGGCCATGCCACCAAGGAATCGATATCACAACTCGACGAGCTCAATGCCTTCCAAAATGACCTTCTCGAGAATGTTTTGGGTCCCAACTCTCTGCCTGCTCAGATTGAGAATTTCAAGAATGTTCTCAAAGTGCGTTGTGACCGAGACAACAGCGATGTCTTCCGCAGTTATTCCCGTGTCTTCAAGCAGACTTCAGTACCCGTCTCGTTTGCTGATGTCACCGAGTATGGCGACTATATCAACCGGCTTCAGACCATCGTTAATGTGCAGAACCGTTACCTCCAAACCTTGGAGTTGCGTGCCACCATCAACACTGGATCCAACCAGATTATCCAGCTCTATGGAAAGAAGTACCGCGATGTGGTGAATTCCTACAAGGAAGTGGTTAAGTCGATGAATATGGTGCCAGATTTTACCACCAACGCAGAGAGTATCAACTTTATTCAGCGACTGGAAGAATTCATTGCCGCACAGCAGCGGTATATGGATGATTATACCCTGCTTGAGGACATCGCCATTCGCTCGGATTCCATCCTTAATGGACACGACAGCAAGTTTCGCGATGTAGTGGTTGCATATCGCGAAGTGAATGGGTCTTTGGTTCCCGTGCCGTCGTTCAAGACCATTGTTGAGGCTGTCTACTATGAGGAGCAGTTGGCAGAAGTGGTGCGTATCCAGCAATGTTACCTTCAGGTCATCCGTTTGCGCCATGTGATTGAACGTAACGATGATTCTCTTATGTCCGTGCGTAAAGTGGACCGCACGGTCTATAATGGATACCGACTTCTTCGCAAGCAGATGGACTTCCAGCCCACTTTCTCAACACTCGAACGCGGGAAGAGTTTCATAGCTTCCCTCAATTCCTACATTGAGTTGCAGACACTTTGTATGACTACGGTACAGAAACGTCGTGGGATTACTGTTAACGACGATAAAATTGATAACAAGACGGCCTCGTATCGAAACATAGGGAAGGCTTATTCTCGCATGATGAAGGTGTATGACGATTTTGACGAGATTGCCAATACTGAAGACCTACGCCGCTATTCGCGACAGTGTGATGCAGTTTTGGAGATGCAGGAGGCCTTCTTGAGATTGTTGTCGAGCGATCTGGCGTCGAACAGTGACATGCAGCTCAAACGTGAGACAGATATTGGAAAGATTAAAGCAGTGGTGGGTTTGCAATAAAAATTAACAAAGGGCATCTGCATGGCAGATGCCCTTTGTTTTAATTGTGTTTTTTTACTTTTTCACCGGAATAGCGGCGAGGGTGGCAACAAGGTAGTCGTAGAACTTCTTGGTGCTGGGAATATTGCAGCGCTCGTCAGGACTGTGGGGGCTCTGGAGCGTCGGACCGAAGGAGATCATCTCCATGTCAGGATATTTTCCACCGAGCAGACCGCACTCCAAGCCAGCGTGGATAGCCACGACGGCGGGCTCCTTCTTGTAAAGTTTCTTGTAGGTGTCTTTCATGGTCTTCAGCAGTGTGCTTTCCATGTTGGGCTTCCAGCCGGGATAGGCGCCGCTGAGTTGACATTTGCCACCTGCCAGTTCGGCTAGGCAGACAAGGCGCTCGGCGAGGGCTTCCTTGGCGGTGTCGACCGAGGAGCGCAGCAGGGCGTAGACAACAAACTTCTTGGCAGCAGTGGTCTTTGCGATGGCTAGATTGAGCGAGGTCTCCACAAGGCCATCCATATCCTTGCTCATGCGGATGACGCCGTTGGGGGCCACCATCATGAGGTTGATAATCTTTTGGGTACCCTCCTCGTCGATGACGGTGGGGTTCATGCGCACTTTCTCATATTTCATGAAGAAGTCGGGCTCGACGGAAGCGAGTTCTTTCTTCACCCATCCGGCCACTTTGTCAAACTCCTTGAGGATGCACTCGACATGCTCCTTGGGCATGGCGATGACGGCTTCGGCGTCGCGAGGGATGGCGTTGCGCATGTTACCACCTTCGAGGCTGATGAGGCGGATGCCGCACTCGGCGACCCAACGCAGGTGACGGAACAGCAACTTGTTGGCGTTGGCGCGTCCAGTGTTGATTTCCATGCCGGAATGGCCGCCTTTCAGACCGCCGATGGTGAGTTTGTAGGCCTCCATGCCCTTCGGTGCTTTCTCTGTCTTATAGGGGATGGAGATGGCAGCATCGATGCCACCGGCGCAACCCACGTAGAGTTCGCCCTCGGTCTCGGAGTCGAGGTTGAGGAGGTAGTCGCCGTGGAGCTCGCCTTTCTTCAGACCGAAGGCTCCGGTCATGCCGGTCTCTTCGTCGGTGGTGATGAGAGCTTCGAGGGGACCGTGTTTAACGGTTTCGCTGGCGAAGACTGCCATGATGGCGGCCACACCCATACCGTCGTCGGCACCAAGGGTGGTGTCGCAGGCATAGACCCAGTCACCGACAATCTTGGTCTCGATGGGGTCTTTCTCAAAGTCGTGTTTTTTACCGGCACGGGCTTGGGGTACCATATCCATGTGGGCCTGCAGTACCACGGGATGCACATTCTCCATGCCTTTGGTGGCAGGTTTGCTCAGGATAACGTTACCCACGCCGTCCACACGGCAGGCAATTTTGTTCTTTTTAGCCCAGTCGACAAGGAACTGACGCACTTTCTCCTCATGTTTCGAGGGACGCGGCTGACGGGTGAGGGAGTGGAAATTGCTCCATAACTCTTTGGGTTCGAGGTCTTTGATTGTCATAATTAAAGTGGTTTATTGTAAATAAAATTCTTTTTCTATACGAAATGCAAAAATACGTATAAAAATTCGAAAAAACAAATTTTCTTTTTTTATTCAATGCCTGAGAGGTCTAGAAGGTCAATGATTGTAGTGAGGAGATGCTCCAGTTCACTACGTTCCCTAAGCACTTTTTTTGATGTGGGGGCAGGAGCATTGATATCGTAAAGAGTAACCGGAGTAAATGCCTGTTGGTAGGAGGTGAGGATGTTATAGCGTTCCTCTTCGGCAGGATTACCGGTGTTGGGGTGGGCTAGAGGGGTTGAAAAGTCAGCTATGATGTGTTCGGCATCGTTCAGGGCTTGTTCTCCTTTCAGAATCATCATTTTGTGTCCCGGAGCCCAGTGGGGGGCCGTACTTGCCGGGCCTGCGGGGCGTTCGATGAGGTAGTAGTCGACCATCTGCAGGCTGTCGCGATAGGTATAGAGTGGCCATCCGTCCCCCTCCAATGGTAGGTCGTCGAGGCGACGCAGAGAGAGTTCATAGAGATGGTTGAGGTCGTCAACAAAGACATAGCCCGGGACGGTGGTGTGGAAGAAGAGATAAGCGAGGTCTTCACCGTCGTCTCCAAAGTCGTCCAGATCCAGTTTGTATATCTGTTTTTTCATGAGAATGGGTTGTCTTTTTTGGTGAAATCGGGGCGATAGTTATGCTCTGCGGCCAATTCCTGCAGCCATCCGTCCAATCCCAATGCCTCGTAGTGGTCGGCTACCTGACTGTACTCCGACTCGGTGAGAGTGCGGTTTAGCGGCTCGGGCAGATCGGGGCGAGGAGGAAAATACTGCGCCATGAGCGACACATGGACGCTGAACGGGGGTAGGTTGTCGGCAATCCAATCGAGTACCGCCAGTGAATTGTCCACATGTCCGGGGAGGACAAGGTGGCGGATGATGAGTCCGCGGAAAGCCATGCCATCCTCGTCGCATTTCAGTCCGGCGCCCACCTGATGTTTCATTTCCAAAAGGGCACGGGTGGCCACTTCGGGGTAATCTGCTGCATGGCTGTAGTTGTATGCCAACGCGGGGTCCATATATTTGAGGTCGGGTAGGTAGATGTCCACCATTCCGTCAAGCGTCTGCAAAGCTTCGACACTTTCGTATCCACTGGAGTTGTAAACTATTGTTGGTGAGAAGCCTCGATTCCGGACGGCTTCAATGATTTTTGGAAGAAATTGGATATAGTGACTGGCGGTGACGAATCCCAGCAGTCCGTCTGTCGGCGGGAGAAGTCCGCAGATTCGGGAGGCCACTTCGTCGACGGTATGGTAGTGGACAAAAGACGGGTCGACATCGGCTGACGATATGTCGTAGTTCTGGCAGTAGATGCAGTGCAGATTGCAGTGCGAAAAGAACACATTTACAACGGGATTGAGTGGCGGCTCTTCTCCTGTATGCACGCAGATGGCCGACACTTCCAGCGTATCAGGTGCTCCGCAGAAGCCCCGGTTCGGACTCCGGTCCACATGGCATTGTCGCGGACAAAGTGTGCAATTCAATCCCAGTCGCATACCGAATAGTATTGTACGCCAGCCTGAAAAACCATGTTGGCACAGGAGGCGCCTTGCTCCTCAACCTCGTCGGCGGTGTAGGTTCTTTCCCTTCCGTGATAGTCTATACAGGTGCAGGTCTTGCGGCAAGAACCCAGTAACATTGTCAGCAGCAAAAGAGATCCTGCGATTTTAATATATTTCATAAAGTTTGTAGTTCTTAATTCTTAATTCAAATAATCTCCACGATCGTCGGGTACTTCCATGCCGATGGCTTTCATTCTCATGCGTATGTCGGCGGCGCTCTCGGCGGCTTCGCTGCCGGTGGAGAGCTTGTTGTTATATATGCTGTAGAGTGCCCGGGTGTCCTGTGGCGAGAGGTTGGGCATTACCACGTTGGCACCTGCCATTACGGCACGTTCGCGCCCAGTGGGGTGGAGGGTACCGAGAGCTGTGGTGGCCGGTAGCAGCACATGGGGATGCATCACCCGGATGATGGCCAATAATCTCAGTGTCAATTCTACACTGCCAGCCCGTTCGTTCTCGAAGGGGGTGCCTGCGGCAGGAATGAAAGGACCGATACCCACCATCTCCGGTCGGAAGTCGGCGATGAACTTCAGGTCTTTCTTTAGCGTCTCCAGGGTCTGCCCCGGCGATCCTACCATGAATCCGGCTCCCACCTGAAAGCCCAACTCACGCAGGTCGTGGAGACACTGCATTCGGTGTTCGAAGAGCATCTCCGAGGGGTGCAGATAAGCGTAGTGGTCGGCATCGGCGGTTTCGTGGCGCAGCAGGTAGCGGTCGGCACCGGCCTCGCGCAAGCGACGAAAACTCTCCCGGCCCCGTTCGCCCAACGACAGTGTGACGGCACTTTCGGGAAACTCCTTTTTTATTGAGCTCACTATGTCACAAACCACCTTGTCGGTGAACCATCCGTCCTCGCCACCCTGCAGCACGAATGTCCGGAAGCCCAACTCGTTGCCTGTGCGACAGCAATCCATGATTTGCTCTTTTGTCAGGCGATAGCGCTGGGTGCTGATGTCGCGGCGGATGCCACAGTAGCGGCAGTTGTTCTTGCAGTGATTGGTTATCTCGATGAGCCCACGCATAAACACGCGGCGACCGTAGACCTTGTCTCTCACTCGGCAGGCCTCGGCGAAAAGCTCGTCTATCGCTGTGGGGTCGCTAGTTGTCAGCAGATGTTCAATATCCATTCCTGTAAGCATTAGCCATTACCTGATCACAAATTCGTACACCGAATCTCTTTCCTCGTCTTTGTACACGGGTTGAATCTTGATGTGTGTGCCGCGCTTCAGGTTGATGGGGCCGAGATAGACCTGCGAGCGGCGTGTGGGCGTGGTGCTGTCGGTGGTGTAGAAGATGTAGGTGCTCGGCACCTCGGTCTCGATGGCGATAGTCATCGAACGGTCGTCTACGCGTGTGGCACGGAAGAGGGGTGTGAACGACCCTTCACAGTAGTTGTAGCCTTTGCTTTCGAGACGTATCTTCTGCAGTTCCACTTTCTTGCGGAAACGATTCCAGTTTTTTGCGTCATGCGCACTCCACAGGCATTCGCTGATGGCCAGCAAGCGTGGCAGCAACATGTATTCGGCCTGTGAAACACTCTTGATGTGTTCGGTCCAAAGGTTGCATTGGCCTCCCAGAATGCTCTGTTCTACGTATTTATTGGTTCCCTGGGGGACAGGATCGAATTCATAGGCTTTTGCCAGAGTGATTAGGCCGTCGCCTGCTTCGGGCTGGTAACGGCGGTCGGCTTGATAGTAGTCCAGCCGACAGTATTCTTCAGGACACATGACAACCCGGTCGCCTGAGCGGGCGGCGCTTTGTCCGGCTTGCATTGTGGTGCGGGCTGCCACAATCCGACCCTCGGTGAGAGACATCAGTGGCAGACTCTCCTCGTCATCCCACACAATGGTTGTTCCCTCCGCGGGCACCACCATGATACCCAGAGTGGCGGCGTAATCCACTACTTCGGCAATCTCCTCTGGGGTGTAGGGTTCGGGTCTTTCGGCTTCAGTGTCAACGCTGTCGGTGTTTCCGTTCGTCTGCCACGCATTGCTGTCGGGCATCTGCCAATGGAAACGGTTCAATTTGTAGAATGCCATCAGGTCGAGGTATTTTTTGATGGTTTTCACCGGAAAGAGCTGCCTGTTGGCCTCAAGGTGTGCACCTCGCCAGGCGAAGCGTGGATAGTCGAGGATAGTGCATTCGGGCAGGGTTATGGAGCTATAGGTGTGCTCCAGAATGTCGGCCGGAACCATCTGGGAGAAAGTCTGATAGGCATAGAAAAGCCCGACCTCGGTGTTGGCTGAGAGGCGTATGCCTGTCTGCCGCACTTCCAGCAGGTAGCCTTCGTTACCCAGTTCGGGGTTGACAGTGTCGTTGATTATCAGGTTTATGTCGCTCTCCTCCGACAATGCCACCAACGACGGGCGGAAGTGGGCGTGGCGCAGCGAGTTCATTATGTATTTTGCTGTGGGTGAGTTCTGTCCGAGGCCCGATACGGCCACGGCAATAGATCGGTCAAGCGTGTAGAAACCCTCTTTCTGTAGGAGAAAGACGGGTTCGGGAATGATGTCGATCTGCGTGACAGTGGCAGTCCGTCCGCAGGCCGCCAGCAGCACTCCGGCTACAATTATCAGGAGTTGGTTCTTTAGAGACATTGCTTATTAATAATGTATATTATATGGATAAAAACGTTGAAAATTGACTTTTATTATATTGCGTAAGTATATTGCGTAAAAAAAATTACTGACCCCCACCCCCTGCCTCCTTCCTGCAGTGAAGGGGTAGAGAGGGGGGGGGGCGTCCGAACTACCTATGCCCCTCCTATCAACTACCTACCATCCCCCTACCAACTCCTACCATGGTAGGAGTTGGTAGGGGGATGGTAAGGAGATGGTAAGGAGTTTAACCCTACTGTATATCTGCTTCTTATGCTCTATTTCTTTGGTAAAATGTGCTGTTGGGCAATATTTGTTGTTCCGAGGCGTTATTTTAACATTATGGCATCGTTAAAAAGACTCCTTTCCGACTCGGTCGTCTATGGACTGAGCAGCATCGTGGGCAGGTTTTTGAACTATCTTCTTGTCCCGCTCTACACCTATCACATCTCCGCCGCTTCGGGTGGCTATGGCGTGGTGACCAACGTCTACGCCTATACGGCTCTCCTGCTGGTCATCCTCACCTTCGGCATGGAGACCACCTTCTTCTATTTTGCCAACAAGGAGGGGGCTGATTCCAAGTCGGTGTTTTCCACCGCCTTGGGGGCTGTCGGCTCTGTCAGTGGAATCTTTGTGCTGCTCGTGTTGGCCTTGCTTCATCCCATCGCTGTTGCTATGGGTTATGAGGCTTATCCTGAATATATTGCGGTGATGTCTATTGTGGTGGCAATCGATGCTTTCCAGTCGATATTGTTCGCACGCCTGCGGTTCGAAAACAAGGCGTGGAAGTTTGCTGCGCTCAAGCTTGCTTTTATTGTTCTCAACATCGGCTTGAACCTCTTCGTGTTTCTGGTGGCGCCCAAATGGCAGCACCTGCCGTTTATGCAGTGGTACGATGAACGGAACAATGTGGGATATATCTTCTATATCAATCTGATATGCACAGCTTTGGTGACTTTCGGGTTCTGGCGTGAACTCAAGGACTTTAAACTCTCCACTTTCCATCTTCCACTTCTTAAGCCGATGCTTAAGTACGCCTGGCCGTTGCTCGTCTTCGGCATTGTGGGTATTCTGAATCAGGTACTTGACAAAATACTCTTTCCTTTCCTCTATCCCGGCGAGGATATGCATGAGCAGTTGGGCATCTATGGTGCATGTGTGAAGATTGCCATGATTATGGCCATGATTACGCAGGCTTTCCGCTATGCCTACGAGCCGTTCGTTTTTTCTAATGGGCGTGATGCCAAAAGTAAAGAAAGTCAGGCGCTTGTGATGAAATATTTTGTCATGTTTACCCTGCTGGCTTTCATGGTCGTGGTGTGCTACATGGATGCCTTCAAGTACATCATCAAGAGCGACTACTGGGAGGGCCTGCGGGCGGTGCCCATCGTGATGATGGCCGAGATACTCATGGGGGTCTATTTCAACCTTTCCTTCTGGTACAAGCTGACGGCCAAGACCTATTGGGGAGCCATCATGAGTGCCATCGGCTGCGCCGTGCTGGTGCTCGTCAACGTGATTCTTGTTCCGAGGATTGGCTACATGGCCTGTGCCTGGGGCGGCTTGGCGGGCTATGGTACCTGTGTATTGCTCAGCTACTTCATTGGCCAACGTCACTACCGTGTGCCCTATCCTGTGTGGAGTATCCTTGGTTGGTTCGCTTTCGCCCTCGTTCTCTTTGCCGCCAGCACTCTGGTTCATATCGACAACCTTTGGCTCCGTCTGGCCTACAACACCCTGTTGCTCATGATGTTCCTTGCTGCTCTCCTCTGGAGCGAACGAGTTTTGGTCCGTAAGTTGGTGAGCAAAATACTAAGGAGATAAAAAAGTTTTTGTCAATTGGAAAACATTTCGTATCTTTGCAATTTATTAAAAATAATAATAATAATAACAAAGATATGATAGCAAAAGAATTACTCAATCCCCGCAGCATCGTTATTTGCGGTGCTTCCAGTGATGTACATAAACCCGGCGGCAAGTCGCTGAAGAACCTCCTCGAAAGTCCCTTCAAGGGTCAGGTCTACGCCGTCAATCCCAAAGAGACCGAAGTGCAGGGCGTAAAGTGCTATGCCAAGGTCGAGGACCTGCCGCAGGTCGACTGCGCCATCCTTTGCATCGCCGCCAAGTTCTGCGCCCAGACGGTCGACGTGCTGGCCAAGGAGAAAGGCTGCAAGGGCTTCATCATCGTCAGTGCCGGTTTCTCCGAGGAGAGCCACGAGGGCGCTGAGATTGAGAAACACATCGTCGAAACCATCAACTCCGTCGGCGGTTCGCTCATCGGTCCCAACTGCACCGGCTTCCTCAATGTGAACTATGCTGGCTGCTTCGACACCCCCATTCCTCCGCTGGATCCCAAGGGTGTGGATTTCATCACCGGTAGCGGTGCCACCGCCGTGTTTATCAAGGAGTACGGTATGAGTAACGGCCTTAAGTTCAACAGCGTGTGGGCTGTGGGTAACAGCGCCCAGCTGGGTATCGAGGACGTGCTGGAACACCTCGACGAGACCTTCGACCCCGTGAAATCCTCTCATGTCATCATGCTTTATATGGAGAAGATTGGTGACCCGCAGCGTCTGCTCAAGCATAGCCGCAGCCTTATCAACAAGGGCTGCCATATTGCCGCCATCAAGAGCGGTGGTTCTGCCGCCGGTAGCCGCGCTGCCTCCAGCCACACCGGTGCCCTCGCCACCAACGACGCCGCTGTCGACGCCTTGTTCCGCAAGGCCGGTATCGTGCGTTGCCAGAACCGTCAGGAGCTGACCACCGTCTGCGCCGTCTTCATGTATCCCGAATTGAAGGGCAAACGCTGCGCCGTCGTTACCCATGCCGGCGGTCCCGCCGTGATGCTCACCGACGTGCTGTCGAACGGCGGCATGGAGGTCCCCAGCCTGAAGGACCATCCCGCCAGCCCCGCTTTGCTGGAGAAACTCTTTGGAGGCTCCTCCGTGGGCAACCCCATCGACTTTCTCGCCACCGGCACCGCCGAACAGCTTGGCTATATCCTCGACACCGTCGAGAACGAATACACCGACATCGACTTCTCTGTTGTTATCTTCGGTTCGCCGGGACTCTTCAGCAACAAGGAGGTCTACGACCTGCTCGACCAGAAGATGCGCACCTGCAAGAAGCCCATCTTCCCCGTGCTGCCCAGCATCATCAACGTCAAGAGTGAGATTGAGGACTTTATCGCCAAAGGCAATATCAACTTCCCCGAGGAGTGCGTGCTTGGTAACGCTCTCGTGAAGGTTTACCATACTCCCAAGCCCCAGCCCGAAAATGTCGAGCTGCCTAAGATTGACGTGGCCCGTATCCGTGCCACCGTTGACCGTTGCAAGGATGGCTACATGGAGATTTCGGACTACAACGAGCTGCTCGACGCTGCCGGCATCAGCCGCAAGAAGAGCGTGGAGGTGAGCAAGAAAGAGGACGCCCTGGCCTTCGCTAAGGAGGTGGGCTGTTCGAAGGATGTGCCCCTCGTGATGAAGGTTGTCGGCCCGTTGCACAAGAGCGACGTGGGTGGCGTGACCCTCGGCGTGAAGGATCTCGACACCGTGGCCAAGGAGTTTGACCGTCTCATCGTCATCCCCGAAACCTATGCTGTGGAGATGTATCCCATGCTCGACGGTATCGACGTCTACATCGGTGCCATCAAGGACGCCAAGTTCGGCCATCAGATTTTCTTCGGTTTGGGCGGTATTTTCATCGAGGTGCTCAAGGATGTGCAGAGCGCCCTTGCCCCCATCACCGCTGCCGAAGCCAAGGAGATGCTCAAACAGCTCAAGGGCTACAAGATTCTCGAAGGCGTGCGTGGTCAGGAGGGCGTCAACCTCGACCTTTACGCCGACCAGGTGGCTCGCGTGAGTGCCCTCGTGCAGGCTGCTCCCGAGATTGCCGAGATGGACCTCAACCCGCTGCTGGGCAATCCGCGCTACGTCACGGCCGTCGATGCCCGCATCCGTTTAGAGAAATAGTTATGAAAAAGGTTTTATCCATTCTGGCATTGACGGGCGCGATGCTCTTTGCGGGCGAAGCCTATGCCCAGTTGAGCGTCAATGTGGCCTATATCCACCAGCAGCACACTTTTTACTACCAGAAAGATGCTGCCGACGGGTTGTTCGACAATATGGACTACATGAATGGCGGTATGATAGGTGTCTCGCTCAATACACCGATGCTCGGCACTGTCGGCCTTGCGCCCGGAGCCTATCTCAGTTTTGCATCGGCTAAGCAGACCCTCGCAGACTCCTCCGATTTCTCCACGTCCAACGTCAACCTTAAGATTCCATTCTATCTGAATTTCAAGATTCCCCTGAGTGGCAGTGCCGACGTGTTGGTGTTTGGTGGTCCGGTGTTCAATGTGGGTCTCTCCACCTTGGCCAATTACAAGAAGGTGGCTGACCAGATGGATGTCCATTTCGACATGGGTGGCACTGTTGGTGCCGGTCTTCAGATTTCCCGATTCCGCATCTTTGTAGGCTACAATATAGGCCTCATCGACCGCGATGACTTCTCGCTGACTAACAAGGAGTCTGTCAAGAAAGCTTGGGAGGGCAGCACCCTCTTCGCCGGTGTCGGTGTTGTGCTGGGACAGATGAAATAGGCATTACCCACCTACCTCAAACAGGTAGCCCCGGACGTTGAAAACGTCCGGGGCTACTCGTTATTTGTTGAACTTCAAAGGTTCGGCAGAAATGTCAGAAGCTCCGTTGACCCATACGCGTTCGATATGGGTGTGGAAGGTTTGGCCTTCGAGTGGAGACCAACCGCATTTATATAATAATGATTTGCGCGTGACGGTCTCTTCCACTCCCTGACGAACCAGCACGAGGTCGGCCTTATAACCCTTGCGGATGAAGCCGCGATCTTCGATGCCGAAGAGCAAGGCGGGATTGTGACACATCTTCTGCACGATAAGCATCAACAAATCATTATCATTGATGGCGGCTTCGAGCATCATCTGTAGCGAGTGCTGGATGGAGGGGATGCCGCTGGGGGCGTCGAAGTAGGATTTCTGCTTGGCTTCGAGAGGGTGGGGGGCATGGTCGGTGGCGATAGTGTCGATGAGGTCGTCTTCGAGGGCGGCCCACAGCGCCAGACGGTCGTCGTTGGTCTTGATAGCAGGGTTACATTTGATTCTATTTCCCAGTTCGGCATAGTCGCGGTCGTCGAACCACAGGTGGTTTGGCGTCACCTCGGCGGTGATATGTTTTTTCTCCAAATCGAAGTTGGAAAGCAGCGAGAGTTCGGTAGCCGTGGAGATGTGGGCCACGTGGAAGCGGGTACCGTATTTGCGGGCGCGCTCGATGGCGTGGTAGGTCGAGAGGAAGCAGGCCTCGTTATTGCGTATCTTGGGGTGCAGGGTTGCGGTCTCGTCGGCGGTGCCTTGGAATTCAAGTTTGGCATTGAGCAGGTTGGCCTGGATGACCTCCTCCTGCTCGCAGTGGGCCACGATGAGTTTTTGGGCGTCGCGGAAGAGATGGTCGAGTTGTTCGGGATTGTTGACCAGCATGTTGCCCGTCGAGGATCCGAGGAAGAGCTTGATGGCGGCATAACGCTTGGGATCGATGTCCAGAAGGGTGTCGATGTTGTCGTTGGTGGCACCGAGCATAAAGCCGTAGTTGACGGCGGAGTCGCGTGCGGCGAGGGCTTCCTTGGCTTCGAGAGCCTCGAGGGTGGTGGTCTGCGGCTTGGTGTTGGGCATGTCGACGACCGATGTTACGCCGCCCGCACGAGCAGCCCTTGACTCGGAGTAGAATGTGCCGGCAGGATTCTCCGACTGTCCCCCGTCGCGGAAGTGCACGTGGGTGTCGATGACACCTGGAAGAAGCAGGAGTCCTGTGGCGTTGATGACGGAGTCTGCCGAGGCTGAAGTCTCGTTCGCTGGACAACCCTCGTCCCAAATTTCGGCAATGCGGTCGTTCTCAATGACGACTGAACCAACAAAAATGCGACCCTCATTCACGATGGTCGCATTATGAATCAATGTTTTCACAAATATTGTCTTAACTACTTAACTACAGTTTACTTAACTACTGAGATTAAAATCTTTTTCCTTCTGCCCAGCGGCGGCCGGCGGTCTGGGCATCAGCCGAGGTGAGGAACTGGTTCTTCACCACAAACTGGCCAGTGTGGTCGATGCAACCCCATTTGCCATCCATCTTGGCGGGAGCCACACGGTCGTTCCAGACGTTGATGAACAGTTTGGCGTCCTCGAAGGTGGGCTTGATGACCCACATGCCCTTGAAGTCGACATAACCCCATGCCTGGGTGCCGGGGTCCATGATGGGGTAGAGCCAGTGGCCCAGTTCCTGCCGGGTGTCCCATTCGTGGCCTGCCAACCAGGCCTCACGACTGAGGGTGAAGACATTGCGCGAGAGGTACTCGCCGGTGTCGCCTATAACCATCCAGTAGCCGTCGAGCTTGGCGGTGGCGAACAAGCCGGTGTCGTTGGCAAAACGGGAGGCGTCTTCAAAGATGGGTTGTATGCGCCATTCGCCGCTCCAGTCCACCCAGCCCCATTTGCCGTCCTGCGGGTTGGTCACCGGCAGACGCCAGCCTTCGAGGGTGCGGCCGTGCTCATACTGGCGCAGGGCGTAGGCGGCGTCTTCCTGGGTGAAGAAAATGGGGGTGGAGACCATCTCGCCGTTGCGGTTGATGTTGCCCCAGCGGCCTTCCTGCTTCACCTGAGTGAACTCGTAGCAATTGTCGTCGCCGAAAGGCACCTTGTCGGTATAGAGTGGCTGTACGGCCCAGCGACCCAGATAGTCCACGAAGCCCCAAAGTCCTGTGGTTGGGTTGGTCACGGCGATGCGCCATTTATAATAGTTGCGTCCGATGGCCCACTGCGCGCCGGCTTGCTCGGCTTGCTCGGCAGTATGGAATATGTTGTTGATAACCAGGATGCCGCGGCCGTCTATGCAGCCCCAGCGGCCTTCTTTCTTCACCGTGGCGTAGCTCTTCGGGTCCTTGCCCTGATGAGGGTTGGCAGCTTCGTAGACCGGCTGGTATTTCCACCGGCCGTAGTAGTCGACGAAACCCCAGAGGCCGTCGGCCTTGTTGCGGGCTGGGTAGACCCATTTGCCCGGTTCGCTCATAATCTCCCATTCGTAGCCTGCTTCGCGTGCCACCTCCTTGGTGGGTAGCAGGTTGCGGCACACCAGGTTGCCGTCGACATCGATGACACCCCACCAGCCGTCGATCTTCACGGGAGCCCATTTTCGGGCGCTACCCTCAAATTCGCCTGCGCGCTGGTACTGGGGGGCAATCTTCCAGGTCCCGTTGTCGTTTTTGTATCCAAAGGTCTGTGTAGAACTCTCAAAAACAAGTTTTTGGGCCTCAATAGCGCTGGCCGTCAGAATAAGAGAAAGGAGTATATATAAACCGCGTTTCATTATATATGATGTTTCTAATTCAAAATGCAAAGATACGCACTTTTTCTTACATGGCAAAAAAAAGATTTTCTGGCTGTCTTCTGGAGGGGTCGAACTCGCACTTTGTACCTACCAACTACCTACCAACTCCTAACCAACTCCTACCACAGTAGGAGATGATAGGTCGTTCGTTAAGTTAAAATCCGTCGTTTTAACGTTCGTTAACAAAGTTCGGCGTCGGTTTACGCGAGGTTTGGTTTTTGGTGGTTGAAAAAAAAATTTGGCGGTTTCGGGCAAAAGTTGTATTTTTGCATTTTCAAAAAAATAATAAAAACAACAATAAATAATTTATACCTATGACGAAATTTGATCCCGCAACCGCCATCCAGCGCATTGATGGCCGCGATGCCAACCGTGGAGTGAACCCCGCAATCTGCGACAGCGCCACCTTTACCTTCCCCGAGGCACACCTCATGACCGAGACCTTCCACGGCGAGACCGAGGGCTACTTCCTCTACAGCCGTCACTGGAATCCCTCCAACCTTGCTCTCTGCCAGCGTCTTGCCGCCATGGAAGGCACCGAGATGGCTTGGGTGACCGGTAGCGGTCTGGCCGCCATCACCAGCGCCCTGTTGCACGAAGTCTGCGCCGGCGACCACATCGTGGCCAGCATGACCACCTATGGCGGTACCTTCGCCTTCATGGCCAACTACCTGAAAAAGTTCAACGTGAGCTGCTCCTTCGTGAACATGCAGAACCTCGAGAGCGTGAAGAAAGCCCTCGCCGAGCACCCCAACACCAAGTCGTAGTCGGTGAAAACAGCAAGATGGCCCATGCCGCCGGTGCCAAACTCATCGTCGACAACACCTTCACCCCCATGATTTTCAGCCCCTGCCGTCTGGGTGCCGACGTCACCGTCTATTCGATGACCAAGTACATCAACGGTACCAACGACTGCGTGGCCGGTGCCATCTGCGGCAGCGCCGAGTATATCAACAGCCTGATTGACGTGAACGACGGCACCTGCATGCTCCTCGGCCCCGTGCTGGATCCCATGCGCAGCGCTTCCATCAACAAGAACCTCCATACCCTGCACATCCGCATGAAGAAGCACGGCGAGAACGCCATGTACCTTGCCAAGCGCTTCAAAGAGGTGGGCTTCAAATACAACTACCCTGGCCTGCCCGAGCATCCCGACTACGAGCTGTTCTGCAGCATGATGAACGAGGGTTACGGCTTTGGCGGCATGATCAGCATCGACATGGGCACTGCCGACCGCGCCAGCAAGATTATGGAGCTCATGCAGCAGAAGGGCGTTGGCTACCTCGCCGTCTCGCTGGGTTACTTCAAGACTCTCTTCAGCAACAGCGGCAAGAGCACCAGCTCCGAGGTTCCCGAGGATATCCAGCGCGAGATGGGTATGAGCGAAGGCCTTATCCGCTTCTCCATGGGTCTCGACAACGACATCGAGGCTACCTTCCAGTTGATTAAGGAGAGCGTTGACGCTTTCAATAAATAGTTTTTTTCTTGATGGGTCTAATGGGTCTAATGGGTTTAGTGGGCTGAATATGTATATGCCCATTAAACCCATTAAACCCATTAACCCTATTAAACCCACAATAGAATGAAAAAGATAGCAGTTATCCTTTCCGGCTGTGGCAACCGTGACGGTAGCGAGCTGCAGGAGAGTTTGTCTCTGATGCTGGCCATCGACCGTCAAGGCTGGCAGTACCAGTGCTTTGCCCCCGAGGGATTCTTCGAGGTGGTGCCCCATATCGACGTCGAAGATGACGAAGAAGAGGGCACGATGGTCGATATGGAGCAGCGCGACATCTTCGTCGAGAGTGCCCGCATCGCCCGCGGCAACCTGCTACCCATCGAGGACTACAAGCCTGCCGACTACGACGCCTTGGCGCTACCTGGTGGCCTTGGCGCTGCCCGAAACCTCTCTACGTTCGCCTTCGACGGCCCGAGAATGGAGGTTGTCGACAGTGTAGCTGACGCCATCCTCGCGACCTACCGTGTCGGCAAGCCTGTGGTGGCCATGTGCATAGCCCCCATGGTGGTGGCCAAGGTGCTGGGCCGCTACGAGGTGGAGCTCACCCTCGGACCCGACAACAACCAGGCTTCCGGAGTGGCCAAGGGCTTCGGCTGTAAGGTTCGTTCTTGTGGCCCTACCGATGTCTGCGTCGACAGCGACCACAAGGTGCTTACTACCCCCGCCTACATGGCTGCCTCGCATATCAGCGAGATATTCGACGGTGCTGCCAATATGATTGGCGAATTGGCGAAGATGATTTAACGGATTCTGCCAACAATAAGAAAAGCCCCTGCATTTGCAAGGGCTTTTTTATAATTATATTGTTGCCAGTTTTTATTTGGCTTCGGCGAGGCCAATGTATTTGTCAATCTCGGGGTATTCGGTGCTGGTGGGATAGTGTTTCACCTGTTTGAAGAGTTCGAGAGCCTTGGCATTGTCGGTGCCGAGGTAGCAGAGACCGGCCTTGAGGAGGGCAGCGGGGGAGGTGAGTTCGTTCTCGTTGGTCTGGGCAGCCTTGACATAGAGTTTGGCAGCTTCGTCGAACTTCTGTTGCTCGGCGAGGGCATCGGCTTCACCCATCAGGGCGAGGGGCTTGGTGTAGAGGTCCTTGCCTCTGTAGTCGCTGAAGAACTTAGCGGCCTCGGCATACTTCTCAAGACGCAGGCTGGCCATACCGGCATAGAGCTTGGCAAGTTTACCGGCTTTGGTGCAACCGTACTGGTCGATGACGGCCAGGAAACCGGGATTGGTACCGTCGCCGTCGAGGGCGGTCTGGTAGTCTCCGTTGTCGAAATAGTTCTCAGCGTAGAAGATTGCTTCGGCGGCTTTGGCTTCCCGCGGGGCTTTGTAGAACTTGAAGTAGCAGAAGATAATCAGGGCCACGGCCACGACAGCGCAGACGGCGATGATGATTTTCTTCTGGTTTTTCTGGATGAACTCCTCATAACGGTTGATGACATTTGCCATCTCGGTGTTTTTTTCTTCTAATTGCTCTTTCATTATGAATAACTTTTATTTTTTTCTTTAAAAATATTTTTCTCTAAAATTTTAAGTGTAAAATCGGATGCAAAAGTACAAATTTTTTATGAATTGGAAGATAAAAGTTGAAAGATTTGGGGTAATGGGGAAAAGAGATACGAAGAGATTAAAAAAATATTTATTGAGAATCAGTTAATTGTGTGTCTTTTGTTAAAAAAAGTGAAAAAAAATTTTTTTCTTAAATTTATTTTACATATCTTTGCAAGTTGAAAAATGAATATGATATGAATACAAAAACTAAATATTTGGGGCTCGATTTGAAGAGCCCGATTATAGTCGGCAGTTGCGGATTGACCTCCGATGTGGACAAGATGGTTGAGATGGAGAAGGCCGGTGCTGGTGCTGTGGTGCTGAAGTCTGTTTTTGAGGAACAGATTATCTATGATATCAAGCGCAATACCCATGTGGTGGCTCCTACCGACAACTACGGCGACAGCTATGAGTACATCGCCGCCCATGTGGCTGACGACTCGCTAGGCAAGCATTTCCAGATGATACGCGATGCCAAGAAGTGCTTGACCATTCCGGTGATTGGCTCCATCAACTGCTTTTCCTACGAGAACTGGCTGACCTACGCCATCAAGTTTCAGGAGGCTGGTTGTGACGCTTTGGAGCTCAACATGGCCATCTTGCCCTATGAGACCTCCTTGTCGGCCGACGATGTGGAACGTACCTTCAATCAGATAATCAATACCTTGCGTAAATCCATCAATATCCCCATAAGTATAAAGGTTGGAACCTATTTCACTGACATGGCCAAGCAGATGCAGCAGCTCAGTTGGATGGGCGTCCAGGGTGTGACCATGTTCAACAAGAGTGTTCAGGTGGACATTGACATCGAGAATGAGTCTTTGAAGAATGCCTCGTTCTTGTCGAATCCCGGCGAGGTGTACAACACGTTGCGTTGGGTGGCCCTCCTAAGCAAGAAGATGCGTTGCGACATTTCCGCCTCGACGGGTGTCTATAGTGCCGATGATGTGGTGAAGATGCTTTTGGCCGGTGCCAACACTGTTCAGGTGGTGAGTTGCCTCTACAAGAACGGCATCGATACCCTCCGTGAGCTCAACGAAGGCCTCAATGCCTGGATGCAGAAGAAAGGCTACGAGAGCATCGACAAGTTCCGTGGCAAACTCGCAGTGCAGCCTAACGACAAGGCTTCTGTGGCCATGCGTACCCAGTTTATGAAATATTTTGCTGAGATTGTCTAAAAAATCATAAAACAAATTACTTTAACTAAAATTACAAGATTATGGACCAGCAAGAAGAAAGAACCGTCAGCTTTTTCCGTTTCGAGGACCTGCGCGTTTACGCCAAGGCCACGGACTATGCAACTTGGGTGACTACTCAAATGAACGCACCCCGCAGCGAAAGTGAGAAAACCCTTGCCTCTTCGTTCTGTCATTCCTCTTTCGACATCGCCCTCAACATCGCCGAGGGTTCGAGTCGTAGCAAGAGCCAGTTTGACCACTACCTGAAGATTGCCAAGACGGCCATCCGCGAATGTGTGGTGTACACTGAGGTGGCACACAATCTGGGACTTATGAACGAGGAGCAGTACACTCAATCGCGTGAGTACCTCATGGAACTCACTCGCATGATTGGAGCCCTCATCATTTCGCTCCAACGCTCGGCCGAACGCCGCAACGAGCAGGCCGAGGAAGAACAGGGCGATCCCTACTCTAACGACATGTCTTATTAATACCATTGCATGAACCCAAACTTATCAGATTTAAAGTACACAGAGACCGGCAATTTCTTCCTAATTGCCGGTCCTTGTGTGATAGAGGATCACGAAAATCCCTTCGTGGTGTGTCAGCGGCTGGTGGAAATCACCGACCGCTTGCATATTCCATTTGCCTTCAAAGCCTCTTACCGTAAGGCTAACCGTTCAAGCGTTAGTTCGTTTACCGGAATAGGTGACCGTGAGGGCCTTGAAATCCTTGCCACCATCCGCGAGCGCTACCATGTGCCAGTGGTCACCGACATCCACTCTGAGGCTGAGGCCGAGATGGCCGCCGAGTATGTCGATGTGTTGCAGATTCCAGCCTTCCTTTGCCGTCAGACTGAACTGTTGCATGCTGCCGCCGAGACTGGCAAGTGCGTCAATGTTAAGAAGGGCCAGTTTCTCTCGCCCGAAGCTATGAAACAGGTGGCTGACAAGATGCGTGCTTTCGGCAGCGAAAACTTCATGCTCACCGAACGCGGCACCACTTTCGGCTATCAGGACCTTGTGGTCGACTTCCGCGGCGTTCCCACCATGCAGCAGAACCGTGTGCCTGTGGTGGTCGACATCACCCACTCGCTCCAGCAGCCCAACCAGTCGGCCGGTGTCACTGGCGGTCGTCCCGACATGATAGAGACCATCGGCCGTGCTGCCATCGCTGTGGGTGCCGACGGTATCTTCATGGAAACTCACCCCGACCCCGCCCGCGCAAAGAGTGACGGCGCCAACATGCTCCGACTCGACCTCGCCGAATCTCTTCTGGAACACCTGTCTGCAATAAGAAAGACAATTAATCAACTAGTATAACTAGTATCACTAGGAATACTAGT
Organism: uncultured Bacteroidales bacterium; assembly: GCA_900318835.1. GTDB lineage: Bacteria > Bacteroidota > Bacteroidia > Bacteroidales > P3 > Colimorpha. The sequence continues at coordinate 100,217 of ONLW01000006.1, forward strand.
ATTACTAGAAATACTAGAAACAAATCATGGAACTGAATCTCACCAAACCTATCGTTTTTTTTGACCTCGAGACCACTGGCGTCACCGTCGGTCATGACCATATCGTCGAAATCTGCCTCCATAAAGTGTTGCCCGGCGGAGTTACCGACACGCGGGTAGAACGCGTCCGTCCCGTTGATGCCGACGGCAAGACCGTCCATATCCCCGAGATGACCACCGCCATCCATGGCATCACCGATGCTGACGTGGCCGACAAGCCCACTTTCCGCGAACTGGCTTCCAGCCTGTTGGAGTATATCGGCAATGCCGACCTGGCTGGCTACAACAGCAACAAGTTCGACGTGCCGCTGCTCGTGGAGGAGTTCCTCCGCGCGGGCATCGACTTCGACCTCAAGTGTCGCCACCTCGTCGACGTGCAGAACATCTTCCACCAGATGGAGCAGCGTACTCTTGTGGCCGCTTATAAGTTCTATTGCCAGAAGGATCTCGAAAATGCCCATTCAGCCGCCGCCGACACCATCGCCACCTACGAGGTCCTCAAGGCCCAGCTCGACCGCTACCAGGGTGTCGACTACAAGGACCACTCCGGCAAGGTGTCGCAGCCTGTCGTCAACGACATGGCCGCCCTCAGCCGCTTCACCGCCAACAGCCAGTGGGCCGATCTTGTGGGCCATATAGGCTACGACGCCCAACACCGCGAGATCTTCAACTTCGGCAAGCACAAGGGCGAGACGGTGGAAAACGTTTTCGAGAAGGAACCTTCCTATTACGACTGGATGATGAAGTCCGACTTCCCGCTCTCCACCAAGAAGCTCATCACCGAAATCTGGGACCGCAAGAAACAGCGCAAGCTCGACCAGCTGAAAGCCCACTTCGGCGGCAAATAATATTGTATAAATACAATAGTCAGTCAGTGCCGCAGGATTATCCCTGCGGCTTTTTTTATTTTTTCTTTCATTGTTTCAAAAAAAAGTTGTATCTTTGCACATGATTTGGGAGTAGAAATCCCAATGATTATTATTGAAGCGTTATGCTTCCTTGTACTTGAGAACGTCGGAACTTTTCAAGGTGAATTATCAAGGATGTATGATGGCTTTACGCGTATAGCGTGGGCTGTTACTACATTAGATAATTCAGGTTTCCGACGACCTTCAAGTACTAAGTGGGCATACAGTGCCACGCTTCTTTTTTGTCAATGCTCTTTTGGCACGAAGGGCCAAAATGTATAATGATTATGGATGAAAGAGTCAAACAGTACATTGAAGAGCGAAAGAGACAAATGGCGGAACAAGCTTCGTTGGAGAAAGAAACAAAAGATGCTTATGAGTTAGAAAGAAAGGAAAAAATTCTCATTAAAGCAGGTCTTTGCGACAGGGAATATATGTCTAAGAGTCATCCGAACTGGGAGGATTACCCATATTTTGACAATCTCGTCGGTGAGAGATACAGATTAAAACTATGGGATGTGTCAGATGAAGAGTATTCCGAACTCCTTAAATATATTCCAGAGGAGGAAAAGCATTCAATTAAGATAGAAGGTGTCGACCCCAACGAAACTAAGAGTGAGGATTTGGCAATAAATCCCAATGCAGAGAAGATATTAGATTGGATATCTAAAATTGTTCTTTGGGGTGGTATAGTTGTTTTTGTCATTTACTTCATTCTATCGTTTAGAGAAGAAGGTGGATACTATCGGAGTAAAACGGTTTTTGACTGGACATTATTCCTTACAAGTTGTACTTCTTTATTCATTGCAGTGTCAATGTATGCTGTTATGCAAGTGTTACGCAACATTTCTATTAACATTTTTAATAAAAAACAATCATGAAAAAAGTATTATTATCAGTGGCACTCATTTGTGCATTAATGAGCGTGTCTTGCAGCAAGTCTCAGAAGTTGGAGAAAGCAGCAAAGGAATCGTCAGTTGCTCTTTTGAGAGAGCTTGCCAAAGACCCAACAAGTGTTCAAGTATCAGATCAAGAGACATTTTATGCCAATGATTCTCTTTGTATTCTTAGAATGAATTTCAAAGGGAAAAATGGGTTGGGTATGGAAACATCGACTCAGATTGAGTATGTGTATCTTGTTAGTAACGGCGTTGCTTATGAAGCTCAACAAAAACTTGACGAAGATAGTATTTATCTGTCGCCAGAAGTTTTCGAAAAACAAAAAATTGGTAAGATTTATGAAACCTTGACCTATGATGATGGTATTCGATACAGGGCAGCAGTCTTGGTTAATTCAACAGGTCGTGCAGTGGGCGATAAGGAAAACAATGTTGATGTGAAAATTCCAGTCCCAACGGGAACTGGTGCATGGCAATTGCGTTTTTATAGAGACCAATTTAACAAGGAGACCAACGACAAGTATCTTTTATTGATGGGACGGGGTGTTTTTAGCAATTCTGCAACAACAGGATCTCGAATGACCGCAATATTATATTGTGATAAATATGAGTTTTCATTTAAGTTTATAGAGTATGATTCTTATGTTGTTAAAGATGAAGGTCGCGTCAATATGGACATCCGAGATTCAGAAGGAAACATACATAATAATTTGTATTTCTGGAATGATAGTAATGGTAATATCACTTCTTTTTTGTCGGGAGAAGAGTTGTTGAATATTATAAAAAAGGGAGGAGTGATATCTGTTTCTGCAACGTGTGGCGAATATTCAAGAAGTCAATATATATTTGATTTAGATGTAAGTGGCTTTGAGAATGCAATAAAATATGTGAAGTAAGTTATTGCACAAAACGAGAATGCACCTAATCCGATGGGTTAGGTGCATTTTTTATCTTTATGGAGAGTGGCTTTTTGTCAGAACGTGAACCTGAGACCGAAGCTGTGGATGTTTCCGGCCTCGGCCGAGGGCCGATAGGTGGGCAGGAGGTCGACGAAGAAGTCCATCCGCATGGACATCAATACGGGGAGTGTGATGCCTACCGTGAGGCGCAACTGGAAGGTAGAGAGGTCGCGCACTTTCTCGCTGCCGCTCTTGAAGTGGTCGTGACTGTTGAGCCACGTGGTTTTGAATCCCTGGCCGAGCTGCAGCATGGGGGTGAGGCCGATGTGGACATTGCTGATGAAGTGTCTCGCTATGTGGTTCTTCACAGAGTAGCCCATCTGTATGGGAATGCCGAAGAAGTTGTTCCATAGGATTTGGTATTGCCGGTTGTCGGTAGGGATGGTGGCGAGTTGCAGGTGATGGTCGGCAGTCTCCACGTCGTTGGTCAGGAATCGTCCTTCCATGCCCATGGTCCATCCGAAGTTGAACCACAGCCGGTCGGTGAAGTAGATTTCGTTGCACATCAGCGTGAGGGATACGTGGGCGCCGAAGTTGCAGTTGAAGGGAGAGTTGGAGTGGTGGTCGAAGTAGTTGGTGACGCCGAAAGCGAAACCACCGGTGAGCATGTGCAACTGCTCTCTGATCCAGCGGTTGGCTGTCTTCACCTCGACTTTCTCGTTCTTCTCGGCCAACTCGGGCAGGTTGCCGTAGGACTCGGGGTGGCGCACGCAGTCGAGATGGAGGGCTTTGTTGTTGTCGATGTTGACGGTGCTGTACTTCATGGTATTGAGCGTGATCTTGTTGCCATCCAAGTTGCCGATGTGGAGGTTGGCCATTGTGTCGACGGCGATGTGGAGAGGACGTTCGGCGTACAGCACGCGCACATCGAGGCGCGAGTGAGGATCGAGTAGCATCTCATGCCAGTTTTTTGAGGAGGTGAAGGCGAGACTGTCGGAACTGGCGCTGGCGCCGCGATTCATCAGCAGGTATGTCAGCGGGCGGATGAAATGAATCTCCACGCGGGTGCCGTGGGGCATGAAGTTGTTGTCCTTCAACGTGAACCAGCCGTTTTCAAGTGTGCAGATTTCGGGCTCGTTGCCTTCGGCGAAGTAGTATTCGCAGGGTGTGACGATGACGATGGAGTTGAGGGTGTCGTGGATGAGGCGGATGTCCCAGCCGCTGCCGAGTTCCATCTGCTCGATGTCGCCTTCGAGGCGTTGCTCCACTTCGTAGCGGTTCTGTGCCGTTGCCACCAGCGCGGCGAGGCAGAGGGCGAGGGTGAGGATTGTTTTCTTCATAATGGAAAGGATTATTTGATTATAAGGGCAAATGATTTTGTAATGGTGTCTTTGGGGAAGAGGTTGATGGCGAGCTCCTGAGTGTTGTAGGAAGGTCGTGCGCAGCCTTTCTCACAGGCGAGGTTGCCTGAGGTACGTCGCATGACGCGAGGGGAGGAAGGGGTGTCGATGGTGGTGATGGAAGGTTCGATTTGGGCAATGGGGATATCCGGGATTTCTGTCACTACCAGCGTCTGCTCGATGGGTTCAACCTTTGCAATCTCTTCGCTGTGGATTGTTTTGCGAGTGTGACGCACCGCTGGGGTTGGTTGAGGTTGGGCCTCCTCGGGCATCGCCTCTTCGACGGCTATCGGAAGAAGGCTGTCGGCCTGTGCCACCAGCAGGGGCGTGCTTTCGGGCTGGCGGAAGAGGGGGGGGAGGGCTATTAGCAGCAGGACGGAGGCCGCGGCCGCACCCACCCATACGGGCCACAGGCGGCGGCTCTTGGGGGCGGCCTGATTCCCTAACAGCTGGCGCAACTCCTCTTGGCGGCGGCGGTTGGCCTCGGTGGTGCGTTTGGCTGCGAACAGTTCTTGCAATTCTTTATCTTCCATGGCTCATCATTGTTTTCAGGTTTGATATGGCTCGCGAAAGGGTGGTGTAGACGTTGGTCGAGGACATTCCTAACTGACGTTGCATCTCGTCGTGAGTCATCGCTTTCATGTATTTCATCTCCACAGCCTCCCGTTGCACTTCTGGCAGCTGCTCCATCATGCGGTCAAGTTTCGCGGCGCGTTCTTCGATGAGGGCGGCTTCGGCCAGGATGGCGTCGTCGCTCATGTTGTCAAGCAACTCGAAATTGCCCGTGGCAATGTTTCGGCTTTTGCGGAGGAGTGAGATGCAGCGGTTTTTGACCGTCTGCATGGCGTAGGCGTTAAGATTCAGCACATGATCTAGTTTGTTGCGTTTTTCCCACAGCTCGATGACGGTCTCCTGCACCATGTCCTCGGCGTCGCTCTCGTTGTGTAGCAGTTTCTCTGCGGCGAGTTGCATGGCCGGTTGCAAGCTCATCAAGGTATTGAGAAAGTTTTCTTGCTTCATCGATTCCAATGCTGATTCACCCTTATGACGCAAAACCATCCTAAATCTTACAAATAAAAGTAAAAAAATTATTGAATCTCGCAGCCGAGTATCTCGATGCGGCGTGCGAGGGCGGCGGGAAGTCCGTATACAGGGTCTTTCGATTGGCTCTCTGTAGTCGGCTCCACGGCGCCGTGGGGCTTCTGAACGATATTGAGTCGACCGTCGTCGAGGGCATTCTCGAAGACGCCGCCTCTCCATGTGCGTATCATATTTATAAAGGAACCAATCCTGCGGTGCGAAAGGTTGAGGTTGTAGTCGGTCTTGTACACTGGGCTGGCGAAGCCTGCAATGGTGATGGTAATCTTGTTTCCGGCGTCAAGCAGGCTTTCCGCGTAGTCCAGCAACTCTTCCACGCGGTTGTAGTTGCCCATGACGCAGGTATCGAAGAATATCGCCATCAGCGTTGAGTCGTCGGCGTTCTTCTGTTTGGCTATATACTCATTGCGCAGCGAGGCGTAGTGCCGTTGGCAGTCGGGATAGGTAGTTGTGGTGGACATTTCGCGGCTCTGCGGGTCGGGGTCGTCGTTGTGGAAGTAGAGGAACAGCGGGAACATGAAGCGCCGCACGCGTTGCTGGATTGTGTCGATGCTCTCCACAGTGTCCATCTTCAGCTCCACCACATCCATGACGAAGGTGGAATCCACTCCCCAGCGGTAGAGGTCGTTGCAGCAGGTGGAGTCGGTGAGGAAATAGCTGTCGCTACGATTCGACGCGAGGAAGCCACCGAGAGGGCGGCTTGTGACGCTGTCGTAGTCGGTGATGTTATAGTAGAGGTCGTTGTGCTCGCTGTTCAAGCATCCGCACACTGGTTCGGCCTTCTGCCAGGTGTTCCTTTGCCCCACGGCACAATAGATGTCGTGCCCGCCTTTGCCACCCTCGCGGTCCGACGAGAAGTAGAGTACACCGTTGAGCTGGTCGTAGAAGGGGGTAATCTCGTCGGCTGCCGAGTTGACCATGGGACCGAGGTTGAAGCACTCGGTGCTCTTGCCGTTCTTGACGAGGGTATACCAGATGTCGTTTCCGCCCAAGCCGTTTGGCCGGTTACTGACGAAATAAAGGATTATGGTGCTGTCTTTCAGGCGCCCCACGGAGGGATGCGTCGAGGTGTAGCCCTTCATGTTCACCGGCCCCGGAAGCTTCACAGGCTTCTCCCATCCGCGACGTTTCTTGCGCTTGGCGAAATAAATCTCGCACTGGAGGCTCTCCACGTCGCCGCGTGTGAAGTAGATGTCTTTGGTCCATGGGTCGAAGGCGATGTTGCCCGTATGGTCGCGCTTGTTGTTGAGTCCCCAGCGGTCGGGCTTAGGCTTTGCCACCCGGCCGTTCTTGGCGATGCGTGCCTGATAGACCTGCATCACGCCGCCACCCACGTCAAACTGGCTGTTGGTCCTCACTGTCGGTGGCATCGACGAATAGACCAGCACCGTATCGCCCAGCCGCAGCGCCCCTGTCTCGCTCCCTGGTGTATTCAGCGGTTTCTCTAGATGTACCACACGGTACTGCGCTCTTAAGGTGAAAGGTGAAAGGTGAAAGGTGAAAGCCAAGCTGACGCAGAGCATCAGCCGCAATAATCTTTTCTGTATGTAAAATCCTTTCATCATATTCTCTGTCTTTCACCTCTCACATTTCACCTTATATTATCGGGCACGGCAGCGCTTCCTTGTAGTGTTTGTCGTCGCGTTTCCCTATCTTGTAAACCACGCCAATCTCGAAGGCTCCCAGCGTGTGGCTGGCCTCGGCGAGGGTAGAGAGGTTGGCGTCGTAGCTGAATGCGAAAACCCATTGTGTCCATTCCACCGCCACGTTCACCGCCAGGGCATCACCATGGCGACCCAGCAGTCCGGTGCTGAAGGCCAAGTATTTGCGCGCACGCTCGTTGACGTACCACTTCACGTCGCAACCATAGACCAGCTCGCTGAATCCTTTCTGGTGCTGGTAGCCTGCCACCGGCAGGACGCTCCATTGTGGGTGGAAACGCCACTCGGCACGTGTGTAGAGGTTCCAGCGGAGGCTCAGACGTGTGTCGCTCAGGCCCAGATATGATATGTCGGGCTCATTGATGTTCCTTAGGGAAAAACCCACCTTGGTGTAGACTTCATCGTTCACCTGGCAGAACCACGCCACACCGGCACCCAGAGTGGGGTAGAGGGCCTTCTCGCGTACGAAGGTCTCGGTGCCGTCGGCCAGATTGATGTGTTCGGGGTCGAACCCCACCTGACCTACACCGCCTTCGAAGGCCACGGAAATCAGGTTGTTACCGTTGCCAAGGGCTTGGAAATAAGAGACGATGGCGGAGGCTGACGTCGAGCCGTAGCTCAGTTCGCCTGCGCGGTCGTTGCTCACCCACAGGCCGGCGCTCAGGCCGTTTCCGTTGCGCTTGCTGCGCATGATGCTCAGTTCCGCCGTGGCACTGAAGGTCTGGAACGGAGTGGTTACCGAGGCCCATTGGTTGCGGTACACCGCCCCGAAGCGCGCCTTGTCGGCGAAGAAGCCGCTGTAGGCCGGATTGAACAGCAGCGGGTCGAGGTCCAGCATCGTGAAATGAATATCTTGTGCAGTGGATGACGACAACAGCGACAACCCAAACAACAATCCGGCGCACATGCGCCGGAGAAGCAAATCGATGTTCGCTTTGCAAGTTGTCTTTGTTGTCGTTAATAAACGCATTTGTCGTATTATCGCGTATAAGGTGGCAATGAAATATCTGCAAATTCTCCCTTTAGATACTTGAAATAGCCGGCGATGCCCACCATGGCGGCATTGTCGGTGCAGAACTTGAATGGCGGGATGAACGCCTGCCAGTGGTGCTTGTCGCAGATACGCTGCAACTCGCTTCTCAGCAATGAGTTGGCACTCACTCCGCCGGCGATGGCTACCTGCCGCACCTTATGGTCGATGGCGGCGCGCTCGGCCTTCTTCAGCAGGAAGCCCACGATGGTCTTCTGTATCGAGGCGCAGAGGTCGGCCTTGTGCTTCTCGATGAAGTCGGGATCCTCCTTCAACCTGTCGCGGAGGAAATAGAGGAACGAGGTCTTGATGCCTGAGAATGAGTAGTCGTAGCCCTGAATCTGAGGCGTGGCGAAGCGGTAGGCATCGGCATTGCCCTCCTTGGCCAGGCGGTCGATGATGGGACCGCCGGGATAGCCGAGGTCCATGATTTTGGCTGCTTTGTCGATGGCCTCGCCGGCGGCATCGTCGATGGTCTGCCCCAGCACTTCCATCTCGAAGTGGCTCTTCAGCAGCAATATCTGGGTGTGACCGCCGGAAACCAGCAGGCAGATGAAGGGGAACTGAGGGATAGGCTCGCCGCGGTCAATGAAGTGGCTAAGTACATGCGCCTGAAGGTGATTCACTTCAATTAACGGCTTACCTAGGGCCTGTGCGAAACTTTTGGCGAAGCTCACGCCCACCATTAGGCTCCCCATCAGGCCGGGACCGCGCGTAAAAGACACGGCATCAATATCTTCCTTGGCAATTCCCGCCTCGTGGATGGCACCGTCGACCACGGGGATGATGTTCTGCTCATGGGCACGCGAGGCCAGTTCGGGCACCACCCCGCCGTACTGCTCATGCACTTTCTGGCTGGCAATCACGTTACTCAGCAGCACGTCGTTCCGCAGGACCGCCGCCGACGTATCGTCACAACTCGATTCTATCGCTAAAATAATGCTCATAATAGATGATTCCAAAATAAAATGCAAAAATACGAAGAATCGACGATATGACAAAAAAAATGTTGTGTCTTTATATTTCTGCGGGCGGTTCGGGTGGCGGACCCTTCTTTTCGGGGACTTTGCTCTGGCTTCCGTTCGTGCGCCCCTGCGGGACAAACTCCGCGTCGTTCGTCGGCGTCGGTGACCATTCCGTGGAGTCCTCCTGCTGCGTCTCAATACGCTCATCCAGAGCAATTTCGCCTGCATAGACAGAATCGCTCCAGCGGCCGTCGGCCGATTGCACCATGAGGTAGACGTGCGCCGTGTGGCCAGCGAAACGGTCGGGCAGCGCCAGGGCCACACGCTTGTCGCGGCGGTAGGAGGGGGCCGTCAGGAAACCCGTCTCCAAATCAGGAATATAGGCATAGAGGTAGACGTGGTCGAAGCTGCTGCCCGTGCCACGCTCGTAGCGCACGTCGAGCACGTTGTGCGAGGTCCACTCCATCGACTTCAGGCTCACCGTGGCTACATCTCCAACACTGAGAATCAGCGAGCTATAGTCTACCGTGAGCCGCTCGTCCTCCATGCCGAAGGCGTGCTGATTCATCTTCACGAAGAGGTTGTATGCCGTCATGCCGGTGGCGCGTGCCGCGTCACGCAGCGTGGTGCCCACGGCCCAGCTCATCTTGGCCGCCAGCTGCACCTCCTGCTTGAACATCTTGCGGTGCTCCATCTGCGCCGCCGTCCGCGGATTCTTCACCCATCGCTGGTGCGCCCGCACGCAGTACTTCCCGTTCCACATATATCCCACCACGGGACCAATCTTCCCGCTGTAACCACCCAGAATACCAGATATTTGCTTCGCCATAACTACTATTTTTAATTGATGCTCTAACTATCATAACGTTATATTCTATTTATTATTGCCTACTTAAGTAATTTTTAACAAAGGGTATACTAAGAGTATAGTAAGAGATGAGTAAGACATAGTCTATACAAGCCACTGGGAGATAGCATGTTCTGAAGGGCGAAAATAAGAGCAACTCCTCATTTTTTTTGATTTTTCGATTCAACAAGAAATGCTCTTTTGTTATATTTTTCTGTAATTTAATTTTGTTATATCAAATTTTATTCGTATAGTCGCCCACGGTATATAACGTCGTTAAAAAAGAAGCAGTTATAAAAATATAACTACTTCTTCTACTTTTTTGACTGCTTATATACTTGCGCTATAATAGACTTTCGGTCAGTATTTTACGTGGATTTTGCATAGAGTCTGAATAGGGATAACTAATTAGTCAGTCACTTTAAAATAGTATCTGGCATCCTCCCCAGTGAGGTTTTCGACGCACCATCCCTCCGCCTCTCGCCAAAGTCGGTCATAGACACGCTCCAGTTCAATGTTATGGTCGTGATGTTGCCATATTTTATGATTGAGGACGAGGACAAGCTCGGTAACGTATTCAACGACTTGCCAAATCATCCTCGGGCAGTTTGCATCGAAGAAGATAAAGACCTTCTTCGGGCATCGTTTCAAACTCTTTCAGGGTCAATTCCGTGAATTGAAAGATGGGGTTGGGTTGGGTGTTGTTTTTGTTTACCATAGCTTTGAATATTTGATTGATTATTGTTTCTTTTACACATATGTATAAAGGAAAACCCTCAAAAGTTAAGTGGTAAAATCGTTAATTAATGTTAAGTATAAAAGTGGGTGTCAATACGACTGAAAATGTGAATCAAACCTCCTCCCAAATGGCAATTATGGGCGTGTATAGCCGTTGAAAGACGAGAAACATGTAATCTATAGTATTGATTTTCAATGTATGTCGTTTCTATAAGTCAAAATATTTTTGTCAGTGTCAGAAAAATTGCATACCTTTGCACTATCAAATTAAAACATAACTATATGGCATAAAAACAACAGAATAAAATAGACATAAATAGACAATTAGTGCGTTAATCGCCTTTTTTGCATACGGAAATTCTGGAAAAATTTCAAAGTGTTATCTGCAAAGGAAAGGGGAAACGCTCACGCCACCGTGAGCTTTCTTGTTTGCAGATAAGGTTTTCCAGAGCCTCCGTATGAACAAAGAATCAAGTTCACGGTTTTTTTATTGTCTATCCACAAATTCAAAACAACATGGACACAACAGAAACCACTTACTCCAGAGAAGCAGAAATAACCAAAACATTTAATCTGTTTTGGCAAAAGGTCTTTGGAAATAGAGACCCAAAGGATTACGCAAAACTACTGACTATTGAGGACTGGATTGAGTTGAAGAAAACGTTGAGTGATGTCAACAATATGATAACTTTGAAAGTCACACAAGCATTCGTCGATAAACTCCAAGCAATGGGAATCATCAACAAAGTACAGGCAAATGCGATGAAGAAAGAGGTGGATTCCATTCACCCCAACACAAACGGTTTTGATGTCTGTTGGGACAAAAAAGAGGGCGTGAAGTTGATTGCCGAGGTAAAATGTAACATTCCTGTGAAACCACACGAATTTGGTGCGGCACAAAAGAATGGTATACTGAAAGACCTGAAAGGTCTGAAAGATGGCAAACGCAGTTTTGACGGTGAGAACACGGACAATTACTATAAGTTTATGGTGGTGCTTGACGTTGAGGGTGTCCGTGATGCAATAAAGAAACTTTGTGGTAATGAATGCATGGAATTTGTCAATAATCAAATTGACAAACACCATATCTACATATCTTTTATTGAATTGAAATAGGTTTTATAAAGACAAATACAATAAATACAATATCCTATGACAAACAAAGTAAGAGTTTATGGCAAGGCACAGAACCGCACGGCTCTGGGAATAATGCATGCCTACATGGTAATGTATCCGCAAGCCACTATGGATGACATTAAAAAGGCATTCCCCGATGAATTAAATCCCGATAGTGGCGTTAAGAAAAACTTCGTAAAGGCAGGAGAAAAAGGCACCGATGCCAACTGGGATGGTTTCTTCCAAAAAGAAGATGAACTACTAACTATGGGTGACGGCACAAAGGTTGCTGTTGTAAAAATGTGGACTAAACCAAGTTTTGAACGTTTGGTAAGTCATGCAACGCAATATGGAATTGAAATCGCTCAATTTGAATCCGCAGAAAAAGGAATTGGTCAAAAAGGGTCATTCCGATTGGAGTATCTTAACGGATATGTGCCTCCCAAACGTGAGGTAAACAAAGGTATTCCGTGGTGGGTGTGGGCAATTGTTGGTGTGGTTGTTGTGGGACTTATCATCGCTTTGCTCTGCCGCCCGAAAGGCAAGAATGAAGTGATAACCGTAACCGACACTGTAGTGCAAACAGTTGTAGATACTGTATATGTTCAGCAATTGGAACAGATTGAAAACAACTTCAATGCAGCCCAATTCCAGCAGGGGAAATCCGACTTAAGTGAGGATGCAAAATTTGTGTTACACGACTTGGCAAAGTTGATGAATAGTTATCCAGAACTACGCCTGCGTATTGAAGGACATACCAGTGCCGAAGGTGATGCGGTGGTGAATCAGAAACTCTCCGAGGCGCGCGCACAGGCCGCAGTTACATTCCTTATTGAGCATGGCGGCATAGATGCCAACCGTTTGGAGGCGGTCGGTTTTGGTAGCAGTAACCCGAAGAACGCCGACGACCCAATGGCACCAGAAAATCGTCGCACAGAATTCGTAATCATTAAATAATATAAACAAATACACAATCTTATGAAAACAGACCACAGAACATTTGCCGCCTTTTTGGCAGCAGCGGTATGGGCGGACGGTGAATACGATGAGTCCGAAAAGGCATATCTTTTTGACCTTGCAGAGGATATGGAGTTACCCACAATTCCCGTTGTAGTCGAAAAAGAGATTAAGGCTACGGAAAACATGACCGAGGAGGAAATCAACGACCACCTGGAAAAAGCAGCCAAACACGTCTTCAAAGGTGAAGAGGAAGGTGTGTTGACACTCTGTCTGCACATGTTGTGTGCCAATGCGGTACTATCACAAGACGAGGTGGATAACTTTATAGCCTTTGCCGAGATACTCGGCGTGGATGAAGAAAGAGCCAACACAATCCTCGACGAGTTTGTAAATGAAGAGGAAGACCTAATTGTCGAAGGTGAAAACACTTCGGCTGAATAATAACCACAAAAAACAAATAGTTATGGCAATACAGAGAACAGCCTCCGGCAAGGTTGACAAGAGGACCAAAGAATACAAAGAAATGGTAGAGCGCGCCCGCAAGGCACGTGAAGCACAGAAAAAAGCATCCAAGAAACCTGCCATCAAGAAGAGCAGTGGGGCCAAACGCAGAGCCGATGGCAAACTTGACCAAAGAACCAAAGAAGGCAAGGAAGCCGCCGCCCGTATGGCAAAAGCCCGCAAGGCTAAAGGCAGTCTGAAAAACAAAATCAAAAGACTTTTCAAATAATCAAATAATCATTTAATATCAATTATTATGGCTTACAAAAAATCAGCAATCAGTGGCGAGTATATGATTGGTGTACTCGAAAGTGGCGGTATCGAAGTTTACCGTGTTTATGACAATGTAAAAGGCGCTCTCCGTGAGGTGTCAGAGAAAGAGGGGTTCGAGATTAATCCCGAATGGAACACAAGACAACTCGGAGCAAAACTTATTGATTTCATCAACAATAAATAGCAATACAATGGAAATCAAAGTTGACGGACGCCTTTTGGTGTCAACCCTATGTAAGAGGTTCAAAGATGAGTTCGGTGGTACACTACGTGTATATCAAGGACAGAAACGCCTTACTGGTGATGAGAAAGTTAGTGAGGTCGCAACAAAAACAGGCAGTTATGAATGCCGTGGAAGTAAGACGGTCGGCGGTTTCGAGAAGGACATGATGACCAACTTTGGATTGAAAGTTCAAGTTGCATCTTGCGATGACCATGTATTGGCTCTCGATGAAATGACCCTTGCCAAATTGCCCGACATTCCGAAAATGGCTCGAAAAGCCGATATGGATGCCCTTAAATCCAAATATGCCAAATAAAACGGCATAAACCAATCTGGTGGACAGGGAGACCTGCTGCCAGATTCCAATTAAACAACATTATTATGTCTGTAGAATATTACCGCAAACGCCTTATTGACCTACGTTCTCAAGTAACAAAGGAACGAGAAGCAAAAAAGAAGGATAATGAACGATATGCTGCATATATAAAGAGTGCCAGTTCTCCAAGCAGTAAAGCAAGTTACCGAAAACAAAAGATTGACCATGCTGCCAGTCATGACCGCAATATTGAGAACCTTAAACGCCAAATAGAGAGCGCAAAAGAAAGTCTCAAACGAGAACGTGAAAGAGCAAAGAGAAAGTAGTATATGGCAATATTTCTTTGGATATTTCAATTTATTAGTCCTATAGCAATCATTCTCGGTGGACTATACCTACTTGAAGCCCCCTCTCCTGCATCACTTGTTGTGGGTGCGTTGAGTGCAGTCCTCGGTCTGGTGGTTGGTATTGTTGGTTGGGCTGATACGGTGCCTCCCCGTTGGTTTTGGATAAAGAGCAGCATGGATTTGGCAGGAAGCCGTTTTATGACCGCCATAGGTTATGCCATCCAATTCTTTTTCCTTGCACTTGCCATATTTGGTTTGGTGGAATATTTAGGATAACTGCCGTATAAAAGGAGTTCTCCTATTATCTTTGCCAATTACCAAAGGAATAGGAGAACTCCTGTTATATCACAAATAACCCTGCAAAAACAGGATATTTGAGGACTACAATCCCATACGTTTCCTTTCTTTCAATATCTCGTCCTCGGTCTGGATGGTTTTCACATAACGGAATATGCCATTGACGGAACGTCCCATCATCGTGGCAAGATGTATGGGGTTGGAGCCTTCGCAGTTGAGGTAATGCGTGGCATATCCGTGACGGCAAGAATAGATACTTTTATTTAAGGCATTATCGCATTAAAATGACTTTCTTAAAGAGAATAAAACGGCATTAACGAATTGATTTTAACGAAGTTTTCTCATCTTTTTATGGTTATATCAAAAATTATTTGTATTTTTGCATCACTTTTCGAGCTTTTCACAATAAGGCTATAAGCCGAAGAGTTTTCTTGAAACCCGCGATTACGTGGGTTTTATTTTTTTTGTTTCGATGGTGCAAAGTTACGAAAAATATTGATTCGTGGATAATATTTTTTTTTGTAAAGTATAGATTAATTGTATCTTTGCAACACTTTTTGGGGGATAAAATCTTGATTTTGCTTTGTTGTTTCGGATTTTATTGTTATATTTGCAAAATCAATGAGATGTGAATTTTTTTAACAAATATTAATAACCAATTAAAAATTAACACACTATGAAAAAAGCATTATTAGCTCTGGTGGCTGTTTTCGCAATGAGCACCGTGGCCATCGCTCAGGACGCTGTTGAAATGTCGTTCGACAACAACACCCTCAAGGTGACTGTCAACAATCAGGACTTCAGCTTCAACAAGGCTGACTTTGAGTCCATTGAGACTATCGGTGATGTGGACCTTGCCAACCTGAAGGATGTTTCGTTCCCCACCGAGAATGTCGGAGCCCTCTCCACCGTCAGCATCGACAAGGCCAAGGGTAAAGACCGCGTTGTCGGCGCCATCCTCGCCATCTTCCTTGGCGATTTCGGCATCCACCACTTTTATACCGGCGACACCAAGGACGGTATCCTGCACCTCTGCTTCTTCTGGTGCGGCATCCCCGGCATCATTGGTTTCATCGAGGGCATTATTTGGCTTGTCGACGAGAGTTCCTTCCCTCAGCCTCTCTTCGGCGGTATCATCTAAAGCCTCACCCCCAACCCCTCTCCGAGCGGAGAGGGGTGTGGTTAGAAAATGGTTGCTCTCGGATTGGGGGCAACTTTTTTTTGTCATGTCGGGAAAAGTTCGTATTTTTGCACTTTAATTACAAATGTACTATTTAATATGAAATATTCTATCGGAGTGGATATGGGCGGCACCAATACCGACATGGGGCTGGTGACTGAGAACGGTAATATCATCCAGCGCCGGAACATCCCGACCAATGCATACACTGAGTTGGAACCTTACGTGCGCGACATGATGTGCGAGATTGAAACCATGATGAAGGAACAGACGGTGCGCGACGGTGAGGCTGTCAGCCTCGAGGGTATCGGCATCGGCGCTCCCAACGGCAATTTTTATACGGGCTGTGTGGACAATGCGCCCAATCTCACAATTAAAGGTGTGTTGGATTTCGGCAAGGAGATTAAGAAATACCTCCCGGTGCCGGTGGTGCTCAGCAACGACGCCAATGCGGCGGCCTACGGCGAGTATGTCTATGGTGGCGCCCGCGGCATGAAGCACTTCATCATGTTCACCCTCGGTACCGGCGTGGGCAGCGGCATAGTGGTCGACGGCAAGCTGGTGCACGGCAGCACCGGCGGTGCCGGCGAACTGGGTCACAATATCCTTATCCCCCACGGTCGCAAGTGCTCCTGTGGGCGCGAGGGTTGCCTCGAGACCTACACCTCGGCTCGCGGCATTGTGCAGACCTACTGCGAGTTGAAGGGTGTCCCGGTGACGGACAACATTACCAGCAAGATGATTGGTGAGCTGGCGCACCAGGGCGACCCCGTGGCCCTGAAGACATGGGAGACGGTGGCCGACCAGCTGGGTTTGGCGATGGCCAACAGCGTCACCTTCTCGGCCCCCGAGGCCATCTTCCTAATGGGTGGTCCCGCCCAGGTGGGCGAACCGTTGCTGAAACCCCTGCGCGCGGCTTTCGAGAAGTATTTGTTGAATATCTACGCTGGCAGCTGCCAGATCCGCATGAGCGAGCTCCGCGCCAACGAGGTGGCTATCCTCGGTGCTGCAGCGCTGATCAAGATGCCGAAAGAGTAGTTAAGTAGGCAGTAGTTAAGTAGTTAAGACAAATGAAAAGAATATTTGTCCTCATTGCATCGGCATTCCTTTTCGCCGCTTGTGGCGAAAAGAGTCTGACCTCGTATGTCAACCCCTTCGTTGGCACTGACGGCCACGGACATACCTTTCCGGGAGCCATTGTGCCTTTCGGCATGATACAGCCGTCGCCCGATACACGACTCGATGGCTGGGATGGTTGCAGCGGCTACCACTATAGCGACGACACCATCTACGGCTTCAGCCATACCCACCTCAGTGGCACTGGCTGCTCTGACTATGGCGACGTACTGATTATGCCGGTTTGTGGAGAGTGGAAAGTGGAAAGCGGAAAGATGAGAGAGGCATACAAGAGCCATTTCTCGCATGAGAACGAAGTAGCGAAAGCGGGCTATTATAAGGTGTTGCTTGACCGTACCAATACCACTGTCGAGCTCACGGCCGACCGCCGTGTGGCCTATCACCGCTATACTTTCGACGGCGACAGTTGCAATGTTTTCGTCATTGACCTCAACCATCGCGATGTGTTGCTCGGTGGCAAAATCAGAGTGCAGGATGGGCTTATTGTGGGCTGGCGCGCGAGCTCGGCTTGGAATCCAGACCAACGCCTGTATTTTGCTATCTGCAGCGATGACGACCTGACTAAGGTCCTTTTCTCCGAGGATTCCACTTTTGCCATGGTATTTTTTCCCGATGGTGAAAAAGTCCATGAGTTGCAGGTGGCCATCAGTGGCGTGGACATCGACGGTGCCATTGCCAACCTGAATACCGCCGAGTTTGAGGACTTCGAGAGTGCCCGTCAGGGTGCTGACGCCACTTGGGAGAAAGCTTTAGGCAAGTTAAGGGTGGAAGGTGGCTCGACGGAGCAGAAACGCTGCTTCTATACTGCCTTGTACCACTGCATGACATCGCCCTACCTCTGGAGCGATGCCGACGGTCGCTACCGGGGTACTGACAACCAGATTCATGTGGCCGATAGTGGCCGTGAGGTCTACACGGTCTTCTCGCTGTGGGACACCTACCGCGCCCTGCATCCGCTGCTGACGCAGATAGAGCCCGAACGTACGGTGGACTTCGTCTATACCGCCATGAAGAACTTCGAACAGGGCGGCGAGTTGCCCATGTGGGAGTTGGCGGGCTACGAGACGCATTGTATGATAGGCTATCATGCCATCCCGATGATGCTTGAAGCATATATCCATCTGGCAGAGCCTGATGGTACGCTGGCAGGCTATACTTCCTGGCAATTGCTCGATGCTATGGTGGCTACCAGCAACCGTACCGAGGCCCACCGTGCCTATGCCAAGCAGGGTTATCTCTCTTCTGAGATTGACAACGAGAGTGTCAGTAAGACGCTGGAATATGCCTACGACGACTGGTGCATCGCCCAGATGGCAGAGATTGCCGGCGACACAGCTACTGCCCGCACCTACTGGATTCGCAGCCAAAGTTGGCAGAACATCATTGATAGCAATGGCTTTTCCCATCCCAAGCGCAACGGTGCCTGGCTCACGCCCTTCAACCCCACGGAGGTGAACAACCACTTCACCGAGGCCAATAGCTGGCAATATAGCACCTATGTGCCGCACGATTTCGATGCATGGGTCGAGCACATTGGCGGTCAGGATAAGGCCATCGCCTTCCTCGACAGCCTCTTCGAAGGTCACAACGCCATGAGCGGGCGCGACCAGGCCGACGTTACGGGTCTTATTGGCATGTACGCCCATGGTAATGAGCCGTCGCATCACGCTGCTTGGCTTTACAGTCTCCTCGGTCAGCCAGAAAAGACGGAGAAGTATGTCCACAGGATTCTCAACGAACTCTACACCAGCAAGCCTGACGGCCTTTGCGGCAACGAGGACTGCGGCCAGATGAGTGCTTGGTATGTCCTCGCCGCCCTTGGACGCTATGAAGTCTGCCCCGGTAGCGGCTTATGGGTCGAAACCAAACCCATATTCACCTCACACCTCCCAATTCTCAATTCTCAATTCTCAATTCTCAATTTGCCAGACTCTCTCCGCATCACCCCTTGTCCCGTCTACAGCAATTGGCGCATGCAGATTACGCCTGGACGGGAAGATACATTTTGGGTTCCGGGAGCTACCCATGTTAAATTCTTTTTTTGGGATGAGGAAGACGGAGATTACACCCAGCTATTGAATTGTTTGGCTGAGCCTGATGAGCCTTGGACCTGTATGTATGAGATACCAGGGATGCCCCCTCCTAAATTGAAAGAATTCACAAGCTATCTTTGCGCGCAACAGGAGGGACGGTTGATGTCGCAAGCAGTGCCGCATCATCTGGTGCGCACCCAGACCGACAAGCATGTCACATACCTCACCCAACCCGCCCCTCAATACACCGAGAATGGTCCCGAAGGCATGGTGGACAACATTTACGGCACCACCAACTACCGCATCGGCGGCTGGCAAGGTTGGCAAGGAGATATGGTTGCTGTGGTGGAGCTGGACAATGAGCAGATTATTCGCTCCGTTGGTGCCGATTGTTTGGAAAATATGCGTTCATGGATATTCTTCCCGAAGAGCATCAAGGTTGAGTACAGCCTCGACGGACAGACATGGAAAGCCTACGGTGAGGTGCGCAACACGCAGTTTGCCGCCACCCATGCACGTCAGGAAGAGTCTAACACCCATACATTTGCCGTCAATGGTTTGGCTCGAGCCAGATATGTCAAGCTGACGGTGAAGAATTTCGGTCCTCTGCCCGACTGGCATGTCAGTGCCGGTCAGCAAGCGTGGATATTTGTTGATGAAATAATTGTTAAGTAATAAATGAAAAAGATAATCTTAGGTATTGTGGCCGTTATGGCCGTCGTCGCGCTCTCGTCGTGCGACACTAAACTTTGCTACTGTTACGAAAACGGCTATGAGCAGACAATGTATGTCAACGCTGACACTCCGTGCAACTCCATGACCCGCGGTGAGCGTGGCTGTGTGGAAAGTAATGAACGCATGGATCCCGGACAGGTGGCCAAGAAGCCGCTAGAGTAGGAGGATGGCATTGGAGACCGGCCTTTGGCCCTCGTGGTCGTGGCGGTTGTTGTCGGAGGGATAGTTTACCACTCCGCTTTCTTTGACATACATGGTGCTGGAGCCGCCGCCGTCGAGATTGATGGCTTCGGTGCAGCCTAGCCATTGCATGATGCGCTCCAACTCGATGAGTGAGAGGCCTTCGGCTTTATGCTTGAATCGTCCGTCGGCCACCACAAGTAGCGTGGTACCATCGGGTCGGACGCCCAAAGCGGTGCGGTTGTGGCGATTGGTGACGAAAGTGCGGTCGTCGCGTTGCGGCACCATCTCGCCTTTGCGGAGCAGCATGGGGCCGGCAGTCATGATATTTTTCTCTTTCATCTGTTCCTCACTGAGACGGTTGCTGTCGGGCACCGACAAGCAGGGGCGTCCACGCCGTAGCGCGAGGGTGGCGTATTGGTAGTATTTGCGGTTGATAGAATCGTTCTTCCCGGGAGTGTTCTCGCCGAGTTGGGTGCCGTTGATGCGAAGATAACAGACGGGGTTGCCCAGTTCCATATCGAAGAATGAACCATTGATGGCAGCGAAGGCCTCGCTACGCTCGGCCAATGTCGACACCTCGGTCAGCACTGAGTCGTAGGCGAAGGCTAGCCGTCGTGGCGAGTCTTTGGGAATCTCAATGACAAACAGATGCTGTGCCGAACAGAAGAGCTCTCCTTCTCCAAAATGATAACGTTTCAAAGTGAAGCCGTCGAGTGAGTCAACGCGCCATTCGGCATTGGTTACCCTCAGTGAGTCGTTGCTATAGTCTACCTGAGAGCAGGCCACTAGCCCCCATATTGTCGTGGCTATCAGTAATAATATTTTTTTCATTTCTTTTTCTTGTTTTTCTTCGACTTGAAGAGATCGCTCCAGCGGTCGAAGTCTTTTGTCAGTTTCATTCCCGCGCCTTGTTTGTAGGGCAGGTCGATGCGTGTATAGTCATTGGTGTTGGTACGGTTGTAAGCGAAGAGGTGGAACATGGGACTGAGGCGATAGCCGATGAGGGCGTCAAGTACTGTACCGTTCACGGTGTTAGCCTCCAGATCGCGGCTTTCGCCACCATAGCCAAGAGTACTTTCCAGATACCAACGTCCCCAGTCCTTGCTGATGTTCACATCGAGTTGCTGGTTGGTGTATTCGTTGCCTGATTTATAGTCAATGTTTACATCGACAAACTGTACCATGTCGGTCAAACTGTTGCCCACAAAAGAGGTGACCATTCCCAACGGGTCTGCGCCGCCTGTTGCTTGGGCATTTGTGCTGTTGACATTGGAGAAACTGCCGCTGATGAGCAGTGAGACGGTCTGGTTGAGCATGTCTCGTTCGCTTTTGCGGTCGATATAGGCAAAGACCTCTTCTTCGACGCTTTGGTCGGCATTGGGCAGGCGGATGTCGAAGCCTATCTTTGGGTCTTGCAGTGTACCTGAAATGGCTATCACGTTCTCCACCTGGAGGTATTTCTGGGTGTTGTCGATGGATGACAGACTTCCCGTTAGCGTCGACAGGTTCACTCGTTGCGAATAGACAGCTTGCATGTC
Organism: uncultured Bacteroidales bacterium; assembly: GCA_900318835.1. GTDB lineage: Bacteria > Bacteroidota > Bacteroidia > Bacteroidales > P3 > Colimorpha. The sequence goes on from ONLW01000006.1 coordinate 121,540, forward strand.
GAAGCGTGCATCGGGCACATTCCCAGGGAAATTCAAGCTGCTACCGTTTTCTATGGAAAAACGTTTCTCGTATACCGAGAAGAGTCCCACTTTCATTAGACCCGATGTAATCACGTAGTCACCTATTACCTGTGGCGCAGAGTTGCCCTTCATATTGAGATGCAGGTCACCGGCTCCTGAGGCTGCGACGTTGACCCCCACCTCCTTGAAATCCATAGGCAGGTTTAGTTTCATATCGGGGGTAATAGACAGGTCGAGCTCCAGATTGAGGTCACCTCTGTGTTCCACCGTTTCCGTCTGGATCTCGTCCAGAATCTCATCTCCCACGAAGGTGATATAGTTATGTGATTTGACACTTTGTTGATAGGTGATGGGCACCGTCAGTTCGCATCCCGGATTGGTGCGGGCGCGTACGGCAATGCCAAGATTGTTCACAGGCCCTGTTACTTGGCCGTCGACCGACGCGAAAAGTTTCCCATAGAACTGTTCTCCGCTCTTTTTGTCAAGGACGAGTAGATTGTCGGTTTTCACATTAAGGTCTAGCATCAAATTGCGGTCGTGAGTAAGTTCTATTGTTCCGTTGGCAAGGGCCGCATTCCCTAATGGATCGTTGATGTCGAAGTCTTTCAGCCGAACAGTGTTGTTGATGAGCATCAAGCTGTCGGCGAAATGGTAGGTGACGTTTGTGATATCAATCTTTAGTTCTCCATTCTTCACCACGGCATCGCCTGCAATCATGGGGTGTTTGAGGTTTCCGCTGATGCTGAGACTACCGTTTAAGCGACCATCGAAATGGCTGGAGAACGAGGAGAGTAGAGGCTCCATCATGGCCAGTTCGAAACTGTCAAAGTTTACATTCATGAGCAGGGCCGGATTTGTCTTCCCCAATTCTATCCATCCGTTGGCATCGATATGGTCGCTCAGTACGTTAAGGTCGAGTATTTTGCGTTCGGCATTCCAATGGCTCTCCATGTGCATCTCTCCGAGAGGGTGATGGTTCACCACGCAACTGTCCATGGTGAGATTGGCATTGAAGAAAGGAATCTTGTTGATTCCGCTGAGCGAGAATTGACCATCAAGTTCGCCATCGATGTCAATGGGGGTATCTTGCAGCAGTAAGTCACTTAGCAGGTCGAGTTTGAATTTCTGGAAAAATAGTTCGATATGGTCATCGACTTGTCCTCTCAAACTCAGGCGTGCATTGATTTTCTGTTCTTGACTCTCAACTTTCAACTGCTCGCAAACGAGGCTCAGGCGGTCGTCGTTGAGGAGGGTCAAATGCTTGGTAGCCAGTTTCCAGGGTGTTTTACCGACATAGAATCCTGATTTCTGTACCTCGATGTTGTTGCCCTCTAGGGCGAGCATGAGGTCTCCGTGAGAGGAACTTTCCGCGTTTCCCCAAACCCACTCGGCGGTGGCTTGATCATGCGAACTCCTGACGGTCGTCCGTAGCCGGTCGAGTAGTTCCAGATGTCCTACTAAGAGGTTTTGGACCTCCATTTGTAACATGTAGTGATCGCCGATAGGGCGGCCGATGAGTCCTATATTCTCTAGTTTGATGGGTCCCAAACTAATTGTGTCGCTCCTCATCACTAACTTTACCTGTTCACCGAAATTGTAGCTTATGTCGGCGCGAGTGCCTGCTGACACGGTGATGTCCTCTGTCAAGTTATGAAGCAGGGTTCCGTCGTCGCGCCAGCGTATTTGGCAAGTCAATGTTTTGTCGGATAAGGTCGAAACTTCGGAACTATCGATAATCTTGTTTGCCTGAAACATCTCTGGTAGATAAAGTTGTCCGAAATAGCGTAGCATCAGCGGGAGGTCGCGGTAGTTGAATTGACCGCGGAGGTCGATATCGGCTAAATCGCTCTCCAATTCAATGTCTTTTCCATGACGGTTGGTCTCTATCTCCAGGTTTAAACGTTTCAACTTCAGGTTTCCGTATTGTGTTCCTCGGACTGCTATCGAGCCTTCAAGGTCGTCTAATGTATTGCCGCTCAGGTCTGCGGTTAATGTGGTGGCAAGAGGGTAGGGGAGTAGTCCGAGGTCCAGATTGTCAATGTCAATGTCGGCATGATAGCTTTTGGTGCTGTCGGAGAGGTTGGTTTGTAGCTCAAGGGTCAGGTCTGCCAAACTGTCGGTTGATTCCATGGAGGTCGTGAGCACACCCTGCTTCAATTCGCCATTGAGTGTGGCGGTACTTAGTGAGCACCCCCTCACAACACTGTTAATCAGGTGTCCCTCGGCCGATAGTGTCAATCGTCGGCTCCACTGTTTCAATCCCTTTAATTCTCCCAGCCAACTACCATCCACACTTAAATCGAACCCGCTGCGAGAAATCCATTTACTGTCCAGCCAGTTCAGTCTCATCCCATCGCTTCCTGCCTCCATCGTGAACTTGTATCCTTCCGGTGTATGATGCAATGTTGCGTCAGTGCGCAATTGTCCCAAACGGCAGTCTGCCAGTAGATTCACGGCGGCATTCTCCTGTATGCCTCCTTGTACGGTGGCGCTGAGGTTCAGGTATTCCAGTTCGTTCATCGCCTTTTCCATAGTCCGTCCGCCTATTGCTAGCAGCGGTGCCAGATCCTTTGTGTTGGTATTCAGGTGCTCTATGTTCAGGTCGAACTGTGTCTTTTCAATATCCGGCAGGCCCCTCACGGTTCCCGCTATCAGCGCCGACGATTTCTTTCCCCAGCGTATCATCATATCCGTCGTCAGCGAATCTATTGTTCCCGAAGCGGTACCCTCTGCCTCCACCACGGCTTCCACGTCCCAGAGTACCGGCGCCCAGTAGGCAACATCACTCATCGATACCCTCGTCCCTTCTTTCAGTTCCACTTGGTGTTGCACTGTCGACAGATATCCGCTGATGCCTTTCCAGGTGTTGTATTTCAGTTCGGCGTCGAGGGATATCGTACTTGCCCCGGTCTCTATATCCATGTTCTTGGCTACAATCTCATAGCGGTTCACATGCACGTCTCCATGCATGTCTTTCATCACAAAACCGCTCTTCTCCTTGGTGGCGAATCTTACAATTCGGCAGGTTACATCGTCTTCCACCACATAAATGTTTTTCATCTTGGCATTGATGTCGAAGAATTCCATGTGAGGTATCACCACTCCCTGTGAGTAGGACCACGGTGAATTCTCCTTCAAATCCATGCGGTAGTGGACACCGTCGAGAATCAGTGTCTTGGCCTTTACATAGAATGGCTCGTGCTCTTTTTTCTCTTTCTTTACCTTGTCCGATTTATAGTAATCGATGAGGAATTGAAGATTGATTCCATTTTTAAGTACCTGTAGGTGGTAGTAGACATTTTTCAGGTACACCTCGTTGAGATCCAAACCCGTGCCGTCGAACGGGAACTTGGAAAAACTCACCCGTATCGACTCGCCGTTGCAGATAGTGTCGCCAGTAGGCGAAATCCAAAGGATGTTGTCAATTATTAAGTGGTCGAAAGGCATAGCGTGTAGTGAGCCGATGCTCAATTTGCCCCCCCATTCTTTCGAGAAATAGCTGCCTGCCACTGCGCCAGCATACGACTGCACAATGGAATAATTCGCTAGAGCTATAATGATATACACTACCAACCCCAGCGTTGTCAGCATCCTCGATATGACCTTCCAAATTTTTTTCACTATCCTATTAACTAAAAAAATCCCCTTTTATTATATATACATTAAAATATATTTCTCAAATTCACTTAACCCGATCTTTCGGTCACTCTTCTGTCAAACTTCTGCCCAAAACAGGACAAGGCCTACGGTGGTAGGAGATGGTAGGGAGTTGGTAGGTGGAAGACAGGCAGTTGTGGTCTTGTT
>ONLW01000001.1 GCA_900318835.1 uncultured Bacteroidales bacterium
CAACAATAATCAACTCAACGATTTCAAAGAACTCAACAATTCAAATGGACAATTATTGTTAAACTTTTAATATGTTAAATTTTTAGTGGACACTAATGTAACAAAATAAGTAAAGGAATAATAACGGGGCCGACGGCCCCGTTATTATTCCTTTACTTTCGTCCAATAGACACTTTCACCGATACCCATCACCGAGCCTCTAATCTTCAGACGTCCGTCTTTCTCAAACTCTGCTGTCATTTTGGCTCTCATGCCACGCTGGGGATCATAAATCTTGGTACCGTCCCAACGCTGTTTCTTGGCATTGTATTCAAGACTACTAAATAGAACCACTTGGTCACACGGAACACAGCGCAACTTCTCATCCGGATTCTTCGCGTCCAATCTCTTCTTGCCTTTGGCATCGTTGGGATTCTCCATCCAGATAATCTGTCCTCGGTAGGTACCATTCTTCAATTTAACAATCTTCGCTTTGTACTTCTCACCTCCCTGCATACCCTCATACACTCCAACAATATTGTCCCCAACCCCGTTCAAACCCTTCTGTCCCATCACCACACTCACACCCAACATCATCATTGCCAATGCAATCAACATTCTTTTCATATCTTTCCTTTTTAAACATTTTACCCCGCAAAAATACACAAAAAATTTCACAAACAAAAAAAAATTCGTATATTTGCACCGTTTTCCTTAATTTATCATCATCATTAAAAACTTACAACTATGACAAAATCAGAACAATTCATGGAAATGGAAGCCCGTTACGGCGCCCACAACTATCACCCACTTCCCGTCGTCCTTGCCAAAGGAGAAGGAGCTTTCGTCTGGGACTGCGAAGGCAAGCGCTACTACGACTTCCTCTCTGCCTACTCCGCAGTCAACCAAGGCCATTGCCACCCCAAAATCGTCAAAGCCATGTGCGACCAAGCCCACGAGCTCACCCTCTCTTCACGCGCCTTCTACAACAACTGCCTTGGTGAATGGGAGAAATATGTCACCCAGTACTTCGGCTACGACAAAGTCCTCCCCATGAACACCGGCGCCGAAGCCGACGAAACAGCCCTCAAACTCGCTCGCCGCTGGGGCGTCGTTAAAAAAGGCATCCCCAACGACGAAGTCCTCATCGTCTGCTGCGAAGGCAACTTCCACGGCCGCACCATCACCATCATCACCATGTCCAACGACCCCGAATCCTACGCCAACTACGGCCCCATGACCCCAGGCTTCATCCGCATCCCCTACAATGACCCCGACGCCCTCGAGCGCTGCCTCGCACAGCACGGCGACAAAGTTGCCGGATTCCTTCTCGAACCCATCCAGGGTGAGGCTGGCGTCTACGTCCCCGACGACGGATACCTCAAAAAATGCTACGACATCTGCCACAAATACAACGTACTCTTCATGGCCGACGAAGTCCAGTGCGGCATCGCCCGCACCGGCCGCATGCTCGCCTGCGACCACGAAAACGTCCGTCCCGACCTCCTCATCCTCGGCAAAGCCCTCGGTGGTGGCGTCATGCCCGTCTCCGCTGTCCTCGCCGACGACGACATCATGCTCAACATTAAACCCGGCGAGCACGGCTCCACCTTCGGTGGCAACCCCATCGCCGCCAAAGTCTCCATCGCCGCCCTTCAGGTCATCAAGGACGAACACCTCATGGAAAATGCCGACCGCCTAGGTAAGATTTTCCGCGAAGAAATGAGCAATTTTGTGAGCCCCATGATCGAAAAGGTGCGCGGCAAAGGCCTCCTCAACGCCATCATCATCAAACCCCACAACGGCAAGGAAGCCTGGGATGTCTGCCTCAAAATGCGCGACCTCGGCGTCCTCGCCAAACCCACCCACCAACACATCATCCGCTTCGCTCCCCCGCTCGTCATCACCGAGGAACAGCTCCGTGCTGCCATGGAGCTTACCAAAGAGGCCATCAAGTCTTTTGAATGACATAAGTGACATCTGCCACATTTCCAGCGGCGTCAACCACCTCCACACGGAGCTTGTTGGCACCGCTTTTCATTTTCCCTTTGGCGTCGATAGTCAACGTGGCACTCTTGCCGTCAAACTCGGCCAGAATCCACTCCCCGTTCAAGTAGCAGTTATAAGTCTCGACACCACTCAGGTTATCGCTGATTCTCAACTTTATAATATTCGACTTAAGCCGTTTCCCTTCCTTGAAATTCACGGGACTAATCCTCGGCCTCATGTCGTCGACAGCCAGCGCGAACTGACCCCACTCGCGCACCGAAGCCGTATACCAGTCCCCATCCCGGCCAGTCTTGTAAGCCGTCAGGCGACTGCCGTCAACTCGCACAACAACAAGCCGGTCAGTTTGCCGGTTAGCCTTGATGGAAAGCGTATAAGCCACGTGGGGTGGCAACTGGTTGCCACAGGGTCGCACCGTACACAGCGGCGAAAGATAGCGGACATCTGCGACAGGATAGCACTTCACCCTGTCATCATCATAAAGCATATAGGCCGGAAACACAAGCTTCATCTCCTCACCCGTGATCTTCAAAGGCTTGTTATAACTCACCGCATAGGTATTCTTGCCACTTTCATCTGTCCACTTTCCACTTTCTACTTCCCCCATGCATCTCACACGGAAAGTCTTCTCCGTCAAATTGTTCTTGATATCAAAAGCCCTCACACTGACACTGTGGACAGACTCCGGGGAAAACCTCAGAACTCCACCTCCCGCACACACCGGAATCCACTTCCCCCTGGCACCCGGCAAAGCCTTGGTGAGGAGGTAGGCCTGCCTTGTCTGGGAAAAAAGCGGATAGTCGATGAGCGCATTGGACATCCGGCTACTGTCGAGCGGAAATGCCGTTGTCGTGTACTTGAAAAACAGACTCCCGTCGACATAAATCTCCAAACGGTCGACACCGTTCTTGGCAGTCGACCCTTCGGCAGCATCGGTGGCATACACCCCAAGATGGAAAGGTCCATCCACCGTAACCTCCTCCGAGACAACATCAAACGGATCTCCCACGCTGGGATACAGACGGATACCCCGAATCACAGGCTTGATGTTATCCACATAAGGAAGCCCCGCCAGCAGAGGGTTGATAGTAACGGCATGGGTATGCATATCCTCAAGCCCTCCACGGCGTATCTCGAAATGGAGATGGGGACCGCCGCTGCTGCCACTGTTGCCGCTATAGGCCACCACCTGTCCTTTTTTTACCGGTATCTCATTCTCGCCAAACAACTTACTGATGGCATACCGCTGCTGGGCATACTGCTCCTTCAACACCGCTTTACCTATGGCACCGGCATAGCCGTCGAGGTGCATATAGACTGTCACATAACCATTTGGATGCTTGATATACAGAATCTTTCCGCCACCCCAAGGAGAAATGCTGACACGCGCCACATAGCCATCGGCCGCCGCATGGACCGGTTGGCCTGTAGCTCCGCCCGTGCGCAAATCCAATCCCGCATGGAAATGACCCATGCGAAACTCCGCAAACGTGGCACTCAACCCGATGTCCATATCCAACGGATTGCGGAAATACCCCTCCGGAAGTTCCTGGGAACAAGCATCAAACGGCAACAACACCGAAACAATCACAACAGCCGACAGCAGAAAAAGGAAACGCCTCATAATATTATTCTATATAACTCCTAAATTAACAACGAAACCCCTTGACAAATATTTTGCCGACCGATGCAAAAAAAATTTGCCACGCCCCCGCACTCGGACATGAGAGCAAAAGTATCGCTGCGGGGCAACACCACATCGGAATCCATAAAATATTAACAATCGTTAAACACAAACACCCTACCACAACCCTATCAACACCTACCATGGTAGGAGTTGGTTAGGAGTTGGTAAGGAGATGGTAAGTAGATCATCGCTATCATTCACAGAGATTTATACAGAAAAACGGGCACCCGCCATGAAGACGGGTTCCCGTTGGGATCTTGACGCAGTGAAATTAACTTAATAAATGTTAATACCCAAACATCGTACCCATCTTGTTAGATGTCCTAACGAATCGTATGTTCCGTACGGCGGCCATATCTTAATGTTCCGCATCTCCTCTGTGGGAGGAAATGTTGGATAGTGGGACATCATTCAAACCGATATCATATCGCTGTAAAACAGAATATGTAGTCCGAATGGAATCCCAGCCCACCGCAGACAACAGCTCTGTTGAGAACACGAACAAAGAGATTGTATTTGTTCTATATTGTGCATAAATGTCACTCAAATCGGTTTATGCGTCAAAAAAAGTCTGATACTCACCAGACTTTATGTTGACAGCTCGCGGCATCTGAAGAGGTAAACTTGTGTCTGGATACATTATTATAGATGAATCATAAGGAGGAATCAATGCTGAGCAAACCGACATTTCACACTCCGCATTATTATGAAAATTAATAAGTTACCACTATTTTATCCGATGTCCATTTGCTTCATAAGTTCCATACGGCGGCCACATCTTGATATCGCGCATCCCCTCTGTGGGTGGGAATTGCAATCTCCAACTTAACCGCTGCAAATCACTTAGGCTTAGATCGTATCTTTGTGAGATGCAGTAATTGTTTTTCGAATATTCCCATCCATACAAGGCCAAAGTGTCAGAATTGAATACAAACACTACTAGAGTGTCATACTTACACCTAAAATCAACCTCATACGAGTTTCTATTTGTAAAAGCGTCATTATTGGTAGAATGTGATTGGACCATAAGATTCCAGCCTGGAGTCATAACATTCTGTACACGCGAAAGTGTAGTGTCTGGATAGTCGTGGCTCTTATCTACATATATCTCACAGTCTGATGCATTATAAAACCTTATGTGGTGATGTTGCGTGTCGCTATCCTTGGTGCATGTCATAGCAGTAAACAACAGACATCCACAGCATATTAATATTATTTTTTTCATAACTATTTTTATTATTCCTCGTAGTTTTCTAAAGAAAGCCCATTAATTAAACCTGTAACAATATTTTCTCCACGTGGGACAAGGGATGAATGAGGAGAACCCCTTCTCACATTATTAAACATACCGAAATGGGGAAAATCAACATCTTCTTCATGTTTAGCTTTTTAAAATGGTTTTACACACATTTGATGTTCCAGTACAAATCTGCAAAAAACACATTCCTTTCGGCAAGTTCGACACATCAATTCTGCCCTGTGTGGAAAGATTGTTTTTCACCATTTCTATAAAACGGATTTCCGTTCCATAACCATCTCTCAGGACAAGGGGCCGGGTGGAGCCTGTATCTATGAGACTTTGAACAACAAACGCATTCCTATCCCATGGTAAAAAAAATCCACCTAAGATTATTGTATCTTCCAATGAGAGAGACATATCTACTATCAGAACTTCTTCACTCATACCTTCTCCTTCATCAAAAGCGCGGCACCATAACCTTCCGTTTCCGGTATCTTCCCTGAGAAAAATGGGGAAATCCAAATGTTCGGCATATTCCTCGTAGTTAAAGATTATATTGTTCTCTGCCTTTTTATATTGGACACCATCAATCATAGTATCGTAAGTAGTTCGTATCACACGATATTCGTAATAATCGGGATAACCTATCATCCCCCACCATTCGGTCGACTCCTGCCCGAAAAACGACTGGTAGCCTGTCGTGTCTGTGTTTTGTCCCTGTGCAACAATTGTCCAGATAAAGGCCATCGCTATTAATGCTGTCTTTTTCATGACCACTTTTTTATTTCGTTAATATCATTAGTTTACCGTCAACAACCTGTCCATCAAAAACAGGCTACACTTGTGACTGGTATTTAGTTTTTTTATTTACCCTTCTCTGTTGTTAGTTGGTTCCCGTTATGCACCCTCTCTTCTATATATTAGTTGCAAAGATAGGGAAAATGTAACACAAAATACAAAGATTTAACTTCTGTTAACATTATTCTCTTTCCCCTCCCCAATTTCCCTGCACAATTCTCCCTTGTCCGAGGGAGAAAAATACCCATCCGTTTATACAATAACCACCCCAAAATGCAAAATAGGATATTGGCGAGCTGCTTTTTATATTTTTTAACACTTCCTGAGTTAAAGTTTTATTGTATCTTTGCATACCGAAAAACACCGAGAACAATGTATAAAAAACTGACTTTTACCCTATTGACCGCTTTTCTCATAGGATTACCCTCAATGAGGGCACAATATGACTTTGCAACCAAGACGAAAGAAGGACAAACTATTTACTATCAGATACTTGACTCTGGAGACAGTGTGCGAGTGACCCATCCAGAGCGAGAATGGCCTTACTATACTGATAACAAGCCTGTTGGCAAATTAACCATTCCAGAGATAACGACATACGACGGAAAGTCTTACCGGGTGGTGGAGATAGGGGCCAATGCCTTCTATCGCTGTGACAGCCTGACAGAAGTGCAGGCACACTCCATCCGATGTGTGGGGACTCAGGCCTTCTGTGGTTGTACACAACTAGAAACATTTGACTTCCATCATCATTTAATCCATATCGGAGAAGGTTCCTTTGCCTATTGCCAAGCGCTGAAGTCGGTCAATCTTCCCGGTAATTTGAAGAGCATAGGTATCTCTGCCTTTTCGATGTGCACTGGGTTGCTGGAGGTATTGATTCACCCCGATGCCGAACGGCTATGCGATGCCACCACTTTCCATGGTTGCCCATTGATGGAAAAGGTCGAAAATCGGAAAAAACTCGAAAGCGGATGGCTGTTTTGGGGTGAGAAAAACAAGCCAAATAAAATTTTATCTAACTGATAGTATGTGTTTTAAAAATAATTTTCTATAAAAAATCCTCTATTTCAAAAAATCTTCGTAATATTGCGTTTTGATTATAGGCCTATAAAATGTCAAAATTACTATGAAAAGGAGACTAAAAAACGCTGTTTTGGGAGCCATATTGCTGCTTGGAGCAACGGCTGGCGCCCAAGACGTGGGATTCTCCCAATTCTATGCTAATCCACTCTATTTGAACCCAGCTTTCGCAGGCTCGGCCGTGGCGCCCCGTATCTCACTGACCTATCGTGCACAATGGCCTGGTTTAGTGAGTGCTTTCACAACTGTTTCCGCCTCCTACGACCAGTATTTCCAAGACCTCCACGGAGGTTTGGGATTCATCGTGATGACCGACCGTGTGGGAGACCATGGCGCATTGTCCACCAACATGTTGGGTGCCATGTACGCTTTCCGATTCCAAGTCAGCCGCGACATCTATGCCAGCATCGCCCTGCAGGCATCAATTGTCAACACCCACCTGCGCTGGAGCAATGATCTCCGCTTCCCCGACCAAATTGACCGCGAGATGGGTTTCTCCCAACTCACTGGTGCACAACCTCCTGATAAACTAAGTCAATGGACTCCTGACTTCAATGCCGGTGTTCTGGTCAGCGGTTCGAAATGGTATGCCGGTATCGCTGCCGCCCACCTCACACAGCCCAATGTGGCATTCTATTCCACCGACCCTGTACCCATGAAACTCACTGTCCATGGGGGTGGACTCATCAACGTGGCAGAAGAAAGCCGTCGCCAGTCGTCGCTCGGTCTCGGCACCCCCATCATTTCACCCAATATCGTTTACCAATATCAGGGAGGTTTCCACTATTTTAACTACGGACTCTATTTGGACTGGATGCCCTTTCTGGTGGGTGTGTGGTTCCGTCACGGCACGGAGAATACCGATGCTTTCATCTTCCAAGCCGGCATTCAGCAGGACTACTGGAAGGTGGGATACAGCTATGACGTGACAGTGTCGAAACTAGCCAACAGCACCGCTGGTGCACATGAGATTACCGTGGGTGTGATGTTGCCGGTACCCGAACACAAGAAGAAAGTCAAGTCCATCCGCTGCCCGTCGTTCTAAAATGTTAAAATGAAACTTTTTTTTTAAAAATACGTTATAAAAGAAAATATAAACATCGCTAATATGAAAATGTTCAGATTCTCAAGCCTAATGCTGGCAACCATGTTGGTTCTGGCCTCTTGTGGAAACAGGGCCGGTGTGTCTGAAACCACCGGATGGAACTACAACGACCCCGAATGGGGCGGCTACGATGTCTCCGACAGGACCAATCAAGAGACGGCTCCCGGCCTCGTCTTCATCGAGGGCGGCTCTTTCGTGATGGGTCACGTCAACGAGGACACCCGCTATTCATGGGACAATGTAGCACACACCGTCACCGTCTCCTCATTCTATATGGACGAGACCGAGGTGAGCAACAAACAATACGGCGAATTCGTCTACTGGATGCGCCGCGCTTATGGCGAAGAGTATCCTGAGAAGGTCGCCTTCGTCATGCCTGACACCGCTGCCTGGCGCGACCGTCTGGCTTGGCGCGAGGGCTTTGTCGACCTCTATTTTCAGAGCCCCAGCTATCAGGACTATCCTGTTGTGGGTGTGACCTGGGAGCAGGCACAAGCCTTCTGCACTTGGCGTACCGACCGTGTCAACGAGAAGTTGCTCGTTGACATGGGCATCCTTATGCTCGACCAAGAGAACCTTGGAACCAATGCCTTCCAGACCGATGTTTACCTCGCCGGCCGCTATGAAGGCGAGGTCAGAAGAGGTATCACCAACCTCGACCCCACCGCTGGTGGTGAAGACCGTCAGGTGCGCCAGAGCGACGGCATCCTCTACCCCTACTACCGCCTACCAACAGAGGCTGAGTGGGAGTTTGCCGCCTTGGGTATGATTGGCAACACCTATGATGAGCGCATTACCGAGCACAAGACCTATCCTTGGGCTGGCCAGAGCCTACGTTCGGCCAACAAAAGATATTACGGCCAGTTCCTTGCCAACTTCAAGCGCACCCGTGGCGATGCCATGGGCGTAGCCGGCAACCTCAACGATGGTTGGGATTATACCTGTCCCGTCAAATGGTACTTCCCCAACGACTACGGTCTGTACAACATGGCCGGCAACGTCAGCGAATGGTGCATGGACGTCTATCGTAAAGTCGTCAACCCCAATGGAGGCGACGATCTCGACCCCTTCCGCGGTAACATCTACAAGACAGCCGAACTCGACGAAGACAACGAAGTGTTCATCGGAGAAGACGGCAAAATGAAATACAAAGAAGTTGACTACCAGATGAATCGTCGCAACTATCGTCAGGCTGACAACACCAACTATCTGGATGGCGACCGTGCTTCCGGCCTCGGCCAGACCGACAAATGGATTGATGACGTCAATGCCAGCGAAGATTCTGAAGAAGAAGGCGATGAGGAATCTGGCGAAGAAATCGAGGAGGAAGAGGACGAAGAAGCAGGTGAATCCCTCAGCAGCGAAGACAGTTGGACTAACAAGATGTATCGTCGCAAAGCCACCGACAAAGAGCACCCCACCATTTCTTTGGTGAACAATAAGGTTCGCGTTGTCAAAGGCGGCAGTTGGAAAGACCGCGCCTACTATCTGCAGGCTAGCACCCGTCGCTACTACGATCAGGATAAGTCCACTTCCTGGATTGGATTCCGTTGCGCAATGGACCGTCTTGGCTCCCGTGTACAATAAACGGACATTACTTTTGGGATTATTACTTCTGTGCGCCGCCAGTCAAGGTGGCGCACAGAAGCTTATAGAGTATTCCTCTGGCATTGGTTCACGCGACCCGGAAAATGGTGACATTTGGATTCTCTACCGTGGTGTCAAAGCCCGCCACGAGGGAATGACTCTTCAGTCGGACTCGGCCCACTACAATACCAAAGAGAACAGTTTCACCGCTTTCGGAGGAGTCACCATCAAACTCACCGACACCACCTTCATCTATGGCGACCGTCTTTTCTACGATGGAAACACACGTATAGTGGATATCTGGGACGATACCGTGGTACTCATCGACGGTGGCACACAACTGCTTGCCAACCATCTCACCTACGAGCGCAACCGCGCCACAGCTTATTACACCCAGTGGGGCTATGGCTATAGTGGCGACCGCACTCTTTTCAGCCATCAGGGCGAGTATAACTCAGACCGCGATGAGTTTTTCATCTACAACGAAGTGGTACTGAGTGATTCTTCCATGACCCTTTTCACCGACACGCTGATTTACAACACCCAGACCGAGATTGCCCACTTCGAGAGTCCCACACAGATACAGACCGACTCGTCAATTATCTACAGCGAGTTGGGCGATTATAACACCTCCACCCACTTCGCCATCTCCTACCAAAACTCTCATGTCGACAACCAAAGCCGCATGATTGAGAGCGACACTCTCTACTATGACGATCAGGAACGCTATGGCAAGGCTTTTGGCCATGTCAGGATTATTGACTCTATAAACAATATCACTTGCACAGGTCACTATGGTGAAACCAGCCAGGCCGACAACTTCTCTTTTGTTACCGGACAAGCATTGGTGGTTTTTGTTGACGAAGAAAGCGATTCACTGTTCCTTCACGCTGATACCGTCTATGTCACCACCGACACCAATAATCACCTGCAGACAGTACGTGCCAACTATCAGGTGAAAGTCTATCGCCATGATGCCCAAGCCATGTGCGACTCGGCATTCTATAGCGCTCCCGACTCTCTGCTATCGCTCTACAAAAACCCAGTGCTTTGGTACGAGCACTACCAGTGCATAGCTGACACCATCGAGGTGAAACACGATACCAGCGGCGTACACCAAGCCTGGCTGCGGAATGGTTGTTTTGCCGTCCAACAGGTAGATCTCGAAAAGTTTAACCAACTCAAAGGTCGTCAGGGAGTGGTCTATTTCAACCAAGGAGACCCCTCCTATGCCGACGTGATGGGCAACGCCCAGATGGTCTACTACATCACCGAAGAAGACAGCACCTACGGTGCCACACTGGTAGGTGTCAATGTGGGCATGGGCTCCGATATCCGCATCTATTTCGACACAAACCGGGCTCCATCGCGCGTTGTGACCTATGACAAACCCGACATGAAGACCTACCCCGTGTCGATGCTTCCCGACGAATGGCGACAATTGAAAGACTTCCGTTGGGAAGCCCGTCGTCGACCACGTAAACCAGAAGATGTCTTTATATGGTGACAATATGTCAGTCGGACTGCCAATGGCAGTCTTTTTGCTATTATATATGTCGGTGAAAATAATAAAAAGATTATGAGCAACAAAGAGAAACATAACGACAAGAAAGAGCAATTAAAAGAGGAAGAGATTGAGACCCAGGAAATTCAGGACTCTGAAATTCCACAGGAAAAGGCTGGATCCAGCGAGACTGACAAAGTACAGGAATTAGGCGAGAAACTGGCCGAACTCAACGACAAATATCTCCGGCTCTATTCCGAATACGAGAACTACCGCAAACGTACCAACATCGAGAAGGCCGACTTGCTCATCAATGGCAGTCGAGAGATGATGAAGGCCATTCTACCTGTCATTGACGACTTTGAGCGTGCTCTAGCTGCTACCGAGGATGAGGGCGTCCAGTTGATTTACAATAAGATGCTGAAAATTCTTGAGCAAAAGGGGTTGAAAGCAATGGAGGTCAAGGGCGAGAAGTTCGACGAAAACCTCCACGAGGCTATCACCCGTATCCCTGCCACCGAAGAAAGCCAGAAAGGTCTGGTGGTCGATGTGGTGGAAAAAGGTTATTATTTGAATGACAAAGTGCTGCGCTACGCCAAAGTAGTCGTCGCATTCTAATAGGAGAACATGTGTTATGGCAAAGAGAGACTACTATGAAGTATTGGGCGTGAGCAAGAATGCTACTCCCGAAGAACTGAAGAAAGCCTACCGCAAGCTGGCTCTGCAGTACCATCCCGACCGCAACCCCGGCGACAAAGAGGCCGAGGAGAAATTCAAGGAGGCTGCCGAGGCCTATGACGTGTTGAGCAACCCCGACAAGAAAGCCCGTTACGACCAGTTCGGTATGGCCGGCATGGATGGCGCCTATGGCCAAGGTGGCATGGATATGAATGACATCTTTTCCCAGTTTGGAAGCATTTTTGGCGACCTTTTTGGTGGTGGCGGTTTCCGTACTGGGTTTTCGGGATTTGGTGGCGGTGGCGCACGCCGTGTGCTGCGTGGCACCAACCTCCGTATCAAGGTCAAACTTACCCTCGAAGAAATCGATCGTGGCTGTGAGAAGAAAATCAAGGTTAGCAAGTATGTGTCCTGTAAGACCTGTGGCGGAAGCGGCGCCAAGGACGGCAAGACAGAGGTCTGCTCCCATTGCCATGGTACGGGTGTGGTTACCGAGACCAAGCGCACCATCCTAGGCATGATGCAGACCCAGAGCGCCTGCCCGCAGTGTGGTGGCGAAGGCCGCGTGGTTAAGGACAAATGTCCCGATTGCCATGGCGACGGCATCGTCAAGAGCGATGAAATTATCACCATCAATATCCCTGCCGGTGTACAGGACGGCATGCAGCTGGCCATGCAGGGGCAAGGCAACGCTGCTCCCCGTGGAGGCATTGCAGGTGACCTCATAGTCCTCATCGAGGAACTGGAACACGACACCTTCGAGCGTCAAGATGCCAACCTCTACTACAATGCATTCATTACCTTTGCCGATGCTGCCATGGGTGCCTCGGTGGAGATTCCTACGCTCAACGGCAAGGTGAAGATAAAGATAGATCCCGGCACTCCTTCGGGCCGTGTGGTGCGCCTGCGTGGCAAGGGGTTGCCCGTGGTCAACGGCTACGGGCGTGGCGACCTTCTGGTCTGTCTCAACGTGTGGGTACCCAAAAATCTCACACGCGACGAGAAGAAAATTCTCGAGGACCTGCAGAAGCATGAAAACTTCCAACCCAATCCCACCAAGCAGGAAAGAGGTTTCTTTGATAAGATGAAAGAAATGTTCAACTGATGACCGAAGCGTTCCTACATTACATCTGGCAACATCAGATGGTGTCCAAGACTCTAGCCACCATCGACGGCCAGTCCGTCATCGTCCACCGTGTCGGTGACCTCAACCGTGATGCAGGACCCGACTTCTTCAATGCCCACCTCTCTATTGACGGTATCGAATGGGCGGGCAACATCGAGATACACCTCCGATCCTCCGACTGGAATGTCCATCACCATTCGCAGGACAAAGTCTACAATAACGTCATCCTCCACGTTGTCTTTGAGCACGACCGCGAGATACGCCTCGAAAACGGCAACATTCCCCCTACGCTTGAACTTAAGCACTACATACACCCTGCCTTGGTGGCCAATTACGATTCACTCATGCAACCCTCGGCATCCGATGGTATCCCTTGTGCCCAGCGGCTTCCAAAGGTTCCATCGTTCATTGTCGTCTCCTGTCTCGACCGTATGACAGTGGAGCGCATCGAGAACAAGTCGCAGGTAGTACGCCGCCTACTCGATGAGAGCCGTGGCGACTGGGAACAGACATGCTATTGGCTCATAGCCCGCTATTTCGGAAGCAAGGTCAACGCCCTACCCTTCGAGCTTTTGGCCAAGGCTACCGACCCTCGACTTCTGGCCCGTTGGAAGGATAATCCACGCCGTACCGAAGCCCTCCTGATGGGTCAGGCTGGCATGCTCGAAGGCTACTTCGAGGATGAATATCCACGGCTGCTGCAGGCCGACTACGATGCCCTACGCACTGGAGTTTCTCTCCAACCCATCGGGAACCACCTCTGGCGCTTCTTCCGCATACGCCCGTCGGCGTTCCCCACCCTCCGCATCAGCCAGTTTGCCAACCTTGTGGCCACGTCGAACAACCTCTTCTCGACCCTACTCGAAATAACCGATGCCGAACAGATGGAGAGGCTTTTCGACTGCCAGGCTGCCAACTACTGGGACAACCACTACCGCTTCGACCAGCCCACCGAAAAAAGCTCACACAAACGTCTTGGACGCATGCAGGCTGAACTGCTGATTATCAACGCCTGGGTACCCCTGCTCTTCGTCTATGGGGAAGTACGTGGGCAGCAGCAGTACAAAGAGCAGGCCATCAGCCTCCTCCAACAGCTTCCTGCAGAGAACAATAACATCATACGCCAATTCCAGGCATTTGGAATTACCCCCGACAATGCCGCCCAGTCGCAGGCATTGCTTCAATTGAAAAACTGCTACTGCAACAACCGACAATGCCTCCGCTGCAGCATCGGCCACAGCATCATAAAACAGATTCCTAAAGATTGATTTCTTGATATGAAAGCTTCAGAAATAGCCTCCGTCATCCGATCGGCCGACACCCAATTGTGTAGCCCCGATGACACCATACGCCATTTGCTCACCGACAGCCGGAACCTCAGCGAGGCTACCGGAACCCTCTTCTTCGCCATCCCCACCAAACGTAATAGCGGTACCCGCTATGTCGATGGACTCTACAAAGAGGGTGTGCGCAACTTCGTCGTCCCTACCGACAGCAACCTCTCACTGTCCGAGGCCAACGTGTGGCATGTCGACAACGTCCTCGAAGCCCTCCAGCGCCTCGCCGCCCACCACCGTGCCCAGTTCAACATCCCCGTGGTAGGCATCACGGGCTCCAACGGCAAAACCATCATCAAGGACTGGATCCAGCAACTCCTCGTCCCCGACCACCGCATCGTGGCCAGCCCTCGTAGCTACAACTCGCAGATTGGCGTCCCACTCTCTGTCTGGCAGCTCGCCCCCGAGCACGACTTCGCTGTCTTCGAAGCCGGTATCTCCGAGACTGGTGAGATGGACAAACTCCAGAAAATCATCCAACCCACTATCGGCATCTTCAGCAATATCGGTGCCGCACACGACGAGAACTTCCTCACCCGCCAGCAGAAAGTGGCCGAGAAACTGCAGCTATTCACCCACTGCGACGTGCTCATCTATTCCACCGACCACAAGGACATCCACTCCGTACTGTCGAACATTGAGAGTTTCCATCACATCAACCGCTTCACCTGGGGCACCTCCGACGAGAACGCCGTGCAGCTCCTCACCACCACCGTCAACGG
Organism: uncultured Bacteroidales bacterium; assembly: GCA_900318835.1. Lineage (GTDB taxonomy): Bacteria > Bacteroidota > Bacteroidia > Bacteroidales > P3 > Colimorpha. The sequence goes on from ONLW01000001.1 coordinate 14,854, forward strand.
CCGTTCCACCACACTCACCATCGTCCCACACATTTCACCTTTCACCTCTCACCTTTCACCTTTCTCCGTAACCATTCCCTTTGTCGACCGTGCCTCACAGGAAAATGTCATGCACTGCATCACCCTCATGCTCCACCTCGGATACACTCCCGAAACCATAGTCGAGCGTTGTGCTAAACTCACGCCCGTCGAGATGCGTCTCGAAATGAATGAAGGAATCAATAACTGCCTGCTCATCAACGACTCCTACTCCCTCGACTTCAACTCCCTCTCCATCGCCCTCGACTACATCCAGCACGAGAGCCAGCACATTAAGAAAACCCTCATCATCAGCGACCTCCTGCAGACGGGAGTCCCCGATCACGAACTCTATAGTCAGGTGGCGCAAATCATCGTCCAGCGTGGCATCACACGTCTTGTAGGCGTGGGCCCTGCCCTTTGCCACTGCAAGGAATGCTTTGCCGGCATCGATGCCGTCTTCTTTGAGAGCACCGAACGCCTGCTCCACGACTACGACTTCAACTGTTTCCAAAACGAGGCCATCCTCCTCAAGGGGGCCCGCATGTTCGGCTTCGAGAAAGTGGCCAAACTCCTCCAGCGCAAGTCTCACGAGACCATCATGGAAGTCAACCTCGACGCCATGATACATAACCTCAACTACTACCGCTCGCGCATCCGTCCCACCACCAAGCTCATGGCCATGGTCAAAGCCTCCTCCTATGGTGCCGGCAAGGCCGAGGTGGCCAGCACCCTGCAGTACAATCATGTCGACTACCTCACCGTAGCCTATGCCGACGAAGGTGTCGAGCTCCGCCGCAACGGTATCCGCCTGCCCATCATGGTCATGAACCCCGAAGAAGCCTCCTTCGACGACATCATCAAGTACCACCTCGAGCCCGACATCTACTCCTTCCGCATCCTCGGCCTCTTCTCGCAGCGCGTGCGCCTCTTCAGCGAGCGCATCGCCATCCACGTGGAGTTCGACACCGGCATGCACCGTCTGGGATTCTCCGGCAACGACATCGATACCCTCGCCGCACGCCTCAACGAGCTCTCCGACACACTCGAAGTGCGCTCCATCTTCTCCCACCTCGCCTGCAGCGAAGACCCGACAATGGACGACTTCACACGTTCCCAGATAGAGAAATTCCGCACCTGGAGCAACCGCCTCGACGAGGCCATCCACCACAGCCACAAGATTCTCCACCACATCCTCAACTCCTCCGGCATCACCCGCTTCCCCGAGGCGCAGATGGACATGGTACGTCTCGGTATCGGCCTCTACGGCATCGCACCCGAGTCCGACGTGCAGGCCCAGCTCCAGCAGGTGTCGCGTCTGGTAACTCGCATCTCACAAATCAAGGACATCCCCGAAGGCGAGAGCGTGGGCTACAACCGCAAGTGGGTCGCCAAGCGCCCGTCGAAGATAGCCATCATCCCCATCGGCTATGCCGACGGCTGGAATCGCCATCTGGGCCACGAGCAGGGGCATGTGCTTATCGCGGGCATGGAGGTGCCCATCATCGGAAGCATCTGTATGGACATGTGCTTTGTCGACGTCACCGACATCTGTACCCCAGGAGCCTCTGGCTGTGCCGAAGGTGATCCCGTAATCCTCTTCGGCGATTCAGGATCTGCGGGAGCACCCGCAGACCTCCTGCAGCGCAACGCCGCCTCCTCCGGTACTATCCCTTACGAGATGCTCACCTCCGTCTCCCCCCGCGTCAAACGCGTCTACTTTCAGGAGTAAAATCCTTGTAGAGGAGTAGCAAGTGAACGATTGTCATTGTTTTTTTTTACACCTTAAGGGTTTTCTTTCAATAAAAATCACTGCGACAATATTACCCCTCTCGGTCCCCACCGCCGCAAGCGGCGGTGGGGACCGAGAAAATAGGACTTTTGTTAAATGTTATTGAAAAGAAAAGCCTAATGGCGTATTATCATCTCACCGGAAAATTGCAGGCAAATATTTTTCTGTTAAAAATTCATAAAAAACAAGAAAAATACAACAAAACGCCAACTAGCTATAAACCAGTCTCCAACTCCCTACCAACTCCTAACCAACTCCTACCACGGTAGGTGTTGATAGGTTGTTCTTGGGTGTTTCTTGGCATGAAATTTGATATATAGTATAGTATCGCGTGTACAATAAATGTTATGCAAGGATGAAACAAAAGCGCTCATTTTTCGTTAATATATTATTTGACACAGAAACTAAAAGACAATGAAATATACCGATTTTGAAGAGTTGGGGGAGATTCTGGCGAAGGGGACGAATGTGAAGGCGAATATCGTTCCGGTGGTCGACGAGGGTGACGAGGATGTGCTGCTGAACGACGACAACATAGAGGACGAGTTGGCAGTGCTGCCGGTGATGGATCAGGTGTTGTTTCCGGGAGTGCTAATACCTATTGCGGCACGTCGTGCCAAGAGCCGCCAACTGCTCGAGGAAGTGAATGGTAAAGATCGCCATATCGCGGTCTTCACCCAGAAAGGCAGCGAGGAAGACCCCACCGAGCTCGACCTCTACCCCGTAGGTGTGGTGGCCAAGGTGCTGAAGGTGTTCGACATCCGTCGTGCCGACACCATCGTAGCCGTCCTGCAGGGCGTCACGCGCTGCCATTCGCTGATGATCACCTCGAAGACCCCCTACATGAAGGGCAACGTGGAGCTGGCTCCCGAGAGCACCGACGGCATGGGCACACAGGCTTTCCATCGGAAAATCACTCTCCTGCGCCGCCAGTACGGCGAGATGATGAAGGTGCGGATGCAGGACGAGGAGCTGGCCGGCATGCTCACTAATATCGGTAGCGACAAGATTTTCATCAACTTCGGTGCCACTCACATGGATGTCGATGCCGAGGTAAAATATTCGTTCCTAGCCTGCGACAGCTACCGTATGCGCGTCGACAAGATGCTGGAGCAGCTGAGCACCCTCAAGGGACTCGACGAACTGCGCCGCGAGATCGACAACAAGACCAAGGACGAACTTGAGAAACAGCAGCGCGAATACTACCTGCGCCAGCAGATGAGTGTCATTCAAGAGGAACTGGGAGGTCCAGGCAAGAGCGCCTTCTGGGGCGACAACTCAGGCGACGTGGAGGAGCTGCAGAAGAAGGCATCCGAGAAGCAGTGGCCCGAGAGTGTGGCCAAAGTATTCGACCGCGAGCTAGCCAAGCTCTCACGCATCCAGCCCATGTCGAGCGACTACACCGTACAGCTGTCCTACCTTGAGACCCTGCTTGAGATACCGTGGCCAGATAATGCCGGCAAGGATACCGGTGCTCCGGAGAAGTACGACATCCGCCATGCCCGCGAGGTGATGGAGAACGATCACTACGGCATCGAGAAAGTGAAGGAACGCATTGTGGAATACCTGGCCGTGAGGAAGCGACAGGTGGAGCGTGGTGTCAACGCCAAAGCGCAGGTACTGTGCTTGGTAGGCCCTCCGGGCACCGGCAAGACGAGCATCTGCCGATCGGTGGCCGAGGCACTGGGTCGCCCCTACCGCCGCGTGGCCCTTGGTGGCCTGCACGACGAGGCCGAGATCCGTGGCCACCGTCGCACCTACGTGGGAGCCATGCCAGGCCGCATCATGCAAGAAATCATCAAGGCCGGGGTAGCTAACCCCGTCTTCGTGCTCGACGAAATCGACAAAGTGCAGAATGGCTCCGTCCATGGCGACCCCTCGTCGGCACTTCTGGAAGTGCTTGACCCTGAACAGAACTGCCATTTCCACGATAACTTCATCAACCTCGACTACGACCTGTCGAAGGTACTCTTCATCGCTACAGCCAACAACACCGCCGCCATCCACCCCGCCCTGCTCGACCGCATGGAGGTAATTGATTTCAGCGGATATATCCTCGAAGAGAAGCTTGAGATTGCCAAACGCCACCTGCTGCCGCGCCTGATGAAGGACGCCGTGGTCGACCGCCGCACGATGAAGTTCCCTCCTGAGGTACTGACGATGGTGGTCAACGACTACACCCGCGAGGCCGGTGTGCGCCAGCTGGAGAAGCAACTAGCCAAGGTGGTGCGCCACCGCGTGGTGCAACTCGAGAGCGGCGAGAGCAGCAAGGCCACTGTCACCTCCGACGAGGTGCAGAAGGTCCTGGGCCTGCCCATCCACAACAGTGACCGCCGTCTGCCGGAACCCCGCGAAGGCGTGGTGACAGGTCTGGCCTGGACACCCGTGGGAGGCGAGATTCTCTTCATCGAGGCCTCGCTCAGCAAGGGCAAGGGTACACTCTCCATGACCGGCAACCTAGGCGACGTGATGAAGGAGTCGGCAACACTGGCATTCGAATACATCAAAACCAACTGCGAGCAGTTCTGCATCAAGTCCAAGATGCTCGAAGATAGCAATATCCACATCCATGTGCCGGAAGGAGCCGTTCCCAAGGACGGCCCGTCGGCAGGCATCACGATGTTTGTGGCCATGGTGTCGGTACTGACCCACAAAAAGGTACGTCCCGAGGTGGCCATGACCGGAGAAATCACCCTGCGCGGCAAGGTAACACCCATCGGTGGCGTGAAGGAGAAGATCCTGGCCGCCAAGCGTGCCGGCATCACCGACCTGATACTCTGCGAGGACAACCGTCGCGACGTGGTCGAAATTGAGCCACGCTACCTCGAAGGACTGACGTTCCACTACATAGGCGAGATGAGCGAAGCCCTGCCGCTGGCTCTGGAAGGAAAAGAAACCAGAAGAAAGAAATGAAAAAGCTACTATTATTGTGCTTGACGGGCCTAATGTGGTTAATGGGCAATGTGAGGGTGATGGCTCAGGGGTCGGCCTTTGTGGCCACACCGCAGCGCACCGTCTTCCTGCCCGGTGAGGTCAGGAACATCTCTTTCGTGGACGGTAAATTCCGCTGCCTCGCTTCGGGCGTTATGCTCACACTGCAGCGCAACGGAGAGCAGCTCACAGGCTTCTGGCCCGACACCACCTATGCCCGCCTCGAAGAGAATGTTGAATACGTGGTTCGGCAACCCGTCACGGGCAACATTTTCTTCACCTCACGCGACAAGAACGGGCACTCGTTCCTCTACCATTGCTCTCATTTCGGCAAAAAAGGCGAGAAAGTGAAGATGGTGAAGATGGGCGGCGGCCTGTTCAGCAAAGGCATGGTGGTGGAACACCCCACATTCTCCAGCGACGGCCGAATCATCATCTTCTCCTCGAAAGACGAGAAACATCCCCGGAAGGGATACGACCTCTGGTATTCCCTTTTCGACGGGAATGAATGGTCAGATCCCCAGAACCTCGGACAGCGTATCAACACCTTGGGCCATGAGATCACGCCCTTCATCTATGGCGACTACCTTCTTTTCTCCTCCAACGGACACAGCGAGGAAGACAACCACCTCAGCCTCTACTCCACCCGCCTTGTCTCCCGTGGCGTGAATGGCGACACCATCGACAAAATACACACCGGCCGTTGCAGCATCCAGCGCCTGCCCGTGCCCCTCAATGCCGACAAGGATGACGACTTCGGCCTCGCCATCGACACCGTCTCCTCGTGCGGCTACTGGATCTCCTGCCGCTCGACCACAGGCTCCGACGGCTTGATTTATTCCTTCTCGGGCACCATCGACGGGGTGCTGCTCTGGGGCAGAGTCACCGACAAACTAGGCAACGCCCTGCCAGGAGTCACCGTCACTACCCGCCAAGGGAAGAAGAATGTCTGTACCGCCACCACCGACCAGAACGGCCAATACCGCATCTACCTCATGTGCGACCAACAGTACCGCCTCGCCTTCCAGCTCGACAACCATTTCATCGCCCACGACTCCATCAATACCGCCAAGAAAGACAACGAATACCTCATCACCGAGACCCGCCACGACGTCACCCTCAACCGACTCCCCATCGGTCGCCGCATCTTCTTCGAGGACCTCTTCGGACCCGATGCCGACGTGGAACTCAGCCCTCGGGGAATTGAGATTCTCACCCCCCTGGTGCAATTCCTCAACGACAACCCCAACCTGACTGTCGACATGACTCTCTTCAACGACCTCACCGGCAACAGGGAGTTCAATATGATGCTTACCGACGAGCGCATCCGCACACTGGAGAATTATCTTTATCCACTGTTGCCTCCGACGGTCGAAATTAGCATCGAAAACGGCTGTATCGGACACGACGGATGCAGCAATGCCTCCGGTGCATCACGCCTTACGGTATTGATTAATAACTAGTTGTAAAAAATATTAAAAAAAATTTGGTCAGTATCTAAAAAAGTAGTACTTTTGCACTCGATTTCAAGAGAGAAATCACAAGCGATTGTCCGCCACAGAAGGTTGCGTTCAATCATAATTGTTCGGGGTGTGGCGCAGTTGGCTAGCGCACTTGCATGGGGTGCAAGGGGTCGAAAGTTCGAGTCTTTTCACCCCGACAATTTAAAAAAGAGAGTTTCATTCGAAACTCTCTTTTTTTATTACAATTTACCCTTTAAACCTTACAATAGTTCCTCCAGTGCCCAGAGTCGGTTGGTATTCGACCCTTTGACGAGGATGGTCTCGCCCGCAACGGGGTGGGCCTGCAGCCAGCTGCGAAGGGCATCGGTATCGGGGAAGCACTGCATCTCCGCCGTGACGTCGATATCCTTCCATTCGGGGCCTACGAGCAGCACCCGATTCAGACTGCAACCTGCCAGCTGTTCCACCACACGCTGGTGCTCCTTGCGCTCGTCGTGTCCCAACTCATGCATGCCTCCGATGATGGCCATCTTACGATTGTTTGATTGCTTGATTGCCTGATTGCTTGAGTCAATGGATGCTTCAAGCATTGACACATTCAAGCAATTAAATGATTCGATGGCGGCTTCCATCGAAGAGGGATTGGCATTGTAGCAGTCAAGGTAGAGGCGGTTGCCTCGCGAGGTCTCCTTGTATTCGGAGCGCTGGTTCGAGGGGATATACTCCTCAAGAGCCTCTTTGATGTCCCACGGCTCCACACCGAAGTGGAGACCCACAGCCACAGCGGCCATGCAGTTATCGAAATTATAGGCGCCCAGCAAATGGGTATGCACATTGTAAACATTGTCCCCCACCTCGAAATAAAAGTGGAGATAAGGTGAGAGGTGAGAGGTGAGAGGTGAAAGGTGACTCTCATTGTCTGTTGCTGCGTCAGCATACCTTTCAACTTTCAACTTTGATCTTTCTCCTACTAATGTGCCACGCACGTCGGCCTCCTGCGCCTTCCCATAAGTGAGCATCGAGAGCGGCGTCTTCTCAATGGTGGTGGGGACGAAAGCGGGATTGTCGGGAGCGTAGGCGGGGATGAAAGAGCGCAAGCCGGGGATGGTAGCAAGTCGCTCGGCCTCATGCATCAAGCGCTCGTTGTCGGCATTGACGAACACAAGGCCGTGCTTGCCTGCGAGGTGAAGATAGAGTTCTGTCTTGGTCTGCACCACCCCTTCGAAACTACCAAACCCCTCAAGGTGAGCACGACCCACATTGGTGATCAACCCGCAATCTGGGTCAGCAATGCCGCAGAGGAATTCTATCTCGCCTGGGTGGTTGGCCCCCATCTCCACAATGGAAAGCTCCGTACCTTCGGGAATCGCCAAAAGCGTCAACGGCACCCCCATGTGATTGTTGAAGTTGCCTTTGGTAGCCGAGGTTTTATACCTCTTGGCCAGCACGGCATGCACCAGTTCCTTGGTGGTGGTCTTGCCATTGGTGCCAGTGATGCCTATGACGGGCTGCTTCAAGTGACGGCGGTGCTCCTGAGCCAGCTCCTGCAGCGTCTTCAACACGTCGGGAACGACGAGGCAGCGGTCGTCGATAACATATTGCGGGTCACTGATGACACACATCGCGGCCCCCTGCTCCAATGCCTTCGGAGCAAAGGCATTGCCATCGAAATGCTCGCCCTTGAAGGCAAAGAAGATACACCCGGAGGTGATGGCCCGCGAGTCGGTAGTGACGGCATGTGAGGCCTGATAGGCTTGATAGAGACGTTCTATAATGGACATTGCAAAATCGTTTTTAAAATAACGCGCATGTCCTTTTTTTATTGCATATCGTTTTTTTTCGTATCTTTGCACTTTTAAATATGGAATTCCGACACTCCTTAATTACTGATATATTAAGCATGAACACAAATATAAAAAAATATTTACGACTTCTTTTTTTGACCTCCGGCATCCTTGTCGGCCTATCCTCCACGGCCCAGACTGCCGACTCAGCCGCTCACTTAGGCACCTCGAAGGAGGTCGTCCGCGGCTGGTCCGTCGGGGCATTTCCAACCATCTCCATCTCCAACACCCTCGGCTTCCAGTACGGTCTCTTCGGCAGCCTCTTTTTCTACGGCGACGGATCCACATATCCAGATCCGCTGCACAAGTTCACCTTCGAAGGCTCCCACTTCACGGGGGGGCGCTCACGATTCTATGTCACATACGACTCTAAATACCTGATTCCCAACTGGCGTCTCACATTGTCGGCACTCTACATGATTGACCCATTGGCTTTTTTCTACGGTTTTAACGGTGCAGCACAACCTTATGATGGCTTCCTCGGTGACAATAACTACTATTATCTCGACCGCCGATTTCTTCAAGTCTTCGCCAACTTCCAGCGCCAGCTGACACCCCACCTCAAAGTGGCCGGAGGCCTCACCTTCTCGCACTACAACATCACCGACTACGACACCGTCAAACATGGTGCGCCAGCATCCCTGCCAACATCCCCCACCCTCTACCGCGCCTACATCACCCGCGGCCTCATCTCCTCCGACGAGGCCTCAGGCGGTAACGTCCTCGAGGCTCGTGCGGGTATGGTATACGATACGCGTGATATCGAGGCGGCTCCCAATCGTGGTATGTTATTTGAGGTGTTCCTCAATGGAGGCTTGTCGCAGGGCGGTTATAACTATCTGAAGCTCTGTGCCTACTTCTCCCAGTTCCACCGCATTCCTCTCGGCTTTATCCCCGCCGGCGACCCCGTCTTCGCTTACCGTTTGGCTTATACCGGCACCCTCGTGGGCGACGTGCCTTTCTATATGCAACAGATTATTCCCATGCTAGTGCCACACACCATGCTCACCGAAGGGCTTGGCAGCGCTAAAACCATGCGTGGTCTTTTCGAGAACCGCATCGTGGCCGACGGCGTAGCTTGGGCCAATATTGAGTTGCGAGTCAAATTAGTGAAATTTACGCTGTGGAAGCAGTATTTTTATATTGCCGTCAACCCATTCTTCGACTGTGGCCTCGTCACTCAGCCCTACCGATTGGATCGTCAAGCCACCGCCTTCGATGAGGAGGAAAGCGTGCTGAAACGCAAAGCTCAAGACCTTGCTACCGCCGTCGGCTTCGGTTTTAAACTCGCCTGGAACGAGAACTTTATCATCACACTCGAGTTTGCCCGCAGCTTCGATCCCTCGCTAGGTAACGACTTCTGGTTCGATGCCGGTGTCAACTATGTTTTTTGAAAATAATAACAATAGTAAATGAAACAGATAATAGTTTTTTTGTCGTTTTTCTTTCTGACAGTTCTGCCACTGCAGGCGCAGGAACACATTGTGTTCACCCCCCAATGGACCCCACAGGCCCAGTTTGCTGGCTACTATGTAGCTTTGGAGAAAGGTTTCTACAAGGAGGCTGGCATAGAGGTGGACATTGTGCACCCCACGTCCACCTATTCGGCTATGACGCGTATCCGCAAAGGCGAGAGTCAGGCCACAACGCTGCAACTCTGTCAGGCCATGGAAATAGTGGAGAGCGGCATTCCTATGGTAAACATACTGCAGACCTCGATGAACAACGCCATGGTCATCATCTCGCGCCGCGGGATGGACCCGCTGAAACAGAAGGGCGCCCGCGTGGGCATCTGGAGTGTGGGCTTTGGCCAGCTGGCTATCTGCATGAGCATGAAGGACCATCTCGACTATGAATGGATACGCTTCGCCTCGAACCTTAACCTCTTCGTGGCGGGTGCCATCGACGCGACGCTGGCGATGAGCTACAACGAGTACTACCAGCTGGTGCAGACGGGTCTGCCCCTGGCGGAGGAGAATATCTACCGTTTCTGCGACCACGGCTACAACGTGCAGGAGGACGGGGTGTATATGACCCGGGAATACTACGACAAGCACCGCGACCAGGCGAAACGTTTCGCCGACGCCAGCCGCCGCGGCTGGGAGTGGGCTGCCAAACACCCCGAGGAGGCCCTTGAAATCGTAATGAAATATGTCAAAAAGCAACATATCGCCACTAACCGTGTGCTGCAGAAACTGATGCTCGACGAGGTTCTGCGCCTCCAGATTGACCGCGAGAGCGGCAAGCGCGAGTTCCGCTTGCGCCCCGACATGGTGAAGCTTGCCAGTGACCTGATGGTAGAATGCAAGATGCTGAGCCGTGAGATTACCTATGAAGAATTAATCAACGAGAAAAAGTAAACCCGCAACACACTTTACATCTTTATGAAGAGTCCGCTGTACTATTTCAAGAAATCGTTATCCACCAAACTCAGTCTCTGGATAGTTATTTTCACGGCCGTGATTCTTGTGACGGCATTGGGCTATATGTTCAATGTGTCGCGCCAGGCCATCCGGCAGGAAGCCGAGAACCACGCTACGGAAATCCTCGAGAACACCACGCTGAGGGTCAACGCCATCCTCGAGCGCGTCGAGGTGGCTACCAACAACACCGATTGGCTCATCAACCGCCATCTCGACGGTCCCGACTCGATGTTCGTCTATACGCGCCGCATCCTCGAGAACAACCCTGACCTCAACGGCTGCTCCATTGCCTTTGAGCCCAACTTCTTCAAGCAGAAGGGACGCTACTTCTCAGCTTACTCGTTTAATGACAATGGTAAAATACTCACTACACAGGAGGGCAACGAGCACTACGAGTACTTCTACATGGACTGGTACCAGCTCTGCAAGTTACTCGACCGGCCGGTATGGACCGAGCCGTTCCTCGACTACAACCCCGTGGACATCTACTCGAAGGACATGATAGCCTCCTACTGCAAGCCCATCAAGGATGGGAATGGGAAGTATGTAGGCACCATCTCCGTCGACCTCTCCCTTAACTGGCTTTCCAACACCATCTCTGCCGTCAAGCCCTATCCCAACTCCTACAGTATCATGATAGGACAGGGTGGCACCTTCTTTGTGCATCCCGACAGCACTAAACTCTTCTACCAAACCATCTTCACCGAAACCCTAGAGCATGAGGACACCTCCCTCACCGCCCTCGGCCACGCTATGCAGCGCGGCGAGGAGGGCATGCGCCAACTTGTCTTCGACGGACAGGAGTGCTATGTCTTTTACAAACCCCTAAGCACCACGGGGTGGAGCGTCGCCATCGTCTGTCCCGAAAGCGACATCTTTGGCAGTTTCAACCGCCTGCGTAGTGCCGTCACCATAGCCGTACTGGCAGGACTGCTGTTCCTGCTGCTGGTGAGTATCCGCATCATCACCCGGGAACTGAAGCCCCTGCGACAACTCGCCGACCAGGCCAGAATCATCGCCAAGGGCAACTTCGACGAGGTCCTCCCCAAAAGCAAACGTATTGACGAAATAGGGCAGCTCAGCCAGTCGTTCAGCGACATGCAGCACTCCCTTGCTGGCTACATCGAGGAACTGAAGCAGACCACCGCCCAGAAGGCCTCGATTGAGAGCGAGCTCAAGGTGGCCAGCGACATCCAGATGTCGATGGTGCCCCGCATCTTCCCGGCATTCCCCAACCGTCCCGATATTGACCTCTATGCCTCGATGACCCCCGCCAAGGAGGTGGGAGGCGACCTCTACGACTTCTTCGTACAGGACGAGCGTCTCTACTTCTGTGTTGGCGACGTTAGCGGCAAGGGTATCCCCGCTTCCCTCTTCATGGCTGTCACACGCAATCTCTTCCGCATTGTGGCACAGCAGGGGCACTCTCCCAAAGAAATTGCCACGCAAATCAACCACATTCTCTCGCACGATAACGAACAGAATATGTTCGTCACCATGTTCATCGGCTGTGCCGACCTCAGGACGGGCCGCCTCGATTATTGCAACTGTGGGCACAATGCGCCGCTTATCGACGGCCAGTTCATGAAATTCCAGTATACCAACTGTCCCATCGGTATCATGGAGGAGATGGAATTCTGTGGCGAGAGCATTGATGACATACGCGGCCGCCAGATGCTTATCTATACCGATGGTCTCAACGAAGCCGAGAACCCACAGAAACAGCTCTTTGGCGACCAGCGTCTGCAGGAACTGATGGAGAAATCCCTGTCTCTCAACTCCGAGCAGGTCATCGACATGCTACAGGAAGCCGTCGAACTCCACCGAAACGGTGCCGCCCCCAACGACGACTTGACGCTCCTCTGCCTTAAACTGATTAAATGATAAGAAGAATACCGACTGCCAAAATGTCAGTATCCGTGTCAGTGTTTCAGCATTGGCACGGATATTGTTATTAATAGGTCGGACGTGTCAGACTAGTCAGACCTGTCGGACAAGTCAGACCAAGAAAAAGAAAACAAAATAAAAAAGGAATAATATTATGGCAAAAATCATTGGAATCGACCTCGGCACAACCAACAGCTGTGTCAGCGTCATGGAAGGCAACGAGCCTGTAGTTATTGCAAACAGCGAAGGCAACCGCACCACCCCCAGCGTGGTGGGCTTCCTCGAGAACGGCGACCGCAAGGTGGGCGACCCCGCCAAGCGTCAGGCCATCACCAACCCCCACAACACCGTCTACTCCATCAAGCGTTTCATGGGCGAGACCTACGACCAGGTGACCAAGGAGATTGAGGCTGTGCCCTACAAAGTGGTGCGCGGCAACAACAACACCCCCTGCGTCGACATCAACGGTCGTCAGTACACCCCGCAGGAAATCAGCGCCATTGTGCTGCAGAAGATGAAGAAGACCGCCGAGGACTACCTCGGCACCGAGGTGACGGAGGCCGTCATCACCGTCCCCGCCTACTTCAACGACAGCCAGCGTCAGGCCACCAAGGAGGCCGGCGAGATTGCAGGCCTGAAGGTGCGCCGTATCGTCAACGAGCCTACGGCTGCCGCCCTCGCCTACGGCCTTGACAAGAAGGCTCAGGATATGAACGTGGCCGTCTTCGACCTCGGTGGCGGTACCTTCGATATCTCCATCCTCAACCTCGGCGACGGCGTCTTCGAGGTGAAGAGCACCAACGGCAACACGCACCTCGGCGGCGACGACTTCGACCGCAAGATTATCAACTGGATGGCCGACAGCTTCCAGAGCGACAAGGGCATCGACCTCCGCAAGGACCCCATGGCCATGCAGCGCCTGAAAGAGGCTGCCGAGAAGGCCAAGATTGAGCTCTCCAGCTCGATGGAGACCGAAATCAACCTGCCCTACATCACCGTGGCCGACGGCGTGCCGCAGCACCTGGTGATGAAGCTCACCCGCGCCAAGTTCGAGCAGCTCTGCGACGACCTTATCCGCGCCACCATCGAACCCTGCCGCAAGGCTATGCAGGATGCCGGTCTGAGCAACAGCGACATCAACGAGGTCATCCTAGTGGGCGGCTCCAGCCGTATCCCCGCCGTGCAGAAAAAGGTCGAAGAGTTCTTCGGCAAGGTGCCCAGCAAGGGCGTCAACCCCGACGAGGTGGTCGCCATTGGCGCCGCCATCCAGGGCGGTGTGCTCACCGGCGAGGTGAAGGACGTGCTGCTGCTCGATGTCACCCCCCTGAGCCTCGGTATCGAGACCCTCGGCGGTGTGATGACCAAGCTCATCGACGCCAACACCACCATCCCCACCAAGAAGAGCCAGGTCTTCAGCACCGCTGCCGACAACCAGCCCGAGGTGGAGATCCACGTGCTGCAGGGCGAGCGCCCCATGGCCAACGACAACAAGACCATCGGCCGCTTCCACCTAGCCGGCATCCCGCCAGCACCGCGTGGAGTGCCCCAGATTGAGGTCACCTTCGACATCGACGCCAACGGCATCCTCAACGTCAGCGCCCTCGACAAGGCCACCGGCAAGAGCCAGAACATCCGCATCGAGGCCAGCAGCGGCTTGAGCGAAGACGAGATCAAGCGCATGAAAGCCGAAGCCGAGGCCCACGCCGACGCCGACAAGAAGGCCAAGGAAGAGGTGGAGAAAATCAACAACGCCGACGGCATGATCTTCCAGAGCGAGAAGAACCTCAAGGACTATGGCGACAAGATTCCCGCCGACAAGAAGAACGCCATCGAGAGTGCCCTCACCGAGCTCAAGGCCGCCCACAGTGCCCGCAACGTCCAGCAGATTGACGCCGCCATGGCCAAGATCAACGCCGCCTGGCAGGCCGCCAGCGAAGACATGTACAAAGCCCAGCAGTCTGCGACTGGTAATGGAGCAAACCCCGGCGCCGGCTTCGACCCCAACAACATGGGCGGTAACCCCAACGCAGGTGCCGGCCAGCAGGGCAGCAACCCCAATGACAACGTCACCGATGTTGACTACGAGGAGGTGAAGTAAAGAGCCAGTGGCTCTTTACGATAGCGAAGCGGAGAAAGACACCCTTGCGGTGTCTGCGGCTAGAGGCCGCTCCGCGGATTCGAATACCGCGGAACAACTCTGCCAATAATAAGAAAGAGGCGCAATCATTTGATTGCGCCTCTTTCTTATTGCTATGCGGAGAAAAGTTGTGTAATTGCCGCAAAAAATGCGGAGAATAGTTGTCGTATTCTCCGCACCGACGGCGGTGGCCGCAGCACGGGATATGAGTTGATAAAGTGATAACAATGACAGAAGCGCTTCTGTTTTTTATGCAATTTTTCTTGCATCATTACAAAGGACTGTCACAGCACTGAAAGTTGACTTTGTAATAGTGTGAAGTATATTACAGCACTGAAGTTTAGTTCTATTGTTTTAATATTGATGAATTCTCCAATATAGTAAGGGTGTATTCCTCATTTGAGAACCCGATTTTAATAAGTGCTTTGATTTCTTTTTCCCGTTGAAGTTGTTTTAGTTTCATTAATACATCATCAGCAGAGCATCCCATCTCTCTGGAAATTTCCCCAATATTAACATTGAGGTATCTGCTCTTCGAATCTTTTACTTTCCTATTAAGAATTGCCTTTAACATATTTGTATTTCCCATATTCGTAAGTGTTTAAAGATTATTTGTGATTGCATAATCCACAACAATGTCGCGTCTGAGCGACAATGCGTTTGCTATTTCCGAATATGACATATCCTCACTACTTAGCATCCTAACAAGCTCTATCTCTATTTCAGGAGTAATCTCGGTGAGCCAGAGGTCGTCATTATAGGGATTGATGTGAGCATCCTCGTCAATCATGCCCACATACTGCATACATAAGTATGGCTCATGGGTAATCTTGACAGTCATGACATCCGACAACTTCTCGCCTATTCTGTTCTTGATTTGCTTAATGTATTTGGTCTCCTTTCCTATTTGTGACGGTGCTATTGCAAATGCGCTATCAACAAAGTTTATTATCATCTTCGACCCACCGAGATCATTATCTGCTATCGGCGTTTTAGGTTTGCGTTTCGGACAATGAGCAATGAGAAGAATTGTAAGTCCAAATCTGTCTTTAATATTTTTTAGTTCGGAAATCAAATTACGCATCTTCGTAGCACTAAAGATGCTGCCAAAACCATTGGTGATGTTGTCAATAATGATAAACTTTGGCGGATTTGTTTCGCTCTGCTGCAATATGATTGATGACTTCACTGCCGCAAATATTTTGGCCTCATTTCCACCAAGTACGTTTACTTCTGCTCGACGGTAACTTCTCGGGATGAATTCACCAGCATTACGATATCGATTGGCAAATTGCCTTGCTGTCATTTCCATGTCAATATATAGAGACGGAATGTTGGGGGAGGTCATTCCAGGCCATTCATGCCCACCACCGCTCACAAAGAAAGCAATGTCGTTAGCGAGAATAGACTTTCCTGTATTGCTGTCACCAAAGAGAATTCCTAATTCGCCTTCGTAAAGGTATCGTCCCCATATTTGACGAGGCTCTTCATTCTCGCTGGCTGAAAGTATGTCGAGACCAGATTGTGTCTTTACTAAATCCGTTATTGCCATAATTTATTCTATTACTGATTTTATGCCTGTGATAGCAGATTCAATATCAAGTGCAGCCTCTTTTAGAGTCCAGTTTGAACAATCAAGTTTTTCAAAGCGTGAAGAAAGTTGCAATCCTTCTGGTAGCTTTTCATAAATATCCATACCTGCATCTGCCATCTGCTCAACAATTTTCTGCTGTTCAGATAGAGCTCTCACCACCTGAATAAGAGTCGCACGACTCTCTTTGTTTAGGATTGTCATACCCGTATTATTTGATTCTTTCTCCATTGGCGTTCTATTTTGAAGAAATGGTAATTACATTGTCATACACTTTTTTAGTTTCTTTACCATCATTACTTCCCCCATACATTGAGTCCCAAAATGATGTTGATTTAAGGAAATAAGAAAGGCGCGAGACCTTCGTTTGTGAATCCTTATTTCTGAATCAGTTGACTGGTAAATACCTTTGGGCAAATAAGGAACGAACATTTCACGCCAACGCGTGAACTTGTCGTTTTTTATTCTCACCACGTTAAGATTACCAGTCTTCGATTAAGGAGAACAAGCACTTCAAGCTCAATTATGTCTTTTTATTCTATTTCTGCGTTTATACCATATTTTTGTTGCATTTTTTATTTGCCACGTTAAATCATTTTGCCTGATTCTACATAGCAAAATGATTGTGGTGCTCTGAATTTACGGTTCTGTTTGTAGGGGTTGATTGGCTCCGAATATTTTTTGAAGGTTTTTATCTCCAAAGCATAGCCAATCTCATGTGCCGAAAAATATTCATCGAAAAATGCTTTCGAAATTCCAGAAAAATCATGGGTCTTATTCCACAATTCTTCCGGTTTGTCCTCTATAATATCACCCAACTCGAACTCTCCAATTATTCGACATACTGGACTGGATGCGTAGATGTATATGTTGCGGACTGGCTTTTTGAATCCATGTTTCCGGAACTCAAATCGTTTGCGTCCAGCAACAATCTCGTCAACAAATTGAGGTTTAATGGATAAAATAGCGTTCATCTGCTTGTCCTAATTTAATTATTTGTTCAAATTGTTGGTCGGTCAGAGGGCAGAATCCCCAATATGCCTCGGCAGGGACACCGACCTGTTCAAGCATCGTTTTCCTTATTACTTTTCTTGTAAAGGCAACGTTGTAGAGCATCCTGATGATAACGAAATTGCTTCGTGTACGATACCATCGTGTCAAATCACTTGGGTTAAAAATGCTGTACGGGGCAGCATAACTGATGAAGTCGGTACAATCCTTAAAGTCATGGAAAGTTTTAATCTCGTCGACGGTGCAAACGGATGTAGCAACACTACGATATGCCGCAGGCCCTTTATTGTCGGTAGTTCGATAAATCAAGAGCAAGTCACCCCTTTTCAGCCGCTCGACACCGTCCATCCAACAGATGTATATTTTGTATATGCTATTCGTTGAACTGATGTCTTGTACCAAGTCGTACGATTCGTTTGTCAGTATTGAGTCGGGAAAGAGTTTGGTGTGGAAGTCGGGAATAATTGACAGGAGATGTTTTGACGCTCCAGCCATCTTCACGAATGGGTAGTCTTTCATTATGTCATTCTTGACAGAATGCATGTCTTTTACAAGGACATATTCGGAAAGTCCACCATCATGCGGTTTGTTCGCGATATGTTCAAACCCAAATCTCTCGAAAGAACGTATCAGATATTGCAACTCTTCTGTTGGGAAAATGGTGACATAGATTTCATCCACACGTTCAGCAATGGCATAATCCATTATTTTTTTCATGAATCGCTCTCCGCGACGAGTGCCACGCGAAACCAATTTGAATGTTCCAACTTTTAACCTTCTTTTTGCAGGTAGGGGCGGAACAATATCGGAGACTTCTTCCTTCTCAATTTTAAGATATAGGAAGTCGATTATATTCCCGCCTTCATCGAAGAAGACAAAGGCTTTTTCACCACCGTCGGCCTTCCGTCGAAACCATACATCGAATTCCGGATAACTTGCACGCAAACTATCGAAGAATGTGTCGTGAATATCCAATTCAGAAAACCGTTTTATTTCTAAATCCATATTTAAATTTTTTACCCGATACACAATAATATCAAATCACCCCTTCGTGCAGTTGCTCGATGGGGAATATCAAGTCCCAGTTGCGACCCCAGACGATGTTGCCGCCGTCGAGGGTGAAGGTGCGGAACTTCTTAGGGTCAAGGTATTTGTTGTATTGAGGATGCGGATGACGACGGATATAGTCGCCCACATCGACAGTACTGTCAGTGCCGTCGCTGAAAACCAACCGCACCTTTAGTCCGCCAAGGTCGAAAGCCTCTGTTATGTATAATCTGTCGCTCATAGTTATTGAGTCACAGGCTCATGTTCATTGGAGTAGAACTATAAGATAAATCCAAAATATTCGTATATTTTAGGCATATCATTGTTATTATTTCACGCTGCAAAAATACATAATTTTTTCAATACCGCAAAATATTGTTTATTTATAGTTCCCGATGTCGACTACGGAGGAGAGAGGAAATCAGAAATGTTAATAAATATTAAATGCCAACACCCTAATATAACCCTATCAACACCTACTATGGTAGGAGTTGGTTAGGAGTTGGTAAGGAGATGGTAGGTAGATGGTAGGTAGTTCATTTCTGTAGGATACAGAGAGTTATACTAAAAAGAAGGGCACCTGTTGCCAAAACTGGTGCCTGGTGATGTTCTTCATTCTAAAATTTAACTTAACAAATATCAAATTACCCCTTCGTGCTGTTGTTCAATGGGGAATATCAAATCCCTGTTGCAGCCCTAGACAATAAAACTTATACGAGGTAAAAGGTGGCAACTTGTACGAGGTAAAAGGCAACAACTTATACGAGGTAAAAATTGGGGAGGAAGGCTCGTAGATGACTCGTAGATGGCTCATAGTTGGCTCGCCGTAGCCATACCATTGACAGCCCCAAACAGTATGGCTAGAGTATGCCTAGGGTAAGGCTAGAGTATGCCTAGGGTAAGGCTAGAGTATGGCTAGAGTATGGCTAAGCAAAAAAAAGCACCTGCCAATGGCAGGTGCCGTACCCTTTTACCCTTTATTGGCAACAATCAGGGCCACAGATAATGCATTGCGAAACTGCGCAGGAAGTCTTTGATCTCGGTGGTCAGACGGAACTCCTGAGGTACCTCGATATCGCAATTGCCGTTGAGGTCAAACGAAATTCTGCCAACATAGTGTCTGATGACAGCGCGATAAGGGGTGTTGAGTTCGAAGAACTTGATGTCGAACTTGATGGCTCTTCTGCCCAGAAGCTGGCCATAGCCGCCCCACACTCTCCAGGTGGTGCCGTTCACATCGGTGAAGTTCTGTTCCTCGATGGGGAACTGGCCGGGAGCAGTGACATCCTTGGTGGCGACCTGCTCGGTCTGGGGGTTGACGACGTCATTCTCCTTGTCGCAGGAGACAATCATGAGGCTGCCGAGAGCCATGAGGGCGGCGAGGGCCACCGAATAAAATTTAATGGACTTTTTCATTGTGTTTAATTTTTATTGGTTTGTGTTTAATGGCTTTTTTCTAAAAATAGTGTTTAATGGAATTAATTTCCCCTGTGATGATTAATCATACAGCAGATGCTCCGTGAATTCGCGCATGACGAACCAGACCAAGCGAGTGGGTTCTTCGCAGCCGTCGGGAATAAGCGTGAATTGACCGGGTCTGCAAGAGAAGTCCCACACAGCCTTGCCTTTATAGTAATAGGTACGATCGCCACTGCGCTCTCTGAATTTAACCTCCAGATAGACGCCGTTGCGGCCACCGTTGACGTTGAGCCACTGGCCAGTGCCACGTATACTCCAACTACGTCCCATCGAGTCGTTGAAACGCTCATTGATCTGGAATTGCAGTGTTTTGGTGCTGGGGGCGACCTGCTCGGTCTGGGGGTTGATGACGTCATTCTCCTTGTCGCAGGAGACAAAGGCGAGGCTGCCGACAGCCATGAGGGCTGCGAGGGCCAAGGGGATGGTTTTGAGAGTGTGTTTCATATTTTTATGTGTTTAAGTTTAATTGTTATTACTGTGTGTGTTTAATGGTTTTATGTTTGTGAAGAGGGTCAGATGCGAAGCAGATATCTTGCGAAATCGCTAAGGAACTGATCGAGTTCAGGAGTGAGATGGAAGTTGGCACCGTAAATGCGGTAGTTGCCTTCGTCGTCGAACTTGATAGTCCCATCAAAGCGCCATTTTTTCACAATTTGGTTGGCGGCATGGATAGCATGGTGGAACTTAATGTCGATTTCGAGAGCATGGCCTGGCTCAATAATCTCGCCGTGCCCCCCCTGTATATACCAGCACATACCGCTACCATCGGTGAAATACTGGGGATTGATGATAAAGATTCTGCCTTGATCGGAGGTATTTTTCGTTGAGACCTGCTCGGTCTGGGGGTTGATGACGTCATTCTCCTTGTCGCAAGAGACAAAGGCGAGGCTGCCGACAGCCATGAGGGCTGCGAAGGCCACCGAATAGAATTTAATGGATTTTTTCATTGTGTTTAATTTTTATTGGTTTGTGTTTAATGGATTCTAATTTTAGTTGTGCAACCAATACCAAGCGTAGTCACGCAAGAAATCCTTGATTTCGGTAGTCCACGGCTGATCCAGACTTCCATTAATATTGCAAGAACCATCGAGTTCGAATGCAACCGTGCCAACAAAATGCTTAATAGCAACACGAGAAGGAGTATAAAGCTCATAGAATTTGATATCAAGCTTGATGGCTCTTCTTCCCAAAATCTGGCCATAACCGCCCCATACCTTCCAGGTAGTACCGTTCATGTCGGTAAAAATCTGCTCGTTGATAGGGAACTGACTGGGAGCCGTAACATCCTTGGTAGCGACTTGCTCGGTCTGGGGGTTGACGGCGTCGTTCTCCTTGTCGCAGGAGACAATCATGAGGCTGCCGACAGCCATGAGGGCAGCGAGGGCCACCGAATAAAATTTAATGGACTTTTTCATTGTGTTTAATTTTTATTGGTTTGTGTTTAATGGCTTTTTTTCAAAATAGTGTTTAATGGAATTGATTCGTCCTGTAGTTATTAATACAGCAAGTGCTTCGAGAAATCACGCATGACGAACCAGACCAGACGAGAGGGTTCCTCGCCGTCGGGGATAAGTGTGAATTGGACGGGATCGACAGTGGGATTCCACACAGCCTGGCCTTTATAGTAATAGATAACATCATCACCGCGCTGTCTGAAGTTGACATTCAGATAGACACCGTTGCGGCCACCGTTGACATTGATCCACTGGCCGGTACCATGTATATTCCAATAGCGTCCCATCGTGTCACGGAAACACTCGTTGACCTGGAACTGCAGCGATTTGGTGCTGGGAGCGACCTGCTCGGTCTGGGGGTTGATGACGTCATTTTCCTTGTCGCAGGAGACAAAGGTGAGGCTACCGAGAGCCATGAGGGCGGCGAGAGCCACCGAATAGAATTTAAAAGACTTCTTCATTGTGTTTATTTTTAGGTTTTAATTTAATGGATTATTCTAAGTGGAATTAAAGGGAAATAGTGTTTAATGGCATTTTATTGACCTCTTACCGGTTAAATGCCCATCAGATGTCTTGCGAAGTCGCTCAAGAACTGTTCGATTTCGGGAGTCAGTCTGAAGTCGGCACCGTAGATGTAGTAGTTGCCCTGGTCGTCGAACTTAATCGTGCCGGCATAGTGCCAGATGCGCTCACGAGCGTTGGCCGAGTTGAAGGCATAGCGGAACTTGATATCAAGTTCGATAACATGACCGGGCTGAAGAACATGACCGTGACCACCCCACAGATACCAGACCATACCACTACCATCGGTGAAATACTGAGGATCGATGGGAAAGATGCGCTTCAAGGCGGGAGTCTCCTGCTCGGTCTGGGGGTTGATGACGTCATTTTCCTTGTCGCACGAAACGACGGTGAGGCTGCCGAGAGCCATGAGGGCGGCGAGAGCCACCGGATAGAATTTGAAATTCTGTTTCATTGTTTTTTTATTTTAATGAGTTAATGCTTAATGGATTATTCAAAAATTAAAAAGGAGACGTGTTTAATGGTGTTTTATTAACCCCGCACGGGTTAGATTCCCAACCAATATTTTGCAAATTCGCACAAGAATTCCTCAACATCGGAGGGAATATAGTAATCATTTACTCCGGTGAGTGTAATCGTGTGGTTGCCATGAGCATCAAAGGTGACAATGCCATAGAAGTCCCATATACGGGGACGTTCCGCAGCAGCCGAGCTGAAGGCATGGTTGAATCGGATGTCGAAGGCTATTTCTTTGCCCGGATTGTGAATATGGCCGCGACCTTTGACTTGCCACACCGTACCTGTTGCATCAGTAAAATCCATGGGATCGATATCGAACCAACGCTTCAGGGCAGGAGTCTCCTGCTCAGTCTGGGGATTGATGACGTCATTTTCCTTGTCGCACGAGACAGCGGTAAGGCTGCCGAGAGCCATGAGGGCGGCAAGAGCCACCGGATAGAATTTAATGGATTTTTTCATTGTGTTTAATTTTTATTGGTTTGTGTTTAATGGTCTTTTCTAAAAATAGTATTTAATGAAACTGATTTGCCCTATGATGATTAATCATACAACAGATGCTCCGAGAATTCGCGCATGACGAACCAGACCAGACGAGAGGGTTGTTCACCGTCAGGAATAAGCGTGAATGGGGAGGGATCAACAGAGATGTCCCACACAGCCTTGCCTTTATAGTAATAGGTACGATCGTCACCGCGCTGTCTGAATTTAACCTCCAGATAGACGCCGTTGCGGCCACCGTTGACGTTGAGCCACTGGCCAGTGCCATCCATAATCCATCTACGCCCCATCGAGTCGGTGAAGCGCTCATTGATCTGGAACTGCAGCGTTTTGGTGCTGGGAGCGACCTGCTCGGTCTGGGGATTGATGACGTCATTCTCCTTGTCGCACGAGACGGCGGTAAGGCTGCCGAGAGCCATGAGGGCGGCAAGAGCTACTGGATAGAATTTGAAATTCTGTTTCATTGTTTTTTTTTTGGAATTTGTAATTTGTTTTTTTATTTATGGTAAAAAGGTATTCATTACATCCTGTCAAATGGCACATGATATAACATTTCAAAAAAGAATTAAAATAAAGGGCAAAGGACCAGTATTTTGTCCCACGCCTACACATTTTCCACACAATAAATCGGGCAGATTCCCGTTATGAAGAATGTGTAGAGCGTGTTGCTCTATACCCTGGGTGCCAAAAGGCAGAGGAGAGGCGAATTGCGAGCTTCAAATAACAATCAAGCTTCCCCCTGCAAGGACACCCTCTCTTTTTCTATTCCTCAGTCTTGCTAGCGATGACCGTGTAGGTTCCGTCCCTGCAGATGACATTCACATTATATCCCAGCATGGACATATCCATAGCCCATTGCATAGCCTTGCGTCTGTCTGAAGTGACATAGGTCTGGACATCCTTGGTGGCCATACAACCGTTCCCGTTGCCTTCAATGAAAATCGCGTGTCCCTGACTCGCAAGGGTCATCAAACTCTCGTAAAGGGCTACCAGTTCGGTATCACTGTACAAAACAGCCTGCTGGGCTATGCCGTCAACGAAGTAATTCACCGTATATAGAACCCCTTTCTCCGACACAGCGGGGTTCTGTTCCGTAAAATCTTCTTTCTGGCAACCGACTGTCAAGGTTGCCATCACTGCGAAGAGTGCGACTGAGACAAGATGTTTTCTCATGGTGTGTGTGTTTTGGTTTATAATAATGTTTATTTCATCTTTCAGCGTGATATCTCATTAAACTTTTCTCCCATGATGGCGGCGTACTGTCCGTTGGTGATTGAGTGGAAGATGCACACAGTTCTGTGGTACCGGGAATAGATAAAGACAGTCTTTAGATTATGAGGTTCACTATCCTCAATGGCGGTATCCTGTACCACATAGGACTCGAAATTTGTTTCAGTAAAATAGTATTCTCTATATTCTTCGGGAATCTGCTCCGTAGTTAACAGGTGCAACTCTCCACACACCTGTTCCCATACTATTGAATCGGACACTTCAAGCAGGGTGACATCGAGTCGGGTGGTGTCGTTGACACGGTAGCCCTTGATATAGGAGGCTGTCACGCCTTCGCGGTCGGCATAGCGAGTATAGAGCTCGCTCACCTCGTCCGAAGGGAAGAGGCGATGCCATCGATTAGCCACCGTGATGGCGCCCAGCGCCACCACCAAGACCGCAGCAAAAAACAGCCAAAAACGAACCCTATTCTTTTTACAATTCATATTTTCTCTATTGCAAGACGGATGATATCGCAGATGTGTCGACTATCAACATCATCAGATTGGGTAATCTGATCGTATTCTGTTGCCGCCATGGCGGAAGACCAGGAGGTGCAACAACCCACAAAAAGGCAGGCTGCCAAGATGGTGCGTCTCACAGCCTCGTAGCGGCGACGGCGGACACACCAATGATGGAGGTCAGCATTGTGATCGGCTGCCAACTGACGCACAAAAGCCAATTCCTGACGGTTGTTCTCCGCCGCAAGGTCAATCTTTTTTTCAATCTCTTGTTCTGTCATAATATTCTTTTTTTCATCCATTTCGTTCATATAGATACATTCCTCATGTATTGTTGTTGCATTTTCTGTATGATGCGCTGTCGCATCTTGTTTATTCCTTCCCCCGTCGTCTCCATCCTCTCTGCTATCTCTCGCTGGGCGTATCCCTCCAGTATCAAGAGGAGCATGTGCTGCTCTCTGTCGGTGAGCCCTGCCGCCAAGTCTTCTATCGTCTCACGGAACTCGGCCTCGGGATTCGCCGCAGACAGGTTCTCGGTCAATTCCTCGCTGATGGCCAGCCATTCCATTTCGACACGTTTCCGGTGGGAGAATGTGCTCCGGCACTGCCATGCCACCCAAGCGGCCTGTTGAAGGGCATGTACTCCAGACCGCAGGGAGGCAAGGTGGTACCAGATAGCAATATAACAGTCTTGTATCAGTTCTTCGCATAGTTTTTCATCCCCCGATGAGTGTCGCCAACAGAGTCTTCTTATAAGACCTCTGTAGCGGTTTATCAGGGCCTCGAACAGTTCATATTTAGTCTTCCTGTCGTCAGCCATTATTATGCCCTTCTACTTATATAATAACCACCCAAAAGGCCAAAATAGGACATTGGGGGGTCATTTTTTAAGATTATTTAACATTTACAATTTCACAAATCATAGCAAAAAATTGTTAAATTACACAAAACTAAGCACTTAAGGAGCTTTCCCATTTTATACTCATTTTGCGCATTAAAAACGTAAAAAGAGATTTTTTATTTTATGAAATTTTTTTTTTAATTTTGCGTTATTTTGACGTGAAAAAAGAGAACATTTTACTCGAGGTACGGAACCTGTCGGTGGCCTTCGACGGATACACCGTGGTGGAGGGACTCGACCTCCGTCTGGAGCGGGGCAAGACCCTCGGCATCGTGGGCGAGAGCGGCTCGGGAAAGAGCGTCAGCTCCCTGGCCCTCATGGGGCTGCTGCCGAAGAACACCACGGTCAGCGGACATGCCTGGCTGTCCGACAAGTCGGACGAGTTAGACAAGTCAGACCTCCTGACCCTCTCCGAGGAGCAGTTCCGCGGCATCCGCGGCCATCGCATCGCCATGATCTTCCAAGAGCCCATGACCTCCCTCAACCCCGTCCAGCGCTGCGGCGAACAGGTCATGGAGATGATGAAAGCGCATCAGAATACTCTGAACCATAACACCCAGAAACAGCGCGTCCTTGAGCTTTTCCGTGAGGTGCTCCTCCCCCGCCCCGAAAAGATTTTCGACAGCTACCCCCACGAGATCAGCGGTGGCCAGAAACAGCGTGTGATGATCGCCATGGCCCTCGCCAACAACCCCGACCTTCTCATTGCCGACGAGCCCACCACAGCCCTCGACGTCACCGTCCAGAAGACCATCATCGAGCTCCTTCGCTCGCTGCAGCAAAAACACGGCATCAGTATCATCTTCATCACCCATGACCTAGGGGTCATCAGCCAAATTGCCGACAACATCCTGGTGATGTACCGCGGACACATGGTGGAGCAAGGTCCTGCCTATGACATCCTGCACCACCCCAAGGAACCTTACACACAAGGCCTTCTGGCTTGCCGCCCCCCCCTCGACAACCGCCCCGAAAGGCTGCCCACAGTGGAAGAGTTCTTGAATGGGGCTAATGGGGTTAATAGAGCTACTGGGCAACATGAAGCCCATTCAACCCCAATTGCCCATTCAACCCACCAACCACTTTTCACCGTCAAGGACCTGACGGTTGAATACACCCTCAAGCGCTCCCTCTTCGGGCGCCCCCTGCAGACTCTCAAGGGGGTCGACGGCATCTCTTTCGACATCCATGAGGGCGAGACCCTCGGCCTCGTGGGCGAGAGCGGCTGCGGCAAGAGCACCCTCGGACGCGCCCTCCTGCGTCTCATCGACCACAGCGCCGGCAGCGTCAGTTACAGGGGCCGCTCACTCGACACCCTCAGCCGCCGCGAGATGCGGACCCTCAGGCCCAAGCTGCAGATCATCTTCCAGGACCCCTACTCCAGCCTCAATCCGAGAATCACCATAGGCGACGCCATAGCAGAGCCCCTGAGGGTGCATCGGAAAAATACATCTAGTAATTCCAGTTCTTCTAGTATTACTAGCATTACTAAAGACTTGATGGAGCAGGTGGGCCTCCTGCCCGACTGGTACAGTCGCTATCCACATGAGCTCAGCGGCGGCCAGCGCCAGCGCGTATGCATCGCACGGGCCCTCATCCTCCAGCCCGAATTGGTGGTCTGCGACGAGAGCGTCTCAGCCCTCGACGTCAGCGTCCAGGCCCAGGTCCTCAACCTACTCAACGACCTTAAACGCCAGTACCACTACACATACCTCTTCATCACCCACGACCTCTCGGTGGTGAAATTCCTCTCCGACCGCATCATGGTGATGCAGAAAGGCCAAATCGTCGAGAGCGGCGCCCCCGACGCCCTCTTCTCCTCCCCACAGACACCCTATACCCAGACCCTCATAGACGCCATCCCCAGGATTTCCTAAGGGCTTTCCTGGGCCCTCTAGGACCCTACCCTTCAGAGCCCCCCCCCCTAGACCCCAAAAAACGAGCCCGCGGCGAGGAATCGCTGCGGGCTCTGCATTGTCAAAGTTATATGTTGAGTTGTGAATGTTCCTACTTGCGCTTCTTGCTGGCTTCCTTGGCCTCAACGGTCATGGTGGCATGAGGCACAATCATTAGGCGCTCCTTGGGGATGAGCTTGCCCGTGGCCTGGCAGATGCCATAGGTTCCGTTCTCGATGCGGATAAGGGCCGCACGGAGGTCACGGATAAACTTCTGCTGGCGGGCGGCAAGCTTCTGGTTCTCCTCCTTCAACAGCACATTGCTGCCCTCTTCGAGGGTCTTGAAGGTGGGGGCGGTGTCGGCGGCTTCGTTCTCGTTGCCGGCGACGGCCTGCTGCAACATCTCAAGGTCCTTCTCGGCCTTGGCTATCTTCTCAAGTATCAATGCCTTGAACTCCTGCAGTTCCTCGGGCGAGTACTTGGTCTTCTCTTGGGCGGGGGCTTTTGTATTCATAGTCTATTGGTTTTTCAGTGGCAAAAGTATATAAAATTCTTCACATGGGGCGAAAAACATATCAACACTATTTGTTGATATCACCCAGATACATATCAATCAGTCCCTTAGGGGCCTCAATATAGAGAATCTTTTGCTCGCGATCCACCTTTTTTATCACCTCATCGATTACCGGGATGAGCACCTCCGTGCCATTTTTCATCACCTGGAAGAGCGGCTGCGCGGGATACTCTATCACCTGCTCCAAGGTGCCTATGTCACCCTTCTCATCATCTATCACTTTGAACCCCACCACCTCGTGAAAATAGAAGCGGTTGCCCTCGAGCTTCGGCAGCAGGTCGAGAGGCAGGTAGAGATCATGGCCCACGAGGCTTTGGGCCTGCTCTGCACTGATTTCCTCGAAGGTCACCACGGCCTTGTTGCCGTTGAGTTGGTCAACATGGAAGAAGTGGGGCACCAGCTTGCCCTTGACCTCCACGAAGGCAGAGTCGAGTCCGGCATACTCCTCCGGAGCATCCACGTCGAGGAACAGCACCATCTGTCCCTTCACGCCCCAGGGCTTGGTGACCTTGCCCAGATAAAAACAATCCTTTATATTCATGCTTTATTAACGACAAAAAAATATTTTTATTGTTTTCCAGCCGTTGAAACGGCTGGAAAACATTGTTTGGCCCCTACGGGGCCGGATGATGCCGTAGGCATCCAACAAAGGTAGCCAGCCAATTCATTGGCTGGGATATCAAACGACAACAAAGACAACAAAGACAACCATGCCGATGCGTGTCGCATCGGCCAACGGCACAAAAAAGGGAAACGCATGTTGCGTTTCCCTTGTTGTCGTTTGTTGTCTCTGTTGTCGTCAAACAGAAGAGGATTAAGCCTCGGCAGGAGCCTCGGTCTCAGCAGCGGGAGCCTCACCCTCGGCAGCGGCCTCGGCCTCAGCCTTGGCGGCAGCGGCGGCCTCAGCGGCAGCCTGACGCTTGGCGGCGACGGCGGCAGCCTTGGTCTCGTTAGCCTTCTTCTCGGCCTCGAGACGAGCCTTGCGGGTATTGCGGGCGTTGTTCTCAACATCGCTCTTCTTGCTGTTTATCTTGGCCTCTTTGGCCTGCAGCCACTCGTTGAAACGCACGTCGGCTGCCTCCTGGCTGATGGCACCCTTCTCGACACCAATCTGGAGGTGACGACGGAGCAGGACGCCCTTGTAGCTGAGGATGCGACGCACAGTGTCGCTGGGCTGGGCACCATTCTTCACCCATTCGACGGCACGGTCGAAGTTGAGGTCGATGGTGGCGGGGTTAGTCAACGGATTGTAAGTGCCAAGCTTCTCGATAAATTTTCCATCTCGAGGTGCACGACCATCCGCAACAACGATGTGGTAGAAAGGCTGATTCTTCTTACCATGACGCTGAAGTCTAATTCTTGCTGGCATAATTGTTTGTTTTTTAAATGATTATTACTACTTGTTATAAAATTAACAGACTGCAAAGATACAACCTTTTTCGGAACTGGCAAAATTTTTTTTCATATACAGAGGCCGGGCCGCGACTGTAAGGTCGCGGCCCGGCACAAATAGACTTTTTCTCTTCTCACGGAGCTTATTCCCAGGTAAAGCCACCTCCGTCGTTGAAGGTATTGTCGTCAATATCCCATGTCTCCATATTGCCACTCTGCAATCCAAACAGCGATGTGGCGAACTGGAGCACGTCGAATTGGCTGGCGGCATAGCCGCGCTCAGTCTTGAACTCCACCACTGTGAGCTCAGGCGCTATATATTCTTTCTTCGTTTCCATAATTTCATTGTTTTTTTGGTTAAACTAGAATATCCCAAGTCTTCACAGGGGGTTAGTTGATATTGATGGCCTTGACAGAGTACATCGTGTTTCTCTCAATCGCGACGGCACTGGACATGTTGCTGGTCTTGGTAAATTTCTTCTCAGCACCGTTGTAGCCTACCACGGCAATCTTCTGCACCGTGGCCAGGGTCACGGGGATGCAGAAGGTCAAGTCACCACCAGCGGCGATGGACACACCGGCAACTTCCTCGCTGTACAGGTTGAAGACCATCTCGCTGCCATAGGCGGGCTCGTTGTCGGGCACCTGTCCCACTTCCTGGATGGGAATCATGGGGCCTTGGTTGGCCCACTTCACGTTGCAGGTCATGCCGTCGATATCGGAGGCATCAGGAGTACCAGCAGCGTCATTGGGAGTGCCGTAGATATACACCTTGAGCTGGGTCAACTCGGCAGCCGTTTGGGCATGCAGGGTCATCTTGAAGCCGGCGGTGAGGTGCTTAAACTGCATCTCCGTGGCACCATCCTCAATCTTGGTGGCCATGGGGAACACGATGTCGTGCTTGTTCCCGCCGCGGAACTTGATGTTCAGCGAGGTGAGGGTGATGGAAGATGCACCGGTGTTCTTGCCGTTCGTCACCGACCAGCTGTTGCCGCCAAAGGTGGCACCGGGATAGATGGCATAGTAGGCGCCGCCTGCCGCGGCAACACCACCCGGATTGATGCTGTAGCCGTCCACTTCATCGCCGGTGATTTCGAGCGGGGTGCCATTGAGGTTGACGGTCTCACCGGCCTTCCACCGGATGCCGTTCGTCTCCGTTAAGTGGCCGGGGTCCACCAGAAGTTTGGTGTTGCCACCTGCGGCGCTCATGCTCTCGGCAAAGATCTTGATGCGGCCGTCGTTCACCTTCTGGTTGTCGTCTTTCGTGCAGCCTGTGGCCAGGAGTGCCACCACGGCTGTCGCTATAAATATTTTCGTTGTTTTCATTTTACTGTTTTTTTAGTTGGGGTCGCTTCACTCAAAATCATCCAAAATTTCTTTCAAAATCATTCGCGAAGCGACCATTGTTTGACCGTTAAACTTTAACCTTTACCAAGGTTTTTATTTGATTACAATTTTTTGCGACATGCCGTTCATGCGGAGCACGTAGACACCCGTGTGGAGGTCGGAGCCCGGGATGCGGTATTCGGAGCCCGTGACCTCGGCGCTCATCAGGCGGCGACCCATGACGTCGTAGACCTCCAGGGTGCCCTCGCCGCTGATGACGAGGCTATTGCCGTCGAAAATGGCGAAGCGCGAAGTGCTGCTACCCTCGTTGGCATCGGGCGTCAGCTTCACGGTGAAGCGGTCGCTGACGGGGCTGCCGGTGAAGGAATAGCGGGGCGTGCTCAGCAGGTCGATGTCGCGGCCCGTGACGTGGTCGAGGAGGTGCAGGTAGCCCGTGACATCGGTGTTGCCGCTGACGGTGAGGGTGTAGCTGCCCTGGCCGCTGAAGCTCATCGGGAAACTCTCAGTGCCCTCATTGAGATTGGCGATGGCGTAGCCGTCGATGCTCAGCATGGGTGCTTCGGGGTTGAGGTGGCTGATCTTGGGCAGGCCCTCTTCGCTGCTGAAGCGTGCATAGGCGATGTCGGTAAATTCGTCATTGCTCACCGTGAAGGCGATGGTGCTGTAGTCCTCGTCGTTGGAAGCACTCTTCTTGGCACCCACAGGAGCGTTGATGGTGAGTGTACCGGCGGTGGTGGCTTTCAACAGAACAGCCTCGCCGACAGAAATGTCAGAGTAGTTATAGATAACCGTCCATGTGCCGCTGGCACTCAGTCTATAGC
Source organism: uncultured Bacteroidales bacterium (assembly GCA_900318835.1). GTDB lineage: Bacteria > Bacteroidota > Bacteroidia > Bacteroidales > P3 > Colimorpha. Next base: position 46,130 of record ONLW01000001.1, read on the forward strand.
CACCCGTAGTAAATGCAGCCGTGCTGGAGCCGACGAAATTGTTATTGCGAGTAATGGTTTTCATATAGGGGTTACCCACGAGATTCCAACCGTCAGCGTCCATGGTAATATTCACGTTGACACTGCCGCGGTTGGGCTCGCCGTCGAACACAAGGGTGGCATCGGCGCTGCGGCGGTAGATGTAGCCGCGGCCCTGCTCAAGGTCAAAGTCGGCGGTGTGCTGCTTGTAACTCTCCCACTTGCAGGAAGCCTCAACATAACGCAGGAAGTCGTACTCGACGGGGCTGGTGGCAATGAGGTTGTCCACTCCGGCCACGGTCTCGTCATTACCGCTGTTGTGCACCGGCGAGGCGATGGCATACCAACTGTTGGCAGTGATGTCGAGGGTCGGCAGAGCCACGGTGGTGAAACTCACGGGGTCGCTCGCGAGAGTGGTGTTGCATTCCGGCTCAATCACCACGTCGTACTTCGTGCCGGCATCGAGGCCAGTGAGGGTGATGCTATTGGCATCCACATCTTCGATAGTCAACCATGTGCCAGCAGGCACAGACGTGCCAATGGTCACGTTATCGATATGGATATTGTTGTCATAGTCCGTGGTGCTGGAAACACCGAGGAAAGCGATATAAGCGGTCTCGCCATCATAAGCACTCAAGTCGATGTTCTCGCTTTGGCCAGTCTGGGCGATGTCGTCCAGCACGTAGGTAGAACCGCTATTGTTCCACTCGCGCAGCACAGTCCAGTGAGCCTTAGCGTCGGTCGAAATAAGGACAAATAGTTTGTGGGGGCCGTCGGCCGTAGGAGCAGCATTGGTACTGCCAGAGCTGTATTTGGTATAGGCCACATCGAAGCTAAGGGCGTCACCACTGCTGATAGTTATGCTCGGAGTTATCAGCCAATAGTTCTTGGTGTAATACATATTGAAGTAGGCATGTTCGTCAAACACTCCGCAGTTGGTGCCGAAACTCCAGTTACTACCGCTGGTAATTGTTGCGGTACCATCTTCTGTATTCAGAGCACCAGAACCATTCATCCAACCCGAAGGAAGAGAACTCAAACCCTCTTCCAAACCATCAACATGTTCAGCGGTGCGGTACTTCACAGTATATTCGGGGATACCGGTCCATTCCACATCGGCCACATGAGTACCAATATTGCTTACGACCACAGCCGTGGGCTGGGGGCAATTCGCCAAGGTGGTGAAGGTGACGGCATCGGTCCATTCGCTGACGCCGTCGGTGCCGCAATTATCACGGATCCAGACCTTATACTCAGTTTCAGCATCGAGGCCGGTGATAGTCTTCGAAGTTTCCGTTACCCCAGCAATAAGGTTGGGGGCAACAGGTGAGGCGGGCACTTCCGACGCCTCTACTGATTTGGCATAATAGACATCGTAGCTGACGTGGTGGTCGCTGCAACCGTTACCCGTCCAACTGACAGTGGCTGTGCTGCTGGAGAGGGTCACAGGATCCACCGAAACACCGGTGGGTTTCTGGTTGCCGGCGAGGGTGGTGAAAGAGACAATAGAAGTCTCGTCGCTGTAGCCGTCGCTGGAGGCGGTGCAGTTGGCTTTCACCTTGACATCGTATTTGGTCTCAGCGGCGAGTCCGGTAAGAACCTTCTCGGCGGCAGCAGTTTCGTCGTTGTCATCAACATTGACGGTCTGCCATTCGCCTGCGACATGAGCGATACCGACGGCAACGTTGTCGATATGCAGGTCGTTGTCGCCACCGGAGGCAGTCGACTCTCCATAGAAGGCAAATTTCACAGTCTTGCCAACATAGCCAGAGATATCAATATCATTCACAGGCTCACCGTCTGTAGCAATGTTGTTATAGACGTAGGAGGAACTGCTATTATTCCACTCGCGCAGGATGGTCCATGCATCGTCAGCATAGATGAGGACGACAAACCGGTCATCAGCGCATGATCCAGATGCAGCACTACTGGAATTATACTCTGTCAACGCAAGATCAAAACTAAATGAGTATCCACTTTCTATACTGATTTCTGGAGTTACAAGCCAATGCTTGCAATTTTCACCAAAGATGTTTAGTTTGGCGTTGTAACTTCCGAGAGCATAAGAAGTGGTAGTCCAACTCGTACCAGAGGTCAATGTTGCTGTACCTGCAATTACCTGGTCGACCAAACCAGAATATCTCGTCCAACCCGTAGGTATACTATTAGTATTAAATTCCTCTTTGAAACCTTCAGTATAGGCAGCCGTGCGATAGCTGACGACATAGTCGGGAGTGGCGTTGGAGCCAATCCAGGTAAACTTGGCGGTGTGGGCGGTGATGGTGTTGACACTGGGAATGGTGGGAGCCGGGCAGGCCACGGTGGTGGTGAAGCTCACTACGTTGCTCCATTCGCTTACGCCGTTGCTGCCACCGCAGTTGGCACGCACTTTGACGGTGTATTCGGTTTCGGGATCGAGGCCGGTGAGGGTGTAGGTCACTGTGCTGCCCGACACGTCGGCACCTGTCACATCCTCGGCTGCGCCGTCGTTGACGCTTATTTGCCAGGCGCTTTCATCATTGCCCATGGTCCAGCTCAGGTCGACCTGACGGGCTGCCACATTGGACTTAGCCAGTCCGGTAGGCTTATTGCAGGTAGGGGGATTGGCGATGCTGATGTCATCGATGTAGACGCCATTAGAGGTGCGGCTTGAGGTGGCGGCATCAATCATGATGGCCAGGTAGGCATCGGTACACGTCGTAGGAATATTGTAGGAGAATTCCTGGTAGGAGGTGGTTAGCTCCTGTTCGGTGATAGGAGTGAAGGTGCCGGCAGGATTGCTCATAGTGCCAATCTTGAAGGTGCTAGTAGCAGAAGAGCCTTTGGCCTGCAGGGTAACCTGCTTGCCAGCCAAGCCGGTCATCTCAGGCAGGATGGCGTACTGCGGCTGCGGGTCGTAGTCGCTCCAGCTGGAATAATAGGAAGAGAAGGATAGGCAGTTTGAAGGTGAATTGGCTGAGTAATTATAAACTTTGGGGTAGCCCTGATAGGAGCTGTAGGTGGTGGTATTGATATAATTCCAGCAGACGGGCAGTACGTTATTGCCCGTGGTGTAACTGTCGAAGTTCTCGGTGTAACCCAAGGCAGCAATGGCTTCGCAGAGGGTCTGGAACTCATACACATCGGATTCCTCGCTCGCGTCGGTGCTAGAGCAGTTGGCCACCACTTTGAACTGATAGGTAGTGGCGGGCGTCAGGCCGTCGAGGGTGTAGGGGTTTTCCGTCACACCAGTCACCTCGGTGAAGTCGGTAGCCGAAGCCTCTTTCCAATAGAGTGTCCAAGTGGTCTCACTACTGTTGGCGGTCCAACTCAGCTCAGCCTCGTCAGTGGCAGGGGTGGCATAGAGGGCCGTGGGGGGCAGACAGCTTGGCGCAAGCGTCACAGTCACGTCGTCGACAAACCAGTAGTAGTTGGTGGAGCAGTCGAACTGACGGAAGACGATGCGGGCACCAGCCGGGGCACCAACGAGGTCGACGGTCTTCTTTTCGTAGGCGGGAGTCGAAGCCCATGACGTACTATTGTAGGTTGCCACTGGCACGAAGGTGCTAGCATCGTTGATGTCCGTCATGTATCCCACGGCGAACTTGCCGCTACTACCGCCATTGGATTCAGGGCGGGTCCAAAATTCAACGCGCAGGGTGTTGGTGGCCTCCGCGAATGGCGGCAAGGCAACCATGTTGCTGGTGGTGCCGCGGAAGTCGAGGCGGTATGAGCCGGCGTGAGTGGTGTATTGTTGTCTGGAGACCGTGCCGGATATCACATTCCAGCACTCGAACGGGGAGGGGGTGGCATTTTCAAAGCCGTAGGTATACTCTTCGGTGGTCACTGATACAGCCGCGCATGCAGTGGTGAAACTAACCGTCTTGTAACCGCTTACTTCTCCAGAGCAGACGCTCTGCACGCGGGCTTGATAGGCTGTTTGTCCCTCAAGTGTAGTGATATTAGTGGTGGTCGATGAGGTAGATGCAAGAAGCGGAGACCAGTCGTCTTCGGAAGTCTTCTTGTAGTCCACATTGTAGGTGCCGCTGCCGCCTGTCCACGAAAGCGAGACCCCTTCGGCAGTCAGATTGGAATATGTAAAGGTTTCGGGTTTTTCACAACTACTAACAGCCTCGCCAGTGATGGTGGCGGTCCAACCGGCAGCACAAGTCCAACTATCAGACCTCCAAACAATCGTCATCGTGCCTGACTCTGCAGTGATATCTGTACCAGTTGTTAGGGCGGCAGTAGAGCACCCGGTCTGACCTCTGACAAGTTGCGTTCCTGTTGAGGCATCTCCATCATAGATAATCATATAGTCCCAGTCACTACAACCAGTTGACGATTCTGTCACAAACTGGGAAAAATTGATAGTGATATTACCTGCACACGTTAATGTTAACGTATAGTTTTGGCTGGTTCCATAATCACCATCAGGGCCACCGTTGTCATAGAACGTGTAGGTTGTTCCAGGTGTAATTTCCTGCGACATATTACCTGTCAAGGTAATTGTCTCTTGAGCCTGTGTGACCCATGGGACGCAGATGAGCGCCGCGAGGGCCAGAAATCATAATACTTGTTTCATAATGTTTGTTTGTTAGGTTAATAAATTATTAATTGGGGTAATTGTGTTCGTCTTCTTCTCATCCAAAACTAGAAAAACAGCAAAAGCATTCTTCAGTTGCGGGGGCAGTTATTACTACTATTTTTCCCCTTTTCTAAATCAGCGAGTTACACGCATTGATACCTTTTCAATTGTCTACCGCAAAATTATGAATAATTCTCGTAAATTGCAAATAAATTTTGTTTTTTAACATTTTCCCCATCCTCCTACCCTCCGTAGAGTTCTTTGTCTGCCCCCCCATCCCCTCCCCGGAGAGGGGATGCCACAACCCGCCCTTCACCCTATCATCTCCCTTCCATCTCCCTATCATCTCCTACCGTGGTAGGAGTTGGGTAGGAGTTGGTAGGGAGTTGGTAGGTGGTTGTCAGGTAGTTGGGAGTTAGCGATTTTTTTTGTATTTCCGGGGCAATAAATGGCATTATCGCACGTTATCTTAAATAAAATTAACAAAAAATATTGTATCATTATCTATAAAAGCGCGTTTTTATGAGTCTGATAAAATCCATTTCCGGCATCCGCGGCACCATCGGAGGTCCCGCAGGCGAGGGTCTCACCCCCCTCGACGTCGTTAAATTCACTTCCGCTTTCGCCACCTTCCTGAAGGGAGCCAACCCTGGCCGCCGCCTAAAACTGGCCGTGGGGCGCGACGCCCGCCTTTCGGGCGCCATGGTCGACCGCCTCGTCGTGGGCACCCTGCAAGGCATGGGTGTCGACGTGCTGGAGACCGGCCTCAGCACCACGCCGACCACCGAGATGACCGTCATCGACGGCCACTGCGATGGCGGCATCATCATCACCGCATCCCATAACCCCAAGCACTGGAACGCCCTCAAGCTGCTGAACGCCAAGGGCGAATTCATCTCCGATGCCGAGGGCAAGGAGGTGCTGCGACTGGCAGAAAGCGCCGACCTGCAATACGCCGAGGTCGACGACCTGGGGCAGGTGACCGTGGAGGAGGACTGGATCGACCGCCATATCGAGCGGGTACTGGGGCTGAAACTCGTTGACACAGAGGCTATCCGCAAGGCCCACTTCAAGGTGGCCGTGGATGCCGTGAACTCCACGGGCGGCATCGCCATCCCGCGCCTGCTGCGCCGCCTGGGCGTGGAGGAGGTGGTGGAGCTCAACTGCGAGCCCACAGGCCATTTCGCCCACAACCCCGAGCCTATCCCACAGAACCTCACGCAGATAAGCGACTGCGTGCGCGAGAACCACTGCGACCTGGGCATCGTCGTGGACCCCGACGTGGACCGTCTGGCACTGGTGTGCGAGACCGGCGAGATGTTCGGCGAGGAGTATACGCTGGTCTCCGTGGCCGACTACGTGCTCAGCCACACGCCGGGTAATACGGTATCTAACCTCTCTTCGTCCAGGGCGTTGCGCGACGTCACACAGCGCTACGCAGGCTGCGAATACAACGCCGCCGCCGTGGGCGAGGTGAACGTCACGACGCTGATGCGCCAGACGGGGGCCGTCATCGGTGGCGAGGGCAACGGCGGTGTCATCTACCCCGAGCTGCACTACGGCCGCGACGCCCTGGTGGGCGTGGCGCTGTTCCTCACGCTGCTTGCCAAGAAGGGAATGAAGGTGAGCGAGTTAAGAAAGACTTATCCCGAATATATCATCTCGAAGAACCGCAAGGACCTGACGCCCGACATGGACGTCGACGCCCTGCTGGCGAAGGTAGCCAAGCTCTACAACGGCATGGCCGACGTGGAGAAGGTGACCACCATCGACGGGGTGAAGATCGACTTCGCCGACGGCTGGGTGCACCTCCGCAAGAGCAACACCGAGCCCATCATCCGTATCTACAGCGAAGCCGCCACCGAAGCCCGCGCCAACGAGCTGGCACAGCAGGTGATGCAGCAGATTTGAAAATAAGATACACGGGAGCGTGCGTTCCCCGGAGCACCGCTAGGTGCCCAACAATGATAGCCAGCCGTTTCAACGGCTGGTTTTTTGTGGTTATTTGTTTTTGCGTGCCGTAGGTACGTAAGATGATGTTTTGTTGCGTACCTACGACACGCATTATCTCATCAAGCCATTGATTACCAGCCAATGAATTGGCTGGCTACCGATGTTGGATGCCTATGGCATCACCCCGGCCCCGTAGGGGCCAAACAATGGTAGCCAGCCGTTTCAACGGCTGGGAACAAGCTGCACGGGTATGTGCGTTCCCCGGAGCACCGCTAGGTGCCCAACAATGGTAGCCAGCCGTTTCAACGGCTGGTTTTTGGTAGCCATTTGTTTTTGCGTGCCGTAGGTACGCAAGATGATGTTTTGTTGCGTACCTACGACACGCATTATCTCATCAAGCCATTGATTACCAGCCAATGAATTGGCAGGCTACCCTTGTTAGATGCCTACGGCATCGTTCTTCTTTCCATCGAAACATCGGTCCCAGCCAATGAATTGGCTGGCTACCGATGTTGGATACCCATGGCATCATCCGGCCCCACAAACCCGTGCATCATATATTCCAGGTCGTATTCGATGCCGGCTTTCTGAAACATCCGTTCCACCTCTTCGCGGAACGATATCCGTCGGTGGTGCTCGCGCTGGTTTTCGATATATTTCTTTACCTCGGGAACCAAAGAACGGCTATAAGAGAACGCGCCATAGCCGCTCTGCCAAGAGAACCGCCCATGCGAAAAGGTGTCGTTTATCCATTTCGACGACATCCCTTTCAATGCCTTGACAAGGTCGGCGACACTTTCTGCGGGATGCATGCCAACAAGCAGATGCACATGATCGGCAGTGCCCCCTATAGCATGAACATGGTGTTTACGGTTCTGACAGATACCTGTCAGATAGGCATATAACCTATCTGCCCAGGTATCGTCAATCATCGCTTCCCGTCGTTCCACGGCGAAAACGATGTGCATATAGATTTGTGTGTAGGTATTCGCCATAACCTATCTATCAATCCTGCTGTCGTCTGGGGCGGCGATCCAGACGATGAGGTAGGCCCAGAAGCCGAAGCCTCCACAGAGCAGGGCCAGAAGGAAGATGATGCGGACCACGACTGGGTCGATGTTCAAATAATTGGCGATGCCGCCACAGACACCGGCGATCTTGCGGTCGGTGGTGCTGCGTGTGAAGCGTCGATAGGTGTTGTTTTCCATAATTTGTTTTTTGTTGCGTTCCAGCCGTTAAAACGGCTGGCTACCATCGTTGGATGCCTACGGCATCATTGTTCTATCCGTTGATACGGCCACCATTGTTGGATGCCTATGGCATTTTTATAACATGCCCTTTCTCTTCAGCAGAGCTTTGGGGCTGGGGTTTTTGCCACGGAAGGCGCGGTAGAGCTCCATGGGCTCGACGGTGTTGCCACTTTCGAGGAGGTGGCGGAATTTCTTCGCCAGTTCGGGGTTGAAGAGGTCGCCGCTCTCGGCGAAGGCCTCGAAGGCGTCGGCATCGAGGATGGCCGTCCAGGTGTAGCTATAGTACCCTGCATCGTAGCCCGTGGTGAAGACATGCTGGAAGTAGGGACTGCGGTAGCGGCTGATAATCTCGGGGATGAGTCCTATCTTGTTCATGGCCTGCTCCTCGAAAGCCAGCGGGTCAATGTGCTGTTTCTGCTTGAGGCTGTAGTAGTCCATATCGAGCAGCGAGGCGGCAAGGAGCTCGGTGGTCATGAAACCCTGTCCGAAGGTGGCGGCAGCCTCGATCTTGCGGATAAGGGCGTCGGGGATGGCCTCACCGGTCTGGTAATGATTGGCATAGAGCTTCATCACCTGAGGGTGACGGCACCAGTTCTCCATGACCTGAGAGGGCAGCTCGACAAAGTCGCGCGGCACATTGGTGCCTGCCAGCGAGGGGTAGGTGCACTTGCTCAGCAAGCCATGGAGGGCATGACCGAACTCATGGAAGAGGGTCTCGCTCTCGTCAAAGTTGAGGAGCGACGGTTTGTCAGCCGTGGGCTTGGTGAAGTTGCAGACCACCTGGATGATGGGGATGACATTCTCACCCTTCATGTTGCGGTGCTGGCCGCGGAACTCGGTCATCCAGGCGCCGCTGCGCTTGGAGGCACGGGGATGGAAGTCCATGTAGAGAATGCCGACGGTGCGGTCACCATCCTTGACCTCGAAGCAGCGGGCCTCCTTGTCGTAGGTAGGCAGGTCGGGACGCTCGGTGAAGGTGAGGCCATAGAGGCGGTTGGCCACCATGAAGGCACCGGCACGGACGCTGTCGAGACAGAAATAGGGGCGCACGACGGCATCGTCGAGGGCATACTTCTCGGCGCGGAGCTTCTCGCTATAATAGCGCCAGTCCCAGGGCTGGAGTTTGATTGCTTGATTTCCTGATTGCTTGATTGCTTGAGAGGCGAGGTCTTTCTCGAGCATCTTCTGGTATTGGTCGCGCTCCTGCTTAGCCACCTTGAGGGCGGGTTCCCAGATGTCGAGGAGGCACTGGTAGACGTTGGCCGGGGTCTTGGCAAGGCAGTCGTCGAGGACCCAGTCGGCGTGGGTGGGGAATCCGAGGATGTTAGCGCGTTCGAGGCGAAGGTTGACAAGGGTGTCAATGATCCTGGTGTTGTCGTACTCACCGCTCTTGCACCTGTCGGTGAAGGCGTGCCACACCTCCTCGCGGAGCTTGCGGTCGGCACAGGTCTGCATGAAAGGCTCCCAGGTGGGCATGTCGAGGGTCACCTTGGTACCATCGGGAAGCTCCTTGGAATAAGCATTGGTGGCTTTCAGTACGTTCTGGGCGAAGCGCATGGTGAGGGAGGCTATCTGCTCGTTGAGCTGGCGGAAGCGCTCTTGCTTGTCGGCCGGGACGTTGGCACCGCTGCGGACGAAGCCCTTGTAGGTCTCCTCGAGGAGGCGCAGCTGTTCGGGATTCAGATCTGTGCGGACGGGGACATCCGCGGTCCAAGAGAAGTACTGGTCGTAGACGGCCTTAATGCGGGAGAAGAGCTTGGCGTTGAGGGCGATGTCGTCGCCATGGGCAGCGAGGAGAGGCGTCACCTCTTCCTCGATGGCTTCCATCTCGGAGCTGTTCTCGCACTCGCTGAGGTTGAAGAAGACGGAACTGACCTCCTTGAGGAGCTGGCCGCTATACTCGTAAAGGAGGATGGTGTTCTCGAAAGTTGGCGCCTCGGGATTGTTGACGATGGATTCGATTTCGGCCTTCTGGCGGGCCATACCTTCCTGGAAGGCAGGCATGTAGTGTTCGGTCTTGATGCGTGAGAAGTCGGGAATCTCATAGGGCGTGTTCCACGACGAGAAGAAGGGGTTTTCCATTTGTGGGTCTTTGTTTTTGCCGGCGACCATCAGCAGTGCCAGCATAGGGATTATTAATATGCGTTTCATAGAATCATTATTATTTTTTATCCTTATTCTTCAGCAACATCTTGAAAAAAGTCTCAAGCATGTCGGCCCCGAGTTTCTTGGCCACGAACTTGTGGTCGTCGCGGTTGTCGATGAGGAAGATTTGGGGTGTGGTGGTGACGTCATAGACCTCGCGCCAGTCGATATTGGCCTCGCCCCCATTGAGGTTCACCCAGCGGGAGTCGGTCATGAAGTGGTCGGCGAGGAATATCTTCCATTTGGCGACAGTCTGCTCGTCGGGCTCGGAGAGGATAGCGAAGGCACTGACATCCAGTGAGTCGGCATACTTCTCATACACCTTGTAGACTGCCGGGATGATGTCGCGGCAGTGGCCGCAGGTGGGGCTCCAGAAGAGAAGCAGGGTATAGTTGCCGGGCATGTGGTGGAGCGAATGGGCCCGATGGGCGGTGTCGAAGAGGATGAGTTCGGGCGAGACGCGGCCCACGAGGAGGCGCTCCCACTTGTTGGCGCGCTCGATCTGCTCATCGATGACCGAGGGTTCGAGGCCCAACACCTTGCCGGTGGCGAAATAGCGCTGCACGAGGTGGACATAGACCTCGTCGTAGACCATCACGCGGCTCTGGAGGTAGTGCTGAGTGATGTTGAGGATGAGCCACCGGTAGACTTGCGGAGCGGGTTCGGCACGGTCGATGAGGCTGTCGAGCAGGGGACAGATGACCTCGGGCAGTTCGCGTCCCAGCAGCTTTTCCACATATTCCATCACCCGTTCGTAGAAGACCATCTTGGGGGTGCGAAGGATGAAATCGTCGTCGAGCGGCATGTTGTCCATGAAGTGGGCATAGTACCAGTCGCGACGCTCCAGGTCAGTCATCTTGGTGCCGTCGGGATGCTCGGTCGGGACATCGACATCCTTGGTAGCCAGCATCATGCGCGAGATCATATAGTCGGGATACTGCTTGATGAAGTCCAGACGGATGCTGTCGAGTTTTCTGCGCTGGGCAGAGACGAAGACGGTGTTGAATTCCACGGAGTCCATGGTTTTCTTGGCCTCCTCATACTCTTGGTAGAAGACCTCGTTGACACGGTTGAAATTGAAGAACACCTCGTTCTGCTTCGATCCCTTGGCCATCATGCCGAGTTTCCAGTTGCTGTCGTCGGTGCTGATGGTGAAGTTCTGTTTCTCATGGTAGATGACGAACTCGGTATAGCGGTCCTTCTGGTTGGTGAAGAAATAGAGGCCCGGGGAGAGCGCTTCTTTGCCTTCGAAGATGAACCTTCCATTGCCGTTGTTGATGGCAGTGTCGCAGACAAACTCGTACTGAGCAAGGCTGTAGCCCAGGTAGAGCACAGAGTCGGTGTTGCCCTTGGCCATAAAGGTGATCTTGTAGCCGTCCTTGGCGGCGAAAGCCACTGTCGACAGGGCGAGGAGGAGCAGGATTGATAAATTGCGTCTCATGTCTTTTTTTATTAGTTCTTTATCTTTTATAATATAGAGTTCAAGCACTTGTTTTTGGTTCTCACTTTTAACATTTTTTTCATTTTCCCACGCAGAACCGACCGAAGATATTCCCCAGCAGTTCGTCGGAGGTCACCTCACCGGTGATGGTGCCGAGGTGGTAGAGAGCATCGCGCAAGTCCACTGCCACGAGGTCGGCAGGGATACCGTCGGCAAGACCTTGCGACACTGCATCGAGGGCCTGACGCACATGCTTGAGAGCCTCGTAATGGCGGGCGTTGGAGAGGAGGATGTCGTGGGTGTCGTCGTCCCCCATCCGGGCATGGAAGGTGTTGAGGATGGCCTGCTTGAGGCTCTCAAGACCGAAGCCTGTCCAGGTGGAGATGAGCACCCCCTCCCCCACCCCACCGGGAGTGTTCAGGAGGTCGGCCTTGGTATGCACCACGAGGGTAGCCTTGCCGGAGAGGTCGAGGTCGGGTTCTGTCCATGGAGTGGTGGCATCGTGGAGATAAAGCACTATCTCGGCCTGGGCCACGGCCTTGCGGCTACGTTCCACCCCAAGGGTCTCGACCTGGTCGTCGCTGAAGCGCAGGCCCGCGGTGTCGATGAAGCGGAAGGTGATGCCGTCGAGGGTGAGGGTCTCCTCAATGGTGTCGCGCGTGGTGCCGGGGATGTCACTGACGATGGCGCGGTCGTCGCCCAACAAAGCGTTGAGCAGCGACGACTTGCCGGCATTGGGTTTGCCGACGATGGCCACCGGCACTCCCCGTTTCAGAGCGTTGCCCAGAGAGAAGGAAGAGAGTAAAGTGGAAAGTTGAAAGTGTAAAGAGGAAATTGTTTTTTGTAGCTGACTACGGTCGGCAAACTCCACATCCTCCTGACTGAAGTCGAGCTCTAGCTCCAGAAGGCTGGTGAGGTCGAGGAGTTGCTTTCGCAGTTCCCTGAGTGTCTGTGCGTAGCCTCCCCGCAGCTGGCTTACCGCCAGACGATGCTGTGCCGGGGTGACGGAGTCGATGAGGTCGGCTACAGCCTCGGCCTGCGAGAGGTCGAGACGGCCGTTGAGAAAAGCCCGCTGGGTGAACTCGCCCGGTTCAGCCAAACGGGCTCCGCCATCGACGAGGGCCTGCAGCAATGCCTGCTGCACATAGAGGGAACCATGGCAGGATATCTCCACCGTAGGCTCACCGGTATAACCTTTTGGGAAATAGACCGCTACCACATCGTCTAGATTGGCAAAGCGGCAATAGGTTGCACGGCGAGGTGAGAGGTGAGCGGTGAGAGGTGAAAGGTGTTTTTCGGCAATAGCCAACGCCTCGTGGCCCGACAGCCGGGCCACGGCGATGCCGCCCACACCCCGAGGGGTGGAAATGGCTACTATGGTATCACTCTTCATTCTTGGTATCAGAGATATAACGGTCTCCGAAGAGCGACTTCATTTCTTCGTCGGTGAGGCCAAGATCGACCTTCATCTTGTACATGTTGGGGTAGGCAAGGAAGAGGGTAAGGGTGGTGACCATGGAGAGCATGAGCAGAACGTTCTGTCCAGACAGCACGGTCATCAAACAAAGGAGGACGACCACGGCGAACATGGTCATGAAGGTAGACTTGACATGCGAAGCATAGCCTTGCAGCTTAGCCTCATGGCCCTCGCTCTGGCGCAAACGGGGCACCTGACGGCGCACCACCATAAGCGTCATGCTCACCGCCAACACAGCCAGCACACTACCGGCTATCAGCATCCAACGGCTGACGTAGACCGACTGGCGCAACGTCCACGGGCTCATCATGAAAGCCGCCGTCAGAATGACCGCACCCACAGAGCCCCAGAGGCCTGTCTGCGAGGTGCGCTTGATAGTTCCTATCTCTTTCTCAAACATGGTTTAATCGTTTAGTTTCAAATATTTTGCAGTGTAAGATTCTTTACATTTCAGTAGGTCTTCGGGGGTACCGGTAAAGACCACGTTACCGCCTTGGTCGCCCCCCTCAGGACCCATGTCAATGACCCAGTCGGCCACCTTGATGATGTCGTGGTGGTGCTCGATAACCACGATGCTGTGGCCCCGCTCGATGAGGCGGCTGAAGGCTGTCAGAAGTTTCTGTATGTCGTGGAAATGCAGGCCCGTGGAAGGCTCGTCAAAGATGAATAGCATGGGTTGCTCGGCCTCACCCCTGACGAGGTAGGAAGCCAGCTTGATGCGCTGACACTCACCCCCGGAGAGCGAGCTGGAAGACTGGCCCAGCTTCAGATAACCCAAACCCACATCCCTCAACGGCATGAGGCGCGTGTAGATGGCACGGGTCTCGTCGCTGTCGAAGAACTCCACCGCCTGGTCGACAGTCATCTCCAGCACATCGCTAATGGTCTTGCCCTTGTACTGCACCTCCAAAGCCTCTTCCTTGTAGCGGCTGCCATGACACTCGTCGCAGAGCAGGTGCACATCGCTCATAAACTGCATGCTCACGGTGACATAGCCTTCTCCCTGGCAGTTCTCGCAACGGCCTCCCTCAACATTGAACGAGAAGAAGCCCGCCTTGTAGCCACGGGTCTTCGCCAGCGGCTGCTTGGCATAGAGAGCCCTCACCTCATCGAAGACCTTCATGTAGGTGGCGGGGTTGCTGCGCGAGGAGCGTCCGATAGGGTTCTGATCCACCATCTCTACAGCCGAGATGCGGCGCACGTCACCGTCCATCTCCACGCAACTGCCCACATAATCCGAAGCACCATCAAAACGATGCTGCAACACGTCGTAGAGCACACGACGCACCAGGCTCGTCTTGCCCGAACCCGAAACCCCCGTCACCACCGTCAACACCCCCAGCGGGATGTCGACATCGATATGCTTCAGATTGTTGCAGTAGGCACCATGTATCGAGATGCGGTCACGCCAGCGGCGACGGCTCTTGGGGACAGCGATGCTGCGGCGCCCCTGAAGGTAATCAAGGGTGAAACTCTGAGTTTTCGGATTATTCAAAGAATCAGGTTTTCCTGCAAAGACCACCTCACCACCCAGCCGTCCGGCACCGGGACCGATGTCGATAAGCCAGTCGGCAGCACGGATGATATCCTCGTCGTGTTCCACCACGATGACCGTATTTCCGAGGTCGCGCAGTTTGCGCAACACACTGATCAGCTGTCCGGTATCGCGAGAATGCAAACCTATTGACGGCTCGTCAAGAATATACATCGAGCCCACCAGCGAGCTACCCAGCGAGGTCGCCAGGTTGATGCGCTGGCTCTCGCCGCCACTGAGGCTGTTGCTGGCACGGTTCAATGTGAGGTATCCGAGACCCACCTCGACCAGATAGGAGAGGCGGTTCTTGATCTCGGTGAGCAGACGTGTTGTCATCTCCACCTCGTGAGGCTGCAGGCGACTCTCGATGTCAGCGAACCAGTCGACCAATGCCGACACCGGCATCTCTACCAACTCACTGATACTCTTACCGTCAACCTTCACATACTCGGCATCCTTACGCAGACGTCGACCATGGCAGTCGGGACAGGCGGTCTTGCCGCGGTAACGTGCCAGCATGACGCGGTACTGTATCTTATAACTTTGGCTCTCGACCCACCTGAAGAATCCGTCGATGCCTTCCCACACCCCGTCGCCATGCCACAGAATCTCCTTTTGCTCATCAGTCAACCTATAGTAGGGGGTATGGATGGGGAAGTCGATGACCGCAGCGTGACGGATAAACTCGCGCTTCACCTCCTGCATCTTGTCCCCGTTCCAGCAAACCACAGCATTCTCATAGATACTACGACTCTTGTTTGGAACCACCATATTCTCGTCGATACCAATGACGCTGCCGTAGCCTTGGCAGGTGGGGCAGGCGCCATAGGGGTTGTTGAACGAGAAGAAATTGGGGTTGGGCTTCTCAAAAGTGATGCCGTCGGCCTCAAAACGGTTGGAGAATTCGGCGCGACGGCCGTCTTCCGACTGCACCACACAGGCCCCACGGCCCTCGAAGAAAGCGCTCTGCACACTCTCGCCCACACGCGACCGTTGTTCGTCGTCTCCGTGGCGAATCTCAATGCGGTCAACCACCAGCAGGGCATCGGTGAAAACCTCCGTGGTATCAAGGACATCCTCAATCCTCACGATAGTTCCCTTCACCATCACGCGCTGGTAACCCTCCTGCTGAAGAATATCCAGTTGCGACCGCAACGGCCGCTCCTTGGAGTCCTCCAGCGGCGACATTATCAGCACCTTCACTCCTTCGGGTAACGTGAGGATGTAGTCCACCACATCGCTCACCGAGTGGCGTCTCACCTCCACTCCCGACACTGGCGAGAAGGTGCGGCCAATGCGGGCAAAGAGCAGTTTCAAATATTCGTAAATCTCCGTACTCGTGCCCACTGTGGAACGTGGGTTGGAGGTATTCACCTTCTGCTCGATGGCCACGGCAGGTGCTAACCCATGGATATAGTCCACGTCGGGCTTCGACATGCGGCCCAGAAACTGCCGGGCATAAGAACTCAAACTCTCCACATAGCGGCGCTGTCCTTCGGCAAACAGGGTGTCGAAAGCCAGACTCGACTTGCCGCTTCCGCTCAAACCGGTGATGACCACCAGCTTGCCCTGAGGAATCTCCACATCGATATTCTTCAGGTTGTTGGCCCTTGCACCTTTGATTACGATATTGCCCATCCTCAGAACTTCAACACTCCTAACCGGCTCTTGCTGCCTTTCATGGTCATCAGCAGCACACTTCCCTCCTCCGTCTTGGCAGCCGACACCAGCATATGCTTGGTCTTCTGCTCCAGAATGCTCTTTGTCACGTCGCCATTCTCGGCCACACGATAGAGCACCAGATTCCCTTTGTCACCCATCTCGTATTCCTTGGCCTCGCCGGAAATGTTGTATTCTGCAGGATATTTGGGGCTCTCAGACTTCAGTAGACAAACATTGTCGTCGCTGCCAAAAAGAGCGATGTACAACAAATCGTCATCCCCTTTGGCGATGTCGTTGCGACGTATGTTGCGCACCCATTTCAGACCACCGTTCTCATCGATGGCCACCAGTTGGAGGCCCTGTGTGTAATAGGTAGTCGAGACAGTGCCGTTGGCATTCTTGTAGCGCAGCATGTGGCGATGGCCCACTGCCAGCACGGCGCCATAGGGCATCGGGGCGCTGGCCAGCGGCACCACCATCGGCACCGCCTTGTCGCGTTGCACCTTCTTGGTTTTCTTGTTCAGCAGGATGTTCACATCCTCGTTCTGGAACGGGTAGAGCGTGAAATTGGTGACAGTGGCCGAGTCGAGGTCGAAAGCCATCATTGCCGTGCCCCTCACCAGCTTATCTTCCGGGTCGGTACCGTTGGGCGAAAAGATACCAGCACAGATCATCTTGCGTCCCAGTACATTCACAATGCGCATCTCCTGCAGACGGTCGCAAGTCACTGTTGCCGAGTAGTTCTCACCCATATTGGCGTCAATTACACTCACCAGAAAACGCTCGGCCGTAGCCTCACGTTTGCTGCCGAGGGTCAGCATCTCGCCATAATCCGACACCGCTAGGCAGGAAGTCGTCCCCACGGGGAACTCCTTGCTCCACAACTCATTCATCCCACGGTCGTACATCGTCGCCGTGGATACATACTCTTTCTTCTTGGCAAACTGCTGCAAGGTCAGCAGGCCCATATACTGCTCATTGTTGCTTACGGCACCCCAGACAAAGCAATGGTCCCCCTTGTCAAGCTTGAAATTGGCAAGGGTGTCTATTCTGTCATCCATCAGCATCAAGCTGTCCATATCGACAGAAAACCGCAGCACCAAAGTATTCCTAGCATTGCTGCTGTCGACCATGATCACACTCGCCACCGAGCCGTTCCAAATCATGGAGACAAGTTCGTATTCTTCCTTTATAGGAAGGCGCAACCATTTGGATACATGCATATTGCTATCTACCGAATAGGCGCTCCAGGCGTCGTCATTGTCATCCTCTCTGGTCAGCCAACAGGTCTGATTGCCAGCGCTACCCATGTAGATTGCCCTCAGCACATCCTCGTCTTCCACCTCCTTGCTCTCATTACCCATGGTGAGGGTCAGCTCGCCGCTCTGCGCCAGCGCACAACTCCACATCGCCGCTGCGGCCACAATTGTAATAAATTTCTTCATAGTCTTATCGTTATTTATTTGTTTCTCAGTATTATGAACGGCACCATCACCTCCTCCATCGACACGCCGCCGTGCTGGAAGGTGTTGGTGTAGTAGCGCACATACTCGTTGTAGTTGTTGGGGTAGGCGAAGAAGTCGCCAGCATGACAGAAGATGTAGGGGCTCGTCACATGACGCTTGGGCAGGAAAATCTTCTTGGGCTCCTTCACCTCGAAGACCTCCTTAGGGTTGTAATACAGCAGTCGCCCCTGCTTGTAGCGCAGGTTGACGCTGATGTCGCGGTCACCCTTCACCTTCACCGGATGGTCGATCTTCACGCTGCCGTGGTCGGTAGTGATGATGACATTCACCTCCTTCTCGCTCAAAGCCTTGATGATTTCCAGCAAGGGCGAATGCTCCAGCCACGAGAGGGTCACACTGCGGTAGGCCTTCTCATCCTCGGCCAGCTCGCGCACAATGTCACTGTCAGTGCGAGCATGGCTCAGCATGTCGATGAAGTTGTAGACAATGACATTCAGATCGTTGTGCATCAACTCGGACAGACGGTCGACCAGTTTCTTACCGTACTGCGCATTGAGCACCTTGTTGTATGAAGTCTTCAGGTTGAGACCGTTACGGCGCAGATTCTCGCAGAGCAGCTCATGTTCGTACTGGTTCTTCCATCCCTGTTCGTCCTCATTCACCCAGTACTGAGGGTACATCCGTTCAATCTCGCTGGGCATCAAGCCTGCAAACATCGCGTTACGTGCGAACTGCGTGGTGGTGGGGAGAATGGTGTAGTAGATGTCATCGCGCTCGGTGCGCAGGTACTGCTCCACCAGCGGTTGGACATACTTCCACTGGTCGTAGCGGAAATTATCAATGACTATCAGGAAAGTAGGACGCTTCTCCTTAAGCAATGGGAACATTCTCTCTTTCAGCACCGAAGGTGACATCAGGGGTTTCTCGGTGGAGCCTCCCAGCCAGTCCAAATAGTTGTCCTCGTAGAAGCGGCAGAACTGCCGGTTGGCCTCCTCCTTCTGCGACATGAAAATCTCGTGGATGTTGTCATCTTCACTCGGAGCAAGCTCCAAATCCCAGTAGACGAGTTTTTTATAAATTTCCTTCCACTCTTCGGCATCCATGCGGCCGCCAATCTGCATGCCTATCTCGCGGAACTGCTGCTGGTAGTTCATCGTCGAGTGTTCGCTCTGCAGGCGCTTGCGCTCAGTGTGCTTCTTCACCGTCAGCCATATCTGATTGGGATTCACCGGCTTGATGAGATAGTCGCTAATCTTGCCGCCCAGGGCGTCCTCCATGATATGCTCCTCCTCGCTCTTGGTGATCATGACCACCGGCAACTGCGGCCAGCGTTCCTTGATGCGGCGCAGCGTGTCGATGCCGCTGAGACCGGGCATCTGCTCGTCGAGGAACACCATGTCGGGCACTTGCTCTTCCAGTATATCCAACGCGTCGCTGCCGCTCTGTACCGGCACCACGTCGCATCCTTTCTCCTTGAGAAACAGTATATGGGGCTTCAGCAATTCTATCTCGTCGTCTGCCCAGAGTATCGTCGTCTGCATAGTGTTTTTTTATTTTTTATACCTTATAGTAACGCACGCATCATAAAAAAATTGTATCCTCCCGCAACAAAATAAATCCCCAAAACCTACCACAACCCTACCAACACCCTATCAACTCCTACCGCGGTAGGAGTTGGTTAGGAGTTGGTAGGGAGTTGATAACTGGTTTATAGGTACTTAGCCCCAACCAAAAAGCACCCCTTTCCGAGGAGTGCTTTGGAAATGTCCTTATGGGGTATATCTATCTGATTACCATAATTCTCCTTGCCTGATAGTCGCCAATCCTCACTAGATACGTCCCCGACGTCGGCACATCGAAAACGACACGTCCGACCCCCTCTGTAGAGACGCAGCCTACCGCGTCTCCCATCGCGACACACCGCCCCGTCACATCAAACCCCCTCACCATGCCCAACGGTCTGCCATCGCCGCTTTCCACAACAATGCGTCCATCACGCTGGAGAACCCTAGCATGCAACATCTCCACGCTCTCAATACCCCCGTCATGGATATAGACGGTATCATGAATTGTAACCGTATCATGCAGTCACACAGTGTCATACTGCGTCAGCCACAGCGTATCAACCACCGTTATTGTATCCGTGATGGTCATTGTGTCCACTATAGCCGTCGTGTCATGCACCGGGTATGGAACATCTACATAGACAGTGTCATGGACAAAGGTTGTATCATGAATTGAAACTATCGGAATTTAATTCAAAGTATGCCAA
This sequence comes from uncultured Bacteroidales bacterium, assembly GCA_900318835.1. Taxonomy (GTDB): domain Bacteria; phylum Bacteroidota; class Bacteroidia; order Bacteroidales; family P3; genus Colimorpha. The sequence goes on from ONLW01000001.1 coordinate 65,915, forward strand.
AAACGAAGTGTCTTTTTTCTGCAACCACCAAACGTGGGTTATCTGTGATACTATCTTGCCTGTAAACGAACCTGTAATTACAATTTGCGATTGCCGATAATGATACCGTATCACCTATAGGATATAATCTGTCACCAGCCACTATGCCCATCAATTCATTGACACTCCGTGCTGCAAAATTTGTGGTCGAAATTTTCGACCGCAAATCTCGTAATCCACTCTTCGTCAAGTCAAACATATAGTCCGACGGAAACCTATCGACATTGTTTTTCATTGCCACATTCACTCTGCGCGTTTCCACTCCATACAACTCAGCGACATCAGCATCGGCGATAACCTGCTGCTTGCGGATAACAGCAATCTTATCGGTAATATCGGTTTCAAGTACTGTAAGTGCCATTTGCGGTCGCGCAGAGAGCATCTTTTTCACCTTTCATAAATTATTACCATTTACTTATTTATAACATTTGCGGTCGAAAATTTTGACCACAAATCTCACAAACAGCCTTCTTTGAACTATTGATTTGACGATGCGAAGATACATATATTTTTAATTGTAGCCAAATTTCGGGATTTTTTTCGTATTTTTGCATTTTGTTTTTGACTATGATTTTGGGGGAATGATTCTGACTGAACTATACCAAGAAAGTGCGCTTACCAGGCTGATTGACGAGAAGTTGAAGGCATCCAAAGTGCGGCTGCATGTAGACGGGATGACGGGTTCGCTGCCAGCAGTGGTCATTGCCGCACTGGCACAACGGCGTCCGACGGTGAGCCAGCTGGTGATTGCGCCGTCAAAAGAAGAGGCCTACTATCTGCAAAACGACCTCGAAGCATTGCTGCAAGGTGAACGGTTAAAGGTGAATGATGAAAATGCTGACGCTACAAACGACAGCGATAACCACCTTTCCCCTTCCGTGATGCTGTTTCCGACCTCCTACCGCAAGGCCTACCACTACGACCCGGAGCAGACTGAGAATGCTAACATACTGATGCGCACGGAGGTGGTTAAAGCCTTGGGTGGCTCGGAACCCGTCATCGTGGTTTCCTTCCCCGAAGCGCTGAGCGAGAAGGTGGTAGCCCAACGCACCTTCGCCGCCAAAACCCTCCGCCTCTCGCGCGGTGGAAAGATGGACATGTGGGACCTGGTAGAGCGCCTGCAGGAGCTTGGATTTGAGCGTGAAGACTTCGTCGTAGAGCCTGGCCAATACGCCGTGCGCGGCGGCATCGTGGATGTCTATAGCTTCGGCTCCGACTTGCCGTTCCGCATCGAATTCTTCGACGACGAGGTGGACTCTCTGCGCACCTACGACACCGTGTCACAGCTAAGCGTGAAGCAATTGGACAGAATCGACATCATCCCTAGGATGTCGGATATGTCAGACCGGTCCGACACGTCGGAAGAGAAGGTTTCCCTGATGGCCTATTTCGGGAGCGAGGATATCGTCTGGACACAAAGTCTAATGATGGCGGCCGAGCAGATGGAGAAGATTTTGGCTGACACACATAAAGAATACGAAGCACGCCTGGCCGACAAGGAACACCCCATCGTCGGAACCCTTCCCAAGCCCGAAGAGATGAGCTGTCCGGCCAACGAATTCCTGCACCGACTGTTGGAGTGCAAGATTGTGGAATACGGCAACAGCCACTATTTCAGTCAGGCAGAGAGTGTCAAGACCCAGAGCGAGCCTCAGCCGACCTTCAATAAACAGTTCGACCTGCTCACCGCCAATCTCTCCGACTATGCCGAGCGTGGCTACCGCATCCTCATCACCGTCAGCAATGACAGCCAGGAGAAACGGCTGAAAAAAATTCTTCCCGAATCTTTCAACTTTCAACTTTCAACTTTCAATTTATCCCATGGTTTCATTGACCATGACACCAAAGTCCTCTGCTACACCGACCACGAGATCTTCGACCGTTACCACAAATATACTGTCAAGAGCCTCAGCGCCACACACGAAGCACTGACGCTGAAGGAGTTGTTCGAGCTGAAGCCTGGCGATTACGTCACCCATATCGACTATGGCGTAGGCCGTTTCAGCGGACTGGAGAAGGTGACCGTCGACGGCAAGAGCCAGGAGTTGATACGCCTGATTTACAAGAACAACGACGTGCTCTATATTTCCATCCACGGGCTGCACAAGATTAGCCGTTATGTAGGTCGCGAGGGTGAGGCACCGCAGATGAACCGCCTGGGGTCGAACAGTTGGCAGGTGCTCAAGGCCAAAACCAAGCGGCAGGTGAAGGACATCGCCAAGGACCTCATCGCCCTCTACGCCAAGCGCAAGGCGTCACAGGGCTTCGCCTTCGGTGCCGACTGCTCGTTACAAGAGCAGATGGAGGCCTCGTTCCAATATGAGGACACTCCCGACCAGCTGAAAGCCTCGGTGGCCGTGAAGCACGACATGGAGGAGCGCGCACCGATGGACCGTCTGGTGTGCGGCGACGTGGGATTCGGCAAGACCGAGGTAGCCATCCGTGCCGCCTTCAAAGCCTGCTGCGACGACAAGCAGGTGGCTGTACTGGTACCCTCAACGGTGCTGGCCTTCCAGCACTACAACACCTTCCGCGAACGACTGAAAGGACTGCCCGTGAGGGTCGACTACCTCAACCGTTTCCGCACCACCAAGGAGAAGAACCAAATATACAAAGATGTTGAGGAGGGCAAGATAGACATCCTCATCGGCACCCATGCCATCACAAACAAGAACCTCAAGTTCAAAGATTTGGGGCTGCTCATCATCGACGAGGAACAGAAGTTCGGCGTGAGCGTCAAGGAGAAGCTGAAACAGATGAAGGTGGGTGTCGACTGCCTGACCCTCACCGCCACGCCTATCCCGCGCACGCTGCAGTTCTCGCTGATGGGTGCCCGTGACCTCAGCGTCATCCAAACCCCGCCCCCCAACCGTCAGCCCATCGAGACGGAGCTCAGCGACTTCAGCGAAGAACTCATCCGAGACGCCATCAGCTTCGAGATGAGCCGTGGCGGTCAGACCTTCTTCATCTCCAACCGTGTGGAGAACCTGCCGGAGATGGCTGGCCTGGTGCAACGCCTGGTGCCTGATGCCCGTGTAGCCATGGCTCACGGCCGCATGGACGGCAAAGAGGCCGAAGAAACCCTAATGAGTTTTCTCGAAGGTGACATTGACGTACTGGTAGCCACCTCTATCGTGGAGAACGGATTGGACATTCCCAACGCCAACACCATGATTATCAACAATGCCCACCAGTTCGGCCTCAGCGACCTGCACCAGATGCGCGGCCGCGTGGGACGTTCCAACCGCAAGGCATTCTGCTATATGCTCATCCCCTCCTATCTTACCCTCACGCCCGACGCACAAAAGCGCCTCAAGGCCATCGAAGAGTTCTCCACCATCGGTAGCGGATTCAACATCGCCATGCGGGACCTCGACATCCGTGGCGCAGGCAATATTCTCGGTGCCGAACAGAGCGGTTTCATTAGCGAGATAGGCTATGACATGTACCACAAAATACTCAACGAGGCCATCGAGGAACTGAAGGAAAGCGATTTCGCCGACCTCTTCGCTACCGAGGCTGAGGAGAAGAAAGAATACGTGCGCGAGTGCACCATCGAGACCGACCTCGAGGTGCTGCTGCCCGATGACTATGTCACCTCTGTCAGCGAACGACTGCTGCTTTACAAAGAACTAAATGACTTAACAACCGAAGAGGAGCTGGCCGCCTACAGAAACCGCCTGGAGGACCGCTTCGGCCCTGTTCCGGTGGCCACCGATGAGCTCATCCGCACCATCACCCTGCGTCGTATCGCCAAGGAATTTGGCATTGAGAAGATTGTGCTGAAGCAGGACCGCATGGTGCTGCACCTCGTGAGCAACCAACAAAGTCCTTTCTACCAGAGCGACAACTTCATGAAGGTCATCACCTACATTCAGGCACACCCCACCGAGACACGCCTGCGCGAGACACCGGAGAAACTGACAGTGAGCATCGCCAACATCAAGTCCATCACCCAGGCGTTGGCGACACTTAAACTGATGACAGCATAAAAAAAGGGTCGGCCATAATGGTCGACCCTATTCTTTGTATTGTAACATTCTACTGCACATCCTTCTCGTCGAGCGGCTGGGCCAGAAGGTTGAGGAAGTTACCCTTGCTGTCGAACTCCATACGGATAAATTTAGTCTGGCGGGTTTCCTTGTTCCTCTGGCTAACGACCACATAGGTGTAGGGTTTGGGTTTCTTGCCGTCAGCACCGCGGTACTTGGAGTTGTACTCGTAGACCACCATCTTCTCCACTTTGTACTTCTCGCCGTTGAACTTCTCAGCGAGGTATTTGAGGATACTGTTGTTGTAGCGTTCTTTCGGAAGCACCTTGCCCGTCATGATGGGAGTACCGTCGTTGATGTCGAAGACGGCATCCTTTTCCACCTTCTGCTTGTCGGTGAAGTAGGCCACAGCATACTGGTCGTTGCGATTAATCCATTCGGGGCCAGCCTTGCAGCGCTTCGAGCCTATGGTCTTCTCGAAGCTAGCCAGAGCGGCATCGCAGGGCTTGAATTCCTCCACCTGAGGTTCGTCGACCTTGGGGGCGGGACGGCCACGAAGGCGGTTGGTCTCGGTCTTGGTGGCTTTAGTAATCTCCTCGTCGGTGGCATCGGGATTGTTGTGGGTGTAGTAGTCGCGCTTCACAGCCGCGGGGTCAGGAGCGTTGCTCTTCTGAAGCTTTCCACGGGTGTCGTAGATAAGCTCAAAGTCCTTGTCCGAGATACCTTTCTTGGTGATAATCATGCGGTAATAGTTATCGCCACTCATCTCCTCGACATAGTCGAGCGACTTCACGCGATAGCCGGGATAGTTGTTGGTGAAGTAACTGGTCATCAACGTAGGGCACTCCTCCATTTTCACGGGGAAAGAAGAATACTGCCAGTCGCCACCGGCAGTGAAATAGCTGCGGCCTTCCTGGCCGTCGATGAGCACTTCAGCGATATACTGCCCGGGAGCCTGATACCAGGTCTTCACCTTGTAGGAGTCGTAGGTTTTTTCCAGCGACAGCAGCACCGAACGCGGCACGGCGGTCTCTTTGATTTTGGTCTGCGCACCCACCATCAGCGGCAGGAGCATCGCCAAGGCAAAAACTATCTTTTTCATATCGATTGAATTTTCTATTTTGTATCTCAAAACCGCAAATTATTGCAGTGTTGTCTTAACTACTGTTTGAAGACTACATCTTTCCGGTCGGGACTGATGCTGACGGCGGCAATGCTGACACCGGTCTGCTCCTCGATGGCACCGAGGAAGCGGCGCAATTTCTCCGGCAGCTGGTCGTAGGAGGTGATGCCCTCGAGACTCTGTTTCCAGCCCTCAAAGGGGGTGAGCACCGGGTCAATCTTCACAGTGTTGTACTCGAAGGGAATCTCGTCGGTCTGCTGACCGTCGATGGTATAGGCAGTGCACATGTTGACAACGTCGAAGTCATTCATCACGTCAGGCTTGGTGACGTAGAGTTCGGTGACGCCGTTGATCATGCAGGCGTAGCGCAAAGCGGTGAGGTCGATCCAGCCGCAGCGGCGCGGACGGCCCGTGGTGGCGCCATACTCGTGCCCCAGCTCACAGAGCTGCTTGCCCGTCTCGTCGTCGAGCTGGGTGGGGAAAGGACCCGCACCCACACGGGTGCAGTAGGCCTTGGTGATACCCATCACCTTGCCAATGGCCGAGGGTGCCACACCGAGACCGGTGCAGACACCAGCAGTGATGGTGTTGCTGGAGGTGACGAAAGGATAGGTGCCAAAGTCAATGTCGAGCATCATGGCCTGAGCGCCTTCAGCCAGCACCTTCTTATCTTCCTTAAGACACTGGTTGATAAAGTATTCACTGTTAACAAAGCGAAACTTCTTCAGCGTAGCCAGACTCTCCATCCACACCTTCTCGTACTCGCCCAGCGTCATGCCGTCGATGCGGAACTGGTCGACATCGAAACCCATGGCGTGTGCCATCATCAGGTGCTGACACTTCAGCAGGCCGTAGCGCTCAATGAAATCCGGCATCATGATGTCGCCCACACGGATGCCGGTACGGGCAATCTTGTCGGTATAGGCCGGGCCAATACCTTTCAGCGTCGAGCCAATTTTGCTATTGCCCTTAGCCTGCTCGTTGGCAGCGTCCATCATGCGATGGCTGGGCAGGATAAGGTGAGCTTTCTTACTGATAAAGAGATTCTTCACTGCATCCACACCCTTCTCGGTGAGGGCCTCAATCTCCTGACGGAAAATGCGAGGCTCAATGAGCACACCATTGCCGATGAGGTTGATTTTCTCCTGATGGAAGATACCGCTGGGGATGATATGCAGCACATGCTTGGTGCCATTGAATTCAAGCGTATGGCCTGCATTGGGGCCGCCCTGGAAACGGGCTACCACGTCGTAGCGCGGTGTCAGCACATCTACAATCTTGCCCTTTCCTTCGTCGCCCCACTGGAGACCTAATAGAACATCTATCTTTGTCATATATAGTTTATTTTCAATTCTTAATCAATATTTTACCCTCACAATACTACATCTACAAAAATGCAAAAATACAACTTTTTTCCCGAATGACAAAATTTATTTTACGTCCGAGTATACGCCCTTCCCCACCCCGCCCTCGGAGAGGGAACAGGAGATGGGAAACAACCTGACAAAAACCTGTCATCACCTACCACGGTAGGAGATGGGTAGGCGTTGGGTAGGAGATGATAAAGAGTTGGGTAAGACTTGGTAGGTAGAAGGCATTATTTATCAGTCACTTATAGACAACAAAAAAGCACCCCTTTGATAAGAGGTGCTTAAAAACATTTCATTTTCACCTATCCATCTGACTGACAGACAGATTAGAAGTCACCGAGGGTCTCGGGGAGCTGTGCGAGGGCCTTGGGCAGGTCGTCGGCACTGAGGACGGAACCGTGGTACTTGTTGGTGTCCTGCATGAAGTCGACACCATAGCCCATCTTGGTGGTGAGAATGACGCACACGGGGCTACCCTGACCGCTCATCTGCTTGGCCTTGGCCATGCCGTCGAGCACCTGCTGCATATCGTTACCGTTCTCAATCACAACCACTTTCCAAAGGAAGCTCTCGAACTTGGCCTTGAGGTCGCCGAGAGTCATCACCTCGTCGACGGTGGCATCGATCTGCTGATTGTTGTAGTCGATAGTGGCTATGAGGTTATCGACCTTCTTGGCACCGGCGAACATCACGGCCTCCCAAATCTGGCCTTCCTCCAGTTCGCCATCGCCATGCATGGTGTAGACGAGGTGCTTGTCGCCCGTCATCTTCTTGCCGAGGGCAGCACCGACACCAACGCTAAGTCCCTGACCCAGAGATCCGCTAGCCATGCGAATGCCCGGCAGACCGTGCTCGGTAGAGGGATGCCCTTGCAGGCGGGTACCGAACTTGCGGAAGGTCTTCAACTCGTCGACGGGAAAATAGCCGCGGCGGGCCATGGTGCTGTAAATCACCGGCGTGATGTGACCCTGACTGACGAAGAGCATGTCCTCGCCCTCACCGCTCATGGTGAAGTTCTTGGGGTCGAAATCCATAAGGTTGAAATTCATGGCCACAAACCAGTCGGCAGTGCCGAGCGAGCCGCCCGGATGGCCGCTCTTGGCATTGGTGGTCATTCTCAAAATGTCGCGGCGCACCTGCGTCGCAATCTGCTGAAGTTCTGCTGTTGTTTTCATATTTTGTTATTTATTATTTGCGTTTATCAGTTTGACTATTGCTCTAATTTTATTGACAAATTTCCGTTTCTCATGCTCACTGCTTGTGATGTTGGTGGTAATGTATTTCTGCCTGACAAGCATTGATGCGCCAAGCCTACTCTCAACTTCATCGGTAATACATGATGCCACAAGAATAGTGACAGCATTGGGGTATTCTGCCAAAGTGTTTTCAAACGATTTAAACATTGCACCGAGCCTTTCCAAAGCACCAGCAGGATCAAGACCCGATTTAATTTCAATCACACCGACAATAGCGCCATTACCATCATACATAGTCACATCAGGCTCTGACGAGAACAAAATAGAATATCCGTTCACCAAATTAATAACTTTTATGCAGTCAAAATCATCCCCAAGATCCCATTCTGAAACACTATGAATGTGATTGTCTTTATCTATCACAGACGTAACCTCAGAGTGAACGAACAATTCGTGAAAGATAATTGTCCTTATGACACGCTCGCCTTCCGCACCGATTGAATTTCTCCAAGAACCGTCTATTTTTGTTCCTGCGGTGGCATACATCATCCCTTCGAGTTTCTTTTCGTTAATGTCCAAGGCTAAAGAAATAACTGTTGACATGGTTTCATTGATGGTTTGCACCAACCTTTCGACTTGACCATGGGACAATCTTCCCGATTCCACTTTCCCATCTTCAATGCCTTCGACATTAGACACACCCGAAATTGCCTTTAAACCTTTTTGTGGTATCATCGCAATTGAACGATAATACTTTAAAAAATGAGGATTCAGCTGCAAAACCTTAGGATGAACAAACACCAGCATTGGCATGATGTCATTCTTTTCCACTATTTCCCAAGCCTCATCACTTATGTGAAACAAAGTTCTATCTCTCCATCCAAGTTTTGGACCTTCTATTTTTGCATGTTTTTTGACTTGAACAAACAAACCGAAATATCCTTCTGTGCGAAGTCTGTTATAGAAGAATGTCGACTTTAATAAGTAACTTTCCTTTGTAACTGATTCTGGTACTTTAGGCATATTCTAACTATTAAAAATTTGCTGCATTATTTCTATTGCCACGGCTTCAGCCAATTTCGGCGGCACCGCATTACCCACCTGTCCAAACTGTGTCATGCTGGTCTTTCTCTTGGAGCTGTATGAATCCAATCTAACACCTTTGAACTCCCAATCCAACGGGAAAGTTTGCAAACAAGCCAGTTCACGGACAGTAAGCATTCTATCTTCATATGGATGAATAAAATCACGATATCCACTCCTAGTTACAGTAGGGGAAGGCTTGTTGGGGTCAAGCCTGCGGTAGGTGCATCCAAATGTTTGTTCCACATCAGACAATTTACCCCCAATGGGCACCTTTCTTATTTTTTCCAGCGTCGATGGTGAGTGAGCTGTAACTTGATGATTAGGAATGTGTTCAATATCCATATTTCTCTCTCCTTGCTTTAATTGTTTCTGCAATACGTTGGGCATTTTCTGAAGGTGCTTCCGGATCGGGAAGGTTTCCTATTGCATCCCATACAGTCTTGTGTGGTTCAAAAACATGAGGAGCAGGGTACTTGAAACTCTTTCCCTCCCGATTGCCCACAAGAATCAGACGTTCCCTATATTGCGGTGCATCATAATCCACGGCATTTAAAATCTGTGGCGTACTAATGGTATACTTGTATGTATTGCCGTTGTATTCTATTGGTTTACCGAGTTCATCAAGCAGTAACTGCATAGCACGGCCACCATCCCAATTAGTCAAACCTTTCACATTTTCCAATACAAACCCCACTGGCAATGTCTCTCTAACAACCCGCACATACTCAAATAACAACTTCCCCCTGTCATCATCAAGGCCCTTTCGTAAGCCTGCCAGACTAAAGCTCTGACATGGAGGGCCACCTATCACTAACGCAGCCTCACCAACTTTCAGCCCTGCAGTTTTAAGTATTTCTTCTCCAGACACTTCTACGATACTTTTGTTAATCACAGGAGTTTCCGGGGCATTTGCACGCAATGTCTCACAACATGATGGGTCTATTTCCACTGCCACTGCAATATCAAAACCTGCATGACGAAATCCAATGTCCATTCCGCCCGCACCAGAAAAAAGACTTATTACCTTTAGCGAATTCATTTCTTCAGCTTAAATACATACTGCCTCGAGTTCTGGTCGACGGCGAAGAGTTCGCTGCCGTGGCGGGTGACGGTGACAGAGAGGGTGTTCTCGTCCCAGTCGTGGATGGTGCCTGACCCTCGGTCACCTTTCATGGTGACATGACCCCAGACACGTCCCTGTGCACCTTCAGTCTCCACATAGATGGTCTCAGCCTTGGCGTTGTTGCGTGGGGAGGCTGCGGGTTTGGCTACCGGCTTGACCTTTGCCACAGGGGCAGGTCGGGTCTCGGGCTCTTCCTCCTCGGGTACCAGCTGGATTTCCACGGTGTCGGAGAATTCCTCAACAACAACTTGCGAGCCATCCTGCATGGCAGTGCTGTCAACGGTGCCACCTTGATTCTTGCATCCGGCCAACGTCATCAGTGCCAGCGCGGGAAAGGCTAATATCAATGCTTTCTTATACATATTAATATACATATCTTTTCCAAAAATTCCAATCTATCGTAGCCTCCGCCGCCTCGTCGGCACGGGGGAAGAGGTTGCGTCCGATGACATGTTCCACACTGTCGACCGTCACGGCATAATGCTTCGGTGCAAAACTCTGCGACGAGTTGTCAACAATGAACCCCATGGTCTGAAGTTTCCCTTCAACCTCCACAGCCAGCGCCTTAAAGAAAGCGTCGGGCACCTGCACACGACCTTTTCCGATGGTGCCGTGACGGTGGTCGGTGAAAATGGGGCCGCAAACGATATACACAGGCTCACTGCATTGCGCCATCGCACGGCATAATTCTTCAATCTTACGCCAAGCGCTACTATTCATCTCATGATTCTGCGGACAGACATTAGTGAAATAGAAACTCTCCTCCAGAGCCTTGAGATTCCACTTCATGTCGGCTCTCGGAGCCATGTGACCCTTGTCCCAGCCGCTGTGGCTGTAATCCTCGCGGCAGGCCTTTGGCTCCCTCACATCGGGGTCACGGCTAAAGGATTCATGGCAGTAGCTACTATTGTTGACATCCCCAGCACAAGCCCAACCCTGGGTAAGACGCCACGCCACCCAATCGGGCACTAGTGTCTCGTGATTATAGGAGGCGGTGTAAGCCAAGTGTCGCACGATGTCCTCGTCTTCGTTGTATTCCGGTACCTCGAATTTCTCATGCTGCGGCATAGGAACGTCCTGGGGTCCCTTGGTGACAAGGAATCCCACCGCCAAGATGGCGACAAAAACTATTCCTCCTATGAGCAGCACCTTTCTCATTGTCAGATTTCCACTTCTTGCCGGAACGTGGGTATCGTTATGTTCTTCCAACCATCCTTGCCAAGGGTTTCGGCAAAGTGTTCCTGCGTCTCCTCCTCACCATGGACGATGAAAATTCCTTTGACCTTCTTTTTGTCCAGACATCCAATATAACGCATCATCTCCTTGTAGTCGCCGTGACCGGAGAGGGAATCGATACGACGCAACTCGGCACGCACCTTGTGCGGTTGTCCGAAGATGGAAACCGTCTCGTCGCCACGCATAATCTTGGCGCCTAGCGTCGACGGCTCGCAGTAGCCCACACAAAGGATAGTCGTGGCTGGATTGTCGATATGGTTGGCCAGGTGGTGTTTCACACGGCCGGCCTCCATCATGCCGCTGGCGGCGATGATGACGCAGGGCTTGTGGCGGATGTTGAGCTGTTTGCTCTCCATGACACTCTGGATGTAATGCAAACGGTTGAATCCGAAGGGGTCGGGGTCGGTTTTGCAATACTCGGCAATCTCATCGTTGAAGCACTCGGTGTGCAGACGCATAATGTCGGTAGCACTGATACTCAGCGGGCTGTCGACGAAGACATCGATATCAGGCAGCAGTTTGGCATGCTCCAGCCGGTCGAGGGCATAGATAATTTCCTGTGCACGGCCGATGGCGAAACTGGGGATGATGAGCTTGCCCTTCTTCTTGGTACAAGTGTCGAGTACCGCCATAAGCAGTTCCTGCTCGGCATCCTGGATGCTCTCATGCAGACGGTCGCCGTAGGTCGATTCCATGATGAGGTAGTCCACCTGCGGGAAGGGCTCTGGGTCCTTCAGTATCTGCTTGTCGTAGCGGCCGATGTCGCCCGTGAATCCCAGGCGAATCTTGCGGCGGCCATCCTTAATCTCCATATAGACAAGAGCTGAGCCGAGAATATGGCCCGCGTCGAAGAACTCGACGGTAACCTCGCCCTCGATATTGAACTTCTTGTGGTAGGGCACACTGATAAAGCAGCTCATGCACTGCTGGGCGTCCTGTTCGTCATAGATGGGTTCCACGGGAGAGAGGCCCTGAGCCTTGCGTTTCTTGTTGAAGGTCTGCGTATCCTGCTCCTGGATGCGGCCGGCATCGGCCAGCATGATGGCACAGAGGTCGCGCGTGGCGGGAGTGCACAGCACCGTGCCACGGAAGCCGTTCTTGTAGATATAGGGGATAAGGCCCGAATGGTCGATATGGGCATGGCTGAGCACCAGATAATCAATTTCTTCGGGATCGAAACCCAAGTCACGGTTCATGGCGTCGGTCTCCAAACCCTTGCCCTGGTACATGCCGCAATCGAGCAGGATCTTCAGTCCGCTCTTGGTCGTTATCAAGTGTTTGCTGCCCGTCACCTCACGGGTAGCTCCCATAAATTGCAGTTTCATTGTCAGTTAGTTTTTCTATCGAAAATGCAAATATACAAATAAACTTTTTTATAAACGCGACAGACGGCAAAATATTGCCTCACAGAATGTTTTTTTTCAACCGACGCATAATTAGGCTTTTGTACAGTAGTTGTTCGATACTTGTCCGATAGTTGTCCGATAAACTATTGGACAACTATCGGACAACTGATGGTTAACTGTAGGGCAACGGGGCAATATGGAAGCATCTAACCGAGGGGGAAAAACTTTTTGTATTTTTATAAAAAAAGCGTATCTTTGCAATTTATTCCATGCGAGGACACGGAGTATAAGAAACTGAATAATAAATAAGTACTAATAAAACAGAAACTACAAGAATGGACAAAAAGTCAATTATCGGACTGGTTTTGATTTTCGGCATCTTCGTCGGATACATGTGGTGGGTGTCGCCTTCGGCCGAGGAGCGCGCCGCCATGGAGGCTGAACGTGCCAGAGTGATGGACTCGATTGTTAACGCCCAGCGTGCCGCCGACTCGGTAGCCGCCGCCAAGGCAGAACTCGACTCGCTGGCAGCTGCTGGCGACAGCACCGCCCTCGCCGCCGTGGGTCCCAAGGTGCAGGATATGGGTGTCTTCAACGCCGCCACACAGGGTGAGGCCCGCCAACTTACCATCAACAACGGCAAGATGGCAGTGACCTTCAACACAAAGGGCGGCCGCGTGGACCGCGTGGTGCTGGCCGACTACAAGACCTTCGACCAGAAAGAGTTGGAGCTCATCACCCCCAGTGACGACAACCTTGACCTGGCCTTCTACACCATCGACAACCGCAACGTCAACACCCGCCTGCTTAACTTCATTCCCTTCGTCAATGGACAGAAAGTGGAAAGCGGCGAATGGAAAGTGGAAAGCGGCGACTCTGTCACCGTGGCTTTCCGAGCCATGCTCGACAGCAGTGAGAGCTATCTTGAATATGCCTACACCCTCCACGACGACAGCTATGAGGTAGACTTCGATATCAACTTCGTGGGTCTGGGCAACATCATCCGCAACACCAACTATCTGGACCTCAACTGGCACAACCGCATGAGCCGCCAGGAGATGGTCTCCGACGGCAGTCGTGGCAAAGGCAGTCGCAACAGCGACCGTGAGCGCTACTACAGCAGCATCTACTACAAGCCCCCCAAAGACAATGTAGAGAGCCTCAAGATGGGCTCCGACGACAAGGAGCAGGTGAAGACCAACCTCGACTGGATTGCTTTCAAGCAGCAGTATTTCTGCGCCATCATCACCGTCGAGGGCAATCTGGCCTTTGAGAATGCTGACGTGGCAGTGAACACCAACCTCAACGACACCGCCCACAACTACCTCACCGACATGCGCGCCACCATCGGCATTCCCTACTCGCCTGAAACCCAGCAGATGAAGATGGGCTTTTACTTCGGCCCCACCAAATTCCGCGACCTCAAGGCCATGGACCGTGGCTTCGAAAAGATGCTGCCCCTCGGATGGACCGTCATCTCGAAAAGCATCAGCCGCTGGCTCATCATCCCCGCCTTCAACTTCCTGGAGAACTTCATTAAGAACTACGGCATCATCATTCTGGTCTTCACGCTGCTGATACGCCTTGTGCTGCTTCCCTTGGTCTACAAAAGCTACAAGGGCGGCGCCATCATGCGTATCCTGAAACCCGAGATGGACGCCCTCAACGCCAAGTACCCCAAACCCGAACAGGCCATGCAGAAGCAACAACAGGCTATGGCGCTGCAGAAGCGCGCTGGCTACAGTCCCATGGCGGGCTGCCTTCCCGTGCTCATCCAGATGCCCTTCCTGACGGCCATGTTCATGTTCTTCCCCATCGCCATCGAGCTGCGCCAGAAACCATTCCTGTGGTGCGACGACCTGTCGAATTATGACTCTATCCTCGACTTCGGCTTCAACATCCCACTCTATGGCGACCACATCTCGCTCTTCTGCCTGCTGATGTTCGGCATGCAGTTCTTCTACACCTGGTACACCATGCGCAACCAGAACTTCGGAGGCCAGATGAAAGGAATGAAATATATGATGTACTTCATGCCGTTCATGATGCTCTTCATCTTCAACAGCCAGAGCGCCGGTTTGAATCTCTACTACCTCATCTCCCTGACATTCACCATGTGCACCATGATGCTCATCCGCCGTTTCACCAGCGAGAAGAAAGTGCGCGCCCACATGGCCGCCTACGACCAGAAGCATGCCAACGGCAATGGCAAGCCCAAGAAGAAGAGCAACTTCGCCAAACGTCTCGAAGAGCTCCAGAAGCAGGCCGAGCAGATGCAGAAAATGAAAGAGCAACAGAACAGACGATAAATCAACAACAATAAACAATAAACCTAAAACACACAAATCATGGTAGTAGCACTTGTTACCATATTCGTTATCGGGTACTTCTTCATCGCGATGGAGCATCCGTTCAAAATCAACAAAACGGCATCGGCTCTGATGCTGGGAACCCTGCTGTGGACCGTCTTCGTGTTCTGTGGATCAATAGTCCAACCCATGATGGACGCCGACGCTTGGCACGACTTCATCAGCGACCACCTCATCGAGAACCTCGGCGAGACAGCCGAAATCGTCTTCTTCCTGCTGGGAGCCATGACCATCGTCACCTTGATTGAAGACTATCAGGGTTTCCGCGTCATCACCGACAAAATCACCACCACCAACAAGAAGAAACTCCTCTGGGTGGTCTCCATCCTCACATTCTTCCTCTCGGCCCTGCTCGATAACATGACCACCGCCATCGTAATGATTGCCTTGCTGCGCAAACTCATTGCCGACAAAAAAGAGCGCTGGCTGTATGCCGGCATGGTCATCCTCGCCGCCAACGCCGGCGGTGCATGGAGTCCCATTGGCGACGTGACGACCATCATGCTGTGGATTGGTGGCCAAGTGACCACCGTCAACATCATTGTCAAGACCATCATCGCTTCAATGGTCTGCATGGTGGTGCCCGTAATCATCCTAGGTTTCACCCTCAAGGGCGACATCCAGCGCCCCCAGGAGAACACCAGCGGTGTCGAAGTTCCCGTGCGCCTGCGCAAACTCATCCTCTTTATGGGTGTCGGCGCTCTCGTCTTCGTCCCCGTCTTCAAAACCATCACCCACCTGCCTCCCTATCTGGGCATGCTCTTCGGTCTGGCCATCCTCTGGGTGACCACAGAAATCATCAGCCGCAAATATGAGAAAGAGGGCCACAAGCTGCCCACCGCCGTCTCCACCCTCGAGCATATCGACACTCCCACTATCCTCTTCTTCCTCGGCATCCTGATGGCCGTCTCCTGCCTCAAGGTGGCTGGCATCCTCGGCAGCCTGGCAGGCGGACTCAACAATGCCTTCGGCACCGAAGCCCCTGGATTCTTCTTCATTGACCTCATCATCGGTGTCCTCTCCTCCATCGTCGACAATGTGCCACTGGTGGCTGCCGCCATGGGCATGTACCCTCTGGGTGACGGCGCCATCTTCGACGTCAACCATCCCTTCTGGGAGTTCCTGGCCTACTGCGCCGGTACCGGCGGATCGCTCCTCATCATCGGCTCCGCCGCTGGCGTGGCTGTCATGGGTATGGAGAAGATCGACTTCATCTGGTACCTCAAGAAAATCTCTTGGCTCGCCCTGGCAGGTTATATTGCCGGTGCACTCGTATTCATGCTGATGGATGTAACGCTCTTTGAGCAAGTAGAATGGTTAAGAAACTTAGCATAGCGTGGCATTTATGGTGCCTGCGTCCCTGGTGGCGCAAAACGCTGAACATCGTTACGGTCATTTTCGCCCTTGCAGGCGCCGCCATCATCGGTGCCTGGGGGCTTTATCAATTGGGTGTCACCAACAATGGCGGCGCCGTGGACAAGAACTACCGCTCACTAATGGCGGTATCGGAGATTGACGACCTGAAAAACTCCAAACTCACTGCTGAGGAACTCGACAACGAGTGGGCACTACAGTATGGTCGTGTGGCCGCACTGGCGCGCTTCTATCCTGTTAATGCACGCCTCATCCTCGCCGCTTCACAGCATTGCGACAATCCCAAGATGGTGGAGCGCATGATGGCCGCCGCCAGCATCTATATTGACGACAAGAAGGAGCTCAACCGATTGGAGCAGCGCATCACCCAGCTTCTGAGCGAAGTGCCGCAGCAGAGCAGCAAGAACGCCATTCCTTGGATGACAGGTCCCGAATGGCCGGCACTGAAGGCCGCCATCATACGCGACAGTGCCCTTATCCGCGAGGCCGGACGCCTTTCGGGTGTCGAGCCACGCCTTATCGTAGGATGCCTTGTGGGTGAACAGATACGCCTCTTCAACTCCAAGCGCGAGATGTTCAAAAAATATCTCGGCCCGGTGAAGGTGCTGAGCGTGCAAAGCCAGTTCAGCTACGGTGTCAACGGTATCAAGGACTTCACCGCCAAAGCCGTGGAAGACCACCTCAAAGACCCCACCTCGGAGTACTACATGGGTCCGGCTTATGAGCACCTGCTCGACTTCGAGACCAACGACCACGTCACCGAACGCTACAACCGCCTCGTAGACTACCGCAACCACCTCTACAGCTACCTCTACACGGGTTGCATCCTGCACCAGACCATGCTGCAGTGGCGTCGTGCGGGCTACGACATCAGCGACCGTCCCGACGTGCTCTTCACCCTCTTCAACGTGGGCTTCTCACAGTCAGTACCCAAGCCCAACCCCGTGCCGGGCGGAAGCCACATCAACGTCGGTGACCAGACCTACACCTTCGGTGCCTTGGGCTTCGACTTCTACTACAGCGGCGAGTTGGCCGACATCTTCCCCTTCGAACGCGAGCGCTTCGTCAGCAAGCAGAAAAAGCTGACCGCCAACGACGTGCAGCGCATTCAGGACAACATGAGCGACTGCAAGCGTCCCGAACGAGGCCTGGAATACAAGAAAGACTCCACCGCGCAACCCACTGAAACAGAGAAACCCGACCCCTTCGGAGTGGACCATGAGACAGTGCGTCCCGTCGACCACACCGCTCAATAAAAAAAAAGCAGTTTCTTGGCATAATAAAATATTTTTGTATATTTGCATTTACAACCATTAATATAATAACCACAAAAATAACACAAAATGAAAACGTTACGCAACATTATGATGGCCCTGTTCGCCATCGCAACCCTTAGTATGACCGTCGCCTGCGAGAAATCGGACGGTAATGATGACGGCACCGGTGCCATCAATTCCACCATCATAGGCACTTGGAAAGTCCGCAACATCGTCGTCGACTCCATGCAAATGAGTCAGGACCTCATGCCCAACATGAACATCACCATGAACGAAAATGGTTCCGGTGTAGTGGAAAGCGAGAGCGACAACCCCGAGTACGACGGTACCTACAACTTTACGTGGGTTCGCAACGACAACACCCTGATCATCACCCTGGGCCGTGCCCAATTAACCTACACCATCACCAAGCTGACCCGCACAGACTGCGTCATCAAAGGAACTGTTGTCCCTGTCCTCAACCGTGAGGGTGATGTCCGCATCGACATGAGCCGTCTCAGCAGCATTGATGACGATGATCCCGAAGACCCCAACGACACCATCCCCGTCACTCCAGTCGACACCATCGACTTCCCCGCTGCCACCAATTGGATCTGCAACTACAGCCAGGCGAATCTTCCTGTGGAAATTGAAGGTACAACCTATTATGTCACCGCAAGCCTTACCGGCACCCTGAACTTCGCTGCCAGCACCACCACCGGTACCCTGAGAGTCCAAGGCGGCATCAGTGGCTCATTCCCTGAAGTGGGTGAAGCCTCTCTCCCCCTCGGCCCCGTCAACACCAACATCACCTATACCTTTAACGCTACCACCAACACTGGCATCATGATTGGTAACATCCGCGGCGAAGAGGTATCCATGCCTTTCACCTACGACTCCGAAAACAACACCATCACCATTCCCGCCAGCGTCGTGATTCCCGCCAGCGACATCACCGACATCCCCGAGGAATACAGAAGCTACATTCCCCAGTATGTCACCTTTACCCAAGTAAATAATAAATAAAAAAACAAAAAAGCAATCAATTATGAAAACAATGAAAAAAATTCTGACGGCGGTATTCGCCTTCGCCCTCCTCGGCATGACCGTGGCCTGCGAGAAAGACAACAAAGACGACAACGGCAATGGTAACACCGACAGCCGTCTGGTCGGCACTTGGCAGATTAGCAGCCTTCTGGTAGATGGTCAGGACAGAACCCAGATGATACCCGAAGGCACTCAAATCATCATGAACACCAATGGTTCCGGTACCTTCGTCCTGTTCAGCCAAAACAACAGCTTCACCTGGTCCACCAGCGGCAACACCCTCACCGTGAACACCGGCGGCAACAACAGTCAAACCATCACATGCCACATCACCCGCCTCACGGCCACCTCTTGCACCCTCACCAGCAACAACATGGAATTCCCCGGTGTCGGCCCAATTGAAGGCGAAGTAACCATCACCCTCACCAAAGAGGGTGGCGACACGCCCGAGCCCGACACCAACAACTACAGCACCCTCCTCCTCGGCACCTGGCAGGTCGACCACATGACGGTCAACGGCGTGGATGCGCCAGAGCAAATGCTGCATGGAACCGTCAAACTCAGCTTCTACCAAGGCGGTACCGGCTTGTTGAACGACAACGGAGAGACCCAAAACAACAACTTCTCCTGGGTCATCACCGGCAACATCATCACCATCACCGAGCACAGCCACACCATGAACTTCACCATCAACAGCCTCACCGCCACTGAATGCACATTCACTGGCACAAACCTAGAGATAGACGGCCATATGGTCGAGGGCAACATCACCATCCACATGACGAAAGACAATGGCGGCAACCCCGGCCCCGGTCCTGAGCCTATCAACGGCTCCCTCGCCGGCAGCAGCTGGCAGTACGCCACCGAATACAACAACACCGAAGAAGCTCAGGGTCAAGTCGTTTCCACCAGTGCCTCGGTCTCGCTGACCGTCAGTTTCACCAATGAAACCCAAGGCACCGCCTCGATGAGTATATCGATGACCACCACCCTCAACGGCACAATCCTACCCGAAGGCACTTTTACCGAAAACGAAACATCTCCCTTCACCTACACCTATAACCAGTCCACCCACGAAGGCAGTTTAACCGCCACTGTGGAAAACCCCGAAACCCACCAGTCTGAAACAAAGACCCTTCCCTTTACCTACGATTCCGAAAACGATGTCATCGTTGCCACCGACCCCGATTACGATCCCGAGAACGAGGGGAACATGCTTCCACAGACCATCACCCTCACCCACATCAGATAATATCTGATACCCAATCAATTGAAAACATTTGCAAGCATCCGGCCATTCTTGGCCGGATGCTTCCTTTTTCTCCCCACATAAAACGCTGATACTAAGTACCATCTCCCTATCAACTCTTACTCAACTCTTACTCATCTCCTACCCAACACCTACCCATGTCATACCATGGTAGGAGATGATTGGGGGTTGGTAGGTATAAAATAGGGGGGCGCACCATGGTGCGCCCCCCTTTGATGGGATGAAACCACAATCATTCGGCCTGGCCTGCCTCGGGGTTCTCCGGGCGGAGGCTCACGGCGACGTAGTTCTTCAGGTTGATGTACTTCTTGCAGAGATCCTGAATCTGCTTGGCAGTGATGCCGCGGACAATCTCGTCGTAGCGCTCAATGTAATCGGCCGACTCGTTGTAGGTGTAGCTGGACGAGAGCAATCCGAGCCAGTAGCCGTTGTTCTGGCGCGAGGTGCCGTTGTTGACAATCATCTGCTCCTTGGCTTTGGCAAGGGTCTTCTCGTCGGGACCGTTCTTCTGGTAATTGTAGAGGATCTCGATGCAATCCTTCTCAATCTTTCCAATCTTGCTGGGGTCGCAACCGATGGCGAACTTCCAACTGATCTGACCAGAGGGCATACGCTGGCTCCAAATGCCGGCAGAGGGCGTGTAGGCGTCGCCGTTCTTCTCACGGATTTCCTCGAGGGTGGTGATGCTAATCATGTCGCTGAGAGCGGCGATGGCGATGCGGGTCTCGGGAGTGAGGTCCTTGACGTTGACATTCATCTCGCCGTAGATGTTCAGCATACCCTGATTTTCAATACCTTTAACTGCTTCAGCGTGGACAATGCCTTTGGCAAACTTCGCTGTACGGTCGATGAACTTCTCATTCTTCTGGCTGCCGTCGGTGGGCAGGTGGTTGAGGTATCGGGCGATGATGGCGATATCGTTGTCGGAGACATTGCCAACAAAGAAGAACACCTGGCCGGAAGCATCGTGGAAACGCTCGCGGAAAATCTGCAGGGCGCGGTCGGGGTCGAGGGTTTGGAGTTGTTCCTCGGTGGGAACGACAATCATGCGTTTCTCATTGGGATAGATGGTCTTATAGTATTTCTCAGCGAAAGCCACCTGGGGGTTGTCGACCACCAGTTTGATTTGTGTGCGTACCATCTCGACCATGCGGGTGTAGACATCCATGTCGGAGCGCGGAGCGGTGTAGTAGAGGTTGAGGAGCTGGAGGGTGGTTTCGAGGTCGTCGGGCGCACAACTGCCGCTGAAGCCCTGTTTTTCATCACTGATAAAGGGGCTGATGCTGATATTTTTCCCTTTAAGTTTCTTGGCGAGGTTGTTGGCGGTGAAATCTGCGATACCGGAAGACTCGATGAAGTCAGCAACATTGGAGGCCAGGAAATACTCGTCGTCGCTATAGAGCGAGGTGCCGCCGAAGCCAAAACTGCTGAAAATAATCTGATCGGCCTTGAAGTCGGTCTTCTTCACCACGAAGCGGATACCGTTGGGGCAGGTATACTCCTTGTAGTCAAGCACCTTGTTCTCCTTGGTCATCTTGGGGGTAACCGCGGGCACTTCCTCGGTGAAGAGAGGCTTGTCCTGGAAGGTGTCGACCCAGGGTTCTGTCTTCACGTTCTTGCTGTCGGCGATAATCTTACCGATGGTGGCCTCGTCGGGCACACGGAAGCCCTCGCGTTCGGGGGCGGTGAGGCGGAACACGAGGTTCTCGTCGGTAATCCAGTTGGCGATGGCGCGGTTGCACTCCTCAAGAGTAATTTCAGGGATGAACTCCTTGGCATAGCGCCATTCCTGACGGATGCCGGGGATAACCTCACCCTCGAGGAAATGGCGGGTGTACTCGTCGGCCAAGTCGTTGCTTGAGGTCTTGTCGGCCTCTTTGGCACTGCGGGTGTACCAGGCGAGGAGAAATTCTTTTTGGCGGTCGAGCTCGGTCTGGAGGAATCCGTGCTCATCCAGACGTTTCATCTCGGCCAGCAAGAGGGCGGCGGCATCCTCGATGCGGTTCTCTTTGGGTGAGCAATTGAGCGTGAAGTCGTCAGCCTCGCGAACATAGAGGGCGATATAAGCGTTGCGACCGGCACCGGCATACATGACGGGGGCGGTAGGTTTCTCACAGATGTCGCTGAAGCGTCCGTTGACCATCCCTACCACCAGCATATTAACCAATGACTGGCGATAGTCGCCGACGGTGCCAACGGAGGCTTTCTTGTGCTTCCATACGAACTTCATGCCTGTGGATGTGGCCTCCTTGTCGGTGGCGATGGCGATGAGGGGTTCCTTGTTGCCCTCGATGGTGAAGACAGGACGTTGCTTGGGGTTCACGGCTTTGGCATGGGCTCCGAAAACGTCTCGCACACGCTGTTCCATGGCTTTGGCACCCTTCTTGCCGGCATATTCGAAATTCTGCAAGTCGCCAACCACGACGATGGCCTGCAGGTCGGGACGATACCAGTCATTAAAGAAGTCGACGATGCTCTGACGTTTGAAGTTCATGATGACCTCCTCCTTGCCGATAGGCATGCGGTCGGCATAAAGAGAGCCCTTGAAGACGATGGGGAGGGTCTTCTTGTCCATGCGGTCGCCGTGGCCAATACCGCCACGCCACTCCTCATGGATGACGCCGCGCTCGCTCTCAATCTCCTCCTGATCGAAGAGGATATTGCCGGCCCAGCCGTCGAGAATCTCTATGCCCATGGTGACCATCTCGGGGTCGGTGCTGGGCATGGTGACATAGTAGACCGTCTGATCGAAGCCGGTGTAGGCGTTGATGCCGAGGCCAAACTCAATACCATGTTCCTGGAGTTTTTTGATCATCGTGTTGTGAGGATAACCCTTAATGCCATTAAAGGCCATGTGCTCGCAGAAGTGGGCGAGACCTTGCTGGTCGTCGCGTTCAAGGATGGAACCGGCATTGGAAACCAGACGGAACTGGATGCGTTCCTCGGGTTTGCGGTTGTCGCGGATGTAGTAGGTGAAACCATTGTCGAGGTGGCCGATGATGACTTTCTTGTCAATGGGCACCTTCTCGGTGAGGTCGATGCGCTTCTCTGTCTTGCTGCCGGGCAGCTGGGCCATGACGCTACCGCCGAGAAGCAGGGCGGCCAGCATGAGCCAGAATTTTGTTTTCATTTTGTATTAATTGTTTAAGAGGTTAAAATCTATTCCCAGCACCTGCATCCTTTGTTTGATGAGAGGCAGCTCCTCCTCGAGGAACTCGCGACGTTGCTCGGCGAGGATTTTCTTCTTGGCGTCGGGACTGACAAAATATCCCACACCGCGACGATTGTAGATGATTTCTTCGCTCTGCAGCTGCTCGAAGGTGCGCATCACCGTGTTGGGGTTGACACCCATCGAGGCGGCCACATCGCGCACCGATGGCATGCGGTCGTCCTCGGCAGGCTCGCCTTGGAGAATCTGCTCCATCAGCCGGTCGGCTATCTGCAGATATATCGGTTTTTGTTTCCTGAATTCCATAACATTCCTTTCTTTAAATCTTCCCTTTGCAGCGGTTGAACTCGATGACACGCATCTTGCGGCCCTGCGGGTCGGGGACGATGCGCATGCCTAGGTCGTCAAGCCACAGGCTGTCGTGCTGCCACAGCTTGTTGTCCATCTCGTGATACTCCATCTTCATGTCGGGGTCAACACTGGGGTCGAGGAGTACCGGCAAATGATACTCTAACCGCAAACTGGTGGCAATATTTTCCACACTCTGAAAACTCTCCTCATACGATACCTTGCCATCGCGCATCTGGACGTAGAATGATGTTTTCTCATCCTCTTCCTGAACACTCTTCTTTTTGGAGACGAATCGTGCGGAATCGTAGACCTCAAGGATGCGCATAGGCTCATAGGTGGTGTCAGCACGAAGGATGCCTTTCTTCATCATGGCTTGCAGCAAGGGCGTGTAATCCTTGGGAGTTGTTGTGTCACGGTCGACGACCAAGTAGGTATAACTCGGCAAAAAATCCTGCTTGCCATTGTCGTATTTATACAGGGTTGTCTCATTCACCGAGATGGAATTATTGGCCAGACAGAGGGCTATCATCGGCACCGTGCCGGACATCACCATCGTATCAAGATTCTGGTATTCTCTGACTGCGAGGCCGTGCTCAATCACGCCGTCCACATCCATGTCCCACGACACCATGCGCATCGTGTAACGCTCGGTCTCAATGGTCTCGTCAACACCGCGGTTGAAATAGCAACCCGTTGCCATTAGGCCACCCAAGACAGCCGTCATTATCATTATCCGTTTCATTATTCTTAATTATTAATTCTTAATTACTCTAGTACGGCATTTTCTTCAATCTGTGCCAGGTCAACCAGGTGAAGAGGGCAAAGATCACGACATTGAACCCGGTGGCAATGCCCATCGCCCAGTTCATCATATTCTCGGGACCCAGTTTGAAGATGGTGTCATAGAACCATTCCATGAAATCGGGGTTCTTCATGAGCGACACAACGACGGGGATGGCGATGATGGTGAGGACGAACTCGATGAGGTAGAGCACGAGGAAGGTGTAGAGCACCTTGTGTTTCTTAAAGAGGGTGGCAGCATAGAGGAAGATGGCGGGCGAGGCGAGAAGGCCCGTATAGGAAGCGGCGGTGAGCAGCCAGCTGTGGAATCCGGGCATCATATCGTCGTCCATTGGGATGGTAGTAAAGAGAGGGAAACCACCGTCACCCTGCCAAAGCCACTGGTGGTAGGGACCGGCAGGCATCAGGCGCAGGATAATGTCAAGCACCATGCTTCCCAGATAGGTCACCACGGGAGCCACAATAAAGGTAAAAAACAGCATAGAGAGGAATTTCTCCAACTTGGAGGCCGGCAGCATGGCATAATAGATACCCTCGTTGCGGAGGTTCATGGTACGGTAGAGGCGCGACGGTAGCATAAGGGCGGCCAACGAGGAGAACACCATTATCATAACCACTCGATAGTTGGGGGCGATGACGGCGGTGCGGTCGATGACCAATCCCACCAGCCACACGGCGAAGGGCAGCGACGCCAGCACAATCATCGTCGTGCCAAACATCGGCCACAGGTTGCAAAAGTCTTTCTTGACAACTTTGCAGAAACGGTTCCAATCAAACTTGTTATTCATAGCATTTATCATTTTAATAACTCATTTTTTTCATCTTGTTCCAGCCAAGGAATCCCATGAGGACGGCCATCAGAGCCTGTGCGGCAAATATGGCCCAGAGAACGGCTTCGTTTTTCAAATCAATGAATAGTATAAATCCGGGGAGTTCGACTCCCATCATCCATGCCCAAGCCAGGAGGCACATCAGCCTGCGACCGGATTGGTTCCGTATGGCATTGGCATAGATTATTCCCAAGGTGGGTCCCACGAAGGCCATCACGCAGTTGCACAGCAACGGTAGATTAACATATTGCCACACGCCTGATTGCCACATGTATCCATGGTAGAAAGGCATGTGTAGCGCAGTGAGCAGGGTGTCGAATGCCACGTTGCCAACTATCATCGCCGACGGTGCCAAAACCAGCGAGAGCAATGCAATCGAGAGGTACTTCTCGCACTTGCTGGCGGGCAGCATGGCGAAGTAGATATCGCCACGCTTTTGCTTGCGGGCCACACCGGCATAAAGCTGCAAGGGTATCTGCGAAGCCACGAAGAGCGACATAACGCCAGCCATTACTATGCGGTAACTGGCTCCTTCACTCTGTCCAGTCAAACCATGGCCCAACAGCATCAGCGGCACAAACAGCAGCGTGCCTGCCATTTCTGCACCAAATCCGCTGTAGCTCGGCGCAAAACGCTTCACGTCGTGTCTCACCAACTTTCCGAAACGATGAATGTCAAAGGAGTTATTCATTTTATTTAATTGCTTAACTACTGTCTACTTAACTACTTGAACAGTTCTCTAAACACATTCTTGTTCCTCAGCACGGCGTTGAAAAGGGCCTCGATGTTGATCTGGCTCTCCTCGCCGGTAGTATTAGGCACCACGTTGAGGTAGCCGCCGGGCTGCATCTCGCTGTAGAGGGCATCCTGACGCTGCTCGCCACCATATTCGAAGAAGAGCTTCTCCTGGATACGCTGCACACTGGCGTCGAGAAGCACGGCGTTGTTCGAGAGGATGACGATGGGGTCGATGAGATTCTCCACATCTTTCACCTGGTGGGTGGAGATGATGATAGTGTTCCTTTCCTCGAAACGACGGCTGAGGATTTGGCGGAACTGGGCCTTGCTGGGGATGTCGAGGCCGTTGGTGGGCTCGTCGAAGAGCACATAGTCGGTGCCCAGCGAGAGGGCGGCGGCGATGAGGCTCTTCTTCTGCTGGCCGAAGCTCATCTCCTTGAACTTGCGGTCAGGCTGCACCTCCAGTTCCTCCATCAGGTGGAGGAACGTGCCCCAGGCATAGCCGGGATAGAACGGTGCCAACTCGTCAACATACTGCTGGGGGGTGCGGCCGTCGGGCAGGCTCACCTCGTCGGGCAGGAAAACGATGCGCTGAAGCATCTCGGGCAGGCGGTCCTGACTGGTGATGCCGTCCACGGTGCAGTTTCCCTCGGTGGGACGCAGCAAGCCGCAAATGAGTTTCAATAGGGTGGTCTTCCCCACCCCGTTCTCGCCGAGCAGACCATAGATGCTACCCTGAGGGAACGACAGATTGATGTTCGAGAAGACCGGAGTCTTCTTGTAACTGAAATTGAGATTGCGAATTTCTATCATAATTTATTCTCCTTATCTTTTATATCTTACCGCTGTCCCGAACACCAGCACCTCGGCGGCTTGGGCCATGATGCTGTTGGTGGTGTAGCGCACGCCGATGATGGCGTCGGCCTCCATCTTCACGGCCTGGTCAATCATGCGCTGCGTGGCCTGCTCGCGGGCCGTCATCATCATGTCGGTGTAGCTCTTCAGCTCGCCGCCCACCATGCTCTTCAGTCCCTGACCCAGGTCGCTGAACATGTTCTTGGCGCGGATGATGCTGCCGGAGACAACTCCCAATTCTTCATAATTCACACCCTGAAGGGTTTCTACTGTTACGATTTTCATTGTGTTGATATTTTTTTAATTATTATTTTTTTTCTATCTACTCCCCTCTCCGTTCGGAGAGGGGCCGGGGGTGAGGCTTTTAATTCTTCATGTCCGTTGCACCCTGGCGGGCCTTGCTCTCCAACTCCATCTTGCCGATGCGCCAGGTGAGGCCGACGCTGACGAAGCGCGAGTCGAAGCGGCGGCTGCCGGTGGTCTGGTAGGCGGGAGCCGTGGTGATGTTGCCAAATTCAGCCATGCCAAAGATGTCGTTGACCGTGAGGTTGACACTCAGCTGGCGCTCGAAGAAGTCAGCACTGGCGCCGAAGTCAATGCCCTTATTGGCATTGGTCAGGCTGTAGAGACCCAAGCGCGGCGAGGTGTAGTGGGCGTTGGCAAAGAGTTCGAGCCAGCCAGCTACCTTGGTCCACAGGTTAACGCGGGCGCTCCAACTCCACTTGTTGTCCTTGTAGCCGTCGTAGTCATAAGCATAATTGAACACCGAGGCATTCAGGCGGATGTTGAAGAAACCGCTTGGACGGTACATAATGTTGGCTTCGAGGCCCTCGGTGTGCGAGGAGCCGATGTTGACAGCCTTGGTATAGTTGACCATATAGTCGAAATAAGGGTCGGTGTCGGCAAGCGTTGTGGTGCCAATCTCGTTGGTGTTGGCGCGGAAGTAGGCGTTGAGGCCGATATTGCCGAATCCCATTACATACTTGTTGAAGGCGGCTTCGAGGTTGTGGGTGTAGCTCATCAGCAGGTTGGGGTTGCCGGTGCGGTAGGAGTATTCGTCGTAGATGCGGAAGTCGGTATAGTTGAGCAAGTCTTCGCTGGCGGCAAAACGGCGGGTGTAGCTCAGGCTGTAGCTCTCGAAGTTCTTGGTTTGGTAGCTTAGGTGGATGCTGGGCACGATGCCGGGGAACGAAGTATCTATGTTCATCTTGTCGTTCAGCGCGTTGTGCTCCACATGACCGTACTCGAACTTATCCTCGAAACGCAGGCCCAGCTTGGCGGTGAAACCGCCCCAACGCTTCTGCCCCGTGACATAGGCGGCCGTCGAAAAATAGGTACCCACGGCCTCGTAGGTGCGGTGACGCATGTTGTCCCAGTCGCCCGAGGGCAGCAGGCTGTCGAGGCACTCGTTGCTGTAGTTGCCACCCACGCCCAACTCGGCACCGGCCTCTATCTCGAAGTCGTTCTTCAGCGGGTGGGTGTAATTCACCTCCAGACTGGCGTTGGGGGCATAGGTGTCAGCATCGTTGTGGCGGCGGAAGTCGGTGCCCACCACATAGTCGCGCCAGTTGTCACTGTAGCCGTAGTTGCGATAAAAGAAGCCGTTGAGGCTGGCACTCAGCTTGCGTCCTGTGGTGTCGAAACGCTTCTCGTACCAGGCACCGGCATAACCGCCATAGGTGGTGCCATGGTTCTTGATGGTGTCAAGGTAACTCAAGTTGCGCAGCGTGGGCTTGTACTCATAATACTGATAGTCGTTGTAGAGCGAATTGCGGTCCGCATAGGGCCAGCCACCCAGCCAGGCCGTGAGGCTGCTGGTGCTGTCGATATTCCAATTCACGTTGAAACCCATGTAGCCACCCCAGTAGGGCATCTTGACCTTGGTGTCGAACTTCTGGTAGCGGCTGGTGTCGCCGTTGGCATCGAAGAGGGTACCAGTACCGTCCTCTTCGCCGTTGTGATTGCCATAGTTGCCTGTGAGGTAGAAGTTGAAGTCCACCTTCTCGTTGGCCCACACATAGGATATCCACGGAGAGACAGTCGGCGTGGTAGTAGCGCGAACACCCATGCAGAGAAGCTCGTTGCGCGTAATCTTCTGGTTGGTGACGATATTGATGACACCACCTGAGGTCGAATAGCGCGCCGAAGGGTTGGTGATGACCTCGATACGATCGATGGCATTGGCAGGCAACTGCTTGATATACTGTTTCAAGGCATCCTCATTCATGTGAGAGGGACGGTCGTTGATCCAAATCTCAACGCTCGACACACCACGCAGGGTAATATTACCCTCGGCATCCACCTCCACGCCCGGAGCATTCTGGAGGGCGTCGCTGGCCGTACCGGTCTGGATGCTGGGATCCTCGCTGGTGTTGTACATATTCTTCTCTCCATCCATCAGATAGAGAGGCTTTTCAGCCACAATCTCCACGGTCTCCAGCAGCGTGCCGCCGCGAAGCTCAATGGTAAGGTCCTTAATGTCATTAACGACCTTAAGGTCTTTTTGGTAACTCTCATAGCCCACGCAAGAGGCCTGCAACAGGTAACTGCCAGGCTTCACATCCTTGATTTCGAACTTGCCGTCGAAATCGCTGGCGGCACCGCGCATGAACACCGTGTCAGTGGAGCACATCAGGCCCACGTTCACCAGAGGCAACACTTCGCCAGTCTTGGCATCTCGTACAGTACCCTTGACCTTGACATTTTGTGCCTCCACCGAAGCCATCGTGGCAACCATCGCCAACAAAACAAAAAAGATTTTTTTCATAATAATATAGTGTTTAAATTTATTTATTATCATTTTGTAATTCCCATCCGCTTGTCTTCCTCCACCGCCTTCTCAACATCCTTGCCCATGTGGTTCATCAAAGCAGCCAGCACGGTAAAGATGACGCCGCTCACAATTCCGCCAATGATGGAAAATCTCCATTCCCCACCGAACAGCTTGCTGGCCAGAGAGAAAGCCACCGCAAGGCCCATAAAATCTATCAGGTAATACACCCAATCTTTTTTCTTGAAATGTTCTTTGAAAGTCATTTTAGTTTAATTTATTGTTTTTCAATTCGTTTAACGCGCTTTTTGTTGGTGTACTAGTTAACTAATACACTGCAAAAGTAGTACAATTTTCCATACCACCAAATTTTTTAACAAAATTTTAACATTATTTTTTACAGAAAAGAAAGAAACTTACTGTAAACGAAACATATACACTTAATCCCATCTACCTACCATCTCCTAACCAACACCCTACCAACTCCTACCATGGTAGGAGTTGGTAGGGTGTTGGTAGGGTCTTCGTAGGTCGTTCGAATCACCTTCGTCCGACTTTGGCACCAAATTTGCAGTAACATTCCTCCCCTATCTAGGTACTCCCCAACAATCAAAAAGAGCATATCTTCTTGCGAGGAAGATATGCTCTTATTCTGTAGAAATATGTGCTTTATTGTCGGCCTATCTTATCACCACTACTTTGCGAGCAGGGTAACCGCCAATCCTAATCATATAAGTGCCACTGACGGGAGCATCGAAACGGATTGTCTGATTGCTTGATTGTTTAATTGCTTGAACCAATCGTCCACTCTCATCGTATAGCCACACGTCGTTGACTCCAGTAACTTCCACCACGATTTCCCCATTTTGAGTATACACCTTGGCATTGATGGTCTCCACATCATCAACACATTCATTCTCATCTTCAAATATGGCTGTCAATTCCATATCTTGTAGCACTGCAAAAGTATAGGGATTATGAGTGTCTCCATTGCTCCACCTTGCAAACCGGAATCCACTATATGCGGTGGCAGTTACTGTAGCTGGGGCTCCATACACGAAGTCGCCGTCACCTGTTGCATTACCGTATGCAATATTGTTCGACAAGACACTTACATGGTATGTGTCGATTGCAAAGAAAACCGTCAATACAGTATCCCCTATGACGACATACTGGCGGGGATTATCGGAATTGCCGTCGTCCCAGTGGACGAAGTGGTGATGTTCCGTAGCAGTCGCCACAAGCGATACTGTGTCTAGATAGCCGTATGTTCCATCACCAACAATAGTACCCAATGTTATATCATTACTTTGTAAGGTCAAAGTATAGTAGTTCTTCGCGAACAATGCAGTAAAAGAAGTGTCTTGTGTTAACATGACCATGCGCGGATTGCTGGTGTCACCATCGCTCCATTGCGAAAAATGGTAACCATAGTTGGCTATAGCTGTGATTGGCTGCTCTGACAGATAGTTGTAAGAACTTGCTCCCATAACGGTTCCATGTATAAGTGCATCCACATTCAACGCGATGGAGTACTGGTTATTATCGAATTGTGCAATGTAAGTCCGGTTGGCTGTCACCTGAATGGTATGTGGATTCTCTGTACTTCCATCATTCCATCGAGCAAAATGATATCCATAGTTTGATGTAGCCGAAATCGTCACACTATCGAGATACAACACAGTAGCATCACCTCCGGCATAGCCTTTCACGGTATCATTTAAGGGCGATAAGAGCCTCTATTTCGCCAAGTGTCTTCTGTGCATTCTCCATACGATATGTTACAATGTCATATCGCTGCTGTTGGGTTAATTCGAGTGGTGTTTTCATATTCTTATTCCGTCGTTGATTACATTCAACCGAAAAGGAGTCATGCGCGATTCCCACTGAGACTTTGAATAAATCATTGGGTTGATAGCCACACCACAATCCCATTCAATGGGGGTGGTTACATCATAGATTCTGTATTCGTCGTCGAGGGTTACTTTTGGCTTGTTGAAGAGTACAAGAAGGTCGATGTCGGAGTCGGGACGTGCGTCGCCACGAGCCTCGCTGCCGTAGAGCCACACCTCGATGTCGAGGGGCAGTGCTTCGAGTCCCTTCTTGATGGCTTCCACTATGTTCGGACGTCTCATGATAACTATGTTTTCAACTTGCAAAGATACACACTTTTTCCCATTCAGCAGCAAAAACTTTTCAGCAGCCTCAGATGCGGGTTTGACGCCCACATTCTCCAACCTATATTTTTTTATTATAAATACAATAAAATATATAAGCGGGCGTTATACATCTGAACATTTATAGATAATGGTTTAAAGATAAAAGATAATAGTTATTATGCAAGAAGAAAACAAAGGACTGGGGAACAACTACAACCACGAGATTTCACGTCGTTTCTTCCGCCGCTGGTGGAAGGTGCTGGTGGCAGCATTCGTACTGGGCATCATCGGCTCGGCCATCGCTGCCTGGAGCATCAAGCCGCTCTACAAGTCGTCGGCCGTCATCTTCCCCACCAACTCCAACCGTCTGTCGAAAGCCATCATGGGCTACCACTACAGCCTCGACTTCATGGATTACGGCATCGAGCGCGACTGCGAATATGCCATCCAGATTCTCAGCTCAAAGCGTATGCAACAAGCTGTCTGCGAGCATTTCAACCTAATAGAACACTATGGCATCCCCGCCGACCATCCGCACCGCATGTTCAAGCTCGACAAGCAGTATAAGAGCAATATCTCGGTGAAGCGCACCGAGTTTCTGGGCGTGGAGATCGGGGTACTGGACCAGGATCCACTGTGGGCTGCCGACATTGCCAACTACATTGCCACAATGTACGACACGCTGTGCCACGAGATTCACCACGACCGCGCCCTCTCGGCCGCCGAGGTGATGGACGGCGTGTGTACCTCGATGGAGAAAGAAATTGATTCCCTATCGAATCTGCCCAAAACGGAATGGCGCACCAAACTCATCGCCGACAAGTGCGAGCAGCTGGCCGACCTGCAGACCCGCGCCACCCAGACCTCTGTGGACAAAAACTTGGAAGTGAGCTATAAATACAGCGTCGACGAGGCTGTGCCCGCCGACAAAAAGGCCTATCCCAAGCGCCTGCTCATCCTCCTCGGCGGTAGCCTCGGCGCCGTGGTGGTATGCATCTTCGCCCTGCTCATCTTTGCCAAAAAAGAAGAGGAAAACTAGTATTTCCAGTATCACTAGTACTACTAGTATTACAAGAAATACCAGATAAAAGAACAGATGAAATTCTGGTTCAAGAAAAATATTGGCCTGCTGCTGGCCGTGATATTTACCCTGGTGTTCATCATCGCCGAGGGGTATGCATTATGGTTCAAGGGCGACGCCACCGTGGGACTCGTGCCGCTGGCGCTACTGGTGGTATGGCTCTTTGTGGTACGGCTGGAGACGGGATTCCTCCTGATGACCCTCCTCACCCCTTTCGCCGTCAATATGGCCCTGCTGCCAGGCATGGAACTCTCGATGCCCGTGGAGCCCATGATGATACTCTTCACATTCATCTTCTTCTTCCGCCTGCTGGCCACGCGGAGCTACGATCCGCGCCTGTCGCGCCACCCCGTGACGCTGCTGCTACTGGCCTCGCTGGCATGGATGGCCTTCACCACCATAACCTCTGAGATGCCGTGGGTGTCAATCAAATACACACTGGCGAGAGTATGGTTCATCACGCCGTTCTTCTTCGCTGCAACGCAATTCTTCCAAAACCACAGCCGTATCCGCCAGTTCTTCTGGGCTTACGCCATCGGATTAGGTGTGGTCATCTTCATCGCCACCACCAAAACCCTCGGCAACTTCAGCGACTTGCAGACGCTGCACCGCGTGATGAAGCCCTTCTACAACGACCATACGGCCTACGGCTGCGTCATCGCGCTTATGCTTCCGGCGGCCTTCTATTTCATCTTCTCACATAGCATGAAAGGATGGCGCCGCGTACTTTCTTTGGCGCTCTTCGCCGGACTCTGTATCGGACTCTTTTTCAGCTACTGCCGCGCGGCATGGATCAGCGTCGTGGGTGCCATCGGTGTCTATGTGCTCGTCCGCATGGGAATGAAAGTCAAGTGGATGGTGATACTCTTCGGACTCGGCATAGGCGCCTTCTTCGTCTACCAAAGCGATGTGCTCTACAAACTCGGCAAGAACCATCAGGACTCCTCATACACCCTTGCCGACCAAGTGAAGAGCATCTCCAACATCTCGACCGACGCCTCAAACCTTGAGCGGCTGAACCGCTGGGCTTCGGCTTTGCGTATGTGGAAAGAAGATCCCGTGCTGGGCTGTGGGCCTGGCACCTACCAGTTCCTCTACGCCAGCTACCAACGCAGTTACCAACTCTCGACCATCAGCACGAATGCCGGCAACCTGGGCAACGCCCACAGCGAATACATCGGCCCGATGACTGAGCAGGGAGTGCCGGGCGTAGCACTGGTTGCAATGCTCTTCCTCACCACCTTCGCCACCGGCGTGCGCGTCTACCGCACCGCTAAAGACCCCCACACAGCTCGTATGTCACTGGCTTTCACGCTCTCCCTATTGACATATTACATCCATGGTGTCTTCAACAACTTCCTCGACACCGACAAGCTATCAGTTCCCTTCTGGGGATTCACCGCCGTCATCGTGGCCCTCGACGTCTACAGTGAAAAAAACAATTATTCCATACCAAATGAAAAAACACATACTGTACCTAGTGCTCCTGCTGACCTCAGCGGCCACGCTGACGGCCCAATCTCCCCTGACATTCAAGGTTGACATCCTTGGCCACGGTGAAATTCGCAAGGGCGGACTGAAAGACAGTTCGAACTATGACCCGCGTTTCCTTGTGAGCCGCGAGAGACTCATCACCGACTACCACGGCATCTCGGAAAAGGTGCGTTGGGACCTTCACCTCACCCTGCAGCACTCCACCATCTGGGGACAAAACGGCGGATTGAAGGTTTACGAAGGATGGGGCAAACTCAGTGGAGAAAATGGGTTCTTCCTGCAGGTGGGACGGCAGATACTGTCGTATGACAACGAGCGTATCATAGGAATGAACGACTGGGCCATGGCCTCTTTGTCGCACGATGCAGTACGCGGCGGCTATGAATATGGCGCCCACAAGCTACACATCGTAGCCACCTACAACCAAGACGGCGATGTGGATGAAACAGGCAGCAACTATTACAGCATCGGCGGGGCCCAGGTCTACAAGACCATGCTCATCGGATGGTACCATCTTCAGCCAAAGGACTTCCCAGCTTCGCTTTCGCTGCTTTTCATGAATGTGGGCATGCAGTCTGGCACCAAGGGTATGGACGAGCACAACGAATACCAGCATCTTTTCGGCGGCTATGCCAAATTCGAGAAACCATGGCTAACGATTGAAGGCGAATACTATCATCAGGGAGGCTATGAGGAGCACGGCTTGCCCATCGATGCCTGGATGGCGGCGGTGAAAGCCTCCTGGAGCCCCATTGACCTTCTCGGCATCAACGCCGGATACGACTATCTAAGCGGCGACGACCAATACAATGTCCCCGCCAGCGGCTCCCTCGGACTGACACAGCACAAGGAGGTGAAAGGATTCAGTTCCATCTGGGGATCGCACCATAAGTTCTACGGTGCCATGGACTTCTTCTACATCAGCACCTATTTTTGCGGCTTTACCCCGGGCTTGCAGAACCTCTACGCCACCCTTGATCTCCATCCATGGAAGCGTCTCGACTTCAGCCTCGGATACCACTATTTTGCCATAGCCACCCATCTGAAAAACATGGACCGCACCCTGGGACACGAGATTGAAATCATGGCCGACTTTACCATCAGCAAAGAGGTTTCCCTCTCAGCCGGATTTTCCTATATGACCGGCAATGAAACCATGGAGAAACTCAAGCGTAGCACCGACGACACCCACCTCACCTGGGCCTGGATCGATTTGCAGTTCAGAAACTAATGAAAGGCTATTCGTCGCTAGTGGAGGAGATGAAGCGGCGATAGGCACTGAAGGTGTTGGCACGGGAAAGGAAGCCGAGGTAGCGGCTGTCATCATCGATGACCACAAGATTGTAGCGGTCACCAATACGGAATTTTTCAACCACATCGGTCAACGTATCCGACGAACGGACGATGTCGCCTTCGGAGATGGGGTGCATCAAGTCGTCAACAATCACAGTGTCATACAATTCCGGACGGAACATAATCTTCCGGACATCATCAAGAGCCACAACCCCCAGAAACCTGTCGTCATCCGTCAACACCGGAAAGATGTTGCGGCGCGAGGTCTGGATAACCTCGACAAGATCGCGCAACGTATTGCCACTGCGTACAATAACAAAGTTGGTCTCAATGAGGCGCTGCATATCCATAAGGTGCCAGGCGGAAGCATCCTTGTCGTGTGTCAGCAGATCGCCCTTCTTGGCAAGCTTGCGGGCATAGATAGAATGACTCTCGAAAGGGCTGACACACAGATAGGTGACAGCCGAAGCCACCATCAAAGGCACCAGCAGCTGGTAGCCTCCTGTGATGTCGGCAATAAGGAATGTGGCCATAAACGGCGCATGCATCACGCCCGTCATCACCGCAGCCATGCCCACAAGGGCGAAATTGGCCGTATCCTGCTCAGGCAGCCCCATTTGGTTGCACGCCATTGCCACAAAATAGCCCGAAAGACCACCCACGATGAGCGAGGGACCGAAGGTGCCCCCCACGCCGCCACTGCCGATGGTGGAGGCTGTGGCCACAGCCTTGAGCATGATAAGCAGAAACAGCACCACAAGGATAGCCCAAGGATCACTCGCCAAAGAGCCATATACCGTATTGACAAACAAGCTACTACTGTCGCCATGAAGCAGTTGGGTGAGCATGCCGTAGCCCTCGCCGTAGAGCGGAGGAAAAAGATAGATGAGCAAACCCAACACCACACCGCCGACAGCCATCCTCACCCATGGTCCGCGAATGCGCGCAAAAAGCCCTTCCACCTTGTCGGTAGTCCTCAGGAAATAGACCGACACCAAGGCGCAGAAGACGCCAAGCACAATATAGAAAGGCAGTTGCGAGAGACCGAACTGCTGCGTCACCTCGAAGTGGAACTGCACGTCGGTCCCCATAAGGAAATAGGCCACCGTGGCCGACACCAGAGCCGAGATAAGTAGCGGCAATGCCGTGGTAGCGCTTAAGTCAAACATGAAGACTTCGAGCACGAACATGATGCCCGC
Organism: uncultured Bacteroidales bacterium; assembly: GCA_900318835.1. Classification (GTDB taxonomy): domain Bacteria; phylum Bacteroidota; class Bacteroidia; order Bacteroidales; family P3; genus Colimorpha. Next base: position 102,482 of record ONLW01000001.1, read on the forward strand.
AAAGGGAGCCTTGAAGATGCCTGCAATGGCACCTGCCGCTCCACAGCCCAGCAGGATGCGGACGCTCTTAGGACTCAGGCGGAACCAGCGCCCAATATTGGAGCCGATGGCTGACCCGGTAGAGGCTATCGGGGCCTCGAGACCCACACTGCCACCAAAGGCCACAGTGAGCGTCGAGGCAATGAGCGAGGTGTACATATTCTTGCTCGGCAGGCGCGACTTGTTGCGGCTGATAGCCAGCAGCACCGATGGCAACCCGTGACCAATATTGCCACGCACTATATACTTCACAAACAAGACAGTAAGTAAAATGCCAACCAACGGAAAAAACAGCATAACAACATTGCCGCCCAGCGGGGTCAGCGCACCCATACGCGTCACCACCAGGCCTGCGTAGTGCACCAAGGTCTTCAGCGCCACGGCCGCCAGACCCGACAGTACACCCACCGCCACAGCCAGCAGAAGCACCGTACCGTGCTCGCTCATGTGGCGCAGTCGCCAACGATGGATTTTGCCGTATAGTCTCATCATTTTTTCTTTCCGTCCACCCTTTCCCAAGGGGGCTAAGGGGGTGTTTCTTAAAAAAATTGAAATGCAAAGATACGAAAAATTATTGAATTGCGTTATTTATAAGTAAAAAATAACATTTATTATGATTAAGAGGAATCTTTTTTACGGTACACTGGCCATGCTGGCCATGTCTTCGTGCGTCTCCCTCAGCGAGCACGAAAGCCTTAAAACCAAATATGACCAGACGGCCAAACAATACAACCTTACCCGTCAGGAACTTGAAGAAATCAAGGAGGAGAACGCCGCTCTCACACGCCAAAACAACGCACTGACAAGCGAATACGGTGAGCTTGCCTCGTCGAAGAACCGCTGCGACCTCACCGTCGACAGCCTCAACCGTCGCATCGAACGCCTCCGCCAGCACTACGACACCACCATGGAGAACTACATGCAGGAAGTCGCTGGCAAGAACCGTGACCTCAACCGTGCCCAAAACCTCCTCACCGCACGCACCAAAGAGCTGAACGACAAGGAAGAGGAGCTCCGCATCAAAGAGCAGCAATTCGCCGAACAGCAAGAGAGCTTCCGCCTGCAACGCAGCGAAATGATTGCCAAGCAGGCCGAACTCGAACGCGAGGAAGCCGCCACGCGTGCCCAACTCGAAGCCAAGGAGCACGAACTCGAGGCCGTCCGCAACTCCGTCACCAACGCCCTCATAGGCTTCGCCGACAAGGGGCTGAAAGTGGAGACCAAAGACGGCAAAGTGTACGTCTCGATGGAGAACAAGTTAATGTTCCCCTCGGCCAGCTGGACGGTCTCCAAAGAGGGCGCCAATGCCATCAAGGAACTGGCCAAAGTGCTGGAGCAGGACACCACATTAAACATTATGGTTGAAGGACATACAGACAACGACCCCTACCGCGGCAATACAGCCGTCAAGGACAACTGGGACCTCTCGGTGATGCGCGCCACCGCCATCGTCAAGTTGCTTCTCCAGCACGGCCCCGGCATCGACCCCACCCGCATCGAGGCCAGCGGCCATGGTGAGTTCGCCCCCAAAGCCGACAACAGCACAGCCGAAGGCAAAGCCGCCAACCGCCGCACCGAAATCATCCTCAGCCCCAACCTTGACAAGCTACTCCGCCAGATGGCTCAATAGCCACGAATCTCCCTTCCAACACCCTGTCAACACCTACCATGGTAGGAGATGGGTAGGTGTTGGGTAGGAGATGGGTAAGAGTTGAGTAAGAGTTGATAGGTAGAGCACGCTTATTGTCAGGCATTTGTATAATGCAAAAAGAGCCCTATTTTTTTCTCACATCAAAAAAGGCGCCGTGCATTGCACCTCCCATAGGAGCATAACGCACGGCGTCGTAAAAAAATGAGGGGTCTGTTTATCTTCCCGTCACTCCAAAGTACATGGTATAGGGACGATAATCAGCATATTATGATAATTACGGTTCATCTCTTTCATTATCTTTTTCTTTGGTAACTATACCACCCAGAGGGTCGAGGCCGTTCGAGCCATGTAGCGTCCCAGCCAGGGAATGCGCTGTGCCAGTGGCGAGAGACACTTTCCCGCGTCGGAGAGGCGGTCCCAGGTGTTCAGCGGCTCGCTCCGCCAGAGGTCGGTCTGTACCTCCCGCAACCCCTGCTCGCGGCATTCGTCCTTCAGGCTCGCCAGCACGTCCTCTCCCCCCTGCAGATCCACCACCACCATGACACTCCCACCCGGAATCAGCAACCCTCTGACATACTGAATCATCTGCGATATTTCATCCTCATCTAGGTGCTCGACAGCATAGTATATCGCCACCAGATTGTACCTTCCCTCCACCGTCTCGGGCAAGTGCTCCAGACTGTCGGCCTCACGGATAGGTTTCATGTATCCAATGGCATTGCAGATGCGACGTCTACCCTTCTGCCCGAAAGCCACGGTCAGCATGCTGCTTCGCTTGGGGAACGTCCCGCAGCGTTTCATGTGCCGCAGGTATCCCTCACAGATGTCGGTATCGCTTTCCGTGATAAAGAGTCTGTCGTTTGTCATTTTTCTCAATCCTTCGGGTTCTGTTTCGGACGGCAAAGATACATACAATTAAGCGTTTGTACAATAGCTTACACAAAAAGTTTAGTGTTTTTACACAAACAGTTTAGAAAAAGGGCAAAAAGGGGGTATTACGTGACCAAAAATCGAGTTTTCCGAGACCAAAAGTCGAATTAGAAAATTGCAAAAAAGTCCACCACAAAAGTTAAAAAACAAAAAATAGGCCCCATTTTTTCGGAAACTTAAGGAAAAGATGTTTTTTCCATTTTCGATTCATTTTTTTTGTGTATCTTTGTATTTGCGTCTCGCTTTCTCGCGGACATATAATATATTTGGAATCAATATTATAAATAAAATAATAATATAATAAATTATGACAAAAAAGGGATTGTGGAACACGATAGCCCGCATTTGCATCCTCACGGCACCTCTTCTGGCAACGCAGCCCGACGCCACCGCACAGAAACGTGACCCCATGGCCATGCCCGTGGTCGAGGAAGATTCCATCATGAAACACATCATCGAGCTCTCGTCAGAGACCTACGAGGGCCGTTTGGCCGGCACCATGGGCTACGACCGCGCAGTGAAATATGTCGAACAAGTCCTTCTCAGTTACGGCACCCAAATCACCGAGCAGCGCTTCAACATCGAGTGCAACGAGGTAGAAAACTGCAAGTTCAACATCTACACTCCCGGATCAAAAGATAAACGCATCTTCACCCTCGGCAACGAGTTCTGCTGCGCCGGCATGACAGGTCGCGGCTATGTCGATGCCCAGATGGTCTTCTGTGGCTACGGCATTGCAGAAGAAGGTTTCAACGACTATAAGAGCGTCGACGTCAAAGGCAAAATCGTCGTGCTGCTGACGGGCACTCCCAACGGTTCATGGCTGCCTGCCGACATCGTCAACCACTACACCACCCTGCGCGACAAGGCGCGTGCCGCCGAGAAGCACGGCGCTCTGGGGGTGCTGGCCATCAACATGAGCGAGAGTTGCCTACCCTATGAAGTGCAGGGCCGCGTCTACTGCGGCGAGCTGCCCCATCTGGCAACCTTCCCCGTCCTGCAGCTCACCCTCAACTGCGGCCGCGAGCTTTTCTGGGGTGAGGCCATGAGCCTCGACTCAGCAGTCAACGCCATCAACAGCGACCACCTGTCGCACTCTTTCGCCTTGCTGAAAAAAGCCGAGGTAGACGTCAACGCCGTCTACCGCCAACGTGCCGTCACTGCCAATGTTTGGGGTCTGATGCAAGGTTATGACAGCAAATTCGACGACGAACTCATCGTAGTGGGCGCCAGCCTCGACCATGTGGGCATGCAAGGCGAGACCTGCCTGTTCCCCGGTGCCGACATCAACGCTTCGGGCGTGGCAGCGGTGCTCGAAACCGCCCGCTTGCTCTCCCAGCCCCAATTCCGTCCGCGCCGCAGCGTTCTTTTCGTACTCTTCAGCGGCGGCGAACAACAGTTCCTCGGATCCCGCATCTTCCTCTCCAACTTTCCCAAGCTGCGTAAGATAGAAGCCTTCGTCAACGTGCAGAACATCGGCTACGGTGACAGCATTGTCGTCCTCGGCGACAACCGCTACCCCACCCTGTGGGACATCGCCCGTGTGCGCGACAGCGCCAACCACAGCCTCCTTTGGCACAACCCCGAGGCTACCAATCCCCGTGGTGACGCCCGAGGATTCGACATCATTGGCATTCCCTCGCTGGTGTTCACCACCCTCAACGGCCTGCACCACAACCATGTAACCTCCGACATTTGGGAGAACATCGACCGCCGCATGCTCACTGGCACCACCCAGGTTGTGGTGGAGACAGTGCGCGAACTGACCGACGGCGTCTACCGTGGACGCAGCCTCAAAAGCAAAGCGATGAGATTTGTAGAATAAATTAGTAGACACTAGTTAAGTAGTTAAGACAAATGTGGACACTGTATAAAAAAGAACTATCCAGTTTCTTCTCCTCACTCATAGGATATCTGACGATTGCGGTATTCCTGATACTTACCGGGCTGATGTTGTGGGTGCTGAAGTCGGACTTCAACATCCTCGACTATGGCTATGCCGGCATGGACGGTCTGTTCCTCATCGGGCCGTTCCTCTACCTCTTCCTCATCCCCGCCATCACCATGCGCACCTTCGCCGAGGAGCGTCGTGGTGGTACCATCGAAATGCTCATGACGCGTCCCCTAAGCGACTGGACCATCGTATGGGCCAAGTTTCTGGCAGCTTGGACACTGGTGTTCATCTCGTTGCTACCGACGCTGGTATGCTATTTTAGCGTCTACTCGCTGGGCTACCCCGTGGGCAACATCGACACCGGCAGCGTCTCCGGCTCCTATATTGGACTACTGCTACTGGGTGGCGCCTTCGTGGCCATCGGCCTGCTGTGCAGTTCGCTGACAAGCAACCAGATTGTGTCGTTCATCGCGGCTGCGGTGCTCAGTGCTGTAGCTTACCTTGGCTTCGAGAGTCTCTACCACATGGAGCTCTTCGGTAGCGGAGACCTCTTTGTGAAAGGGCTTGGCATGATGGACCACTATGAAAGCATCAGCCGTGGCGTGGTCGACACACGCGATGTGCTCTACTTCGCCAGCATCATGGCCTTGTTCCTCATGGGTACCCGCTTGGTGCTGCAGAGCCGCATGTGGAACGGTTGGAAAAAACGCAAGAACCTCAAGCGCAGCCACTGGCTCGAAATGGGCGTAACGGTACTCATCGTACTGTCGATCAACGTTATCGATCATTTCCTCTATGCCCGACTCGACCTCACGTCGGAGAAACGCTACACCCTTTCCGACTCGACCAAGGAACTGCTCAAGACCATCGACGAGCCCTTGCTCTACCGCGTCTACCTCGACGGTGATATGCCCTCCGACTTCAAACGCCTGCAGAACGAAACCAAGGAAATGCTCAACCAGTTGCGTGCCTACAACCGCAACGTGAGCTACGAATTTGTCAATCCCAACAACTTCGGCACCGACGAAGAGCGTCGCGTCTTCTTCCAGAAACTCAACGAGAAAGGCATCCAACCTGCACAGGTACAGATGAAAGGCGACAATGGGGTGACAAACCTGTTACTCCTAACGGCAGCCGATGTGTTCTACAAAGGCCGCGAGACCACCGTACAACTGCTGCAGAACCAGCAATATGTCGGGCAGGCCGACCTGCTGAACAACTCCATCCAGAACCTCGAATATGCGCTAACCAGCCCTGTGCGATCCCTCTCCCGCGGCATGAAACAGAGTATCGGTTTCCTTCAAGGACAGGGTGAATTGCAAGGTGGCGTGCTCTACGACATCCAGCGTGCCCTGCAGGAGTTTTACAGTCTGGAGTATGTGACTATCGACGAACAAATACAGTCGCTCACGGCTCATCACCAGAATTCCAAGGATTCCACTTACCGTTTCGTCAATAAGTTTGACCTGCTGATAGTGGCCAAACCCACTGAGGCCTTCAGCGAGAAAGACCTCTTCATCCTCGACCAGTACATCATGTACGGCGGCAAAGTATTGTGGCTCATCGACCCCCTGAATGCCGAGATCGACAGTCTGGCTTCCCACGGCCAAATGCTGGCCACACGCTACCCACTGGGTCTGGATGAGATGCTGTTCAACTACGGTGTGCGCGTCAATCCCAATGTGCTGATGGACATCCGCTGTCGACCCATCCCACTGCCAGTAAGCATCGTGGGCGACAAACCGCAGTACCGCTTCAGCCCCTGGTTCTACTTCCCCGAAATAGTACCGCTGTCGGAGCACCCCATCGTACGTAACCTCGACCTTATCAAGACCGACTTCGTCAGCAGCATCGACCTCATCGACAACGACATCAAGAAGACCGTACTGCTCACCACCTCGGAATACACCCGTGTAAAGAACGCTCCGGCCATCATCGATCTGGGCGATGCTCGCGTGGAGCCCGACCAGCGCCTCTACAACAAGAGCAACCTGCCGATAGCCGTGCTACTGGAGGGCGAGTTCAAGTCGACCTGGCGCAACCGTCTGACCCCAGAACTGACAGAGTCGGATGCCATTGGCTACCGTGAGGTGAGCAAGCCCACCAAGATGATTGTCATCTCCGACGGCGATGTCATAAAGAACCGCTTCGATGCCGACAAGGAGATTATTTACCCCGTAGGCTACGACAGCTACACACGCACCCTCTATGCCAACAAAGAGCTGCTGCTCAACGCCGTGAACTATCTGGTGGGGGACGAGGGTCTAATGGACTCGCGCAGCCGTAGCATTACCCTGCGCAAACTTGACGAGAGCAAGACCCGTGATCGCCGCTCTTTCTACCAAATCATCAACATCATCGCCCCATTGCTGCTACTGGCAGCAGCCGGAGCAATCATCATCATCGTTAGAAAAAAGAAATACTGTTAAGAAATAAAGGTTTCTGATTACAGATTTTTGGAATATGAAGAAAAAGAACCGCATACTAATCATTGTCGCCGCCATCGTGATGGTGACTGCCGCTGTGATTGCCTATGTGCTCTCACGCCCCACCTTTGTACAGGATTACCACATTGAGGACACCACCTCCATCACCAAGATATTCCTTGCCGACAAAGAGAACAACGAGGTGACCCTCATACGTGAGGCCGACTCGTCGTGGACCGTCAACGGCGAATATGCCGCCAGCCAACCCCTCGTCGACCTCCTCCTCGAAACTCTCAACACCATGCGCATCCGCCAGCAGGTGAACAAGAACGCCATTCCCAACGCCATCAAGGATATCGCTGCCCACGGCATCAAGGTGGAAGTTTATCAGAATAAACCCTTCATCAACTGGTTCGGAGGACGGCTGAAACTCTTCACACACGAGCGTCTGACGACGACCTATTATGTGGGTCGGGAGACACAGGACATGATGGCCAGCTTCATGTACCGCAAAGGCGACGACGTGCCTTACATCATCCATATTCCCGGCTTCCGTGGATTCCTCACGCCACGCTTCGTCACAGACCCGCTGAAATGGCGCAGCCACACTATCGTTGACCTTAACGTCAAAGACATCGAACGCGTGGAGCTCGAGATTCCTGAGCAGGAACAGGAGTCGTTCGCCATCGTACGAGACGGTGAGGGCTTCGCCATGGAAATGCTTCAGAGTCACCAACGCGTCAATGGCTTCGACACAGCCCGCGTGGCACAGATGCTCTCTGCGTTCACATGGCTCAACTTCGACGAGTTCGCCTCCATCGTGCCCAACTCCTTTGCCGACAGCTGCGTCAGTGGTACACCGCGTACCATCCTGCGCATTACCGACACCAAAGGTAACCAAAACGAGGTAAAAACCTACATCAAATACAACAATCCTGACGATTTCAAGGCCATGCCCGACCCGGAGATGTACGAGGTCTTCGACCTTAATCGTCTCTATGCCATTGTGAACCAGAAGGACACCGTCCTCATCCAATACTTTGTCTTCGACAACATTCTGCAACCCGCCAGCTATTTCCTCGGAGCCGACAAGACAACCATTGCCCGATGAAGCCTCTAATACTCATAACCAACGATGACGGAGTGAACGCCAAGGGTATTCAGGCGCTCACCCAAGTAGCGTGTGAGTTTGGCGAAGTCATCGTGATGGCACCCCAGACCAATGCTTCGGGATTAAGTCACAGCATTGTGTCGACACGGCCTATCCGCGCCCAAGAAATTAGTCACACCAAGGAACTGACTATTTGCAGCTGCGATGGCACCCCTGTAGACTGCGTCAAGCTGGCAGTTGAGCATTTCTGTCCTCGACGTCCCGACCTGGTACTCTCCGGCATCAACCATGGCAGCAATAGTTCCATCAATGTGCTCTACAGCGGCACCATGGGTGCTGCCATCGAGGCCGTAGCGCTCTGCATCCCTTCCATTGGTTTCTCACTCTTGAACCATAGCCCCAACGCCGACTTTGAGCCAGGCCTGCCTTTTGTGCGTCAGATTATCCGTACCACCCTTGAGCATAGACTGCCTGCGGGTATCACACTCAATGTAAATATCCCCCGTCTACCGACAGACGAGATAAAAGGCATTCGTATATGCCACGAAGCCAACGCCTGTTGGAACGATAGTTTTGAGAAACGTATCGATCCGCAAGGCCGTCCCTATTGGTGGCTGACAGGCAAGTTCGTCTGCGAAGACCCCTCCGAAGAGAGCGATGAATGGGCTCTGACCCACGGCTACGTATCCATTGTGCCCATCCATTGCGACTTCACCCACCACCCTACCATCGAAAAATTAAAACAATTATACTACTAGCCCATGTTCAAACGTTTTTTCATACAAGACACACCTCTTGTCGGACTGGTTGCAGGACTGGGTTCACTGATTGTCACCGCCATGCTCATTACCGGCATACTGCTCGTTACTGGAAACGTGAGCACCCTCCTCTCCATTTATGCAGGCAGTTTTGTTCCCCCACTGCTCATCATGCGCTACTACGTCAAGTTACAACTTTCCACTGTCGTCAAGACGATAATCGTCACCCTATTCATCACCTTCATCGCTTTCATGTTCCTATTGTTTAAAACCCATAGTCTGAATTTCTAAATGCGTTATTACATCATAGCCGGCGAAGCTTCAGGTGACCTTTACGGAGCCAACCTCATCAAAGTCCTACGCGAGCAGGACTCCCAAGCGGAGTTCCGCTTTTGGGGAGGGGACGCCATGAGGAGGGAAGCAGGCGAACCCATGCGCCATATCCACGACCTGGCTATCATGGGCTTTGTGGAGGTGGTGATGAACCTGCGCACGGTGCTAGGCAACATTTCTTTCTGCAAGAAGGATATCCTCTCATGGCATCCCGATGCCATCATCGGCATCGACTATCCGGGATTCAATCTGAAGATTGAAAAATGGGCTCACGAACATGGTATCAAAGCCATTCATTACATCTCGCCACAGCTATGGGCGTGGAAGAAAGGTCGACTCAAAGGCATGCGCCGTTACCTAGACCGTCTTTGCTACATCCTGCCTTTCGAGCAAGAGTTCTATGATAAGAACAATATGCCACAAGCATCCTATGTGGGACATCCGCTGCTGGAGATTATCCAAGGGCGTCCTAAAGACGACGACTTTGCTTTTGACCACCGTCCTGTCATAGCATTACTTCCTGGGAGCCGGAAGCAGGAACTCAAGAACAGTTTGCCAGGTATGGTACGCTTGGCACGCCGCCATCCGGAATACCACTTCGTGGTGGGTGGCATGAGTTTGTTGGGCAAGGCCATGTATGACCGGTTTATTCCCGCTGATGCGGGGATTACAGTGGTGTTCGACGAAACCTACCGGTTGCTGTCGCAAGCCTATGCGGCGGTGGTATGTTCGGGTACCGCCACGCTGGAGACAGGACTCTTCCACGTACCACAGGTAGTATGCTACCGCGGCAACCCAATCTCAATAGCCATTGCAAAGGCCTTAGTGGGCAGACGAATCAACCACATCGCCCTCGTCGACCTCATCGATAACAGCAATGTGGTCACAGAGCTATTGCAAGGGGACTTCAACGACCGGCGCCTTGAAGAGGAATTCCTCCTTATAACAACAGACATGGCCACCCGCGAGCGCATGCTCGAAGGGTATCAACGTGTCGAGAAGAAACTGGGCAACGCCGGTGCTAGCCACCGCACTGCCGAAGTCATCATCGAAACCATCAAATGAAACACTTATTCTCCATAACACTGCTCCTGCTGCTGACCCTGTCCTCCTATGCCGAAAAAATCAAGGTCCGCCTCTATTCAAACGTCACAGTCAAGACACTCAATGTCTCTTTTGATCTCGGATACTATAATCTTTATGCCGACGGTGACCAACTCATTGAAGACCTAGTGGGCGAAGGACGTTCTGTACACATCCGTCCCGAGGGCAAGAAGCTGCATGTAAGCGTGAACGAAACCGATTACGGCACTTTCTCATCCGTCCGTCTAGAAGCCACCGACACGGCCTGCATCCTCTGTTTAAATCCAGAGAGCAACAAGCAGAGGACCTACGAGGGCGACCTCGAAGTGAGCCTCCTCAATAGTGGGAGCCTCCTGCTGGTGAACCATGTGGAATTCGAGACCTATATCGCCGGTGTGGTTCAGAGTGAAATCTACGGCAAGAAATCCGACATCTTCCGCATCCAGGCCATCATCTCTCGCACCTGGGCCATCCGCAATATGGGCAAACACAAAGGTGACGGATACAACTTCTGCGACAACGTCCACTGCCAGGCATACATGAACCGCTGCATCCGACCCGACATCATGATGGGAACCATCCAAAGCAGTGGCGAGACCCTTGTCGACAAGTTCGGCGCTCTCCTTGAAACACCATTCCATTCTAACTCCGGTGGCGAAACCGCCAACTCCGAAGATGTATGGCGCACTGCCCTACCCTACTTACGCTCCGTCGAGGACACCTTTTCCTTCCACATGAAGCAAAGTGTGTGGGTAAAAAATCTCAGCCAAGACCGCTGGCTCAACTACTTCGCCAAGACCCATAAGATTGACATCCAAGACTCTGCTACTCGCGACACCCTACTCCACTTCTCCCAAGAGCATCGTCAGGTGAGACTTCTCGGAATCCCTCTGACGCGCATCCGCGTTGATCTCCAACTCAAGTCCACCTTCTTTTCCGTGGAAGTCGACAGCAATACAAACAACGTCATCCTCCGTGGTCACGGCTACGGCCACGGCGTGGGGCTCTCGCAGGAAGGTGCTATCCGCATGGTTGAACTCGGCATCCCCTACGACTCCATCCTCCGTCACTACTACACCGGTGCCATCATCCATCAAGACCCTTACGCCAACCATAACTACGTGGAGCAGTATGTCGACCAAATTGCCCGCATCATTGAGGAGGACAAAAACAAGCAAACCCAAACACGTTCAAAGAAAGACGATTGGCTTGGTCGTCTCTTCCGACTTCGCGACCGCGAGGAACGTGAGGAGGTATACATCGAGACCGAGCAGGATAACGAGAAAGATTGGGAATACGAATGGTAACTTATAAATCAAAGATACAATGAAAAAAATAATTCTGATAATCACCGCCATGCTGGCTTATGGTGCCACACAAGCCCAAACCCAATGGCACACCATAGAGGAAGCTGCCAACGCCAAGATAGGCGCCAAATTCTACCTCGTCGACTTCTATACCGACTGGTGCGGCTACTGCAAGAAGATGGATCGCGAAACCTTTTCCAACACCACCGTCGCCAAGCTCCTCAACCGTTACTTCTACCCCGTGAAGTTCAATGCTGAGAGTTCAAAAAACTTCATCTGGTTTGGTCAGAACTACAAGGGAGCCAGCGGACGCAACCGCGTCCACGAGTTCGCCCGTGGTGTAAAAGGCTACCCCACCACCGTCCTCTACCGCGCTGACGGCTCCGTCTTCCAAGCCATCCCTGGCTACTCCCCGGCATCAGATTATATCATCATCCTCTGGTATTTCGCCAGCGGTGACTATCAAAAATATCCTTTCGATCGCTACCAACAAATTTTCGACAAGGAGATCCGTCCCTCCATGGAGAAAGCCCTGAAAGACTAGATCTTTTAACGATAACCTTTAACCTTTACAGATATGGGACTTTTTAATTTCATCCGCAAAAGCAAAGAGGAAGAGAAGCAGACCCTTGACCAGGGTCTTGAGAAAACCAAGACGAGTCTCTTCCAAAAAATTACCAAGTCTATCCTTGGAAAATCGACCGTTGACGACGACGTTCTCGACAACCTCGAGGAGACACTCATCACTTCCGATGTGGGCGTTGAAACCACCCTCAAAATCATCGATCACCTGCAGGAACGCATCAAACGCGACCGCTATATCTCCACTTCCGAGCTCAATTCCATACTCCGTGCTGAAATCTCACAATTGTTGCGCAAACCCGCCTACGATACCGAGGGGCTCTTCCCTGCCAACTTCGAGGCTCCCATGCCCAAAAAGCCGTACGTCATCCTCGTCGTGGGTGTCAACGGTGTAGGTAAAACCACCACTATCGCCAAATTAGCCTACCGCTACAAGGCTGCAGGCAGGAAAGTATTGCTTGGTGCTGCCGACACCTTCCGCGCCGCGGCCGTCGAGCAACTCATGCTTTGGGCCGACCGCGTCGAAGTACCCATCGTGCAACAGGGCATGAATGCCGACCCCGCCTCCGTAGCTTACGATACCCTTCAGTCGGCGCTCGCCAAGGACAGTGACGTCGTCATCATCGACACCGCCGGACGCCTCCACAACAAGGTGGGTCTCATGAACGAACTCACCAAAATTCGCAAAGTGATGCAGAAACTCGTCCCCGATGCACCCCACGAGGTACTACTGGTCCTCGACGCCTCCACCGGCCAAAATGCCATTGAGCAAGCACGCCAGTTCACCCAGGCCACCGATGTCAACGCCCTTGCCCTCACCAAACTCGACGGCACAGCCAAAGGAGGAGTCATCATCGGCATCTCCGACCAGTTCCACATCCCCGTACGCTACATAGGCCTCGGCGAGAAGATGACCGACCTCCAATTATTCAATCCCGACGACTTCGTCGATTCTCTCTTCGACTGACACATTAACACATTAACGCATTGAAGATAAACATCATTACACTAGGTTGTTCCAAGAACACTGTTGACAGCGAGAAACTTGCCGGAGCACTCACTGCCGCAGGCCACAAAGTCTTTTTTGACCGTCAACACAATGACAGCGATGCTGTTATCATCAATACCTGCGGTTTCATAGGCGACGCCAAAGAAGAAAGCATCAACACCATCCTGCAGATGGTGGGAAAGAAAAAAAAGAAACTCATCGTCTGCGGCTGTCTGGTCGAGCGTTATAAAGAAGAGCTACAGAAAGAAATCCCAGAAGTCGACGCCTGGTACGGTGTCCACGAGTGGGAGCTGATTAGTTCAGAGTTTGGAGTTCAGAGTTCGAAGTTATCCGAGTGCAACAGCAAAAACTCCGAACTCTCCCGTCCGCTCTCCACCCCCAGCCACTACGCCTATCTCAAAATCGCCGAAGGCTGCAACCGCAGTTGCTCCTACTGCGCCATCCCTCTCATCCGCGGCGCCCACAAGTCCATACCCATCGACGAGCTTATCGAGGAAGCTAAGATACTGGTAAAAAAAGGCGTAAAAGAGCTCCTCGTCATCAGTCAAGACACCACATACTACGGTCTCGACCTCTACCATAAGCGTGCATTGGGAGAGCTGCTGGAGCGGCTAGCCTCCGAGAGCGGCGCCGAATGGATACGCCTGCACTACACCTACCCCTCCTCGTTCCCCGTCGACGCCATCGAGGTGATGCGCCGTCATAAAAACATCTGCAACTATATCGACATTCCTCTACAACATATCAGCACACGCATTCTCAACTCCATGCAGCGCGGCATCGACCGCGAAGGCACCCTGCGCCTCATCGACACCTTCCGCGCCCAACTGCCCGATGTGGCCATCCGCACCACCCTCATCGTGGGCTATCCCGGCGAGACAAACGAGGAGTTCGAGGAACTGAAAGACTTTGTTCGTCAAGCCCGTTTCGATCGCATGGGTTGCTTTGCCTACTCGCCCGAGGAAGGCACTGCAGCCTATAAACTCACTGACAATGTGCCTCAAAAGGAAAAAGAACGACGTGTCAGCGAGTTGATGGCTATTCAGGAACAAGTCTCTTTGGAGAAAAACCAAGAACGCGTAGGCAAGACTTTCCGCGTGCTCATTGACAGACTAGATGATGAATTCCTCGTCGGACGTACTGAATACGACAGTCCAGAAGTTGACGACGAGGTGCTGATACCTAGAGGGAATAAGAGTGTCCATCCCGGTGATTTCGTCGACGTAATCATCACTGATGCCCTCGAAAACGACCTCATGGGCGAACTGGCCTAATCCTCTTCTTGCAGACGACTCGACAACACAGCCAAACTGGCTGCGAGATTCTCATTCTTAATAATAACGCCCGATGGAAGATCAATATGTGCGGGGGCAAAGTTCCATATTGCCTTGATACCTGCAGACACCAGCAGGTCGGCAACTATCTGAGCCTGAGCTCCTGGCACAGTAATAATACCCAGTTGCACACCCAACCGTCGCACTAAGTTCTCCAGCTTGTCCATGCCATATACAGGCTTACCGCCCACCATCCTCCCCACTACATTGGGGTCTACATCGAAACCAGCGACGACATCCAGTCCATAGTTCTTAAAACCGGGGTATTGCAGCAGAGTTTTGCCAAGTCCGCCAACACCCACCAACACTGCCTCGTTGTAGTTGTCATAGCCGAGGTAGGTTTTCATGTCGTTCAGTAACAACTCAGTACGGAATCCCATCTTGGGACGACCTGGCACCGAACTGACGCTCGCCAAATCCTTTCTCACCTGCACCGCATTGAGAGACAGACTCTCAGCCATGGTACTCGACGACACAAACTCCTGTCCCTCTGAGAGTCGCTCCTGCAGATAGCAGTAGTAGATGGGCAGACGGCTGAGGGTTGCTTTGGGGATAACAAGTGTTTTTTCGTCTTTCATTCCTTTTTTATCGTTTACTATTTGCGGGTGCAAAAGTACGATTTTTTTTTTACATTGAGAACAAAAAAAAGTAAAAAGTCGTAAATCAATAAATTGCAATCTGGTAGTTTATACTATCACCTTTTGTAACTATCGATATTCCTTATGAAAGAGAAGGTAGAAAACTGCAAGGGGTATCCTATCCGGAGCACCCCAATGCTGCCAGTTATGAAAAAAAAGGTTATCCACAGAAACACAAAAAGTTTATCTCCCGGACCCCACAAAACAGGTCCGGGAAATGAAATAACGCTATTGCGTGCCTCTCAATCCAGCCGTTGTCATGCCCCCATTAGGACCATCTGACTGCGGTAGTAGGAGGGGGTAATCTCGTACTTGGCCTTGAAAGCACGGCTAAAGACAATGGGACTGTTGAAGCCGCTCGCGATGGAGATGTCGCTGATATTCAAATCGGGACGATCAGTGAGCATCTGGCAGGCATGCTCAAGACGGAGCTCACGGATAAACTCGGAAATAGAGGCATACTGGCTGCCCTGTGCGAAGGCGGCACCAATACGACGGTCGGAGAGGTGGAAACGGTCCATGAGTGTCTGACGTCCGAAACTAGGGTCGGTATAGAGTTTCTCACTGCGAATCACCCCGCTGAGATAGTCAAATAGCTGTTCATCAGACATCTCGTCGGGGTTGCAAGGGCCGGGCGTACGCTGTTCTTCGACGGCGGAGGTATCTTCTGCGGACAGGGCGTTTCTTGCCGCTGCAGTTTCCGTCTTCAGTTTTACCGCCTCGGCAAGCCGCTCGGCCAACACCCTGTTCTTTCGGTCGATAGCACGGCGGGAGAGAAACAGCCAGACGGCAGCCACAATGGCTAAGAGGGCCAAAACGAGGTGTATGATTGCCGCACGCCTGCTGTTCTGCGCCTTCTGCCTCTCGGCCTCCACTTTCATCTGTTCCTCCTGCAGATGGTAGCGGGCGGCGTACTCATGGGCGCGACTCTCAAGAAGCTGTTTGTTAAGTATATCCCTCAACTCACCGTAACGCCTCAGGTAACTGTTGGCGGCGTAATAATTGCCCGCGGCCTCTGCCATGACGGCACAGCCCTTGAGGATGGTGACATAGTTGCTGTTAAGGGTGTCGTCGCCCAAGCGGTCCTCCACCTCGTCGTAGATGGGCAGCACCTTGGAGTATTGGCCGAGTCGGAGATAGGCGGAGGAGAGTATCATCCTGCCGTTCAGCGTCTTGGAATAGTCGCTACGCTCAAAAAGGGCGAGGTAGTGGCGGGCCGAGTCCTGATATTGTCGCGGACGAGGACGTCCGCGTTCCCAGCAGTCGCCATAGGCAATAGTCAGATAACTATAGGCCTGCGAGGTGTAGAAGTCGCAGTAGCCCTGCCGCTCCGTCTCATTGGGTGGCAAACGGTAGGATCCGTCGTCGTAGTCGTTGGGATGCTCGCGGAAATCGTTGATTTTCTCGATCATACGATTGGCAAGGGGAATCATCTCGGACGGGCGGTCGAGTTCACTGAGGACGCCAATCTTGCGCTTGAGAGCAATGATGCAGGCATCTAACTCGTTGAAATGACTCTGGTTGTCGAGGGCACCAATCACACCGTCGAGCTTAGAGAGACCCTTTTCCACCTCCCCCATGCGGGTGAGAACGGCGCCAATCTCGGCTTCGGTGCGCAGAGCCTCGGTCTCCTCGCCCTGCAGGCGGCAGTAGTCCGCTTTCTCGGTAGCCCAACGCAGGTAGGCGACGTTGTCGCCCCGGCGTCGCGAGATACCGACGAGCAGGTCGAGTACATTCCAGCGGTTGTCGGGTTCCTTGTTGACGAAGTCGCTCTCCATCAGACTTTCAAGCATCTGGTAGGCGGTGTCGAGCGGCCATTCGTCGGATGATTTGCAATAGACGGTGGCTCTCAGCAGCGTAGCGCGGTCGGGCTCGATGTTGCCCACCAACACACCGGAATCAATAATTTCCAGCGCCCGCTCAGAGTCGTGGCCATAGATGTTCATCACCGCATCGGCGGTATAAATCGTATCCGACGGTTGTGCCTCGTACCCGTTTCCGCGGTTCCCAGCATCCAAGCAGGCGGCCAATACCACCGTCAAAACGCTTATAATATAAAGGTATACACCTTTTCTCATTTTTCGTTCCTTTTTTGGCAACAACAAATTGATGATGCAAAAATACGATTTTTTTTTAACATAAACAAAAAAAAACAAAAAAAACACCTACCGTGGTTGGAGATGGGTAGGTGTTGGGTAGGAGATGATAAAGAGTTGGGTAAGAGTTGATAGGTAGACAGTGTTGATTTACAACGTATTGCAAACATCCTTCCGAGTACGTTTTTCAGAAAAAGGAGCAAAAATCATAACACTATGAAAATGAAAATGATAGGACTTTTTTTCGGCCGTATCGGAAAAAAGTCGTACCTTTGCATCGGTTTTGGTTCCCCCGCGAGGGGGCTAAGAGGGAACCAGGTGCGAATCCTGGACAGTCCCGCTGCTGTGAGTTCCAACAACTTACACAGTTTTTAACCAACGGTCACTGTGGCGCCAGCAGGTGCTGTGGGAAGGCCAAAAACTGGGAACCAATGGGTCCCCTAGGAGTCTCGGCAACCAAAGTGGAGCCAAGGTCCCCTAGTGTAGGAACAAGTCAGAAGACCTGCCAAAGCTACAATCAATCATTAACAGCCCTCGAGGAATGGTCGTTTAATGCATGAGCATTGTTGTTGAAAACATAGTATCGTTTATTGTTTGCTGCCATCGGTACGCCGGCAAAGGCAGACTCCTGCTCAAAACCACCCTTTCCTCGGGGGTCTTTTTTTTGTGTATCGCACTGACTGCCAACGCGCAAACACCAGACACCCTCAAGCGGACGACACTGGAGGAGGTGACCGTCAGCGCCCAACGCACCCCCACGGAAACCCGCACCGCAGCGCCCACACAAGTTGTTGATGCCGAAAAGCTTGAACACATTGGAGCCCTGCAGCTGAGCGATGCGCTGAAGCAGATGGCGGGCGTAACGCTGAAGGACTATGGTGGTGTGGGCGGCATCAAAACCGTCTCGGCCCGTGGATTGGGCAGCCAGTTCTCGGCAGTGACCATCGACGGCATCCCCGTCGACGACAGCCAGAACGGCCAGGTGGACCTCGGCCGTTACCTCCTGGGAAACAGCGCCTACGTAAGTTTCAGCCAGGGGCAGGAGCAAGGCTCCCTCCTCTCAGCCCGCGCTTATGCCGCCGGCAACACCCTCAACATGGAGACTGCCGAGCCGCAGTTCTGGCCCGGCGAGCACGTGAAACTTAAGGCCGGTACCGAAGTGGGCTCTTTCGGCCTTCTATCCCCCACCCTAACGTGGGAGCAACGCTGGAGCAAACGCCTGAAAAGCAGCTTCTACGCCAACTACCTCAAGAGCGACGGCGACTACCCCTTCACGCTCTACTATACCGCTTCGCACGACGACAGCTCATCGGTGGAGCGGCGCAAGCACTCAGCGGTGTGGATGGCTACGGCAGATGGCAATCTGTTCTACACCATCGGAGATGGCAACACATTGGTTACCAAGATACACTATATGTGCGGCGCCCACGAGCTACCCGGCCCCGTATCGTTCTACTCGCAAGCCATTTCCGGGCAAAGTTCCACCGAGGAGCTGGCCTTTGTCCAGTCGCAGTGGCGTGTGAAGCGCGAGCGGTGGAAATTGCAAGTACTTGGAAAACTACGCTATAGCTACGATGACTATACCGACACCACAGCGGGAGAGGACATCTACAACGACTACCGACAGAAGGAGGCCTACCTGAGCGCCAGCTTCCAACGGGAGCTCACCCCTTGGCTCGACCTCAATCTGGCGGCCGACGGCGACCTGAGTCACCTGAAGAGCAATCTGGAGAAGCGTAACGACGTGACACGCCACACGCTGATTGCCGTCGCGGCGCTTCATTCGCGCGTCGACTTCCGCCGCACAAAGCTGGAGGCCTCCGCACATCTGCTTTTCAACCAGGTGATTGACCGCGTGAACGACCTCGACACCTTGCCCACCTACCGCCGCCTCTCACCCTTCCTCTCGCTGATGTACACGCTGGACGAAGGGACCTCGCTGCGGATGTTCTACAAGATGACCTACCGCGCCCCCAACTTCGGCGAGCTCTATTTCTTCCAGCTCTTCCCCCGCAACCTGCGTCCCGAGCAGGCCCACCAAGTAAACTTCGGCGTCACCCACATGCAACAATGGGAATGGGGCTCACTGCAAGCCACCTGCGACCTCTACACCAACCACGTGAACGACAAGATAGTGTCGAAACCCACCAACAACATGTACTACTGGTCGATGGAGAACCTCGGCATAGTGGACATCTTGGGAACGGACGCCACCGCGGAGTTCCAAGTCTCAAGCTTCCAGTTCCACCTGAACTACAGCTATCAGCGTGCCGTTGACCACTCGAAGAAGGAGAGCAAGACCTACGGCCACCAGATAGTCTACACTCCGCGCCATTCGGGCGGCGGCTCCATCCGCTGGGAGAGCCGGTGGGTGAACCTCGGCGCCACCCTCATGGTGGTGGGCGAACGCTACAGCATGGCGCAGAACACCGAACAGAACCGCCTCCCGGCCTACTGCGACCTCGGCCTCTCGGCCCACCGGAAGTTCGACCTCCGCCTCGGCACCCTCAACGTCGCCCTCCACGTGCTCAACCTGCTCGATACCCAATACGAAGTAATCCGCGCCTATCCCATGATGGGACGCAACTGGAAACTCAGTGTCACCTACGATTTCTAATACATATATATAATAGATAGCATGAAACATCTCAGCAGAATCCTCCTCGCCACGATGGCCGTATTCATTTTTACAGCCTGCGAGAAAGACAACACCGACCCGTCGGGAAGCACAGACACTGTCCCCACCGACACCATCCCGCCGACGCCCGACGCCTTTGCTCTGGTGCTCAACGAGGGCAACTACGGAAGCAACAACGCCTCGGTGTCGCGCCTCAACCTCGCCACGGGCGCCATCGACAACAACTGGTTCGACCGTGCCAACGGACGTGGCCTCGGCAACCAGGCCCAAGACATGATTGTTTACGGATCGAAGGTCTACATCACCGTCACCGAGTCGAATAGTCTCGAAGTTCTCAACCCCGCCACGGGCATCTCGAACCGCATCGACATGGGTAGCCGCAAACCCCGCAGCATCGCTGCCGCCGACGGCAAGCTCTACATCACCTGCTACAACCCCTGCAGCGTCATCCGTGTCGACACCGCCTCGCTCACCGTCGAAGCCACCTGCACCCTCGGAGAATTTCGCCCCGAAGGCATCGCCATCGCACAGGGCAAAGCCTTCGTAGCCAGCAGCTACCAGGGCAACACCTACGACAACCACCTCTACGTCGTCGACCTCACCACCTTCGCCAACCCCACTACCGTCACCGTCGGCATGAATCTCTCCAACGTAAAGAGAATCAGCGACAACAAGGTCATCGTCTCGTGGATTGGCAACTATGGAGACATTCCCTCGGGCTCCGCCATCGTCGATGCCACCACCCTCGCTGTCACCAACACGGGCGAGGCGTTGCAGAAGATGGATGTCTATAACGGCAAGGTCTACGGCTACTCCGTTGAATACGACGCCGACTGGAACGAGACTAACAGCTGGAAAGTCATCACCGCCGACGGCTCGGCAGAGACCTTCCCCTTCGCCGTCAGCCTCGACGCCAACGCCTATGGCATCAACATCAACCCCGCCAACGGCGATTTCTATCTCACCTCGTCGAGCTACACCACCAATGGCGACGTCTACAGCTTCACACCCAGTGGCACACGCCGCTTCAAGGTCGAAGCTGGCTCCATCCCCTCGAAAATATTGTTCCTATAAAAATAAAAATGAAAGAGACGCAGCTTGCTGCGTCTCTACTATTGTTGGGTCGCAATATAATCCAACACCTTGCGTTTGTCGCTACTGAAGGTGAGGATATCCACCGTGGTGTAGTAATTCTCTCTGTCGGCACAATAGCTGTAGGCATATTTCAGAAACTCCACCTGTGAGGAGGAATAATCTATCACCTCGGCCAAACGGGCTATCTGGGAGGCTGTGAGGTTCGACGAGGCCACAATCACCTTGGCCAATGCCAGCCGGTCGCTGTCGAACGACTGCCCGCGCAGCCTTCCTATCATCGCCGTCACATCATCCTCTGTGGCCGTAGGTGTCACTTCCAGCAACACCGGAACGCCTTCGGGGGTGACCGCAGGGACAACCACGTCGACCTTTGCAGGCTTCGGTATCGTCACCATGCGGCTTTCGGCACGGTTCTGCATCGGCGTGTAGAGCGACAAAACCTCTGTCCGCTCGTCATACACCACGTTGACCATCACCATCGGCTCACCTGGCAGCAGCTGCAGCACCGCGGCCTTCTGGGCCGGACGCTTCAGCACCACGACCACCTCGTGGGTGCGGTCACTCACGTCGCCCACCACCACACGTCCCTGCGGCAGTCTATTCATCAGGTCGCCATCCATATACACCGAAAAACTCTCGCCACGGTGAGAATCAAACGTCACCGTCGAGCGCGACATTCCCTTCTGTCCATGAGCCATCCCGCTCATCAAACCCATCATGCTCACCAGACACATTATTATTATTATCTTTTTCATCTTTAACCTTTGTAAGAGCGTTTTTACCTATTAACCTCTGAACGCCATCGTGTCGATCCATCTCCCCTCCTCACCGCGTAGTGCCATGGCGAACTCCTTGAAGGAGCGATGTTCCATGTAGATGACATTGTACACATCGCCCACGTTGTTGATGAAATGGGCGTCGCTGTCGGTGATGAAACCGAAGCGCTTGAGGTAAGCGAATTTCTTCACAAACTCGTCGCGCGTAACGAACTTGTTAATCTCCAATCCGTCGGCCTTAAGGTCGGGTGGCACGAAACCCAGCTGGCTGGTGAGACTCGTCGTCCCCTTGTTGACGTGTGCGGGAACAAAGAGGCCGCCGATACGGTGTACCTCGTCGTAGATACCGTCAATATCCACATTGATGGCGTTGAGCAGGTGGTATTCCTCCTCACCCACAATCTCCTCATTCTCGTCAACGATAAGCTGGTAGCCGAAGCGATCCTCGTCGTTGGGAATCTTGGGCAGGTGCTCGTCGAGGAAGGCCTGCATGGTGTCGAGTTGCTCGTCGGTCTCGAAGAAGCAGAGGCAGTGGGCCTCCTCCTGTGAGGTCACCTCCACACCGCCCAGCACGAAGAGCCCCTTCTCGCGGCCCACCTTCTGCGTCACCTTCACCTGACGTGTAGTGTTGTGGTCCGTGATGGCGATCATATCCAAGCCGCGCTCCAAGGCGCGGTCTACGATGGCTGTGGGCGACATCTCAAGGTCGCCGCACGGCGACAGCACCGTGTGAATATGCAGGTCTGCCTTAAAAGGAGCAACCATAACTATTGCCTTAACTACTTAACTACTGATTCAGCAGCTGGTAGATTTTGCCAACAGTCTCGTAGGTCTGCATGTCGGTGGAGAGGAACGGGATGCCCTCCTCGTTGCTCTGCTCCACAGTGTCCTCGCTGGCAGTCAGGCCTTTGACGAGAATCACGCAGGCCAGCTCCTTCAGCGAGGCGATAGCCATCACATTCTTATGCGTCTGCAGCGTCACCCATACGTTGCCCATCTCGGCATTGCCCATCACATCGCTCAGCAGGTCACTGACATAGCATCCGTCAATGTCACGATCCAGCCCGCTTTCGCCACTCAACACTTTGAGATTCAACTTCTCTACAAGTTCTCTTACTTTCATATTCAGTATTGTTTTATGAATCAATCAAGATGCAAAGATACAAATATTTTTCGGAACCGCCAAATGCCGGATATAAGATATTACTAATTCCATAGGTAAAATCCCATTTCCATGCGGTCTGGCGGAGCAGTTTTCTTGGGACGGTGTGTGTGACGGTGTATGGATCCAACAGTCTTGAAGTCATTAGCCGCACCACCAGCATGCCGTAGCGTATGGGGCACGACTAGGGATGCATTGCACTTTTTTCGCCAGAAAAGCTGTTGCAATTTAACATTTTTTAAGTTAATTCAATGGTACCAAAATCCCAACGGGCACCTGCTGTAAAGGCGGGTGCCCGTTTTTGTGCTTAATGCGCTGTGTATGATAGCGATGAACTACTTACCATCTCCTTACCAACTCCTAACCAACTCCTACCATAGTAGGTGTTGATAGGGTTGTGACAGGGTGTTCATGTTTAACGGTTGTTAATATTTTTCTATTGGAACCTTCCCGGCCAACTGTTTGGAATCAGAAAACATTAATTTGTGCAGGATTCAGGAATTATGCGTATTTTTGCAGTTATGATTAAAAAGAACTATCGTTTCAACTATTTAATACTGATATATTTGGCAGGAATAGTCTTCTTTACACTGTTCCGTATTGCCGAAACCATAGCCTATTGTGCCCAGACTGAGGGGGTCGACAACTTCGAAGGGTTCTATGGACATGCGCTATGGCTGGGCTTTCGTTTCGATAGCGCCGTGAGTGCCTATATACTTATCATGCCATTGGTAATGATGATTATCGGTGAGATGGCTCGTATACGAAAACGGTGGTATTATACTATCATTCATTACCTTACCATGGTCTTGTACACTGTCTGCTTTTTCGCCTGCGCTGCCGATATCCCATTCTTCGTCTATTTCTCCCAGCGACTCGACGCCACGGTGATGACGCTTGGTTCGTCGTTGCCGATGGTGGTGGACATGATTTTCAACGAGCCGGAATACCTGTTCTATCTGGGTGTCTTCGTGGCCGTAAGTATAGGCTGGTGGTTCCTCGGAAGACTCATCTACCGCAAAGTACTGATTCGCCACCTTGAAGAAGAATCCCTCAATTATGGCTGGAGCATTCCACTAGCTGTAGTGCTACTGTTTGGCTTGTTTGTAGGCATGCGCGGCCACCTCACCAAGGAGCGTCCCCTTCGTCCCGATTACGCTGTCTTCTGTCACAATCCTTTCCTCAATCAGATTGGTCTCAACCCCGTTTTCTCTTTCATGAAAAGCGCTGAGGCCATCAGCAAGGACAAGAAAAATCCGCTCGAACTAATCGATATCGAGACCGCCCGCCAACAGTTTAAAATGCAACAGACATGGCCCATGGTCGAAGGCGACGCTGTGGCGCTTCCCAAGGGCACAAATGTGGTCATTGTGCTGATGGAGTCGATGTCTGTCGAGCGTACCTGCCTGGGGTCGACCCCTGAAGCAAGCCTTACCCCTTGTCTTGACAGCCTCATGCACCAAGGTATCACGTTCACCCAGGGCTGGTCGGCCGGCACCCAGAGCTACAACGGCATCTACTCCACCCACTACGGACATCCTACCATCTTCAAGCGACATTCGCTGCACATCGACCGCGACATGGTTCCGCGCGTGTGCGGCCTTCCACAAATCCTCCAAGCCAACGGCTACAGTACAGCCTATTTCATGCCGCATAAAGGCGTCTTCGACGGTATGGAGAAATTCTTCTACAGCAATGGCTATGACCATGTCTTCGAAGAGAATAGCTATCCTAAAACGGAACTGGTGGGCACCTACGGTGTACCCGACCATATTCTCTTCCACCATGCCATTGAATACATGAACCAAGAAAGCGCCAAAGGACCGACCTATATTACGGTGGCCACCTGCAGCAACCATCCACCACTGGCCCTACCCCAAAACATTGACTTCAAGCCACAAGCTGAGGATCTAAAAGAGCAGATGGTGGAGTATGCAGACTGGTCCATTGGCCAGTTTATGACTGAGGCTGCGAAGCAGCCATGGTTCAGCAACACCCTCTTTGTCTTTGTGGCCGACCACGGATGCAACTACAAGGAATCGCCCTACGACATTCACCTGCCTCATGTCCGCATCCCCATCTCGTTCTACGCCCCGGGGCGCATCGAGCCCAAATTCATCTCGCGGCAGGCTTGCCAGATTGATGTGCCGCCCACCATCTTGGGCATGCTTGGCATCGACTACAGCAATCACATGCTGGGTATCGACATACTTAAACAACAACGGAAATACTCTGTCTTAGGGACATGGGAAACCATCGGTGCTGCCGACGGTGAATTGCTCTATATCTACCGCAAGGACGGTCGCAGCACACTCCACCGCTACATGGACGGCGACCCGGAAGATGTCAGTACCCAATATCCCGACCGAAAAGCCAACCTTGAGCGCTACATCAAGGGCATTGTCCAGCTCAGCTACCAAATGCTCCAGGACGGCTCCACAAGATGTGACAAATAAACAAACACCATACGCATGAAAAGAAACGCACGCTTCAACTACATACTTTGCATCTACCTTGCAGGAATAGTCTTCTTCACACTGTTCCGTATTGCCGAGACCGTAGCCTATTGTGCCATTACCGAGGGGCCTGACGACTTCGGGGGCCTCTACTGGAAGGCGCTGTGGACAGGCTTCCGCTTCGACACCACGGTGAGCACCTACATTCTCGCCCTGCCGCTACTGCTGGTTATCATTGGCGAGATGGCTCACATACGCAAGCGCTGGTACTACGCCATTGGGCACTATCTGATGCTGGTGCTCTACACCGTCTGCTTCTTCGCCTGCGCAGCCGACATCCCCTATTTCTGCTATTTCTTCTCGCGGCTTGACGCTTCAGCTCTCGACCTAACCAATTCCTTCGGCATGGCAGTGAGTATGATTGTGCACGAGCCGATGTATATAGCCTATTTCTTTGTATTCCTCGTGGTGAGTGTGGGCTGGTGGCTGCTGGGGCGGTTGATATTCCGCAGGGTACTGATGGCCCACATCGATGAGCGTATGCCCTACGGATGGAGTATTCCGTTGGCAGTGGTGTTGCTGGTTGTAGGATTCATAGGCATGCGTGGTAGGGTAGCTAAAAAAAGTCCCATCCGTGTAGGCACAGCCTATTTTTGCAGCAATCCCTTCCTTAACCAAATAGGCCTCAATCCGGCCTTCACCTTCCTCAAGAGCATCGAGGATGCCAGCAAAAGTGCCAACCAGCAGGTTGAGCTTATTGACTTGGAAACAGCGCAAGCTGTGCTCGACGAACAACGCGCCCTGCCCGAGGACAACACGTTGCCCGAAGCCTTGTTGCACTTGCCGGAAGGGATGAACGTGGTGCTGGTACTGATGGAAAGCATGTCGCGCGACAAGACCGGTCTGCACGATGCAGCCAATAGCCTGACCCCCTGTCTCGACAGCCTGATGCACCGCTCGATGACTTTCAGCGAAGCATGGTCGGCCGGCATCCATACCCATAACGGCATCTACTCCACCCTTTATGGCCATCCAGCCATCATGGCACGCCAGATGATCAAGAATACCCCCATCCCCAATATGTGCGGCCTTCCACAACGACTACACGCCACAGGCTACCACACTTACTACTTTATGACCCACGACGAACTCTACGACAACATGCAGGGATTCCTCTACGGCAACGGATTCGACCGTGTAATTGGCGAGCATAGCTACCCAAGGAGCGAGGTGGTGGGCACATGGGGGGTGCCGGACCATGTGATGTTCGACCATGTACTGGAGCATATCGACAGCATCGCCGACAAAGGACCATTCCTCACCACGGTGATGACCTGTAGCGACCACGGCCCCTATATTGTTCCCGACGGCATCGACTTCAAGGCCAAACATGACGACGACAAGCTGAAGCGCATCGTGGAATATGCCGACTGGTCGATAGGACGATTTGTGCGTATGGCCGAAAAGAAGGCATGGTTTAAGAACACGCTGTTTGTCTTCATTGCCGACCACGGATCGTCATTGAACCCCGTCTACGATTTGACGCTGGCCTACAACCATGTGCCACTGCTTTTCTTCTGTCCCGGACAGATAGAGCCCCAGATGGTGGAACGGTTAGCCATGCAGATTGACGTGGCACCCACCATCCTTGGACTGCTAGGCATTGATGCAGGCGACCGCATGCTTGGCATAAACCTTCTGAATCACAATAGAAAATACGCCCTATTCAGCGCCGACGACCGTATCGGCGTGGTGGACGGAGAGTTGTTCTTCCTCTACCGTTCGAAGCAGGACAAAGCTAGTCTCTACCGTTATCAGGAGCGTGACACCGTAGACCTGATCAAACAATATCCCGAACGTGCTGAGGCCATGCGCCGCTACGGTTTCGGATTGACGCAGATGGCCCAGGAGATGCTAATCAACAAGACCACCAGTTGCGACGCACTATGAACTTTGAACTGAAATCAGACTTTGCCCCCATGGGTGACCAGCCGGAGGCTATCCGCCAACTGGTGGAGGGTGTGCGTGCAGGCCAACGGGCTCAGGTGCTGCAAGGCGTGACGGGTTCGGGAAAAACATTTACCGTAGCCAATGTTATCCAGGAGTTGCAGCGCCCCACGCTGGTACTCAGCCACAACAAAACCCTCGCGGCACAGCTTTATGGCGAGTTCCGCCAGTTCTTCCCCAACAACGCGGTGGAGTACTTCGTCAGCTACTACGACTACTACCAGCCAGAAGCCTATATCGCCGCCACCAATACATATATCGAGAAAGACCTAGCCATCAACGACGAGCTGGACAAGCTACGCCTACGGGCCTCGTCAGCCTTGCTAAGTGGCCGCAGGGATGTCATCGTAGTCTCCTCAGTGAGTTGCATCTACGGCATCGGCAACCCCGACGAGTTCAAAAAGGGCACCGTGGAGATACGCGTCGGCGACCGCCTGAAGCGTGACGATCTGCTGATGAAACTCCTTGATGGACAATATGTCCGCAATGAAATAGAGTTCGTTAACGGACGCTTCCGCGTCAAAGGTGACACAGTCGATATCTACCCTTCCTTTGCCGACTTCTGCTATCGCGTCTCTTTCTGGGATGACGAGGTAGAGCGTCTCGAGAGTTTCGACCCCGTCAGCGGCCAGCACCTCGACCGTTTCGACGAGATAACCATCTATCCCGCCTCCAACTTCCTTACCTCGAAGGAGCACCTGCCCGAAATCATCCTGCAGATACAGCGCGACATGTTCGACCGCCGCGACTACCTCGAAAGCATCGACAAGCACCTCGAGGCCAAGCGCTTGGAGGAGCGCGTAAACTACGATCTTGAGATGATTCAGGAGCTGGGCTACTGCTCAGGCATCGAGAACTACAGCCGCTACTTCGACGGCCGCCAACCCGGCACACGTCCTTTCTGTCTCATCGACTATTTCCCCGACGACTTTCTGCTGGTGGTCGACGAAAGTCACGTCACAGTGCCGCAAATCGGTGCCATGTACGGCGGCGACCGCAGCCGCAAAACCAGCCTCGTCGAGTATGGCTTCCGACTGCCATCGGCACTGGATAACCGCCCGCTGACCTACGACGAATTCTATAACCTCACAGGCCAGACCATCTACATCTCCGCCACCCCGGCCGACTACGAACTGAGCGAAGCCGAGGGTGTGGTGGTGGAACAAGTCATCCGCCCCACAGGCCTGCTGGATCCCGTAGTCGAAGTGCGACCTGCCGTGAGCCAAGTCGACGACCTGCTGGACGAAATAGAAAACACCGTTGACAAGGGAGAGCGTGTCCTCGTCACCACCCTCACCAAGCGCATGGCCGAGGAACTCACCTCCTACCTCATCAACCTCGGTATCCGCAGCAAATACATTCACTCGGACGTTGACACGCTGGAGCGTGTGGAAATCATGCGCGACCTGAGGATGGGTGTCTTCGACGTCCTCGTCGGTGTCAACCTGCTGCGCGAAGGGCTTGACCTGCCCGAGGTCTCCCTAGTAGCCATCCTTGATGCTGACAAAGAAGGCTTCCTCCGCAGCGACCGAGCCTTGATACAAACCATCGGCCGTGCGGCACGTAACGTGCACAGCAAGGCCATCCTCTACGGCGACACCATCACAGGTTCCATGCAGCGCGCCATCGACCTCACCAACCGTCACCGCGAGAAGCAGATACGTTATAATATGGAGCACGGTATTGTGCCTAAACAGATTGTCAAGTCCACCGACGCCATCCTCGGCACCACCAGCGTCATTGAACGTGCCGCCGAAGAGCGCAATGCCTTTGAAAAGGACCCCGTAAGCATCTACAAGGAGGATGTGCCCGTGGCCGCCGAGCCTGGATTCGAATACGGTCAGTCTGTAGCGACGCAGCCTGCTGCGTCTCCCTACCTCGCAATGACAAAGGAGCAACTCCGCAAAGAAATCCGCGACCGCCAGCGCAAGATGCAACTGGCCGCCAAAGAACTGGATTTCATAGCCGCCGCAAAATACCGCGACGAGATAAAAGAGATGCAATCTCTGCTCGAAACTGCCAGATAAAAAAAGGCTCCCTTAATGGGAGCCTTTTTTTCTTATCATGTAACACTTATTTGGTCGAAACCACGAGGTAGTCGGTATATTTCCAGAACTGGGTGGGGTTGAGGATGCGGAGGTAAGCGGTCACATTGCTGTTCTCCTCGTCGGCCACAAGTTCGTAGCTGTCTTCGGGATGCTGCGAGATAACCACGGCTTTCTTCTTGTTGATGGTGATGGTGGTCACCTTCGTGCGGTCGATTTCGGTGAAACGCTCGGTGCTCATGCCGGCCACAGTGCCCTGCTTGCGGCCGATGCCGATGAAGCCACCGGTCTTGGCCACGATACCGGCCTCCTTGAGTTCGTTGTAGGTTCCCACGACGAACCAGGCGCGGTTGGCGTCGGCAATCTGCTTGGCGATATACTGTTCCTTCTCCTGGTTGGAGGCGGTCAAATCAGAGACATTCTTATTGAGTCCTTTGATAACCACCTTGTTGTTCTCAAGCTCGGTAAGCAGCTCGGCAATCTGAGCCTCTTGGGCGGCGCTGCGTTCCTCAAGGCGGGTGATGTAGGCCTGAAGGTCGGTGTTGTTGCGGCCAAGCTCGTTCACCTTAGTGTTCAACTGGGCGATTTTCTTCTTGTTGGCGGCCATCATCGACTCGATAGAGCTCATCTGGTCGGTGATTTCCTTCTTGTGGTCGTAGGAACCCTCGGTATCGTTACGTCTGAGTTTCTGAACATTGGAATACTTGGAATTAATCATGGAGAGGTTATCCTCAATCTCATTGAGCATGGAGAAAAGTCCGTCAATCTCAGAGTCTCTGGCATCAACTATTTCCTGAAGGGAGTCGATGGACTTCTGGGAAGCTTCGAGTTCTTTCTGATTGCATGCCACGATAGTCATCGTTGCGGCCAACAAGCACATGGCCAAAAAGATTTTCTTCATTTTTCTATTCAAATTTGGTTCATACTCATTTTTAATCCTTTTTCCTCTTTTTCGGAGGTATGTCAATAACGCCACCTTGCCCCTAATATTGCACAGGCTTGTGTTAAAAAAAATTAAAAAGAGCACTCAAAAACGCCTACTTTACACTTGATACTAACTAGCTGATAACCACTTATCAACTCCCTATCAACTCCTACCCAACTCCTACCACGGTAGGTGTTGATTGGGTGAAAATATTTTTCTGATAGGACAACAAAATAATTTTCATTTCTGTACGTTATTCATATATTATGAATGTACTTTTACAGGATTGGGAATTTCCCCCTTTCGACCAGATACGCACCGAAGATTACGAACCTGCCATCCGCACCGCCATCGAGGAGGCGGAACGCAACGTGGAGGCTATCGCAACAAGCAAAGAATCACCGACTTTCGAAAACACAGTGGAGGCTTTGGAGTACGCCTCAAGGCGTCTCGACCGCATCAGTGCCCTCATGCTCAACCTCAACGAATGCTGCACCAGCAACGAGCTGCAGGAGGTGGTGATGAAACTGGAGCCACTGATGACACGCTTCTCGATGAAGGTGGTGACCGACGAACGGCTGTACAAACGAGTGAAATATGTTTCTGAAAACTCAGAATACTCTGATCATTCAGAACACTCTGAGAAAAACACCCTGCTAGAGAACACCCTCAAGAGTTTCCGACGTCACGGTGTGGCACTGCCGCCGGAGGAGCGTGAGCAGTACAAGAAGAACGAAGAGGAACTCAGCGAGCTGAAGTTACGTTTCAGTCAGAACGCACTGGCCGACCTCAACGACTGGACGCTACATCTCACCGACGAAGCCGACCTCGCAGGACTGCCCGAGGCAATTCGTACCGCAGCCCACGAAGAGGCTGTGAGCCACGGTCTCGAAGGATGGCTGTTCACACTGGCAGCACCATCATACCTCCCCTTCATGACCTACAGCGACCGACGCGACCTGCGGGAGAAGATGTATCGTGCTTACGGCAGCATCGGAGGAAGGGACAACGAGCACGACAACAACGAGGTGATACGCAGGATTGTCGAGCTCCGGGCCAAGCAAGCCCGTATGCTGGGATACAACACCTATTGCGACTATGTGCTGGAAGACCGTATGGTGCAAAGTCTGCCCAACCTGCGACGATTCATGAACGACCTGAAGGCCGCCGTCCTCCCTGCCGCAGAAAATGATTTGGCCGAGATGACCAGAATATCCGGACTATCCGAAATCTCCGGATGGGATATCTCCTATCTTTCCGAGAAACTGAAGCAGCAACGCTATGCCTTCGACAGTGAAGCCTTGCGGCCTTATTTCCCGCTGGAGGCCGTGCGCGAGGGCATCTTCGGTCTCTATGGCCGTCTCTACGGATTGCACTTTGAACCCGCTCCAGAGGTACCCGTATATCACGAGGATGTGAAGGTATACCGCATACTTGACGGCATGCGGGAGATGGGAATCCTCTATCTCGACATGCACCCGAGGGCCTCCAAGCGCAGTGGCGCCTGGATGACGGAATTCCGCGGACAGTACGGAACTGTGCGACCCCAGATACAGGTGGTGTGCAACTTCAGCAAGCCCACTGCCGACACCCCTGCCCTACTGCGATTCAGCGAGGTAGAGACTTTCATGCACGAGATGGGACATGCCATGCACGGGATGCTGAGCGATGTGCAGTACGAGAGCTTGAGCGGCACCAACGTCAAGCGCGACTTCGTGGAGATGCCATCGCAGGTGATGGAAAACTGGTGCTACGAGCCGGAGTTCCTCAATACTTTCGCCCGTCACTGGCAAACTGGTGAACCGCTGCCGACAGAATATATCGACAAGATTCGTGCTGCCCAGAACCATCTGGCGGGATGGCTCTGCCTGCGGCAGCTCAACCTCGGATTCACCGATATCGCCTTCCACACCATGCACGACGGTTCAACCGTCGAGAAAGCCGAGGATGTGGAAGCCGCCGCTATGACCGACCTCCTACCGCGTGTGCCGGGTTGCTGCACGGCCACCAACTTCAGCCACATCTTTGGTGGCGGATACGCCAGCGGCTACTACGGCTACAAATGGGCCGAAGTGCTGGATGCCGACATCTTCAGCCGCTTCAAGGCCGACGGCATCTTCAACCCAAAGACAGCCACCGACTTCCGACGCGAGATACTCTCACGTGGCGGCACCAAGCCCCCCTCCGTGCTTTTCAAAAACTTCATGGGTCGCGAGCCCGACAATAAAGCATTACTTAAAAGAATGAACCTACTATGAATGAGAATTTAGCAAAACAGATACTCAAAATCTTTGCCAACAATCCTTTCGACGCCTACAACCACAAGCAGATTGCCTCACGCATCGGTGCCAACAGCAAAGCCGAGCGACAGGAGGTGATACGCACTATCCAGGAACTCGCCGAGCAGAAACACCTCGTCGAGGACAGCCACAAAGGCAAATACAAGATCAACCCCAAGTCCATCGACGATGAGCTGCTGCCGCAGAACTACGTCACCGGCACCATCGACATGAAGCAGGGTGGAAAAGCCTACGTGATTCCTGAAGAGGAAGGTCGCGAAGACATCCAGATTGCCCCCAACAACACCCACCATTCCCTCCATGGCGATACTGTGAAGGTGCTAATGTTCCCCCAACGCAAGATGCACAAGCCCGAGGGTCAGGTGGTGGAAATCATCAAGCGGGCCAAGACGCGCTTCGTGGGCGTCATCCAGAGGCAGGAGCGCTTCGCTTTCATGGTCAGCGACTCACGCACCATGCCCGTGGATATCTGCATCCATATCGATGACCTCGGTGGCGCTGAGAACGGCGAGAAGGTTCTGGTGGAGATGACCGACTGGCCCGAGCGCATGAATAATCCCGTGGGCAAGGTCGTCAAACGCCTCGGTAAACCTGGCGACAACAACGTCGAGATGCAGTCCATCCTCGCCGAGTACGACTTCCCGCTCGACTTCCCCAAGGAGGTCGAGGAGGAGGCCAAGAAGATAAAGAAGCCCACCAAGAAAGAAATCTCCAGCCGCAAAGACTTTCGCGATGTCACCACCTTCACCATCGACCCTGCCGATGCCAAGGACTTCGACGATGCCCTCAGTTTCCGCGAGCTGGAAAACGGCCACGTAGAGGTGGGCGTGCATATCGCCGACGTCTCATACTATGTGAAACCCGGTAGCGCCATCGACCGCGAAGCCTACGAGCGCGGAACCTCCGTCTACCTCGTCGACCGCACTATCCCCATGCTCCCCGAGAAACTCTGCAACGAAGTCTGCTCCCTCCGTCAGGACGAGGAGAAACTCTGCTTCAGTGTGGTAATGGAGATGGATAATAAAGGCAAAGTTTATGACACCTGGATGGGCAAGAGCGTGATTAAGAGCAACCGCCGTATGGCCTATGAGGAGGCGCAAGAGATAATAGAATCCAACACTGCACCCGACGGTTCCCCCGTCGGGAAGGCCATCCTCGCCCTCCATGCCATCGCTCAAAAGCTCCGTGCCGCACGTTACAAGAGTGGCGCCATCAATTTCGAGACCCAGGAGGTGAAATTCCAACTCGACGAGAACGCCAAACCCATAGGCGTCTACATCAAGGAGAGCAAGGAAGCCAACTGGCTCATTGAGGAGTTCATGCTGCTAGCCAACCGCAGCGTGGCCGAGTTTATCGGCAAACCCAGTAAATCTAGTGCTACTAGTAAAACTAGAAATGCTCGCACCTTTGTCTATCGCGTTCACGACGAGCCCAACCCCGAGAAGCTGAACACCTTCGTGGAGTTTGTCGCCAAGCTGGGCTTCAGCATGAAGACCTCCAGCCGCAAAGCCCTTGCCGAGAGCTACAACCGCCTCTTCGAGAATATCGCGGGACGTGGTGAGGAGCACATGGTCGACACCATCGCCATCCGCACCATGTCCAAAGCCTACTACAGCACCGAGAACATCGGCCACTACGGTCTCGCCTTCCCCTACTACACCCACTTCACCTCCCCCATCCGCCGCTATCCTGACCTCATGGTCCACCGCCTGCTGGAGCGCTACCTGCAAGGCGGCACCTCCGTCAAGGCCGCTGAATACGAGGACTATTGCAAGCACTGCTCCATCATGGAGAAGAAAGCTGCAGATGCCGAGCGCACCAGCGTGAAATACAAGCAAGCCGAGTTCCTGGCCGACAAGCTGGGACAGGTCTTCCCTGCCCTCATCAGCGGTGTCAGCAAATGGGGCATCTATGCCGAGATCGAGGGGAACAAGTGCGAGGGCATGATACCCATTGGCAGCCTCAAGGACGACTACTACATGCTCGACGAGGACAACTATCAGGTCATAGGCCGCCGTCATGGCCGCTGCTACAAACTCGGCTATCCCGTCCACATCCGCGTCCGACGTGTCGACCTCCTGAAGAAGCAGATAGACTTCGATCTCGTCGAGGAAGACGACCACATCGCGGGTGCCCCCGCAGGGCGAAAAACGGCGGGGAAACATGCTACGCAAACATCCAAAGACAAAAGCCAGCGCAACAAGAAAGGCTCGCCTTCCGCCAAAGACAACAAGAAGAAGAGCCATTCCCGCCACAAGCGATAAAAGCAGAGCCTACCTAATCACTACCACCCGCAAAAAGGGACTGCCGCAGGCCAATTCGAGTAATTCGCTCCCAATTGACCTGCGGCAGTTAATTCGCGTAATTAGAATAATTCGCCGTTAAAAGAATCGCCGTTATTTGAACAGCGCCTCTATCTGCTCCTTGTAGGCGGCGGCAACATTGCGGCGGATGAGCTTTTGCGTGGGGGTGAGCATCTTGTTGCTCTCGTTCCAGGTGTCGGCCACAAGGACGAACTTCTTCACCTGCTCGGTAACACCCAACTCAGCGTTGTACTTATCCATCACCTTCTGGTAACGAGCAATGACTGTCTTGTCTGCAATCATCTCTTCCTTGCTCTCGGCCACGACACCATGGCGCTTGCACCAGTCCTTCAGCATGTCGAAGTCGGGGGCGATAACGGCGGCAGCATACTTCTGGTCGGCACCCACCACCATCATGTCGAGGATGAAAGGCGACTGCTTCATCTTCTCTTCAATCACCTCGGGATTAATGTATTTACCCATCGAGGTCTTGAACATGCTCTTCGTACGGCCGGTGATGAAGAGGTAGCCGTCGGGATCGAAGAAACCCGTGTCGCCGGTATGGAACCAACCCTCTTGGTCGATAGCCTCAGCCGTGAGCTCAGGCTGGTTGTAGTAGCCCTTCATCACATTACCACCACGGCACTGTATCTCATTGGTTTGCGGGTCAATACGCACTTCTATCGCCCTCATGGCAAAGCCCACGGATCCAATCTTGCGACCTTTCTTATTGCTGTTTGTAACGGCAATCAGGGGCGAGCATTCGGTAAGGCCGTAACCTTCGTAGAGGTCCAATCCCACACAGGAGAAGAACCTCGTGAGGCGAGGCTGGATGGTGGCACCACCACTGACGAGCATATACAACTCGCCTCCCATACTCTCGCGTATCTCCTTATACACCAACTTGTCAGCCCACTTCTTCTGTAATTTATACCAGGCCGAGAGCTTCGACTCGTCGAGTTCGTACTCGAAAGCCAGATTGATGGCCCAGTCGAAGATTTTCCTCCCTATACCGCTCATCTTCTCGCCCTTGCGGTAAATCTTGTCGTAGACCTTT
The DNA here is from genome assembly GCA_900318835.1 of uncultured Bacteroidales bacterium. Classification (GTDB taxonomy): domain Bacteria; phylum Bacteroidota; class Bacteroidia; order Bacteroidales; family P3; genus Colimorpha. The sequence goes on from ONLW01000001.1 coordinate 138,437, forward strand.
TCGATGAACCGTGGCACACAAGCCATCATATTGGGACTGATTTCCTTGCAGTTGTCGCCCACCTTGGCGATGCTCTCGGCATAGGCAATGGTGAAGCAGAGCCACTGGTAGAGGTAACCCATCATGCGCTCATAAATATGGCACATGGGGAGCCATGAGAGGGCCTTGGTCCAAGTCTTTCCGGGGCTCTCCTTAATCTCCTGCACGTTCATTATCAATCCCCTATGGGTCAACATAGCGCCCTTGGGGACACCCGTGGTGCCGCTGGTATAGATCATCGTGCAGACATCGTCGACGGTCTGCGCATCCTTCATCTCCTGCAACTTGGCGGGTGCCTCGGGATGCTCCCTTACATACTGGCATCCAATCTCATAGATGTCGTCCATCGACTTCACACCCTCCATGGGGACAATGGTGCAGAGATTTTCCAGATGCGGCAGCTTCTCTCGGATATTGCTGATTTTCTTGTATAAAGCCGGTGTTTCGACCACCAGCAGGCGTACCTGTGCGTCGTTGAGGATATACTGGTAGTCTTCCTCGCTGATTGTCGGATAGATAGGCAACAACACGGCACCTGTCTGCTGCACGCCGAAGTCCACGTAGTTCCATTCCGGACGGCCGGCGGAGATAAGGCCGATATTCTCGCCCTTCTTCACACCGAGGTGCATCAAGGCGTAGCTGATGAGGTCAACTTTCTCTATATATTCATCGATATAATGCTCTTTCCATTCGCCGTTTTCCTTGAATTTGAACACGGGGCGCTCGGGATGCAGTTCCTTTCTCCAAGCCAGCAAGTCGAATAATCGGGTAGGCTCTTGCATAGTCATTTTTTAATTTATGTTAATTTTGCAAAAATACGCATATTTTTTCAAACAGGAAAAAGAAAAATCTTAAAAAAACAACAGAGAGAACATAACCAAAACATTCACAAATAATTAGCAAGGCCAACCCATTAAAAAGAACTAGTAAGGAGAAGTGAATTGTTAACAACCGTTAAACACGAACACCCTGTCACAACCCTATCAACACCTACTATGGTAGGAGTTGGTTAGGAGTTGGTAAGGAGATGGTAAGTGGTTCATCGCTATCATCCACAGCGCATTAAGCACAAAAACGGGCACTTGCCTATACAGCAAGTGCCCGTTGGGATTTTGGTATCATGGAATTAACTTAAAAAATGTTAAATCGCAACAGCCTTTCTATCGAAAAAAAAACTTTGAGAGATTGACACCAGAAGCTGCAACCCATGTTCCCTGTTCATCTCCCGATTTAGAGCGCAAAGTTATATGATTCAATTAGTTGTTGTTTTCATTTGGCCTTTTTTGGGGGACAGGTGCCAGGCGTATATCCCTCCTTGCATCGTTGAAACCATTCTGTAACGATACGAACAATGATGGAGAAGGGAATTGTCAAATTAAGGGAAATCAAAAGAAGGTGCCAGTCAAAAGACTGGCACCTCTGTGGGCTTCGCCCTTGATCGGCATCTGTGGTGCAAACGGCTACTGCACCCTGTGGAGGGTGCCGGAATAGTCGCCCTGGCTGCCATCCACATAAGTCCGCTTTCCGTCCATGACCATTGTGTCGTCAGAGAGACTCTTAATTGTCAAGTCAATGTACTCCGTTATTTCCCTATTATAACCGTAAGAATAGTAGGTATATGAGCCATGGAGAGTGTTACCCGACAGAGTATAGCTGTAGTGGTATTCCCGGACATCACAGGTGTGGTCGGTGTTGAAGGTGATATCGCAATGTCGGTAGTCGGCATTCTCGAAATGCCATGTGCCAAAGAGTTTGGCCTCGTTGATGCTTGACGAGCCGCCGTTGCTGTCGTCATCCTTGTTGCAGGACGCAAATGTGATCATTGTCACTGCCACAAAGAGCAGCATTGTGATTTTTTTGATGTTTTGGTACATAATTTTGTGTTTTATAATGAAATTAACTACAATTTAATATAAAAAGACAATCCCCGTGCATTTGCCTCATCTTTCCCCTCTGTAATATATAATAAGGCCTGGTTCCCAAAAGAAAAAATAAGATATCCCTTTGTCTGATTATTGTGTCGTATTGAATGCATTTTACTTGAGTAACATTTAGAATCGAAGTCTATAAAATCACTTATTCTTGGCCCTGTATCCCATTTCCACTCATGTCCATAAAAATTAAGACATGACAAGGCGTCACAAATGACCATAATAACGATGATAATCCCTGTTACAATCAATTTACGTTTCATATCATTGCTGTTCTCCATTAACAAATGTATTCATGGGATGGACTTCTCTGCCTGGAAACAGAGATAGTCTTTCCTTTCTACTTTCACATCCAACCATATAAGTTTTTGTAAAAGAAAGACCTAGCTTCCCGAAAAAACGACCAGGCTTGTTTCTTCTTGTTTGAGTGGTAGACGGGTAAGCTTTTTTAGATTGTCCGGATACTCTGACATCTTTAAAATTTTCTAATTCAGAAACAGTCTGAGCAAAGGAAGGTTTTCCGTTCTCTGATTTGCCGGTACGACAACCGTAAAAATTTGCCGAGGCATTCTCGTCCCAATTAAAATCAATTTCTGACCAACCTTCTGTAGTCATCTGTTTTGAGTCTATAGCGTTCGATGATGTAGGTTGTGTTCCCGTCGGGCCATCAAATCCTCCATGCGACCATACATCAAATTCAGCAGTTTTCCCATATGTTTCCCCATACTCATTAGTGATATCCTGCACTTCGTCTTTTATTGCAGCCAAATCTCGAATCGGTCGCATAACAACAATATCGTGTTTTGCATCAAATGTTTTACTATCCATGATGTCACTTCGCCTCGTTAGTGCTGCTGCATGGAACATATTATCTCCACGGTCATTTCCAACAGTGTAAAAAAGCATATAAATTTTTTCACCATCTGGATCTATGCAAATAACGGGATTCCCTGCACAGTAGTTGTAGGGGGAAATTCCGGGGTATTTATCCGCCATCGGGTCAACCGATAGCCATCCCGTCAGCACCTCGCTCCAGTAGTACCTTGCGCCGTAATAGTGGAAGCCGCTTTCGTGGTCCTTTTCTTTCCCGTTGGAATTCGACGAGGAAAAAGGCCACGAAACAGCATGGTTTTGCAGTGCGGGGGTATGTGCTGAAGTGTTCAAGTATCGGTAGTTTTATGTGCAGGTTGGCTCATTCTGTTGCTGTTTTTGTAGTTGGTCTGCAGGAACAGGTGCCCATCTTATCGCTTTCCATTCCGCTCGGTTCTGTGCCAGCCCCCATTTCTAGCAGTCATTATTGGGGGACTATGTGGTAAGAAATTTTTCTTGTGTCAATCGTATAACAATATGTTTTTTTTAATCCAGATATAGTGTCTATTTTTGAGAAACAAACCTTATGGTTTCCTCCTAAACCCATTTCGAATACAATATTATTAACACAAGTATCAAAAAGTCTGTTTCCGTTCTTAAACAAAGTTATAATCTGTTCTCTCATGTTTATGCTATCCGGATTGCCACATTGAATTTGTGTACTTCCAGTTAAATCAAAATGTCTACAATTTATTATTTTATACGGCCCTACAGTTTGCGCCCAGTTGTAAATTGATTGACGACAAACCACGCCGTTACCTTGACTGACATAGTTATGATATTCTAAAAAAACAGTATCATGACGGACCATCTTTACAATGGGAATCGGATCCACTTCAAATTTAGAGCAATATATGGAATCCTTTTTCTTTACGTATATGTTGTTTTGTATCCCATAACTGTCATATATATAGAGTAATACCTCAGTATTCTCATCAACAAAGAACCGTTGATAAGGAACGTCTCTCTTGGGCAATTGGACAGACTCCATCTGGGTATTACACGATATCATCAACAAACATCCTATGTAAAACAAGGTTTTCTTCATTTCCATATATCAGCATATTTCCTGTTAAAATCATCAATAGTACGAATATTTTCATAGCCAAGGCGTTGGAAGTAATTCGAGATACCCTTTTCTCCATACGTCTTGTGTCCTAATATTACCCCATCTTCTCCTTGGGTAGTCAACGCTTGTTTATAGTATGACAAATAATGATGGATGAACTCTTTCTTATTATTCCCAGCCAGCTGAAATGCGCCGAATGATGCCAGTGTACGTTCTTTTCTCGTCGCGTTGCTCATTGTATTTGATTCGATTCAGCGGTATTCGCCACCCCTTACGGGGGTCATGCCCGGTGGAAACGACGAGATAAAACCGCATGTTTTTCGTGTGGTTTGCCCCTTCGGTTTTATGCGCTGGTTTAGTCAATAATTACAGTATTATTTGGACTTTTCTATTAGTTAATCTTCAAAAAAAGGAAGTGGAGGTATATACTTTTCATTGATTTTTCTTTCAAACGTCTCCATCACAGTCTTATCCAATTTATCCTTCGTTAGATATATCGGATTGCAATGATCATATACTATAGCGTCCAAGGCATCAGATAGAAAGAAAACTTCATCTGGTACTTCGTCCGCATACAGATGAGCAACCAAATCAATATTTAATCTATTCGATTTAACTAATAAAGAGAAATAAGCATCTTCTATTACAACATTGTCTGGTTGTTTTTTGAATGAATTAAATTCTGGCATGGTGTCACCAAAATCCAGCTGAGAAACTGCGAATGATATCAGTTCTTCCTCGGCTCTGGTGGGGATAAATTCGTATGTCCCTACTAACTGACTAGGATTATATACATAAAACTTGCATGACGCTTGAGTATAGACAAAATAGTACTGTAGAACGTTAGTCGATTGATAAACATTTGTAAACCGCAACGTGTCTACATTTGTGTTCTCATCATCATGAAAAGCAAAAACCTTCTTTTTCTCTCTAAAAACATTCGTAATAGAATCCAACCAATCGGTTGTTATTTCTTCATCAAAAAAGTAGTGGCTGAGATGTAAACCATTATTGTAGTAAAAAATATGGGCAGGTTTATAGTTCTCATTGATTACATAGTAGTAACCATACGGTTCAACGGACTTTTTACATTGTGTAAAAAGTAAAACACAAAAGAAGGATATAATTAATGTCTGAAATTTCATTTTTTTTGCCAATTTTTACAATGTTTAAAGTATAACCCCTGCCTTGACATCCATTCTATTGTTTCAGTTCTGGATTTTGTTCTGCCAAAAAATGCTGACATGATAGGAATAGCATTATCCCGGTACGCATGGTTGTGACGCAAATCCTGCACTTCATGCCACATATTTCTGCTTGTATAATCGCGTCCTTTTTTAAGGTAGGGCCGTATTTCAGAATCGTTTATAGTTCCGTCATCTATAAAATCTACAGCATAATTATATGCATGAAAATAAATTTCATGACAAATTGTCTGCAAATATCCAGCGATATTATCATTATCACTTGCTACTACAGGGTTACAAAGTGCTATCGTTAGCTTCATTCGGCTGGTATTACCACTACCTGTTATATCATATCCCGTTTCTCCACTAGCCGAAGAACCATTTTTTAATTTACCAACTCTAAACCCAAGATCAATACCTTTATTATGGTAATAACCATCTTCAGTATAAGTATGACCTGCTATCGTCTGTCCCTTTTTTGCAAATCGAGCAAGGGTTTTCTGACCGTAGCTGGTTTTTGCAAAGAAAAGAAATGCTTTGCAGGCAAGTTCGCATCCTTTCTTTGCATTACCATTCTGATCAAATATACCAGAGATATCAATTTCTCTCCCGTCCGGATCCACCAATTTCACTGGATTCCACGCACAGTACGCATACGGACTCACCGACGGGTACTTGTCGGCCATGGGGTCGACAGAGAGCCACATGGTTGTTAGCTCGTGGTCCATGTATCTGGCGCCGAAATAACCATAGCCTGTTTCCTCGTCTCTTTCCTTGCCCGTGAAAGAGCGGCATGGAAAATCTTCGGAGATGCTTTGTGTGTGGGCGTTCGGCGGGAATGAGGGGGTG